>NHBH01000001.1:1200000-1800000 GCA_002168225.1 Micavibrio sp. TMED2
GATGACCCTGTGCGGCAGTCCGCAGGCCCGTGAGGGCCGGATCGTTTTCGAGGGGCAGGATATCTCATCCATGCCGACCCACGAGATCGTCCGGCTCGGTATTGCCCAGTCACCGGAAGGACGGCGGGTTTTCCCGCGCATGACGGTGATGGAAAACCTGCAGATGGGCACGCTGGTTACCGATGGCAGCCATTTCCAGCGCGATCTCGACCGGGTATTCGAACTGTTCCCACGCCTGAAGGAACGCCAGAACCAGCGTGGCGGCACGCTGTCCGGCGGTGAGCAGCAGATGCTGGCCATCGGGCGGGCCTTGATGAGCCGCCCACGCCTGCTGTTGCTGGACGAGCCATCGCTCGGTCTCGCCCCGATGATCGTGAAGCAGATTTTCGAGGTGATCCGGGAAGTGAACGAGCAGGATGGCATGACCGTGTTTCTGGTTGAACAGAACGCCTATCATGCGCTCAAGCTCGCCCATCGCGGCTATGTGATGGTGACCGGTGAAATCACCATGTCGGGCAGCGGTGCCGAATTGCTCGCCAATGAGGAAGTGCGCGCGGCCTATCTGGAAGGGGGGCATTGATCATGGAACAGTTTCTGGGCATTTCCCTGCTCGGCTTTGTCATCGTCACCTTTGTGCTGTTCGGTTTTTGCTCATTCATGACCGGGCAGGCGCTGGCCAATGGCTGGCAAAAACCATTGAAGATCATCCCTTACGGCGCGCTGCTCGCCTGTGGTGATCGGTTCATCGGTTATGCGCTGGCCGGGGGTGATCTGACCTCTGTTACCGGCTTTCTGGCGGCCTGGCTGGTGCTCGGTCTGATCTGCTATGCCGCGTACCGGCTGACACTGGCGCGCAAGATGGTCAACCAGTATCCGTGGCTCTACCAATTATCCGGACCTTTTTCATATAAATCCAAGGCATGAGCTTGAAACATTAGTTGCGGCAATTATTTGTCGTGCTAATGTCCGGCCTAACGTTTTTCGCAATGCAGCGTTGCTGAATTGGCAAGCGTTGCAGCGAAAACCGAGAGATTCGATCAGGGGAGCGCCGTTTTCGCGTAACCGATGATTGATGTCACCCCATTCGCCAGAAGCCAAGCGACTGGCGAATACCTAAATCCCAAGGGAGCTTTTACATGACTTTTACCCGTTTTGCTGTCGCTGCTTCAGCGCTGGCCATCGGCTTTTCCGCCACAGCCGCCAAGGCTGACATCGTGATCGCAACCGCTGGTCCAATGACCGGCCAATACGCATCATTCGGTGAGCAGATGCGTCAGGGTGCCGAAAAGGCTGTTGCTGACATCAATGCCGCCGGCGGTGTCCTCGGCGAGAAACTGGTCCTGAAAGTCGGCGACGATGCCTGTGATCCACGTCAGGCTGTTTCGGTCGCAAACCAGTTCGTGAATGAAGGCGTTGTCTTCGTTGCTGGCCACTTCTGCTCCGGTTCTTCCATCCCGGCTTCCAAGGTTTATACCGAGGAAGGCATCCTGCAGATTTCACCTGCTTCCACCAACCCGAAGCTGACCGATGAGGGCGGCGAGAACGTCTTCCGTGTCTGCGGTCGTGACGACCAGCAGGGCTCCATCGCCGGTGAATTCATTGCTACCGAATATGCTGGCCAGAACATCGCCATTCTCCATGACCGCACCGCTTACGGTCAGGGTCTGGCTGAAGAAACCAAGAAAGCCCTCAACGCTGCCGGTGCTACCGAAGCGATGTTCGAGAGCTATACCCCGGGCGAGAGCGACTATTCTGCTCTGGTTACCAAGCTGAATGCTGCTGATGTCGACGTTGTCTATGTCGGTGGTTACCACACCGAAGCCGGCCTGATGCTGCGTCAGATGCGTGCACAGGGTATGGATACCCAGCTGATCTCCGGTGACGCACTGGTGACCGACGAGTACTGGTCAATCACCGGTGATGCCGGTGAGGGCACCCTGATGACCTTCGGCCCTGACCCACGCAACTTCGCTGAAGCTGCCAAGGTCGTTGAGGAAATGCGCGCTTCCGGTAAAGAGCCAGAAGGCTACACCCTTTACACCTATGCCGCGATCCAGGCATTTGCCGAAGCTGCAGAAGCTGCTGGTTCAACCGATGTTGACGAGCTGATCGAAGCACTCGGTGAAGGTGAGTTCGACACCGTTATCGGTGAGCTGACCTTCGACGACAAGGGCGACATCGAGCAGCCTGCCTATGTCTGGTACGAGTGGAAAAACGGCACCTACGCTGAAGTTGCTGGCCAATAAGCCATTTTGCCGATTGCCGGCAATTCGCTACAAATGATCAGGGCCCGCCTTTCTGGCGGGCCTTTTTCTTTTGAGATGAATTTGAACTACATTTGTTTTTAATAATAAAATAATTACTCAAAATAACGCAAAAATATCGAAACGATATACTTTGACGGTATTTGAAATTCGGCGTACATCACCAGTGGTTATTCTTTTTATGTAGTGTCGGTGTATGTCGAGCAGCATTTCTGTGCATTGGTCTGTACTGCTGGGTCGCTTGCGGCGCTTCGGCAGAGAGCGTGACGGCTCGACGGCGGTCGAGTTTGCGCTCTGCGTCATGCCGTTTCTGATCATCACCATCGGCATTATCGAACTGATGCTGATGTTCTTCACGGTATCTGCCATTGAGGGTGCCATGGATCAGGCAACCCGTATGGTTCGCACTGGCCAGATGCAGGATGCCGGCGATCCTGAACAGGCATTCCGGGCCGAGCTCTGTGCCCATACCATTGCGGTGCCCTGCAGTGAAATACGGTTCGAGATGGTCTCCGGTGAGACGGTGGGTGAGGTCAGCGATATCGCTCCGTTCTGGGACAATGATGATGAAGGCAATGGCGATATTGATATTGGTGAGACCAGTTCCTTTGTGATTGCCCGTGCAGCCTATGATTTCCATTTCATCACGCCGCTGATGGGCGCGATGATGGGGGCTGGGCTTGATAACGAGGTGCCGATCAGGGCAACAGCGGTGGTGCGTAATGAGCCATTCTAACAGTACCCGCCGTCCTCGGGGTGTCTGCCCCCAAGGTATCTTCCGCCGCTTCTGCCGGAATGAGCGGGGGGCAGCGGCCATTGAATTTGCCGGGGTATTCCCGATCCTGGTGGCCCTGCTGCTCGGTTCCATTGATGTCGGGCGCGCCTTGTGGATGGCGCGCAAGCTGAATACGGCAACCCAGTCGGTTGCCGATATCCTCGCCCGTGAAGCCCTGTTGAGCGATGATTTCGTCGATGATGTTACCGATGCCGCCGGTCTGATCATGCAGCCCTTTGCCACGACCAGCCTCGGCTATGACATTGTCGGCATCCGTTATGATCCCGATGATGGCGACCCCGAGATCAGGTGGCGGGAGACCGAGAACATGTCGATCGCCAACGGCTTCCCGGATCGTACCGAGGGTCTCGGCGGGCCGGGTGAGGGTGTGCTTGCCGTCACCATGCGGGTCGAATATCGGCCGATCTTTATTACCGTTTTTACCGGTCCGATTGAGTTTGAACGAACGGCCATTCTGCGCGGGCGGCAGACACCGTTTGTTGACTATCAGGGGAGCTGATCCCCGATCCCAAGTTGAGGCGACTGCTGTAACCGATCAAGGCCCATGGATGCCATGGGTCCAATGGAGTTGGCCATGATTAGTCGTCAGAAACGTTATCTTGTTTTGCCGCATAAAACCGGACGCCGAACGATGCAACAGGGTGGCTCGATCGGTGTGATCTTTGCCCTGGCGCTGGTGCCGCTGCTGGCCTTTGCCGGATTGGCCGTTGATTACGGTCGAGCACTCCTGTATCGCAACCAGCTGGGTTATGCCCTCGACACTGCGGCACTCGCCGTTGCCTCCTCGACCGGCACCAAACAACAGCTCGAAGCGCGGATGCGGGCCTATCTGGATGCCAATTTCGCCAATGAAGACCTGCATGACGAGATTGATTTCGATCTGGGAGACCCCGGCGAAACCATTACCGCCGAGGCAAGCCTGCGTATGGATACGACCTTCATGGCGGTGCTCGGGCGCCGCTATCTCGATATCAGTGTCTCGACCACGGTTCTGCGGGAAATATCCGGGCTGGAACTGGCCATGGTACTCGATGTGACCGGGTCCATGGCGGGAACCAAGATTGCCGATCTGCGCGAGGCGGCCCGGGCGCTGGTCCGGATTGTCTTTGATGACGAACCGGCACCGGAGTTTCTGCGGGTGGCGGTTGTGCCCTATTCGGCAGCGGTCAATCCCGGCGATGAGGCTGAGGATATCGTCGATATGGGCTGGATGAACAATGTCGATCCCGAAGATATCGGCCTCGATCCCGATGATCCTGAACATAATATCACCTCGATCGACTATGACCCCGGTGATCCGCTGATGTGGAAGGGCTGTGTCCGGGCCCGTGGCGATGGCCATGATGTACTCGACAGTTCGATAGAGGATGGTGGTGAGTGGGAGCCTTATTACTGGCCAAGCTCGTTCGATAATGACTGGGCCGCCGCCGGTGTCGATATGCGTAACAGTCGGGGTAACGAGATGCGCGGGCCGAATATCGGCTGCCCGACGCCGATCCTGCCCCTGACCAATGACCGGGAGGCCGTGGACGATGCCATTGATGCGCTTGATGCCTGGTCGCGCGGTGGCACCATGGGTAATGTCGGTATGGTCTGGGGCTGGCGTGTCCTGTCGCCCGATCCGCCATTCTCCGATGGTGTTCTGCCCTATGATGAACCGCTCTGGCAGAAGGCCATTGTCATGATGACCGATGGTGACAACCTGACATATCAATGGCCGGATATTCGTGATTACCGTGATCTCGACGGTGACGGGCGGACCAGCGATACGGTGCGCAACACCTATTACAGCAGCGATTACGGCAGTTATGACCGGGTCGAGGAAGGTAATCTCGGCACCACCAGCCGGGGAACGGCAGGCTCGCGCCTCGATGATCGGCTGGAGGATGTCTGTTCCAATATCAAGGAGATCGGCATTACGGTTTTCACCATCACCTTCGGCAGCGGTGTCGATAACACAACCCGGGCGATCTATCAGAATTGCGCCAGCCAGTCCGGCTATTATTTTCACGCGCCCGATGGCGCACAGCTGGAACAGGTGTTCGAGACCGTTGGCAACCAGCTGAGCAAACTGCGGGTCACCAGTTGAGCACGCCTGCTGAGGGCCTCTATGTCGGGCGGCGCGACAGGGTTAAGCCTCTGTTGTGCCGCCCTTATTCTTGATGTGATGTGAATTGTGCCAAATTAAATATAAAAATGTTGTTATTTTTAAATATTAAAAAGTTAGATCAAAATAAACATAAAAATATCCCAAATAAAAATATTTGAAACGGCAAAAAAATGCTGTTTAGATGTGTTCATGAGACAGCGGCAGGTTGGTCGATGAAGTCTCAAGCAGAGCCCCCTCTCTGATAGTATCAAACACAAGCGGAGATTACTTATGTCCAAGTTAAAGCAGTTTCTGGTTCAAGAAGAAGGTGCGACAGCCATTGAATATGGTCTGATCGTTGCCCTGGTTTCTCTGGCAGTTATTGTCGGTTTGAATGCCCTCGGCCCGGTTCTGGGTGAGACCTTCACCTATATCGCCGAGCAGGTCACGGCAGCGACCGCGGAAGGCGGCGGCGGCGACGGCGGCTAATCAGCACCGCCGTATAGCGTAAGACAACAACGCAATGGCCCGGGCAACCTGATGAGGGCCCGGGCCATTCACTTTTCAAGACAAGTTTTCCTAGTGCATTGCATAAGAAAATGCACTGATGCCGGACAAGGGATTGTTCCTGATGGAAATGACCGCGACCCAGCTTCTGTTCGTTCTTGCGTTACTGCTGACAGTGACGGCAGCGGGATTTGATGTTGCGCGTTATCGCATTCCGAACTGGGTAGTGATCAGCCTGATCACGATCTTTGTCGGGGTATGCGCCACGGCCGGGCTTTCCCTGTCGGCGATCGGCCTGCACCTGCTGATTGCCGCTCTGGTACTAGCAGCGTGCTTCGGGATGTTTGCAGCCGGGTGGCTCGGTGCCGGGGATGGCAAACTGCTGGCAGTGCTGGCGCTGGTCATCGGCCCGTCCGGTATCGCGCCGCTGCTGTTTACCACGGCCTATGCCGGTGGCGCGCTGGCCATACTGGTCAGCATGCTCGCCACCCGTGCGGTGCCGGTCTGGCTCGAGGGTGTCGGCATCGCCGGTGGCTACCGGATCGGCATGAAGCGCGTGCCTTACGGGGTTGCGATCGCTGCCGGTGCCGGTGCCGCCCTGATCCCCATGATCCTACGTTGACAAGGAGACGATGATGCGTCGTGGCATGATTACATTGCTGGGTATCGGTGCCGGGGTCGGGATGCTGGTCCTTGCCCTTGGCAATCAGGGCAATTCAACCCAGATCGAAATCCCGAAAATCTCGGTCATGGTTGCCGCGCGTGACATTGCGACCGGTACCGAACTCGGCCAATCCGATTATCGCTGGGAAGACTGGCCGGAAGAGGTCGTGCCAAGCCATGCCATTCGCAAGGGCGCGGAAATCATCGAGGAACTCGACGATATGCGGATGCGGCGCCCGGCCCTTGAGGGCGAGCCGATCTTCGCCAGCATGCTGGTGTCAAAGGACAAGGATGCGGGCTTCCTGGCGGCAACACTGGAGCCGAACCAGCGCGCGATCAGTATTCCGGTTTCGGTCACCACCTCGGCTGGTGGCTTTGTCCGTCCCGGTGACTTTGTCGATGTGCTGATGACCTATCAGGTGCGCATCGAGGGTGACCGCGAAGACCGGCAGGCGGCAATGAGTGTGGTGGCGCGTCATGCCTCGGAAACCGTGCTTGAGCGCATTCGTGTGCTGGCAGTGGATCAGGTGGTCAATGACAGCCGGGACGCGGCCCCGGCCCGTACCGTCACCGTCGCGGTGACCCAGGAACAGGCGGAAAAGCTGACGCTGGCGCAGCAGATGGGTGATCTCAGCCTGTCCCTGCGCTCGCTCAGCGCCGATCAGGCGAAGGATCAGGAGCGCCCTGACAGCGAGAAATTCACTGCCGATATCGGCATTGGCAAGGCATTGCAGGCGGCGGCAATGGCGGCACAGATCAACGGCCAGCGTGGTGAGAATGGCGGCTATAGCGGCAATGGTCCGTCAATCCGCGTCTATCACGGTGCCAGCGTCAGCCATGTGCGGCTGAATTAGGGCTTATCAGGCACGGGCTACAGGCAACATCAACGGGGAAGGCAAGACGATGAAACAGGTGGAAGAACTGCATGGCAATCTGGGTCAGATCCGCGCCCGTTATGATTCCGCAAGCCTGTCCGCGGTACAGCAACGGCTGATCGGTTTTATCGCCTTGTTGCTGATGCTGCTGATGGTGGTCGGTCTGGCCCAATCGGCCAGCGCCAGTACCTTCGTTGAAGGCTCCCGCGAGTTTCGCAGCATCAACCTGACCTTCGGTAAGGCCGAGGTAATCCAGCTCGACCGCACCGCCGGTGAGGTGCTGGTTGGTGACAGCTCGATCGCCGATGCGCGCGTACCATCGCCCCGACGGCTCTATCTGCTCGGTCGTCAGATCGGCAATACCACGGTGTTTGTTTTCGATAGTGATGGCGACATCATTACCCGGTTGGAAGTGCATGTGCGTATCGATGAGCTGACGCTCAACAATACCATTCACAAGCTGTTGCCCAAGGAACGGCAGGTCGAGGTCAGCACGGTCAATGGCGATGTGGTTCTTGCCGGTACCATCAGCTCGCCCTCGGCGGCTGACCAGTTGCGCCGTATCTCCCGACGCTTCGTTGCGGCGGATGAGAATGTCATCGACATGATGACTGTCGCCGGTGAATTGCAGGTCCTGCTCCGTGTCCGCATCGTCGAGCTGAGCCGCGACACGCTCTATGAACTCGGTGTCGAGAGTGACTTCGGTGATCCGCTCAACCCCGATAATGCTGTCGATTTCCTGTTCAATGCCCTGCCTGCGGTCGGCCTTTCCGCCACGCCGTTTGGCGTCGGCTCACTGCTGTTCTCGCCCGGTGGGTTTGGTCCCCTGTCGCTGGTGTTCAATGCGCTGGAGGAGGAAGGGCTGATCCAGGTGCTGGCCGAGCCGAACCTGACTGCCATTACCGGTGAGACGGCAAAGTTTCTGGCTGGTGGTGAGTTCCCGATCCCGGTGGATCAGGATGATGACGGCATCTCTATCGAGTTCAAGCCGTTTGGTGTCTCACTCGCCTTTACCCCGACCGTGTTGAGCGAAGATCGTATCTCACTGCGTCTGGGCACCGAGATTTCCGCCCTCAGCAATGAGGCGGCGATTACCCTGTCGAGCGTTTCGATCCCGTCCCTGACCGTCAACCGCGCGGAAACCGTGGTGGAGATGGGCAGCGGCGGCAGTCTGATGATTGCCGGGCTGATCCAGTCCGAACTGGTCAAGAATGCCCGTGGCCTGCCGGGGATCAAGGATGTGCCGGTGATTGGCCGGCTGGCCCGCTCCGATGCCTTCTCACGTAATGAGTCCGAGGTGATCATCATGGTAACGCCGGTACTGGTGAAGCCGTATCGCAATGGCATCGCACAGGATGTGGCGGTCGCACCGAGCGAGACACCGATCGAGCTCGGCATGATGGATCGGCTGAAGACCGTCTATGGCGATAAGGCCCTGACCGGCCTCGATCAGAGCCAACAAAGCCATGGCTACCTGCTGGATTAACGGAGAACAGTATTATGATAAAACTTACAATAAGATTATCTGCTGTCTCTCTGCTCCTGCTGGCCAGTGCCTGTGCCGAGGTTGAGCATAAATACGAGACCCGGACCCCGCTGACCCATTTGAGCCTGTCGCCTAGCACGGCCAACCTGCGGATTGAAGCTGATGACTTGCAACGTGGTGTCAGTGCCATCGATGCGCCGGTACGCCGGATCGCCCACAGCTTCAATGCCAAGGGGTCGGGGCGGCTGCATATGGTCGTCTCCGCACCCAGCACGGAAATGGGCACGCAACAGGTGCGAATGCTGCGCATGGCACTCGCCGATGCGGGTATCAGCCCGGACCGTGTGACCATCACCAATGTCAATGTCCAGCCTTATGGCGCGGTTGCCACCTATCGTCAGCTTGATGTGGTCTTGCCCAACTGCCCGGATGTGCCGCTGAAGGCATCGCCGCTCGGCTGTGGTCTTGACCGCCAACTTGGCCGAATGGTCGCCCGCCCGGCGGACCTTGCCGGGAATGACCGGATTGCCGCGAACCCGAGCGATCCGACCGGCTTTGCAACCCAGCGTTACCGAACCAACCAGCCACCGCCGATCATCCCGTCCGGGCTGGTTGAGACGACCGATGTGGGCCGTTGATGCCTAGAAAGAGGAGATGAGACTATGGGATCATCCGCTCATCAGCAGACCCTGCTGCCACGCGCGACGATTGATGCCTTCTATATGGATCAGGCAACCCGGAAAGCCCTGCAGGATACGGTGGCTGACTGGCGCATGGCGCGTATCGCGATGAATGTTCATGATGGTGGCCTCGATGCGGCGACCAGCCATTACCGTAACAGCCAGTCGCCGGAACTGGTGGCGGTCGAGCTGCCGACGGCGGCCAATGATGTAGAGGGGGCGATTGATCGCCTTGCCAGCCATTGCCAGCCGGGCACCGGTGCGATTGTCCTCGGACATACCAATGATGTGCGCCTCTATCGTCGCCTGACCGAAATGGGGGTCAGCGATTATCTGGTCGGGCCATATGGGATTGAAGAACTGATCGGCTCTTTTGCCAAGGGGCTTGCCAATGTCAGCGGCGCCGGTGGCAAGCTGGTCGCTGTGGTTGGTGCCAAGGGCGGTGTCGGGGCGACCACGATTGCCCAGGCAATCAGCTGGCTCGCCGGTGAGACCCGGCAGTCATCGAGTTTTCTGGCCGATCTGAACGGTCTCGGCGGCACCAGCGGCATTGCCTTCGGGTGTGAGGCCAAGCGTTCGCTCGATGAAATGCTGGAGGCAATCGCCGATGGCAAATTCGATGCGGAAATGCTGAGCCGGGTAGCGCAGCCGATCGGTGATTATGTCCAGCTGCTGCCCGGCGGTCGCGGTATTGCCGCCCCCGACAGCTTTCTGCCGGAAGCGGTCGAGTACCTGATTGCCGAGGCCCGGACACTGGCCGATGTGACGGTTGTTGATCTGCCGACCGGGATGCACCCGCTGACCCGGCATGTGGCGGCGATTGCCGATCATGTGGTGATCGTCACCAGCCCGCTGCTGGCCTCGCTGCGCAATGCGCGGATGATGATGGATGAGTTGCGCCAGCGGCGCGGTGCCGAGGCACCACTGACGGTGCTGGTCAATGGCGTCGGTGCCCATGATCGGGCCGATTTGCCGCTGGATGCGGTCAAGGATGCGCTGGAGCAGAAGACCATCTGTTCCGTGCCGTTCACGCCAAACCTGTTTGCGCTGGCGGAAACCAATGGCCGCTACTTTGCCTATGACAAGCTGGCGCAAAAGACGCTCAAGGACATGCAGCCGGTGGTCGATGCGATCTATGCCAAGGGCAATGCCGGTGGCAAGGGGGCTAGCACCGATACGTCATCGAAGCTGATCTCGGGCGGCGGCATTGCCGGTCTGGTCAGCGGCCTTATCAAGCCACCGAAACACGCGTGAGGAGGGCAGGAATAGCCTATGTTCGGACGCCGTTCTGAGCCGATTGAGACCGATAGCCCGAAAGCGGATACCGCTGCAGCATCAGCGGTGGCACCATCCGCCTATGATGATGCGTTCCAGCAGGAACGGCGGCGGGATGAGGAAACGGAACGGCCTGCCGTGGTGGACAGGGCTGCACTGGCTGATCACACCGCAACCGACATGCCGGACCTGACCAGTGCCCTGCGTGAAGGCTCGGTCGCCATGCCGGGTGATGCGCCACAGGCAAAACCACAGGCAAAGCCACCGACAACCGCGCCGAAACCCGCTGCCGGCATCAAACCGGTCGCCAGCAGCACACCTGCAGCCAATGACCGCAAATCCCATGGCAGCCAGAAACCGATAGACATCAAGCCGAGCAAACTGCCGGAGCTGTCCGAACGCTATATGGCCGCGCGCAATATCGTGTTCGAGGATATCAAGCAGGGGGTTGATGTGACCTCGCTGGTCCGGCTTGATCGGCAACAGGCGCGGCAGGATATCCAGACGGCAGTGGAGACCATCATCAATTTCCGCCGCCTTGACCTGACCTCGGCAGAGCAGGCGACCCTCAGCCGCGAGGTCTGTGACGACATTCTCGGCTATGGTCCGCTGGAGCCGCTGCTGGCCCGTGATGACATTGCCGACATCATGGTGAACGGGCCGAACACGGTCTATATCGAGACCAAGGGGCGGATCGAACAGGCGCCGATCCGGTTCCGGGACAACCAGCACCTGATCAATATCTGTCAGAAGATCGTCTCTGCCGTCGGTCGCCGGATTGATGAGAGCAGCCCGATCTGTGACGCACGTCTCGCCGATGGCAGTCGGGTCAATGCGATCATCCCGCCGCTCGCGGTCGATGGCGCGACCCTCACCATTCGCAAGTTCAAGCAGGACAAGCTGACGCTTGAAACCCTGATGGAATACGGCTCGGTCAGCCCGGCTGCCGCGACCGTGCTGCGGGTGGCGGCGGCGTGCCGATGCAATATCCTGATCTCCGGCGGTACCGGGTCGGGCAAGACCACCATGCTCAACTGCCTGACCGGCTATATCAGTCCGGGGGAGCGGGTCATCACCTGTGAGGATGCCTGCGAACTCCAGCTGCAACAGCCGCATGTTGTGCGCCTCGAAACCCGCCCGCCGAACCTTGAGGGACAGGGCGAGGTCTTGATGCGCGATCTGGTTCGCAACTGCCTGCGGATGCGCCCGGACCGGATCATCGTCGGTGAGGTGCGGGGACCGGAGGCATTCGACCTGTTACAGGCGATGAATACCGGCCATGATGGGTCAATGGGCACCGTCCACGCCAACAACCCGCGCGAGGGTCTGAGCCGTCTCGAGAACATGATTGCCATGGGCAATATCTCGATCCCGCCAGCAGCGGTGCGCGAGCAGATTTCCTCGGCCATCAATGTGGTGGTGCAGTGCCAGCGCCTGCGTGATGGCTCACGCCGGGTCACCCATATCACCGAGGTTGCCGGGATGGAGGGCGATGTGGTGACCCTGCAGGATCTCGTGCGCTTCGAGGTTACCGGCGAGGACCGGGACGGCAATCTGATCGGTCGGCATGTCGCCACGGGCTTGCGTCCCCGGTTCTGGGACAAGGCCCGCTATTTCGGCATGGAGGGCGAGTTGCTGGAAGCGCTTGAGGCGGCCCATGCCTGATCCTGATGAAGAGCATATATGACGGAAGAGCAGATACAGGCCCTGTTTGCCCTGTTGAACGAACACCGCCAGAGCATCGCAATCGGTGCGGCGGCGGTGGCCGTGCTCGGCACTGGCTTCGGTATGTGGTTCAACCGTCATCTGGGCATGAAGCGCCGCATTCGCAATGTGGTCAAAACCGCGACCCAGAACCGGCAGGTCGGGGGTGTTGGTGGCAATGACCTGACCAGTATTGAAAAACGCCTGCGCAATGCCGAGCGCAAGAAGGACGAGAAGAAAAAGGAACGGCGGACCATTGATGACCGGATCGCCGAGGCCGGGTTGCCGCTGCAGGCCCGGCAATTCTGGCAAATCTCGGCAGGTATCGGCATGGCCGGTTTTCTGATCGGCTTTCTGATTCAGAAAACCCTGATGCTGGGCACGGCTCTTGCCATCCTGTTTGGACTTGGCCTGCCCCTGTTGGTGCTCGCCGTGCTGGCGCGGCGGCGGAAGAAGAAGTTCATTGCCGGGCTGCCCGATGCCCTCGATGTCATGGTGCGCGGGCTGAAGGCCGGGCTGCCGGTCAATGAGGCGCTGGCCATGATCGGGCGCGAGTTCAAGGGGCCGATTGCGACCGAATTTGCCATTGCCACCGATGAGCAATCAGCTGGTTTTTCACTGGCTGAGGCGCTGGAGCGGTGCGCCAAGCGGATGCCGCTGCCGGAAATGCACATGCTGGCCATCGCCATCGCCATTCAGGCCCAGACCGGTGGTTCGCTGTCGGAAACCCTGCAGAACCTCTCCGATGTGATCCGCGCCCGGTTCAAGCTCAAGCGCAAGGTGTCGGCCATGACCAGTGAGGCCAAGGCGTCGGCCGCGATTATCGGCTCGCTGCCCTTTCTGCTCTCCGGCGCGATTATTGGGGTGGCCCCTGATTACATGACGCCGATGTGGGACACGCTGATCGGCAATATGCTGATCAGCGGGGCGCTGCTCTGGATGTGTGTTGGGCTCGCGGTGATGATCAAGATGATCCATTTCAGGGTGTAGGTAGGCGATGTTCGGGTTTTTCCAGAGTGCGATTGAGTCCGGCCAGATATGGACCTGGCTTGCCGCTGTCGGGGCGATGATCTCCATCGTTTATGCCGGGCTGCCGCTGCTCGACCGAGCCGATGCCAAGGAGCGGGTGAAATCTGTGGTGGTGGAACGGCGTCGCTCACTCGCTGCCGTTCAGCGCGAGAATATGGAGGCGAGCGCCAATCTGATCCGGCTCAATGCGTCCCAGAGCCTGTCCGAGCTGTTCAAGCTCGAGCGTTTCGCCGGGCTGTCCGGTGTGCGTGAGAAACTGGCCTCGGCGGGTTATCGCAGTCCGAGAGCGGCGCTGATCTATATGGTAACCCGGTTGTCCGCGCCGTTCATTATGGCGGCGGTCAGCTTCATCTATACCGCCGGGTTCGATCTGGACGGAACGGAGCGGGGGCTGATTGCCATCGTGGCGGCGATCTTCGGCTTTTTCCTGCCTACCATCTTCGTCTACAACGCATCGCAGAAGCGCAAGCAGGAGGTTGCCAACAACTTCCCCGATGCGCTCGACCTGATGCTGGTCTGTGTTGAGGGTGGGCTTGGCATCGAGGCGGCAATCGACCGGGTCGGACGCGAGATGGAGGCGCAATCGGAAGTGCTGGCCGAGGAGATGGGACTGCTGAGCGCCGAGTTGGCACTGCTCGGCGACCGCAGCGGCGCGTTCAAGAACTTCGCTGCCCGTATCCGCGAGCCATCGGCGCGGACCTTTGCCAATACCCTGATCCAGGCAGAGAAATACGGCACTTCCCTTGGTCGGGCGTTGCGTACCCTGTCAACGGATATGCGCGATCAACGCATGACCAAGGCCGAACGCATCGCCGCCGCCCTGCCGGCCAAGCTGACCGTGCCGATGATCCTGTTCTTCATGCCGAGCCTGTTCGTCACCATCCTCGGCCCGGCGATCATCAAGGTCATGGCGGCATTCTGAAAACCGTGGCCTGCAACATGCTGACGGCATAGTATCTGGCACGCATTCACCCATAGCGGTTTCGGACCATCCCATGCAGAAATTCACCATCTATGGTGACAAGCGCTCAGGCAATTGCCTGAAGGTGCTCTATGTCGCCCGTTTTCTTGATCTGGCCCATGACTGGCGTGACGTGGATATCATGGCCGGTGATACCCGCGCAGACTGGTTTCTCGATATCAACCCGTTCGGCCAGATCCCGGCGGTGAGCTTTGCCGATGGGCGGGTGCTGACCCAATCGAATGCCATCATGCTCTATCTGGCGGAAGGCTCGGCCCTGATCCCGGCAGATGGTTTTGAACGGGCGCGGATGATGGAGTGGCTGTTCTGGGAGCAGTACAGTCATGAGCCGGTGATCGCCGTGCGCCGGTTCCAGAAACATTACCTGAACAAGCCGGACAGCGAGATTGACCCGGCCCTGCTGACCAAGGGTGCGAAGGTGCTGGCACATCTGGAGCAGGCGGTGACGGGTCGTGACTGGCTGGTCGGTGATAGCCTGTCATTGGCCGACCTTTCCCTTGTCGCCTATACGCGACTGGCGGAGGAAGGTGGCTTTGACCTCAATGCCTATCCGGCACTGAAGGACTGGATCGACAAAATTGATGCCGCAATCCCCCTGACGCCATAGCGGTGAAAATGCCCGAATGGAACCGGCCCGGTGGGGCAAACGTTCAGGCAGCATGTCTAACAGCATCGGATCATTGAGCGATCAGGCACCGGGCTGGGTGCGCAGGCTCGCCCACAGCAGGCTGGGTGTTGGCGTGCTCTCCATGGGTGAGAGCACGGTTCTGCCGATACCCCTGGAGGTGGTGATTGTACCGCTGATGGTGGCCTATCATCGCAAGGCTTTGTCGATTGCCCTGTCGGCACTTGTGGGGTGCCTAATTGGTGCCTCGCTGTTCTATTGCCTCGGTGCCTTGTTGTACGAGCCGCTTGTTGTGCCGGTGCTGGACGCTCTTGGGTTGCTGCAGAACATGCAGACCGCACGGGACAATATGAGTAATGCCGACAGCTTCTGGGCAATATTTCTGGTGTCTCTTGGCCCGGTGCCAATGCAACTGGCAACACTGGCCGCCGGGGTGAGCAAGGTCAGCTTTCCCGTGTTCTTGCTGGCAATACTGGCGTCACGCGGCATTCGGTATCTGGGGCTGGCTGTTATCTGTCGTCTGGCAGGTCGGCAGATTATGGCAGTCGAGATTTCACGCCATCTCGTGACGATTGGCACGGCGATCCTGATGGCCGCTTCATGGGTCGCGCTCTATTTCCTGCTCTAGTTATTGCGCCATCGGCATGGCGGCGGTCTGGTCGTCGAGCCGGGTGGCCGGGCTGATCAGGAAGTCGATGGCAATCCGGTCATCAACCTCTCTCTCGGCAATCGCCACCTCTGGCCGCAGGCGGAAGGCGAGGGCGATGCCCTCGCCATCACCACTGATCGAGACCTTGTCGACACTGCGCTCCAGTGCCCGGGTCAGGGTCGGCAGGTTGGGTGAGATATTGGCTGGCAGGTTGATCGTGACCATATCGTCCAGCTTTTCGATCCGTACCAGCTCGCGGTTCATTCGGGGCAGGGTCAGGCGGTCGAAGCTGTCGAAATTGCCGGTCATGAACGCGCGTGGATTCTCGCCGTCACGGTTCAGGGGCCATTCGCGGGTCGGGTGCCGCTCCGGCGATACCGGCTCATCGCTCAGCCGGGTCGGCAGCATCAGGTCCAGTGTCGGCTTCATCTGCTTCTGGCCATAGACGGTGCGGATCAGTTGCAGGTTGGCCTGAACCGTCTGATCGCCAGCGTCCAGTTCCTGTGCCTGTTCGAGACTGGCGCGGGCCTGCTGCAACTGGCCGGTCTGGGCATAGGACATGGCGAGATTGTTCAGGGTCCGATGACTGTCGCCGATACCGTAGGCAAGGGCGGACTGGTATGCCGCCTGTGCCTCACCATGCTTGCCCATGGCATCGAGCGTGACGCCCAGCACATGATAGGCCTCGGCCATATTCGGATCAGCATCGACCGCCCAGCGGGCCGCCTGTACCGCAGCGGCCAGTCGCTTCAGCTGCAGATTGGCCTTGGCATAGGCGATGAGGGCATCCGGTGAGGCGCTCTCAGGCTCGGCGAAGGGTTTGAGTACCGCCAATGCCTGATCCGGCACGCCCGAACGGCGCAGGGCTTCGGCATATTTGATCGCGAGCGCTTCGTTATGGGGATTGCGATAATAGAGCAGGGCATAATAGGCCGCCGCCTCGGAAAACTTGCCATGTGCGGCGGATTGCAATGCCTGATGACGGATGCGTTCGGGCAGGCTGTGTGCTCCCGTTGACAGGCCGTCATTGTCAGGTTTCGGCTCAAAGGCATCGCCGAGTACACGGCTCTCCGGCACCGGGATGGTGGGGCCGGGGTCCACATTGGCAGAATTGCTGAGCGGTCCCGCGCCATGCTCGCCGATTGTGCCCGACTGCAGGCCCGAGCGGTCGCCCGAGGTGGTGGTGGCGTTGCAGGCCGCGAGCAGCGGGAGCAGGCAGAGCGCGGCAATGCGGGTCCGGCCGGTTTTTGAATGCTGGGTCATGGTGCTTCTCATCATCATGGTGCTTCTTACTGAACGTCCGGTTCGGTGCCGCCGATGGACGGTGCCGCCGGTACCGTGGCCATCAGCGGCAGGGTCACGCAGTCACCGGCGCAATATTCAACCGAGGACGGCAGGCAGTTGCCGAGCGCGCTGCAGCCGCGGGTGATCCGCATGGATGAACTGTTGCGACCAGAAATGATCACCGCGCTCTGCAGCATCGGCTGACCATCGCTATCCAGTACGGTAAGTGAGGTGGCGCTGATCTGGCGCGGGATCAGGACCAGCCGCTGGGGGCTGTCGAGCAGGGCGCTGAGCGCATCGGGGGCGGCGACAATCACCGCACTTGCCGGGCGTGGCAGATCAATAATGCGCGATTGTGCCGGGCCGAGGCGGATCACATGGGTATCGGCATCGACAGTACTGGTGGCGAGATAGCCGGGTGCCGGTTCCGTCTCACCGGTAGTATGGTTCAGGTTCTGGGCATGGGCCATGCTGGCCGATGCCAGTGCCAGCAACATACCCAGCATGAAGAGCCGAAACAGGCCCGGAGAATAGCCGTAAAACTGCCGCATGATAAACTGCCTTCCACTCAGTTACGGGCAGTATTGCGGTATGATTTCAGGCTTGGCAATATTTATAAAATTCGATTATTTTCAATAATTTGCGCGAAATATTTAGCGCAAATTTTAATTGCATTCTAGGCAGGTTTCGATGTCTCTGAAACGCTTGCCAGAAGCAGCGATCGGGCGCTCAGCATCAGGATATAGGCAAAGGCGAGATAGCCAAGACAGGCCATGGTGATAAACCCGGCACCGAGTTGATAATCCAGCATCAGGCCGAATAATGGCGGGGCCAGTGCTGTGGACATGACCATCATGGACGAGACCAGCGAGCGGACGCTGCCCAGCGATCCGGTGCCATAGACTTCCGCCCACATGGCATTCAGGATCGGCATGGAGATACCGGTCGATGCCCCGGCCAGCAGGAACAGGGCAGCCCCGCCGAACTGGTGGGTGGTGAGGGCAAACAGGCAAAGGCCAATGGCAAGCGGCAGACAGGTGATCGGCACCATTCTGGTGGCGGTCAGCCGATCAACCACCGGTCCAATCACCATCGACATGGTCAGCGACCCGGCAGCATAGAGGCCGAAGAAACTCGCCATCTGGGCCAGTGTCCAGCCGCGATCGAGGGCGATTGCCTGCTGGTGGAAGAAATAGCCGGTCAGGATGAAGGGCGGTGCCAGAACATAGGGCATGACACAGATGAATTTCCGGTCGCCCAGCAACTGCCGGGGCTTCAGTTTTGCTGCTTTGACCGCACTGGCCTGATCGGTACCGAGGCTGCGTGCCTGCTCATTGGCAAGCTCGCTGTCCCGTGCTTCATGTCCGCGCAAGAGCAGCCAGATCGTCGGCAGCAGCAAGAATAGCAACCCGGCGGCAATGCAGGCCCAGGCCAGCCGCCAGGGTAGTTGGGCAGAGACCAGAAACAGGGTCACCAGCGGTGGCCAGACGGCCTCACCCAGCGGCATGCCGAGGGCGCTGACACTGAGACCACGCCCGCGGGCGCTGCCAAGATAGCGCGCCATGGTCACGGTGGCGGTATGGCCCATCAGCCCCTGACCGGTCAGGCGCAGGCCATAGATCGCGAAAAACAGTAGGATGATGTGATTGGCG
Source organism: Micavibrio sp. TMED2 (assembly GCA_002168225.1). Lineage (NCBI taxonomy): Bacteria > Pseudomonadati > Bdellovibrionota > Bdellovibrionia > Bdellovibrionales > Pseudobdellovibrionaceae > Micavibrio > Micavibrio sp. TMED2. The sequence goes on from NHBH01000001.1 coordinate 1,218,561, forward strand.
GTGGCCATCAGCAGCGCCGACCCGGCAAGGCCGATTACCACAATGCTGGCATAGCGGCGCAACTCCACATCATCGATCTTCAGCCCGGCCCAGATGATGGTACCGGCGCTGGCCAGTGTCGCGGCAAGGTAGAGGCTGCCGAACCCGCTGTGGCTCAGCCCGTATTCATCGCGGATCGACTGGTTGAACAGGCTGAAGAAAAACGACTGTCCGAAGCTCGAGCAGAAGGTGAGCGCCATGCCGAAAATCAGCAATGCCTTGTACTTGCCGAGAAAGCCCATATAGGACAATGGTTTGTCAGGCATGTTTACGGTCATGGATTACTCACGGCTCGCTCATGCGGGCGGGTTGGATGGCAACGCTTGCCGGCCCAATGTCCGGCGGCGGTAACATGGGCTGGAAAAGTTGTGAAAACTCTCTACATATGCGATGTGGTTTAGGGGTCGCTGCACCGCAGCGCAAGTATTGTTCAGCAGGTTTTTCAGTCAGTTGATGCAAAGGCTTGTCATGTCAGTTGATTGCGGCATGACGGGTACTGCGTGTTTGTGACCAAACCTCGATCCTTCAGTTGCCAAAGTGAATGTGAGTTTATGAATCAATCTCTGGAAAAGGGCCAAAGCGTCAGCGTCAGCGGTGCGGCCGGTGCATTCGGTGAAGTCCATATCAAGCTGATGTGGAGCGACAAACCCGAACAGGGCAAGGCTTCCGGCATCGATCTCGATCTTGGCTGTCTGTTCGAGTTGAAGGACGGCTATCTCGGTTGTGTTCAGGCGCTGGGCGATATGTATGGCTCATTCTCGAGCGAACCCTATATCGAGCTTGATGCCGATGACCGCACGGGCGGTTCTGCCGGTGAAACCATTCGCATCAACGGCGACAAATGGGCGGCGATCAAGCGTATCTGCATCTTTGCCTATATCTATGACGGTGCACCGAACTGGTCGCTGATCGATTGTCTGGCGCAGGTACTGATCCCCGGTCGTGAGCCGATCATGGTGCAGCTTGAAAATGCCCGGAATGATCGCGGCATGTGTGCAATCGCCATGCTTGAGAACAAGGAAAATGCCTTCAAGGTGCAGAAGCTGAACCAGTATTTCCGTACCCATAAGGATCTTGATGAGCATTACAGCTTTGGCCTGCGCTGGGAAATCGGCAGCAAGGACGGCTGACAGCTTTCCGGTACAAGTTTCTGAAATTATTCGTTTTCTGTTCCACCTCTGACCCTAGGGTTCCTCGATGAACGGTGTTTATGAGTTGCCACTGACCGACCTGTATTTTCTTGCTGCAGGGGCTATCGGTCTGGGCCTGTTCCTGCTGATCAAGAGCGGTGGGTATGTTGTTGATGGCGCGGTCTACATCGCGAAACAACTTGGTCTGCCGCCTATGGTGGTCGGTTTTACCATCGTTGCGTTTGGCACTTCACTGCCTGAACTGCTGGTTTCAGTGAATGCCAACATGAAGGGATTTGGCGGAATTGCCGTCGGCAATATCGTTGGCTCGAATATCGCCAATATCCTGCTGATCCTCGGTATCGGGGCGATTATCTCACCTATGGTGGTTCGTCGTCACTCCTGTACCCGTGATCTGGCCATGATGCTGTTGGCGACAGCCATTCTCGTCGGTTTCATGTGGTTCGGGGTTATCACCATGTGGCAGGGCGCACTGATGCTGGCCATTTTGATCGCCTATGTTTTTTACCAGTACCGCAAGGCTATGGAGAACAAGGAGCCGCCACCGGAAGAGGTTGATGAGGCCGATTTCGCCAATATGGGCGCCTGTCTGTTGGCCCTGTTGCTCGGTCTGATCGGGGTCAGTGTCGGTGCGGAAATGCTGGTGCGCGGTACCGTTGTCTCCGCCAATGCGATTGGCATTCCTGAAGCCGTGATTGCCCTGACCGTTGTTGCCTTCGGCACCTCGCTGCCGGAGCTGGCAACGGTGCTGGTTTCCCTGCGCAAGGGTGAGACCGACCTGATCTTCGGCAATATCATCGGCTCGAATGTCTTTAACATCCTGTCGATTATTGGCGTGACCGCGCTGATTTCGCCGATTGCCATCGAACCGCATCTGATGGGCATCAGCCTCTGGACCATGGTCGGTGTCAGCGTTCTCTTTGCTGTCTGGATATTGGCATTCCACAAGCTGCAACGCGGCCTCGGCATTGCAATGGTGGTTGCCTATATAGCTTTTGTCGCGTCGGAATATCTGCTGACCTCGCCCCATCTGCCGATTGCCGGTTGATAGATGTCGCGCAAGCTGGCGATATTTGATCTCGACAATACGCTGACCCATGGCGATACGCTGGTGCCCTGGCTGATTGCCCTGTCAAGCCGGAACCGCTTTCTGCGGGCTGCGGTGCGGGCGGGTATTTCCCGCTTTTCCGCACCGGCGCTGACTGATCGCCGTACGGTGTTCAAGGAGGCGCTGCAGGTGCCGTTATTGACCGGTGTCACGGTCGAGAACGGCATTTCGGCGGCAAAACGCATCGCCCCGACCATCCGCTGGAAGAAACTGGCCCCGCAGGCACTGATGAACCATGCGGAAAATGGCGTTCATATTTTGATCGCGACTGGTGCAGCGCGCATGGCGGCAGAGCATTTCGTCGCCCATCGCTTCCCGGTCAAATTTGATATGCTGGGCACAGAGCTGGAGGTTGTTGACGGTATGCTGACCGGGCGACTTGCCGGGGAGAATTGCGTACGGCAAACTAAGGCCCGTCTGGTTCGGGAATATCTGGACGAGCATGGCCCGTTCGATGAAATCTGGGGCTATGGCAATGCCCCGCATGACCTGCCAATGCTTGAGCTGGTTGACCACAAGACAGTGATTTAGTGCCCCCGTGCCGGTTTCCGTCAGGCGGTACGGCAATCTGCTGATGAAGTTGAGTATGAGACAATGGTTGTAAAAGTTAATCGTGGTGAGCAGATCGACATCATTCAGGCCGATCCTGAACTGACCGATCTGCGTGTCGGTCTCGGCTGGGATGCGGTTGATAATGGCGATGCCGAGATGGACCTTGATGCCGCCATTTTCATGCTGGGGTCGGACAACCGGGTGCGCAGCAGTCGCGATCTGATCTTTTATAACCAGATGGAATCCGAATGCGGGTCGATCAAGCTCGGTGGCGACAACCGGACCGGGGTTGGCGATGGCGATGACGAGTTTCTCGAGGTCAACCTGTCGAAGATTCCCGAGGACGTAAAGAAACTGGCGATTACCGTCTCGATCTATGAGGCGGATGAGCGCAAACAGAATTTCGGCATGGTGGAAAGCTCATTTGTGCGTCTCGCAAATTCCCTGAGCCAGAAGGAATTTGCCAAATACGAACTCGCCGAGCGCTGCAACATGGAAACCGCCTTCGTGTTCGGGGAGATCACCCGCACTGATACCGGCTGGAGTTTCCGTGCGCTCGGTCGCGGTTTTACCGGCGAATTACGCTTCCTCTGCGACCTGTTCGGTGTGCAGGTCGACGACTGATTTGCCTATTCATCCGGCCAGCGTTTGTGGGTCCAGAGCCATTGCGCCGGGCGCTGTCTGATCCAGCCTTCAACAATCAGGTTCAACTCGGTGAGGATTGCCAGAATGTCCGCCTCCCGCTCGCCCGTTGCGACAGGATCGATCGGCGGGTGAACCGTGATCCGGAACCGACAGCCGTCAAGTCGCTCGGTCTGGACCGGCAATATCCGGCAGTTGAATTTGAGTGCAAAGCTGGCCACCGCGGGTGCGGTCATCGCCGGAATGCCGAAAAACGGTACCGGCAGCCCCTCATTCAGCTTCTGGTCGATCATCAGCCCCAGATTGCCGCCTGATTTGAGATGCGCCATGGCCCGCTTGCCGCCCTCTGAACCCTTGGCAAAATTGATCGTCGAAGCGGGTCTGCGCAGCCAGAGCAACGCCGAGTTGATGTAGATATTGTTGGTGCGGCGATATATGACGCCCAACTCCCGGCCCATCCGCTTGGCTCCGACCTGCGCCAGTTCCCAGTTGGCCAGATGACCGGAAACTGTGATGCAGGGGCGCTCCGGATCGCTTAACGCATCGAGGTGCTCGAAGCCGATTTTTTCGATCCGCTTGTCTTCCTGATCCCAGATGCGTGACAGGTGCGGATACTCGGCGATACTGCGCCCGAGATTGTCCCACATATCAATGATGATCTGTTCCCGCTCTGCCTCTGACAGCTCTGGCATGACCCGTGAGAGATTGCGCCGCGCCCGCTTGCTGGCACCGATCCGTGGGCCGAGCTTCCGCCCCAGCCAGCCGCCGGTATCGGAGGCCCAACCGGTTGGCAGGACCATGAAGAACCCGATCAGGATATAGGCACCCAGCACCTCAAGCGGATAGCGGATCAGCAGATTGTACCAGCCCGGATGGCGGCGACCGTCGCTAAACATCGGCTGCCTCCAGCGGTGCTATCTTGCTGTCGATCAGGGACTTCAGCTGTGCTGGTTCGGCCAGATCAAGCTTGATCCGCACTTGCCTGATCCGGGATCGCCATACGGTTGGCAGGCGGACCCAGTCCTTGGCGGTTGTGACCAGCTGTACGCCCTGCCGCTCAGTCTTGCCTGCCCAGTCGGTCAGCATCGCATCGGTGATCGGTGCATGGTCAGGCAGGCTGATACGCTCGACCACCGTAATCCCGTGGTTGGTCAGCAGGGTCGGAAAACTGTCCGGCTGGGCAATCCCGGCGATGGTGATGCAGCTTTGTCCGGTGAGGGCGGCGAGATCATCGGCAAGCGGGCGATAGCTGCAGGTGAAGACCGGTATCCCGGCCGGCAGGGATTGCAGGCTGTCATGGGTCGGCTCACCGATACAGATGATGGCATCGGTTCTGGCCAGTCCGGCGGCAACGCGCTCACGCAACGGACCGGCAGGGATCATCTGGCCGTTGCCGAAGCCCAGCTCGCCCTTGACCACCAGAATGCTCATGGCCTTGCGCAAGGCGGGGTTCTGGAAGCCGTCATCCATAATGATCGCCTGTGCCCCGGCAGCCTTTGCGGCCTCTGCGCCCGCTGCCCGGTCTTTGGCAACCCAGCAGGGTCCAGCGGCGGCCAGCAACAGGGGTTCATCGCCGACCTCCGTTGGCGCATGGCTGGCGGGTGCAACCTGCACCGGGCCGGGCAGGCTGCCGCCATAGCCGCGGCTCAGAAAATGGATGTTCTCGCGGCCCAGCAGCTTGTGGATTGCCAGCGCGGTCGGGGTCTTGCCACCACCACCGGCGGTCAGGTTGCCGATACACAAAACCGGGATGCCGATATCCTGATAGGCACCATGCCTGAGGCGATAGGCGGTTGCTGCGCCATAGAGGCAGCCGACCGGTGCCAGCAGGCGCGCCAGCAGCCCCGGTGACCGGTACCAGAAATCGGGCGTTGCATGGGGCATCACGAAGCTGCCTTTTGCTGTGCCAGTGCGGTGTCCAGCATCGGGCGCAGGCGCTCAAACACATGGTCGATCACGGCGGCCTGTGCGGTTGCGGCCTGATGGGCGGCGCTGCCCATTTCAGTGGCCTGAACAGGGTTGCCGAGCAGATTGGTGACAGCGGCACCCAGTGCTTCGGCATCACCGACTTCGCGCAAGGCACCCATGTCGGTCATTTCCTGTCTGATCTGACGGAAATTATCCATATGCGGGCCATGCAGGATGGCGCAGGAGAACAGGGCGGGCTCGATCGGGTTGTGTCCGCCGATTGGCACCAGCGACCCGCCCATGAACACGATATTCACGGCCTTGAACAGCAGCCCCATCTCACCCAGCGTATCGGCCAGATAAATAGCATCATCCTCGCCAGGCAGGGTGCCGGGGCTGCGCTCGCACCATGTCAGGCCGGTTTCGTCCAGTAGGGTGGCGATTTCTTTCCGGCGGTTCGGGTGCCGGGGTGCGATCACCGTGAGCAGGTCAGGATAGTGCTCTGCAACATGCTGATGCGCCTCGACAATCTGCTCTTCCTCGCCCGGATGGGTTGAGGCGGCAAGCCAGATCGGCCGGTCGCCAATCGCGGCCTTGAGGGCAGAGGCGGCATCGGCATCAATCGGCAGTGGCGGGGCGCTGAACTTGATATTGCCCAGACAGTCCACGGTGTCGGCGCCAAGTGTGGTCAGACGCTTGGCATCCTCTGACGATTGCGCGAGGCAGAGCTGGAAGCTCGCGAGCATGGCGGCGACACTGCCGTTGAACCGTTGCCATGTGGCGAATGATTTGTCCGAGATGCGGGCGTTGATCAGGACGGCGGGTATCTGGCGGTCCTTCAGCGTCTTCAGCATGTTGGGCCAAAGCTCGGATTCCAGCCACAGCGCCATGGATGGCTGCCAGTGGTCAAGGAAGCGCTCAACCCAAAGCGGGTGGTCGAGCGGTGCATATTGGTGGATGGCCCGTTCCGGCAGGCGTGCAGCCATCAGCCGGGCCGAGGTGACGGTGGTGGTGGTTACCAGCACGGTGAGGCTGCTGTCATGGGCCAGCAAGCGGTCGATCAGGGGCAGGATCGACAGGGCTTCACCGACGCTGGCGCCATGGCACCAGACCACCGGGCCATTCGGGCGTGCGACCCCGGCAATGCCTTGCTTCTCGGTGATCCGGTCCGCTTCCTCCTTCCCGCGAGTAAGGCGGCGGTCCAGCAGCGCGCGCAGGATCGGTGCGCTGAGCCGGGTCAGGCCGCGATAGCTGGCGAGCAGTATGGTCATGCGGCCCCCATCATGACGGCATCCGGCATATTCGCCTCGAACTGGTCGGTGGCCGCCGCCCATGAATAGCCCAGCGCAAAGTCCCGGCATTTCTGCCGGTCGATGGTCAGGGCCTGTTGCAGGGAGGTTGAGAGGTCTTCACCAAGCACAGCGACGTCACTGCCTTTCAGAATATCGAGGGGGCCGGTGACCGGATAGGCGGCAACCGGCATACCACACGCGAGCGCTTCGAGCATAACGAGGCCGAATGTATCCGTAAGCGACGGAAAGGCAAAGACATCGCCGCTGGCATAATACTGTGCCAGTTCTTCGCCCTGTCTGGCCCCGGCGAAACTGACGTCCGGGTAGCGCTGTTGCAGTTCCTCAAGCGCCGGGCCATTGCCGACAACCAGCTTGCTGCCGGGAAAGTCGGCCTTGAGAAAGGCTTCGATATTCTTCTCGATGGCGACCCGACCGACATAGAGGGCAATCGGGCGGGGCAGGTCGAGCGGCAACGGTTCGCGCGGGCGGAACATCTCGGTATCGACGCCACGGGTCCAGATGTTGAGATTGCTGAAACCATTATCGGCCAGCAGCTTTTCCAGCGTCGGGGTCGCGACCATGACACTGCTGGAACGCGCATGGAACCGACGCATCATGGCATAGGTCCATGCGGTCGGGATCGGTGCTCTGGCCGCAAGGTATTCCGGGAATTTGGTATGATAGGCGGTGCTGAACGGCAGGTTGTGACGCAGGCAGTATTTGCGCGCGGCCCAGCCCAGCGGCCCCTCGGTGGCGATATGCAGCTTGGTCGGTGCCTGTGGCAGGGCATCGAGCATCGCCGCCAACCGGCGATAGGGAAACAGCGCCAGCCGGATTTCAGGATAGGTTGGTGCGGCGATGGTGCGGAACCCGGACGGGTCGATAACCAGACATTCATGCCCGCGTTTCTCAAGCTCCTGCACCGTGCGTTCGATGGTCCGAACGACACCGTTGACCTGGGGGTGCCAGGCATCTGTGACGATGATCATGCGCAAGGGAAAGGGGCCGGAGGTTCGGGTTATCGAGACAGAGGGGCAGGGATCAGGCAGCGGCCTGATCGGGCTGTTTTACAGATGCTGTCAGCCCACGCCAATCAATCAGTTCGATTGTGCCGTCGGGACGCTCTGCCAGCGCCGTGCAGCTTTCTACCCAATCGCCGTCATTACAGTAAAGCAACCCGCCGAGATCGCGGATTTCCGCCCGGTGAATATGGCCGCAGATAATGCCGTCGACGCCGCGATCAGCCGCGATATGGCGGAGGGCGTTCTGATAGCGGCTCAGATACTCGACCGCGCCCTTGACCTTGCCCTTGAGATAGGCCGAGAGCGACCAGCGGGCGCTGGCACCGATCTGGCGGCGGCCCCGCTCGAACCAGCGGTTGAACCAGAGCAGGAAGACATAGGCCTTGTCGCCAAGATGGGCGAGCCATTTGGCATATTTGACGATCACATCGAACTGGTCGCCATGCAGCACCAGAAACTTCCGGCCATCGCTGGTTTCGTGGATGATGTCGTCGATCAGGTCCATGGTGTCGCCGGGCCGCTCAAGATAGCGCCGCAGGTAATCATCATGGTTGCCGGGCAGATAGATAATGCGGGTGCCGTTCCGGCCAAGCTCGCGGAACCGCGCCATGACCGCTTCATGACTGTCGGGCCAGTACCAGCGTTTGCGCAGACGCCAGCCATCAATAATATCGCCGACGAGATAGAGGTTCTCCAGACCATCGAGCTGGTTCAGGAAGGTGAGCAGCTCTTCGGCCTTGGCCCCGCGGGTGCCGAGATGGGTGTCGGAAATCCAGATGCTTCTGGTGGCACCAATGGCTTTCACCAACGCATCATCCTTATCGCAATGGCTGAGCGCGGCAGGGGACGTATCCACCGTGGTATGTGTCGTCGATGTGGTCATGGGCGGTATTTTATCCGGCTTTGGTTGTGCTGGCTAGTCTGGCCGGTTTCTGTTTCCTATGCCGGTATTTCGGCGCTGTCGAGCCAGTTGATATGGCCCATTTTCCGGCCTTCGCGGGCTTCCGCCTTGCCATATAGGTGCAATTTGCCTCGGGGATCGGCTGTCGCAACTTTGGCCCGCTCGGTTGTATCGCCGAGCAGGTTTTCCATCACCACCGGGCAGCGCAGATCAACCGGACCCAGCGGCAGGCCGCAAACCGCACGGATTTGCTGCTCGAACTGGCTGGTGATCGCGGCATCCATGGTCCAGTGACCGGAATTGTGCGGTCGTGGGGCGATCTCGTTGAAGATCAACTCATCGGTATCGGTAATGAAGAACTCTGCACCCATGACCCCGACATAATCGAGGCTTGAGGCAATCTTCTGGGCTGATTCAATCGCCGCGATCTGCAATTCCTGCGAGATGCTGGCAGGCACTTTGGTTTCCGCCAAGATGTGATTGCGGTGAACATTTTCGCCCGGTGGATAGGCGACCGTGTGGCCGGAGAGATCACGGGCGACGATCACTGAAATTTCGCTCTTCAGATTGACCAGCTTTTCATAAACCGCGTCATCGGTCTTGAGGCTGGCCCATGCGCTTTCGAGATCAGCCATGTCGCGGACGGTAACCTGTCCCTTGCCGTCATAGCCGAGGCGGGCGGTCTTGATCACGCCGGGCAGGCCGATATCGGCGATTGCCGCGCGCAGCTCGTCGAGGCTGGTCACGGCAGCCCATGGCACCGGGTTGATGCCATAGTCGCTGGCCATGGTCTTCTCCCGCGCGCGATGCTGCGCGATCCGCAGGATATCGGCACCGGGCCGGACCGGGGTAATGGCGGCAATCCGCTCGACCGCTTCCACCGGCACGTTCTCGAACTCGAGGGTAATGACGTCGACACTTCTGGCGAACTGTTCCAGTGCCACCATATCGGTGAAGTCGGCCTGTGTCGTCACGGCAGATACCTGCGATGCCGGGGCGTCCGCTTCGGGCGTGAAGATATGGCAGCGATAGCCGAGATTGGCGGCGGCAAGGGCGGCCATGCGGCCAAGCTGACCGCCACCCAGAATGCCGATTGTCGCGTTAGGGGGGAGAGGGTTGGTCATGTTGCTGACGGTCCTTATTGAACCGGGGTTTCTCCGACACTGTCGGTCTGGCGCTCGCGGAAATTGTCCAGCCGCTTGGCCAGCATGTCATCTTGAAGTGCCACGATGCTGACCGCCATCAGACCGGCATTCTTGGCACCGGCAGAACCGATGGCGAGGGTGCCGACCGGTACACCGCCCGGCATCTGGACGATGGAGAGCAGGCTGTCGAGACCTTTCAGGGTCCGGCTCTCGACCGGCACGCCGAGTACGGGCAGCGGGGTCATGGATGCGACCATACCAGGCAAGTGGGCGGCACCACCGGCACCGGCGATAATAACCTGTAGGCCACGGTCGCGGGCGGTTTTGGCGTATTCCACCAGTCGGTCAGGGGTGCGGTGAGCGGAGACGATGCGGGTTTCAAACGGCACGCCGAGATCGCTCAGCACAACCGCTGCCTCACGCATGGTCGGCCAGTCTGACTGGCTGCCCATGATAATGCCGACGAGCGGGTTTCCTTCCGGGGAACTGACAGCGGGAAGGGACGCTGGTTGTGTCTGGGTCACGCGATAATATCCGGGATCATACTATCTTCGAGACGGGAAATGAGATCGCGCAGCATCAGCTTACGTTTCTTAAGACGCTGAATCTGTAATTGATTGAACGGGCCTTCCGCGCTCAGCTGTTCGATAACATCGTCCAGATCGCGGTGCTCGCTGCGGAGCTCTTCCAGCCGGGCCTTCAATTTGTCCTGCTCGTCCATGGTCTCTACTGTAGTAAGGATGGTCATGGTTCTAAGAGGCCCTGTGTATAGTGAAAATCTGGTAAAAATACCAGTCTCGGTTGACCGGGTGCCCGCACGCTTTTAAAAGCCGTGGGATATAACAACAAATGTCTGGCAAACAGTTTATATCCGTTTCCTGAAAAACGGCTATCTAATGCAAGAAGCCTGACTATAACGACAACCCAGAAAGCGGCAAGATGGCTCCGGCAAAACGTATTGGAATTCTGACAAGTGGTGGCGATTGTGCCGGTTTGAACGCGGTTATCCGCGCAGTTCTGTACCGGGCCTACCATTATGGCTGGGAAGTAATCGGTCTTCATGATGGCACGGCTGGTCTGCTCGACCGCCCAATCCGCCATGAGGTACTCAACATCAGTAAGTTCGATGGCCATATCATGCGCCTCGGCGGCACGGTTCTGGGCACCACCAACAAGGGCAACCCCTTTGCCTTCCCGATGCCAGACGGCACCAAGAAGGACCGGTCACAGGAAATCATCGACGGCATCAAGGAGCTGGAACTGGATGCGATCATTGGCATTGGCGGTGATGGCAGCCTCGCGATCCTGCGCAAGCTGTGCCAGCAGGGCGGGGTGAAGCTGATCGGCATTCCGAAAACCATCGATAACGACCTTGGCCTGACCGAGGTTTCCGTCGGTTTTGATACCGCCGTGACGGTCGCGACCGAGGCGCTCGATCGCCTGCAGCCGACCGCTGCCAGCCATGACCGGGTCATGGTGCTCGAGGTCATGGGCCGTGATGCTGGTCACATTGCGCTGTCTGCCGGTATCGCCGGTGGTGCCGATGTAATCCTGATCCCCGAAATTCCCTACCGGCTCGAGCATATCGCGGAGAAGATCGCGCAGGTGCGCCGCCGTGGCCGCAACTTCGCCCTCGTGGTGGTCTCTGAAGCGATCAAGACCGAGGATGGCGAAACCCTTGAGGTCGAATATACCGGTGGCGAGCGTCGCCTCGGCGGTATCGGCGATCACCTTGGCGAGCGCATTGCCTCGGCAACCGGTGCCGAGGTGCGTGTGACCGTTCTCGGCCACGTACAGCGCGGTAGCCAGCCGAGTTGGCAGGACCGCCTGATTGCCTGCGCTTTTGGTACCCATGCTGTTGACCTCATCGCCGAGGGCAAGGAAGACCGCATGGTTGCCTGGCAGAACCGTCAGGTTGTCGATGTGGCGATCGAGGATGCCATCGCCCATTATCAGGACGTGGATACCGACAGTGCGCTGGTCAAAACGGCCCGTGGGCTCGGCATCTGTCTCGGTGATCAGGCCCCAAGCTGATTTGCTGGGCAAGTCCCCGAAAGGTTGATATCTCGTTAATCGGGTCAGAGGCAGCAATATCTGTTTTTACAGATATTGCTGTTTTTGCGTTTGCCCACTGATGATCGGCGTGCCGTATAAACACCGGATATTTCGGGTTTTAACTATCGTTATCCCCAAACTTTCCAGAGGGATTCGTACCGAGTCGGCCTTGTAATATTAGCCAAGTCCAACCAAGTCGTTTTATACTATTCTTAGTGTCCGCTGCGGTTGCACTGCTTGGCTGTCTGGTGGTTTCTGGCTGACAGTCCCGGCATGTTGTCCGTTTGCAGGCACGCACAAGAACAACAATTCAGGAGGCGTTTTTATGTCAATTGCACAACGGATCGAAACCTTGAGGTCACGTCATACGACTGTAGATCGTGAGTTGCACTCCGAGAGTGTACGTCCGTGGCCCAATACGGCAATGGTCCGTCGGCTAAAGCGTGAAAAGCTTCGTATCAAGGATGAGATAGAACGGCTTGGCACCCATTAACGGGTGCCGGTCGGCGGCGCTCTCTGATCTCCGGGAACCGGGGTTACATGACGGGCGCACAATGACAGATAGAAAGTCCCCATAAAAAATGGCCGGTTTTCCCGGCCATTTTTTTGTCTGATTTTGCAATAAAACCAATTCATTCCACATGGGAGCCGGGCTGATTAACCGGGCATCGTAACGATTATTGCGCCGCGATCTGTGGCAACAACCGTATGCTCATATTGTACGACAGGCGCATGGGGTTCACTGTAAAGCGTCCAGCCATCATCGCCCTCTGTGGCCCAGATTCCACCCATGGACAGGAATGGCTCAACGGTCAGTACAAGCCCCTTGTTGATCCTGCGCCTGTCACTCTCTGTCGGCCAGGTTGCAATTTCCTTGGGATATTCATGCAAGGACCTGCCGACACCGTGACTGGCAAGGTTGCGAATAAGTGTATAGCCCCGATCCGCTGCAAACCGCCCGATGGCATTGCCGATACCTGCCAGCGGCTTACCGCTGCCTACTTGGGCAATGCCGATTTGGGTTGCCCGTTTCCCGTCACGACACAGACGCTCTTGCGAAGGACGTACAGGGCCCAAGCGATACGTGGCTCCGGTGTCGGCAAAGTAGCCGTTCTTTGAGGCTGATACGTCGATATTGACCAGATCACCCATGGTGATTTTCCGATCACCGGGTATTCCATGGGCAATTTCTTCATTGACGCTGATGCAGGTCGCACCAGGAAAATCATAGCTGGATTGAGGCGCAGATACCGCGCCTTCGCGTTCCAGCAACTCGGCCCCGATCTGATCCAGTTCCCGGGTGGTCATACCCGGTTCCATGCACTTGGCCATGGCTTGCATGGTATTGGCAACAATTCGGCCAATTTCCTTCAGACCATCCAGCTCATCCTGTCTCGTGATCGTCATTCTGCAGGCCCCTGCATTTGCAGCATCGGAGGCAATCAGTAATCGGCAGAGATGTCGGTGACGTAGTTGTCGATCTTGTCTTCCGGTGGTGCCTCGGCATCGGTCTTGCCACCTGATTTGATGACTTCCTTGTCGAGATCGGCCTGGGTGCAAAGGCCGAGCAGGACCGGATTGCGTGGCTTGATACTGGCGCTGTTCCAGTGGGTGCGGTCGCGCACGGCCACGATGGTTGGCTTGGTGGTGCCGATCAGGCGACCGATCTGGCTGTCTTTCAACTCAGGGTGGAATTTGACCAGCCATGCAATGCCATCGGGCTTGTCGCCGCGTTTTGCAACCGGGGTATAGCGTGGGCCTTTCGGACGATTGGATGGCTTCGGCAGGTCACGCTTGGCGATTTTCAGGCGAGTGGTCGGGTCTTTCTCACAGCGCGCGATTTCCTCGGCGGTCAGGGTGCCGTTGGTGATCGGGTCGGCGCCATTGATGCCGATTGCAACATCGCCATCGGCAATCGCCTGAACTTCCAGTGCATGCAGCTCACAGAATGCCGCGACCTGATCGAATGTCAGGGTCGTGTTGTCGACAAGCCAAACAGCCGTCGCTTTTGGCATTAATGGTTTAGACATGGGGCCTCCAAATCGAGGGTAGCTGGGTTTAATCCATGATGGGTCATGGACAGATTTTTTCCGTTGGCGTTGTTATCGACATGTCGGGCGAGAAGATCAAGCATTTCACCGCCTGCCAACGCACTTGCCTTATCAAATCTGCCGTGAGAGATGATCATACCAGCCTGAAACAGGCAGTCAAAACAGTTAGGGGATGCGCATATGTGGGATGACGAACCGAGGCCCAAGGCCACGTTGAGCATTGGTATGCCACTGGACACGATCTCTGCCGGTGAACTGCGTGAGATGATCGAGACCTATCAGGCTGAAATCGCCCGGCTCGAGGCGGAAATTGCCAAGAAGGAACAGCAGAAAGCGGCGGCGGCCAATTTCTTCAAGACCGACTGAGAAAGAAAGTCACGAAAACTGCTGGCTGAAACCGGGTGTGGAAAAACAATTTTTAGTGCTTGGCTTTCATGCCCAATCAGTAGAGTCACACATAGTCGCCTGAAACCGTTCAACTTAAAAAAGAACGGGCAGGTGCCTGACGATGTTCTCGTCAGGGGAGGAAAAGCAAGAAAGGCGCGGTTGTGATACCTGCTCCAGTCCATATCGGATTTTTCGATCCCTGCTTGCTGTTGCGGGGAGTTGATGTGCGATGAAATCCGGCGACCTCCGCAGACAGCTGCAACAGACCGAAAATCCCGATCCACGAAAAATCAATTTGGCCCTGCAGGGTGGTGGCGCACATGGTGCCTTTACCTGGGGCGTGCTTGACCGCCTGCTTGAGGAAGTTGAGGCGGGCCGTCTCGAAATCGACGGGATCAGCGGTACCAGCGCCGGTGCACTAAATGGTGCGGTACTGAAATATGGCCTCGCGACCGGCGGGCCGAAAGAGGCACGCCGCCTGTTGAACAAGCTCTGGACCGGTGTTTCCCAGAAAAACCTGCTGACCCCGCTGCAGGATATCGCGACCACCATGACCGGGTCGCATAATCTCGACAGTTCCCCGACCTTTGCCTGGCTTGAAGTGTGGAAGCACTACATGTCACCGCAGCAATTCAATCCACTCAACCAGAATCCCCTGCGCGCGTTGCTGCAGGATGTGGTTGATTTCGACAAGCTGCGCGAGAAGCTGGCGGAAGAAGGTGGTGGCAACCTGTTTATCGGTGCCACCAACGTCACAAGGGGCGATCTGAAGATTTTCTGTGGTGATGAGATCAGCGTTGATTCGGTGCTGGCCTCTGCCACCTTGCCTGACCTGTTCCATCCAATGGAAATCGATGGCGAGATTTACTGGGATGGCGGTTATATGGGCAACCCGCCGCTGGAGCCCCTGCGCTTTGACAGCGAGAGTGACGATACGATCCTCGTCCAGATCAACTCGTTCAAGCGTAACGATGCGCCGCGCAGCCGCTCGGATATTGCTGATGCTGCCAACAAGCTGATGTTCAACTCGGCGCTTGTCACCGAACTGCGTGACCTGGAGCGCATGAATGACCTGTTCGCCACCGGCAAGCTGAAGCCGAGCAATTCCATCCGTCCACAGCGTATGCACCGGATCAAGGACAGCGGCGCGATGGATGACCTGAACCTGTCGAGCAAGGGCAATACCACCGGGCGGTTCCTGCGCAGCCTGCGCGAGCTGGGTCGCAAGGCAGCCGATGAGTGGATTGCCGAGAATGCCGCCAAGCTGGGCAAGGAAAGCACCTGGCAATTCGACTGGTCGAATCCGATCGGCCTGCTCGGCAAATCCGAACCGAAAAAGCCGGAAGACCGCCGCGGTCGTCTCCAGCGTCTGGCCGGTGATGTGCTGAACAAGGGCGAGGGAGATGATCCTGGCCCGATCATGCCACGCTTGGTAAAGCCCGAGTCTGCACCGGTACCGGAAACGCCGGCACAGCCACTCCGCCGAACCATCGGCTCACCCTGATAGTTCGCCGGTCGCAGGGGCAGGGCATTTCAGGCTTGCCATGAATGCGCCGAATATGGTTGCTGCTGATTATCATGTTGAGCCAAGCCATTATCCTCACCGGCAGCCGCGAAGCGCCGACCCTGACCGAACTGCTGAAGCGCCATAATGCCCAGCTCACCGTTCGTCATGCCGAGTCTGAATCCGAGCTGCTGAAACATATGGCGGCGACCGGTTATGCGGCGCGCCTCATCGCCTTCACCACCGGCGTGATCGTGAAGCAGGACCTGCTCGATAAGCTCAAGCTCAAGCCATACAACTTCCACCCCGGCCCGCCGAATTATCCGGGACGCTATCCCGAAGCATGGGGCGTCTATCAGGAGGCCCGCTGGTTCGGCTCGACCGCGCATCAGATGGTGCGGTTGGTTGATGAGGGGCCGATTGTCGATATCGATATGTTCGAGGTGCCCGCCGGGGCCGACCGGTTCGATATGGCCAAGCTCTGCTATGGCTCGGTAACCCGTCTGTTTCAACGGCTGTCACCGGTTCTGGCGACAAGTACCGAGGATTTGCCATTGCGTGAAGAACTGCAATGGTCCGGGCGGAAATGGCGGCTCGCCGATTATGAGGATCTGCGCGACCATCCACCGGCGGATGACGAGGTTGAGCGCCTGCGCCGGTTCAATTCATTCGGGCCGCCCAGCGCGCGATAAGGCGACAGAATCTCTGGTTCAGCGCATATGCGGTGCCAGTGGTTCCGGGTACTCGGCGCTGACCGGTGCCCGCCATGGCGGATCATCATCACTTTCGAAATTGGTTTTGCTCAAGGCATCGCGTCGCTGCAGCAGGTCAATTCTCTCCTCAAGCCGGGTCACCTTGTAACGCAGGTTGATGACGAGGCCGAGGGCCAGCAGTGGTACCGCCAGTCCAAGCAGGACGAAAAGGACCAGGATCATGCCGCCGATTGCGGCGATTGCTTCTGCCATTTTTGAAATCCGGTTCGGGTCCTGATCAGGGGCCTGAAAAAAAATCGCTGACGTTAACCAATCGGCAAAGATTAGCCGGTTATTCTGCACTTGTCAGCCAGAGCATACCCCCCAACCCCTACCTCAACCGCTCTCCTGACATGTTGTCTGATGATCATGGCTCTACCGGGCACATTGATCCATAAAGCGGCTGCCCCGACCGGCAGCCGCTTTTTTCTTGTGGCTCAAGCTGTTGTTGGTTGTTGACGGGCAGGGGGCGGGGTGAATAGCGTGGCGCAACGCTGAACGATAATAACAGGGAAACCCAAGATGAGCGCCGACAAGTTCCTCAAGCTCGATACCCTTAGCCTGCATGCCGGACACCGGCCCGACCCGATCCACGGGGCGCGTGCCGTACCGATCTATGAGACCACATCCTATGTGTTCCGGGATGCCGATCAGGCAGCGGCCCTGTTCAATCTGGAGCGCGCCGGGCACATCTATTCCCGTATCTCCAACCCGACCGTTGCCGTGCTCGAAGAACGGGTGGCGGCGATGGATCACGGTGTTGGTGCGGTTTGTACCGCAACGGGTCACGCGGCGCTGTTTCTGGCGATTATCACGCTGATGGGGCAGGGCGGGCATATCGTGTCATCCCATGCCCTCTATGGCGGTACGCACAATCTGTTCACCCATACCCTGCCGCGCTTCGGGATCACCACGACCTTTGTGCATCCCCATGACATCGAAGGCTTCAAGGCCGCGATCAAGCCCGAGACCCGCCTCGTCTATACCGAGAGCATTGGCAATCCGGGACTGGAGGTCAGCAATATTCCGGCACTGGCCGAGGTGGCGCACGGTGCCGATCTGCCGCTGATGGTTGATGCCACCTTCGTCACCCCGTATCTGCAGCAGCCGATTGCCCTCGGTGCCGATCTGGTTGTGCATTCACTGACCAAATGGATGGGCGGGCACGGCGTTGCCATGGGTGGGGCTGTTGTCGATGGCGGTACCTTCGACTGGGGTGCCAGTGGCAAGTTCCCAACGATTACCGAGCCATATGCCGGCTATCACGGCCTCAATTTCTGGGAAGAGTTCGGCCCGCAGGCATTCTGCATGAAGCTGCGCGCCGAGGGGCTGCGTGATATCGGTCCGGCGCTCAACCCGCATGCTGCCTTTACCCTGCTGCAGGGCATCGAAACCCTGCCGATCCGTATGCAGCGACATCAGGAAAATACCGCCACAGTGCTGACCTTCCTGAAACAGGCCATGGCGGATGAGAAGGGCGTTGCCTGGGTCTGGCACCCGACCATGCCGGAGCATCCCGATCACGCACTGGCCAATGAGCTGCTGCCTAAGGGCGCAGGCTCGGTGATCAGCTTCGGTATCCAGTCCGGTGCCGATGATGACGCCCACGCCGCCGGTCGCCGCTTTATCGAGGCGCTGTCGATGATTTCGCATCTGGCCAATGTCGGTGATGCCAAGACGCTGGTGATCCACCCGGCCAGCACGACGCACAGCCAGATGGGGCCGGATATGCTGCAACGTGCCGGTATCGGCGAGGAGATGATCCGCCTGTCGGTCGGTCTGGAAGATCCGGACGATATCATTGCCGATCTCAAACTCGGTTTCCGCGCGGCACTGAAGGGGTAGGGCAATGCAGCTTGAGGTAAATGGCAGCAGCGCCTTCGTTGCGACAGCGGGCAAGGAACTGTCCCGCAGACAGCCGAGCATCGTGTTCATTCACGGCGCCGGTATGGATCACTCTGTCTGGGCGCTGCAGAGCCGGTATTTTGCCAATCGCGGCTACAATGTGCTGGCGGTTGACCTGCCTGCCCATGGCCGCAGCGGTGGCGACGCACTTACCAGCATTGCCGCCATGGCCGACTGGATCATGGCGCTGCTCGATGCCGCCGGGATCGAACAGGCGACGCTGATCGGGCATTCCATGGGCTCGCTGGTCGCCCTCGATGCGGCGGTGCGCTACAAGGAGCGTGTTGCCCGGATCGGGCTGCTCGGTACCGCGGCAGATATGCCGGTCAATCAAGCCATGCTCGATGCTGCTGCCGAGGATCGTCAGGAAGCCATTGATATGGTCACCGGCTTTGGGTTCGGTCCCGCCGGGCATGTGGGTGGCAGTCGTGGGCCGGGTCTCTGGATGATGGGCGGTGGCCAGCGGTTGATGCAGACCGTGATCGCCAGATCACC
The DNA here is from genome assembly GCA_002168225.1 of Micavibrio sp. TMED2. NCBI lineage: Bacteria > Pseudomonadati > Bdellovibrionota > Bdellovibrionia > Bdellovibrionales > Pseudobdellovibrionaceae > Micavibrio > Micavibrio sp. TMED2. The sequence continues at coordinate 1,237,470 of NHBH01000001.1, forward strand.
GGGTATTCTCTATCACGATCTCAAGGCCTGTAACGAGTTCCGGGACGGTGTCGCCCATGCCGGGGCGGTAACCCAGCCGAGTTTTCTCGTTCTCGGTGCGCTGGACAAAATGACCCCGGCGCGGGCTGGCAAGAAGCTGGCTCAGGCACTGCAGAATGTGCCCGACGGTGCCGATGTCACTGTCCTCGACGGGGTCGGCCACATGATGATGGTGGAAGCGCCCGATCCGACACTGGATGCCATTATCGCAGGCGTTATGGGCTAGCCCCAAATGCAGAACAGCGCCCGGCGGGGGACCGGACGCTGCTGCTTTTCAATCGGGTCGGGAAAGCCAAGCCTTATGCGGCTTTTTTTCCGTTATGCTCGATTGTTTTGGCGGCTGATTGATCCGCCTCACCGTCACGGATTTCGATGCTCCGTGGCTTGAGGGCTTCCGGCACCCGGCGCTTGAGGCCGATTGTCAGCATACCATCGGTGAGGGCGGCATCGGTCACCTCGATATGGTCGGCGAGATCGAACCGGCGCTCGAAAGAACGGGTTGCGATACCGCGATGCAGGAAGGTTACGCCTTCCGCCTTGTCCTTGGATTGGCCCTTACCGGTGATGAGCAGAGAGTTCTGCTTGACCGTAATGTCAATGTCATCGCGGCTGAAGCCAGCAACAGCCATGGTAATACGGTAATCATCATCACTCAGTTTCTCGATGTTGTAAGGGGGGTAGGACGGTGTTTCATCCAATGCGGTCGCGCTTTCCAGCAGGCGATTGAGGCGGTCAAAGCCAACGGTTGAACGGAACAAGGGTGTCAAATCATAGGTACGCATCATTTTCTCCTTCGATGAAGCGAGTTTGATTACTGGTGGCCGGACCCGACAATCGGCATCCGACACGGTTCTGTTTTGCGAGGACTTGGATCATCCAACGTCCCCACAATAAATAGGTAGGTAGGCCGATTTTCGGGTTCAAGGGGGTGTTTTCCAGATTTTTAACCCGGGTCGCGCTATCATTCCGCGCCGGTACTCTCTAGCATCCGGTTATCAGTATTTGGCCGCGCCTGACGAATGGATCAACCATGCCAGACAATATTCCCACCACCGCCGATGCGACGCTCGACCGGGCCTATGAAGAGGCGATGGAGATGCTGATTGATGCCCGCGATTTCGCCAAGGAACAGCGCGAGGCCAGTTCGCAGCTGGAATCAGACCAGCGGCTGCGGCTCAGTCAATATACCATGCAGGTGACCGCGCGGCTGACGCAGATAATGGCCTGGCTCATGGCGAACAAGGCTGTGGCGACCGGGGAATTGCCACCGGAAACGCTGGCGGATGACACCTATGCCCTGCCGGAAACCGGCAGCATTGCCGGTGAGGATGCAGAGTGGCTGGAAAAGGAACAGGCGGACCGGGATATTATTCCGGACCGCCTGAGCAATCTGATGGATCGCAGTCGCGCGCTGTATCAGCGTATATCGCGCCTCGATCAGCAGGCACGCAAGGCCGGGTAGGTACCCGGCATTGCCGCTTGCGTTATTAGCCGTCGAGACCGAAGCCTGCGAAACGGTTGCGGAAGCGGGCCAGCTGGCCACCTTCACGCGCACGCTGGCTGCCACCAACCCATGCCGGGTGTGACTTGCGATCAATATCGAGACGCATAACGGCACCTGGCTCGCCATAGGTGCTCTTGGTCGTGAATTCGGTACCGTCGGTCATGACAACGGTGATTTCATGATACTCGGGATGAATATCGGCTTTCATGGTCTTTACTCCAGCGTTATGGGTCTGAACCAACGGCTATTCCGCAGCTCGGCCACGCATGAATGGTTATCTGTCGGAAACTTTGAAGCAGGGTGATACCGAACGAGCCCAAGGAAAGCAAGCATCTGTTGCAGTTTTTGGCCTATCGCTGGTCGAATTTCAGCTCGATCCGACGATTTCGCAATCTGGTCTCTGCCGAATTGCCCGGTTCGATCGGCTGATACTCGCCAAATCCGGTTGCCGCCAGACGCCGCTCGGGGATGCCCTGCTCGATCAGAAACTTGACCACTGAGATGGCGCGGGCTGAGGAGAGCTCCCAGTTTGACGGGAATTCCGGGGTATTGATTGGCACATTATCGGTATGGCCATCGACCCGCAAAATCCAGTTCAGATCATCGGGAAATTCCGCCGACAGGGTCTTCAGCGTATCGGCAAGCTGCTGCAACTGTTCCCGCCCGGCAGGGGCCAGAATTGCTTCACCACTGTCGAACAGCACTTCCGACTGGAAGACAAAACGGTCGCCAACGATGCGCACATCATCCCGCTCGCCGAGAATTTCCCGCAGACGGCCAAAGAACTCTGAGCGATAGCGCGCCAGTTCCTGTACCCGGCTCGCCAGCGCCTGATTGAGCCGCTGGCCGAGATTGACGATCTGGGCATCCTGTTCCTCAATTGTCGCTTCACGCTCGCTGAGCAGCGATGACAGCCGGGCCAGTTCCTCGCGCAGGGCATTGAGTTGCAGGTTCAGCATGGCGACCTGATCCTGTGCTTCTGCTGTCAGTTGCTCCTGATCTGCCAGATCGGTCTGTGCTGCACTATTGGCGGCGGATAGCTGCTGTAACCGGTCTTCAAGGCTGATAACCTGATCTTCGAGCGCAGCGCGGGCCTCCTCTCGCTCGGCCAGCGCCAGCCGGATCGCATTGCGCTCGGTCTCCAGATTGCTGAGGCGACCGGTCAGTCGCGCGATGGTCGCTTCCAGCTCCCGCTTGTCCGATGCTTCGAGCGCCAGTTGATCAGTCAGTTCGTTGATCCGGGCGTTGAGGCGTTCGAGCTGGATGTCCTGACCGCTGAGCGTGGATTGCAGGAAGAATTGTGCCATGGTGAAGACCAGCAGCACAAAGATCACCACCATCAGCAGGGATGACAGGGCATCGACCCAGCCGGGCCAGACATTGATTGCGGTAGCGCCGTTGCGGCGTGAGGGCAGGGGCATCGCTGCTATCCCTTGTTCCCGCTATTGTCCTGCTGGCGCGCGAGCCAGTCGGGCAGTGGTGGCTGCCCCGGTTCCTGCTGCTGGCTTGCGGATTTGAAGCGCAGCTCGGCGGCCTCGGCCTGATTGTCCGGGTCCATGACCTGTTCGGCGACAATGGCCACGGTCTTGGACAGCAGGCGGATTTCATCGCGCACAGAGGTCAGCATCTCGACCCGGCCCTGCGCGGTTTCTTCCAGCAGGCGGGACAGGTTGGTGTTGATATTCTGCAGATGCTTGCGGCTGTTGTCGTCGATACCGAGGCGGCCTTCGGAGATTGCCTGATTGATCGCATTGAGCAGCGGTGCGGTACCGGTTTCGAGGTCGCTCAGCTTGTTCAGCACCTGCTGTTCATTGGCCATCTGCACGACCAGCGCCTGAATGTGATCGCCGAGCTGGGCGAGGGCATCGTTGTTGCGCTGGCGCTCGGCCTCGACATTGCTGATCACGGCAGTCAGCTTGTTGAGGTTCTCGGCATTCTGTTCGACCAGTGCAGCAAGATAGGCGTTGGGCGAGGCATCGCCCTCGACCAGTCCGCCAGCGGCGCTGCTGACATCGATATTCTCTGATAGCCAATCCTCAAGATCGGTATAGAAACGGTTCTGAGCCTGACCGGCCTGCAGATCGACGAAGCCGAGAATCAGAGACCCGGCGAGGCCGAACAGGGAAGAGGAGAAGGCAGTGCTCATGCCCGAGAGGGGGGCTTGCAGCCCGCTTTTCAGATCATCGAAAACCGCGCCGATATTGTCCGGGCCGACGGTCAGGCCGTTGACCACATTGCTGATTGCCCCGATCGTGGTCAGCAAACCCCAGAAGGTGCCGAGCAGGCCGAGGAACACCAGCAGACCGATGCCATAGCGGCTCAATTCCCGGCTCTCATGCAGCCGGGCAGCGACGCCGTCGAGCAGGGAGCGCATGGCCGATGGCGACAGGCGCAATTCGCGCGGTCGGTCGGCGACGACACGGGAGAGGGAGGCAAGTAATACCGGATCGCGGCCATAGGAACGGGTATCGCCGCGCTGGACCCGGTCGAGCCAGTCAACCTCCGGCGTCAGGCGCAGAACCTCACGGATGGCAAAGCCGAGACCGATCAGCAGCACGCCAAGGATCAAACCATTTAGGGCCGGATTGGCCATGAAGGCGTTGAGCAGGGCAGCATTCAGGAACCCGGCCAGCACAAGGACGGCGACGAGAAATATGGCTATACGAATAAGGTACTGGCTGGGGCGTTGGATCATTGTCTCACCTGGTCGCGTCTCGGGTCGTCGCAAGTCAACACTATTGCGCCCGCATCGTTTACGCAAATCACGTAAAATCAACGGTCGCTGGGCCAGCCTGCAACGGTCAGGAAGCGCTTTTGGCGGCAACCTCTTTGGGCAGTTTGACGTCGCGCATCAATTCGGTGTGCAGGGTCTGGTTGCCCGCAATAATAGAACCGGAATTATGGCATTTACGTATGCCGCGCAGGTCGGAGACGATGCCGCCCGCCTCACGCACCATGACGATACCGGCGGCGACGTCCCAGGAGTTCACATCACGCTCCCAATAGGCGTCGAGCTTGCCAGCGGCGACATAGGCGAGGTCGAGGGCGGCGGAACCGGTGCGGCGAACGCCGGCAACCTTGCCCATCACCTTTTCCATGATGCCGAGCAATTCGCCATGATTGCCACGACCAACGCCGGGCACATCGGTGGCGACGATGGTTTCATCAAGATGGATGCGACCGGAAACCCGCATACGGCGGTCGTTGCAGAAGGCACCGGCACCTTTTTCGGCCCAGAACAGGTCATCCTTGATCGGGTCATAGATCACACCGGCATGGATATCGCTATCACGCTCAAGGGCGATGGAGATGCACCAGTGCGGAAAGCCGTGCAGGAAGTTGGTGGTGCCATCCAGCGGATCGATGATCCAGGTGTTTGAATGGTCCTTACCGGCAACCTTGCCGCCTTCTTCCATGATGAAGCCGTAATCGGGACGGGCTTTCTCCAGTTCCTCACGCAGCTTCTTCTCGGCCTTGATATCGGCGGCGGAGACGAAATCGCTCGGCCCTTTGCGGGAAACCTGCAGGTTCTCAAGCTCGCCAAAATCGCGGGTCAGGCCGCGCGCGGCCTTCTGTGCCGCCTGAACCATGACGTTAATGAGTGGGGAAGTCGGGGCCATAATGATTTGCCAATCTGGCTGCGGTTAAAGAAAAGGAGGTCGGTGTCGGGGCGCGAAAAGGCTTATTTCGCGCGCTCGACATAGGAGCCGTCTTCCGGCTTCACAACAACCTTGGTGCCTGCCTCGATATGTGGCGGGACCATGATCTTGGCACCGTTTTCGAGCAGGGCAGGTTTGTAGGATGAAGAGGCGGTCTGGCCTTTCACGACCGGGTCAGCCTCGGTGATTTCGAGCACAACGGTAACCGGCAGCTGTACGGACAGCGCCTCGGCCTCAAACATCTGCACGATAACGGTCATGCCTTCCTGCAGATAGATTTTCTGATCGCCGATGATCTCGCCGGTAATGCTGATCTGCTCGAAGGTTTCCTGATTCATGAAGGCGAACTGATCATCGCCCTCGTCGTAGAGATACTGGTACTCGACCTCGTCCAGACGGGCGCGCTCGACGGTCTCCTGGGTGCGGAAACGGACATTGGTTTTGGTACCGGTGCGGACATCGCGCATTTCCACCTGAACCACGGAAGCGCCCTTGCCGGGCTGGTAGATATTGCTCTTCAGCACGAGCCAGAGCTTGCCCTCATGATCGAGAACGTTACCGCCACGGATTTCAATAGCGTTGATTTTCATATGCTTGATGCCTTAACCGTCATAAGTAGTCGAAAAATTTTGCCGGAAGCTAGCAGCAAGGCGCGACAGGTGCAATCGGCAGTGGCGCTGTAAGGAGCAAGTTATGTCGAATTCGCATATCCAGCAGCCGGTATGGCACCCGGACCAGATGATGAAACGCCGGGACAATCTGGGACGGCGGGCGGAAATGATCCGTGCGATCCGGGAATATTTCTGGGAACAGGACTTTATCGAGTGCGAAACCCCGGCGCTGCAGACCAGTCCGGGGCTTGAGCCGCATCTGCAGGCGTTCAAAACCGATTTCGTCGGCATGGACCGGAAAACCGTGCGGCCCTTCTATCTCCATACCAGCCCGGAATTCGCGATCAAGAAGCTGCTGGTCGCGGGCTGGCCGCGGTTGTTCGAAATCTGCCGGGTGTTCCGTAATGGCGAGCAGGCCAAGCTGCACCAGCCGGAATTCACCATGATCGAATGGTACCGCACCAATGCCAGCTATCGCGATATCATGGCGGATACGCAAGGTATGGTGCAGGCGGCGGCACGGGCCTGTGGCATTGATCAGCTGCGGCACGGGGAGCTGACCAGCGATCCGTTCGGCGAGTGGGAATACCTGTCGGTGCCAGAGGCGTTCACCCGCTATACCGGCATCGACCTCATGGCCACCATCGGCCCCGATGATCGCAATCCCGATGTTGCCCTGCTCGCTCCGCTCGCGCGGGCGCAGGGCTTCCATGTGGCCGATGATGATCGCTGGGATGATGTGTTCTTCAAGATTTTTCTGGAGAAGATCGAGCCAAATCTGGGCGTCGGTGTGCCGACCATTCTCTATGATTACCCGATTTCCATGGCGGCCCTGTCACGTCCGAAGGCCGAAGACCCGCGACTGGCCGAACGGTTCGAGCTGTATATCTGCAGCCTTGAACTGGCCAATGCGTTTGGTGAGTTGACCGATGCCGGGGAACAGCTGCGCCGGTTCGAGGCCGATATGGACCTGAAGGAACAGCTCTATGGTGAGCGCTATCCGATTGACGGGGATTTCATCGCGGCGCTCGAACACGGGATGCCCGAGGCGGGCGGTATTGCCCTCGGCATCGACCGTCTGGCCATGCTGTTCAGTGGTGCCGATCACATCGACGATGTCTGCTGGCTGCCCGTTGATGTGAGCGTCGAGGCTTTCAAGAAATCGCGGACGCGCTAGCTAGACCTAGACGCGGGTACCGGGCGTTGCCGGACCGGAGGCGGCGGGTGATTTCTTGTGGTCGCCTTCGGCAGCAGCGGCCTGTTTCTTGGCGGCAAACTGTTCATCGAGCCATTGCGGGAAGCGGTTTTCGAGCAGGGCGTCTGCGCCTTCGCGGCTGAGGGTGCCGCGTCTCACCGATCCTTCAACCGCACGCTCGAACGCGGTTTCGCGGCGGGGCTTTACTGTACGCATCACCTGATCTGTTCGCGGGGCAGAGGTCGTGGCGGGCATGGGGGCTGCGACTGGCTCCGAGCGGTGGAGCTGATCGGCGAGCGGTCCGTATGAACCCATGTGCTCGCCCTGCTTTGCTGGCTTGAAGGGGCCGCCCTGTCGATAGGTGGCGTGGCGTTCAAGTGCTTTGAGATCCGGTTCTGCTGCCATGATGGCCTCGCTTGTCGGTCGTCGTTATCTGACCTATCCAGCCCTACGCCTGCCGGATGAAAACACGCAGGGAAAACTAGGCAGTTTTGTGCACAAGCACAAAATCGGCCCCGGCGTCATAGAGCGATTGCGACAATCCGGCATCATCGGTGATGGCGACACAGGGCGTTTCCATCATCTCCTGCCACCATGTCAGAGCTGAGAGGTCTTCCGCGTCGGATGTGGCCGTATAGGGGCCGAAAGCAACGTAATCGGCACCCTGTTCGGCGGCAATCATGGCATCGTGGCGGCTGTAGTTGCAACCGATGCCGAGAATATGGTCGTCACCGAGCGTGGCACGGGCCTGTTTCACCGGCATATCGGTAAACTCCAGATGCGCGCCGTCACAGCCGAGTGCCACCGCCAGTGCTGGGTCGCCGAGCAGTATGCAGGCGGTTTCCGCTGCCTGTATCGGCTGCTGTAATGCGGTCACCATGTCGCCGACAATAACCGGATCCTCGCTGGTGAAGCCGAGCAGGATCGCGGCGGGGGGCGGATCGCTCAGGACCGCAGTAACAGTGGATTGGGCCGCAGGCAGATCTTCTATATCCAGAACCGAGGCATAAAACTGGAGCGGTGGGCGGTCGGGAACGGTTGGCTGCTTGGGCATGGTGTCGGGTCATCAATGAAAAAGGGCACGACCATCTGGAATAGTCGCGCCCCTGTTTCGCTTTTCTGTTCGGTCCGGTCAAGCCGACAGGCGGTTTGCCGGTTTTTGAGCTTACTGGCCCTTGAAGATATCGATCATCTTGCCGAGTACTTCCAGTGCCTCTTCACGTGGGCGCTGGAAGACGTTACGGCCGATGATGGAGCCGTTGCCGCCGCCATCCTGAATGGCCTGTGCGTCGTCATAGAGACCCTGCAGGCCCTTCTTGCCGCCGCCGGAGAAGATCACGATGCGCCGACCGTCGAAGCATGACTTGACCACGTGCTCAACGCGCTTGGACAGGGTGCTGACGTCGATTTTCTCTTCCTCATAGACCTTTTTAGCTTCTTTCAGCTCAATGAAGTCGGTCGGCAGCTTCACCTTGACGATATTGGCACCGAGCATGCAGGCCATGTGCGCGCCATAGGCAACGATATCAACAGCAGTTTCGCCATCGGAGGTCATGGAGCCGCCGCGTGGATAGGACCAGACGATGGTGGCGAGACCAGCAGATTTCGCCTCAAGGGTCAGGTCGCGCAGTTCCTCGAACTGGTCATAGGCAGCGTCGGAACCCGGATAGATGGTGAAGCCGATGGCAGAGCAGCCGAGGCGCAGTGCGTCGTCAACAGAAGCGGTCACGGCCTGATCGGCACCTTCCTTGAAACGGGACAGGCTGTTGGCGCTGTTCATTTTCAGCACCAGCGGCAGCTGACCGGCAAAGGTATCAGCAACACATTCAAGCATACCGAGCGGGGCGGCATAACCGGACAGACCGGCATCGAGCGCCAGTTGCGGGTGATAGGCTGGATCATAGGCCGCCGGATTGGATGCGAAGGAACGGGCGGGGCCGTGCTCGAAGCCCTGATCGACCGGCAGGATGATCATCTTGCCGGTGCCGCGCAGCTTACCTTCCATCAGGAAGCGCGCGATGTTGGCTTTTACACCGGGGGTTTCGGTCTCGTAATAGCTCAGAATTTTGCGAACGCGCTGGGTCGTTTTCATCTGTTTCGCTCTCTTGTTTTATGGGTCTGCGTTCGGGTGCAGACATCTTGTTCTACGGAGTATGGAAGGCGGGCTGAACCGCTGGTCGCTGGCTCAGGAACACCGTGCCGCGCTGTTCTGCCATGGATGACAGCCTTTCGGCAACGTCTGCTTTCGCATTTTCATCAAGATCGTCGCCATAAAACACGGTTCCGGGCAATCCGAGGCTGATTGCATGGGCGGCATCCCCGGCGCTGTTGCCGCAATCGGCGATCAGATGCCATCCGGCAGACAGGCTGGTCAGCACTTCCTGTACCGCGACAGCCCAGCCTAGGCCAAGCTGGCGGCCCACATGATCCGGGGTGATGAACCAGCAATCCGCGGGGATTGCCTCGGGATTGCTGGTGATCGCGGTCAGGGCATCGGGGCCGTCAATCAGGACGGCCTGTGCCGGTGGAATGTCTGTCCGATCAGGCTGCACGGCGGATTGCGGCCCGCAGGGTTTCAACCAGTTGCTCGATATTGTCTTCGGTCATGATCAGCGGCGGTGACATGGCAATGGTATCGCCGGTAAAGCGGACCATCACGTTGTTGCGCCAGCAATCGAGGAAGACCTCATAGGCCCGTTTGGATGGTCCGGCATCGCTCGGTGCCAGTTCAACCGCGCCGATCATGCCGATATTGCGAATATCGATGACATTCGGCTCGTCACGCAGGGTGTGCAGTTTCTTCTCCAGCACGGGAGCGAGATTGGCGGCATTCTCGAACAGCTTCTCGTCCCGGTAGATGTCGAGCGTGGCGAGACCGGCGGCACAGGCGAGCGGGTGGCCGGAATAGGTATAGCCGTGGAAGAACTCGATCATATGTTCCGGGCCATTCATGAAGGCATCATAGATGTTGCCTTTGACCGCCGTGGCACCCATCGGTACCGCGCCATTGGTGACGCCCTTGGCCATGGTCATGATGTCCGGGGTGACGCCGAAATATTCGGCGGCAAATCCGGTACCCAGACGACCAAAGCCGGTAATCACCTCGTCAAAGATCAGCAGCAGGCCATGGTGGTCACAGATTTCCCGCAGCCGCTGGAGGTAGCCCTTCGGCGGCACCAGCACGCCGGTTGAGCCGGCGACCGGTTCGACAATCACGCCAGCGATGGTTGAGGCATCATGCAGGGCGATGATTTTCTCCAGCTCATCGGCCAGATGCGCACCCCATTCCGGCTGACCCTTGGAGAAGGCCTGCTGTGACTTGTCATGGGTGTGCGGCATGTGATCGACATGGGGCAGAAGCGCGCCGTTGAATGCCTTGCGGTTATAGGGCATCCCACCGACCGAGATGCCGCCGAAACCGACACCGTGATAGCCGCGTTCGCGCCCGATCAAACGGGTGCGGTTGCCCTCACCACGGGCATGGTGATAGGCGAGCGCGATCTTGAGCGCGGTATCGACCGCTTCCGAACCGGAGTTGGAGAAGAACACATGCTCCATCCCGTCGGGCAGGATGGTTTTCAGACGGTTGGCCATCTCAAAGGCGCGGGGATGACCCATCTGGAAGCCGGGGACGTAATCCAACTCATCGACCTGCGCCTTGATGGCATCGACAATCGGCTTGCGGTTGTGACCGGCATTGACGCACCAGAGACCGGCAGCTCCGTCGAGTACCTGACGGCCATCCTGAGCGGTATAGTAGACACCGTCGGCGCCGACGATCATGCGTGGATCGGCCTTGAACTGCCGGTTGGCCGTGAACGGCATCCAGAAGGTGTCGAGATCATTCGGCTGGCTGCCAATATGTTTCGGATCGACCTGTTTGTTCATGACCAATAATCCCGCGTGGTGCCGGTATGCCCGATGGCCCCGGTCGTTGATGATGGCGACTTATAGCATAGCCACAAGCCTGCACACGTAACGGAATTTAGGCGTCAGCTGTCAATCGGTCAGCTTGATTGTTCTGGGGATTGTTTGGGTTGCTGCTTCGGGCGCTGTTTCGGCTTTACCGATTGAGCCGGGCGGGCGGGTTTGGTCGCAGCCGGTTTCTTGCCAGCCGGTTTTTTTGCCCCGGCCTGTCCCTTGGGTGCGGTATGGGTGGCAGGCCGCGCCGGTTTTGTCGCCTGCCGGTCCAGAGCCTGTGCCTGCACGCGCAGGGCTTCCGCCTTGGCTTCCTCGGTCCGGCGTTTGCGCTCAGCCTCAAATTCCGGATCGTATTTGCGCACCTCGGTGCCGGAAATCCAGTCATGGAGCGCCAGCCGCCGCTGGTTAAAGCTGGCAGCGAAGAAACCGATGCCGAGGGTCAGATAGGTCAGGAAATGGGCCAGCGTACGAAACGCGGCCTGGAGCAGCGACAGGGCATTGCCCTGCCGGTCGGTGACAATCATCTTGCACCAGCGCATGCCCGGTGTCGCCTGCCAGCGGCTGGCGATGAACATTGAGAAATAAACCATCGGCAGCAGGAAGGAGAGTGAGAATAGCGGCGCAAAATTGCTCATCTGGCTGGCCCAGTGCTCGGCAATCATCACCATCGCTTCTTCTGTTGTCGGAATCTGGGCAATATTCGCGGTCGGCATCCCCGAGGCATCAAGGGTGATCTGCAGTTCCGGCGGCATCATCTCGAATGCCGGGGCCGGATTGAAGATGTTGATGACAAAGGCAAGGATGAGCGACAGGCAGGAGATGATCAGGTGATCGACCGTATAGGCCACGGCCCGTTTGCCGGTGGTGGCATAGGCGGCACCTGATTTCTTGCGCTTCTTGGCCAGATGCGCTTCGAGGCGGGCTGAATCAAACTTGTCGTCCGGCACGGTTCTCAATCTCTGCCTGTAGTTGATGGCCATTGATCGGGTTCAGTATAAGCAAGAACCGCTGGCAGTTGGCCGCGAATGTTCCTAGTCTGCAGCCCCGCCCGTTTCCTGCCTGATGCAAAGCCACATGCCCTTATACTTCACACAAAATACCACGATGCCACATCACATTCATCCGATGCGGCCGGTTTTTACCGCCTGTGTCGCCATTCTGCTCAGTCTGTTGCCACTCACCGGCTTACAGGCGGCAGACGCGCCGGTGCAGCCGATACAGTCCGGTAGGGCATCAAAGGCGATGGTGGTGACGGCGCATCCGCTGGCCAGTCGCGCCGGTATCGAGGCGCTGGCCGCCGGTGGCACGGCTGCCGATGCGGCGGTTGCCATTCAGGCGGTACTGACGCTGGTCGAGCCACAATCCTCGGGCTTCGGCGGTGGCGCCTTCGCGGTGCATTGGTCGGGCCGGGATCTGCTGCTGGATACCTATGACGGACGTGAGACCGCCCCCATGGCGGCGCGCGATAATCTGTTCCTGACGCCTGAGGGCGCGCCGATGGACTTCACGAAAGCCTTCATCGGTGGGCGTGCGGTGGGCACGCCCGGCACCTTGCGGTTGCTGGAGCGGATGCACCGGGATCACGGTGCCCTGCCGTTTCGCACATTGCTGCAACCGGCGATTGATCTGGCGCGCGACGGTTTTGCCGTCAGCCAGCGGTTGCATGACAGCATCGGCAAGGCGGAAGGGCTGAGCAATGACCAGACCGCCTTTACCTATTTCTTCAATACCGAGGGGGAGCCTTGGCCGGTCGGGCATATTCTGAAAAACCCTGATTACGCGGCACTGCTTGAGGCTGTGGCCGATCAGGGCGTGGATGCCTTCTACAACGGCAGGATTGCCGAGGATATTGTCGCCAAGGTGACCGGGCATTCTACCAATCCGGGGCTGCTCAGTACCGGTGACTTCGCCCGCTATCGCGCAATCCGTCGCAGCGCGGTATGCGCGCCGTTTCGTGATCTGCGGATTTGTGGCATGGGGCCACCCAGTTCCGGTGCCCTTACCGTCGGGCAGATACTGGGTATGGTGGGACAGTTCCTGCCCGATGACCATGACGAGCGCGCCCGGGTGATGGGGGCCCATCGCTATGTGGAGGCGGCCCGGCTCGCCTATGCCGACCGCGCCCGATATATGGCCGATGCGGATTTTGTGCCGGTGCCGGTAAAGGCGCTGGTTGATCCTGATTATCTCGATAGGCGTGCCGGGCAGATGTCTCTGGATCAGGCTTCTGTCGGACCGGCAATCGCCGATGACTGGCCCGCCACCCAGCTCGAAACCCGCCTTGATGCCGGGATTGATCCCCGACAGAAGAATAGCGGCACCAGCCATTTCGTTGTGGTCGATGGTTCGGGCAATGTCCTGTCCTATACCGGCAGTATCGAGATGGCCTTCGGGGCACGGCAGATGGTGCATGGCATCCTGCTGAATAATGAGCTGACCGATTTTTCCTTTGCTCCACGGGATCGGGCAGGGGCGCTGATCGCCAATCGGGTGCAGCCGGGCAAGCGGCCACGCAGTTCCATGTCGCCGACCATTGTCTTTGACGCCGCATGGCATCCGGTGCTGGCGGTCGGCTCGCCCGGCGGCAGCCGGATCATCAATTACGTGGCCCAAAGCATCATCGACATTCTCGATTACGGTTATGAACCGGCCGGGGCATTTGCCAAGCCGCATGTCGGCAGCCGCAACGGTCCGGTCGAGGTGGAAAACCGCGGTGATGCCTATCCGATTGCCCAGGCATTGTCACAGATGGGGCATGAGGTACGGGTTACGACGATGGAGAGCGGGTTGCATGGCATTCTGATCCGTGACGGTGAGTTGATTGGTGGTGCCGATCCGCGCCGTGAGGGCCATGTGATCGGACTCGACTAGGCGAAAATCAAAAAGAATGAATCTTTGGTCGCCGTTTTAACGGTTGGGAAAGTGATCATTGCTAGCCTCAGTTTCATAGCCGTCAGCAGCGGTTCAAGAAATGAGGCCACGAGATGTCAGTACCGACCCGTAAACCATTCCGGGCAGAGCAGCAGCGCGCTGCCATGTCCAAAAAAACATCGTCCTCGAAGGGACCACAGAGTAGTCCGGATACGCAGGTATTCAGTCAGATCGATGACATGATGGGCGCGATCGAGCGGCTCGAGCAACGGGTGTCGCTGATCGTCGAGAGCCTGGAGCAGATCGGCAATGCCTCGGTTGCAGGCTCAGCCGGTGCAACCGGCCAGCCTGAAGCTGCCGATCCCTCCGCGTCCTGCGAACGCCGGGATGCGGTGCTTGGCCTGCGCCGGATTCAGGAGGGTGGTCAGAATATCTTTTCCGCCGCCGGTGAGTTGAGCGATGTTATTTCCCAGACCGAGGAAGCGGCGGGCGAGATCATTGATGCCTGTGAAGTCATTGACCAGACAGTTATCGAACTGATCGAGGGCGTGCAGCACGAGGTCGGTGATGAACGTTTTACTGATGATCTGAACGTCATCCGCGAGAGCATCATGAAGATCCTGCAAGCTTCAAGCTTCCAGGACCTGACCGGCCAGCGCATAACCCGGGTTACCCGTATGTTGTCCAACCTTGAGGAACGCATTGTTCATGTTGAACTGGCCATGGGTATCTCAAGTGATGATATTGAGCGTCATAATGAAGAGGTGGCGAATGCCGCACAGTACGGCAATCACAATCCCCATGATCCGCATTTTGATGAGAGTAACCTGCTGAATGGTCCTTCTGCCGATGGTGACGGTATCAGTCAGGATGATATCGACAAACTGTTTGGTTAGAAGCAGTCAGGCTGTATTACGCATCTCTCCACTTCCACTACCTTCAGCGATAAGCTGGTCGAGGCTGTCCAGCAAATCGGGCAGATAGTTCGCTTCAATGCTGTAATAAATGTTCTGTGCGTCCCTGCGGGTTACCACGAGCTTGTCACGCCGCAGCCGGGCCAGATGCTGTGACAGGGCGGATTGGCTGATGCCGATCGCTTCCTGTAATTCGGTGACGCTTTGCTCGCCATTGGCCAGTTCACAGAGGATAGACAGCCGTCGGGCATTGGCTACGGCTTTCAGGATACGGGCAACACGGTCGGTTTGCGCGCGCAGTTTCGTGTAAGGCATAAAATATTCCCGAAGCGAGAACTTATATATCTCGAATTAGGGCCGATTTTCCGGTGGTCAAGCGTGTGTTGTGAAGTTTTTATGCAGCCTGTGGTTGTGGGCTGCTGCTATTCACCCGCGACCGATAGCACCTGACTTTCCGTTGCTGTTTCCCTCGGTTTCTCAAGCATCGGGGCAAAGACGCCGAGCAGCGGCGGGATAATGGCAAGCGTCAATACCGCTGACAGGGACAGGCCGCCGAGAACCACCGAGCCGAGACCGCGATAGAGCTCGGAGCCGGCGCCGGGATAGGCCACCAGCGGCAGCATGCCAAAGATACTGGTCAGGGAGGACATGAAGATCGGGCGGATACGGTTGCGGGTGGCTTCCACAATCGCATCGGGTATCGGCATGTTATCAACCCGGTGATGGCTGATGGTCTGGTCAACCAGCAGGATCGAGTTGTTGACCACGATGCCGATCAGAATGACAAAGCCGAGCATGGTCAGCATATCAAGCTGCTGGAGCGTAAACAGGTTAAGTACGGCAAGGCCGCCAACCCCGCCAGCGGTTGCCAGCGGAACCGAGAACATGATGACCAGCGGATAGCCGAAACTCTCGAACAGCACGGCCATGACCAGATAGACGATGATCAGCGCCAGCAGCAGGTCGAGAACGATCTCGTTCCAGGTTTCTGTGAGCTTATCGGCCGTACCCGACAGACGCATGGTGACCCCCGGCGGCAGGCCCTGAGCAGTCATGGCGTCAATCACATCTTCCTGCAGCAGGTCCATGGCCGCTTCCAGAGGCAGTTGCGCGCTCGGACGGATTTCAAGGGTGACGGTACGCAGGCGCTCCCGGTGCCTGATTTCGGTCGGTCCGGCGGTGATTGTGACATCGGCGAGGCTGGCGGCAGGCACAATCACGCCGCCACCGGTAACCACCGGGATGTTGCCGATACCCTGGGTTTCTGTCGCATAATCGCTGATACCCTTGAGCGTCAGGTCGAGGCGCTTGTTGCCGATGGTAATCTCGGCAATCCGCAGCCCGTCATTGAAGGCATCAATGGTGGAGCCGAAATCACGGGTATTCAGGCCATTATCCGCCAGCCTGATCTGGTCCGGAATCAACCGGACTTCCGGTGCACCCAGTTCGAGACCGGGACGCGGGCGCAGCTGGTTGCCTTCTTCGCGCGGCATCAGGCGTGTGACCTCATTGGCGGCATTCTGGGCAACCCGCAGGATATCGCCGAGATCGGGGCCGGCAATGTCCAGATCAATCGACCGGCCACCACCGATGCCGCGCCCGAACAGCGAGGGCTGGGTGATAAAGCCATAAGTGCCGGGTTCTTCAAAAATCGGGGCGCTGACGGTCGGGATCAGATCCCTGACACGTCCGGCATCCTGCTCGACGGCTGAGCTGCCGAAGAACAGCTGGGTCCGGGTCGCGACGAAGAAGAAATGCTCCATCTTCGGTGGCTCGCCCGGTGCTGATTCCGGACCGGTTTCCTTCGCCCACAGGCCGCGCGTGGCCGCTTCTACCTGCTCGGCAATACCGTTTGAGGTGGTGAGGTTATAGCCCGGCGGTGGCATGGCGACGCCGAAGATCATGTTGCGGTTGCCTTCCGGCAGGTATTCCAGCTTGGGTAAAAACAGGAAGGTTGCGGCAGCTGTAACCACGGTCATCAGCGCGACAATGCCGAGGCCCAGCTTCGGCGAGGCAACCACCCGTTTGGCATAACCGACCACCATGCTTGAAAACCGGTTGCCGAAATCATCGATCACCGGCAGGCGCATATGGGATTCGGTTGAGGCAACAGTGGTTAGGAGTTTTGCACCCAGTGCCGGGATCACGGTGACAGCAACCAGCAGTGACAGCACAACGGAGACGGAGATCGCCACGGCAATGTCGCGGAACAGCTGGCCGATCTCCAGATCCATGACCAGTATCGGGATGAACACCATCACCGTGGTCAGGGATGAGACGAGGACGGCACCCCAGACCTGCGATGCACCATTATAGGCGGCATCCTTGGCCGATTGGCCGTTCTGACGCAGCCGGAAGATATTCTCCAGCACCACAATCGCAGCATCGACCACCATCCCGACAGCGAAGGCGAGCCCGGCGAGGGAGATCACGTTGATCGACCGGCCAAGCGCTGCCATCGCCACGAAGGAGCCGACAACCGATACCGGAATGGCGATACTGACGATCAAAGTGGGCCGCCATGACCGCAGGAACAGCAACAGGATGGCCGCAGCCAGCAGGCCGCCGAAGACGATGTTCTGCTGCACCAGTTCGATGGCCGAGTTGATATAGACGGTCTCGTCATAGACCTGGGTTATGGTCAGGCCTTCGCGGGCAACGGCTCCATCGTTCAACTCATCAATCGCCTCGGCGATACCGGCCATGGTCTTGATGACATTGGCCCCGGTTTCACGCACCACATTGAAGGCAATCGAAGGCTCGCCCAGCTGTCTGATCCGGGCGGTGTAATCCTTGTAACCGAACTCGACATTGGCGATGTCGCCGACCGTCACCCGGGCAACCCGTCCGGTGACGCTGTCGGTCTGTGAGCGCAGAACCACGGCGCGGACCTGTTCCGGGCTTTCAAGATCGCCCTCGGTCCGTACCACATAGCGCCGCTTGCCCTCATCGATATCGCCGGCCGAGATCGAGGCATTGGCCGATCGCAGTGCGGTTACCATGTCCGTGATGGTAATACCGTATTGCGCCATTGCCTCGGGGCTGACCCGGACCTGCAATTCGCGCTCCACTCCGCCGCGGATATTGACTCGCGAGACGCCGGGCACACGCTCGAGCCGGTCCTGAATCACATCCTCGACAAACTCCAGATAGGAGCTGATGTCGCGGGTGTTGTCCTGTGTGGTGCGCAGGTGGAACCACGCGATCGGATTGTCCTCGGATGAGGCGGTGTCGAGCACCGGCTCATCAGCCTCATCGGGATAGCCGTCAACCCGGTCGAGACGGTTGGCAACCAGCAGCAGCGCCCGGTCCATATCGGTGCCGGGGGCAAATTCGAGGGTGATCTCGCCCTCGTCATTGCGGGCCCGGCTGTCCATTTTGGTGAGGCCGGTCAGACCCTTCAGCTCTTCTTCCTGCCGGTTGAGTATCTCCCGCTCGACCTCGACCGGTGCTGCGCCGGTCCAGCGGGTTTCGATATTGATCACCGGCCGGTTCACATCAGGGGCGAGTTGGATCGGGATGCTCTGCAGCGCCACGAAACCGAACATCACAACCATGGCGACAACGGCCAGTACTGCCGTTGGTCGTTCAATCGCACTGCGGATCAGGTTCATGCCGGGTATTCCTTATCCCTGATCGGGAAGGCTCAGCCGCTGGCCGGGCTGCAGGCGCTCATTGCCGCGTACCACGACCCTGTCGCCGACTGCCAGCCCGCTGCGGACCACGAAGCGATTGCCGATGGAATCGCCGATCACAACTTCGCGGAGTGCAGCCTGATAGCCGCCATCATCGGTCGGGATGACGATAAAGGCAGTGGCCCCGTTGGGTTGCTTGATGATGCCGTCCTTGTGCACCGTGATCGCCACGCCGTCGGCATTCAGCGGAATATCAATGGCAGCAGAGGCATTGACCGCGAGCTGTTCAACCGGTGGTCCGGCGACGATGGCAAACCTCACGGCGCGGGTTCGGGTCAGGGGGTTTTCTTGTGGGATTACCGCCCGCACGCTGAGGGTGCCGGTCTCGCCATTGTCGAACCGTGCGGTAACCTCAGCCCCGGTTTTAAGGCCACCGAGACGGTCATAGGGCACATCGGCCTCAAGTTCGAGCCGGTCGAGATTGAGCATGGAGACAATAGGCATGCCGGAGGTGACATAGGAGCCGGGCTCGGCCTGTCGCTGGGTGATGACGCCGTCATATGGTGCCCGAACGCTCGACCGGTCCAGATCGAGCCGTGCCAGTTCCAGATTGGCCTCGGCACGCTGAAGCCGTGCAGCAGCAGCGGTAATCTCACTTTGGGTTCGCAGCACTTCTGTCTGTGCGTCCTCATACCGTGCCTGTGAGAAGGCAGCGGAATTGCGGAGGCCGGTCAGACGGGCAAAGGCGAGGTCGGCCTGTTGCTTCTCCGCCCGTGCGGTGGCGAGATCGGCAGCGGCTGTTGCCACCTCGGCCTCGGCTAACTCGACGGTAAAGCGCAGGCGATCCTGATCCAGCGTCGCCAGTATGTCGCCCTTATGAACGATGTCGCCGACCTGCGCCTTGACCTCATCCACCGGGCCGTTGATCTGGGCGGCAATCACCCCGCCGGTGCTGGTCACGATCCGGGCAACAGCGGGAACCGTTGCGTCCATGGGTTGCTCGATGACCGGGTCTACCCGTACTGTGGCTGCCGGTAGCGCATTATCCTGCGCCAGTACCGGCAAGGGTGCCGCCAGCAGCAAGGCGGCCATGATGGCTGCACTCACCCGGATGGACGGAAAGCGGACAGGTCGGGTCATAGGCGCGGTGCCACTCTCGATGTTTGAAACACTGATCAGCTTTAAACTTGGGCCAACATCAGCTAGAGGCATAGGATAAGTCCTGCTTGGTTTCTGTCCAGTGGTGAGTTTCACAATGTCGTTATCCATCTTCACCCATGATTCCGGGCTGACCCACGATACCGGGCCAGGCCACCCCGAACGCATCGACCGTCTGGTCAGTGTTCTGGCGGCACTCGAGGAAGAACCGTTCAATGCCTGTCCCCGCGGTCCGGTTCCGAAGGCGTCTCGGGAACAGCTCGAACGGGTGCATGAGCCAGTCTATGTCGAGGGTGTTCTGGCTTCGATTCCCGAGAAGGGGCTACGCCGTCTTGATGGCGATACGGTTATCTCCCCCGGTTCCGGTGATGCCGCCCTCTATGCCGCCGGTGCCGCGATTGCGGCTGTGGAGCATGTGCTGACGGCCCCTGAGGGTGAGGCTGCGCGCCGTGCCTTTGTAGCGACCCGTCCACCCGGACACCATGCCGAGCCGGGGCAGGCGATGGGATTCTGTCTGTTCAATAATGTGGCGATTGCGGCGGCCCATGCCATTGCCGAATACGGCTTGTCTCGTGTGGCGATCGTTGATTTTGACGTACACCATGGCAATGGCACCCAGACGGTTGCCAATAACCGTGCCGATATTTTCTACGCCTCCCTGCATCAGTATCCGCTGTTTCCGGGCACCGGGCTGCCGCAGGAGACCGGCATGGACCGCAATGTGCTCAATATCCTGATGCGCGAAAGCTCGACCGGGGCCGAATATCGGCGCGCATTTGATGAGACCCTGCTCCCGGCACTTGAGGAGTACCTGCCTGAATTACTTATCATTTCTGCCGGTTTCGATGCCCATGAGCGCGATCCGCTCGCCGGGATCATGCTGACCGATGAGGATTTCGGCTGGATGACTCGCCGTCTGCGTGAGGTGGCGGAAGCCCATGCCAAGGGGCGGCTCGTCTCGGTGCTGGAAGGGGGCTATGACCTGCATGCACTGGCATCGGGTGTGCGGGCGCATCTTTCAGAGCTTATTTGACAGGTTTTTATTTAGAAACAATGTTGTTTTTCAAAGGCTTGGTGTTTTTGTGCCCAGCCAGAAAAATTTATTTGTGCACCGCTT
This sequence comes from Micavibrio sp. TMED2, assembly GCA_002168225.1. Classification (NCBI taxonomy): domain Bacteria; kingdom Pseudomonadati; phylum Bdellovibrionota; class Bdellovibrionia; order Bdellovibrionales; family Pseudobdellovibrionaceae; genus Micavibrio; species Micavibrio sp. TMED2. The sequence goes on from NHBH01000001.1 coordinate 1,258,094, forward strand.
TCTTATGCCGTTGGTAGTGTTAAGAACATGGGTAACGCAATTTAGGGTTGCTCAAAAGGGCATTTGCTTCCTATCGTCCTTGAGTACGTAAAATGTACTTAAAAGTTTAACAATCCTGACGGGGGGTCAGGGCCTGACAAACTTTCTTTTCCTGTGCTAAGCTATGCAGCATAGGTGGGATAAGGGGATTAAATTATGAGTCCAAAGCCAGAAACGTCTGAAGTGGAGTCTGCTGCTGGGACACCAGCAACGCCGACCGGTATTGATCCGGAAGCGCAGCGGATGCACGATGAAGCCGAGGCCAAAGCCGTTCAGCAAACCGAAGAAGAGCTGAGTGAGGTTTTGGAGGCTCAACAGGAAGCGGGCATAAAGCACGGTCCGAATTCATCTGTTGAAGGCGTTACATACGGCAAGGAGCCTGCCGGTGCAGAATATTCCAAAAAGGTAGATGAAGGCGTTGAGGCGGCCAGGAAGCGGCGCCCAAGTCTGGAACCTGCCAAGGATGATCAAACCTTGGCTGCCCAATTATACCGCGGCACTATTCCGAAAAACGGTGCTCATGGCATGAAACTGAGCGCTGAAGATGAGAAGCAGCTCAGAAATGTTGATGTGAAGGGCAATACGACCTCTGTCACATTCAACACCGGTCTGCAGGTCAATCTCTCGCCAAAGATTAAAGAAGCTTCCGGTTTTGCCAGTGATGCTGACCGCAAGCGCGCTGCGCGGATGATCGTTGATCAATCAATGCGCGAGGGCAATAAACGGAAAGTTTTCATCCACTCATATGACCTTCAGGGTGGCCCGTTCCAGTTCAAGCAAAGGGGCGACCGACGGTTTGCCATGGAGCTTTACAAGGAAGCAAAGCGTCAGGGTGCAAAGGTCAGTGTGCGCAACATGAGCGCTCTGGACACCATTCGTGCCCGCATGCAGCTGCGCGAAGAGAAGAAAAACGGTGCCGGTTCCGAGCATGGTCCGGCCCAAGCATTTGAAGATCCAAAACAGCCAGCCAATGATGACATCAAGATGGACCCCGATGACAAGCGGGTTTCTGGCCTGAATGGCAAGATGTCACAAAGCCCCGATCCTGCCGTTGAGGCGATCAAGGCGAATACCGAACAGCTCAAGGCCCTCAAGGATCTGCTCAATGGCGGTGGCCGGTCGGTCAATGGCAACAACAATGTTGCGGCAACCGGTGACGGTGCCAATGCCATCAAGGGTGACAACAACCATATCGGTGATCGTCACAACCACTTCCATGGCGATGTCCATGTTCATGTGGATGCCAGAAGCCTCGGTGGCCTGGGTGGTCTCAGCGGCCTCGGTGGCGGTATGCCCGGTGGTCACGACTCCGGTGGCGGTGCAGACTTTGTTTCCGGTGTTGCCGAGAAAATGCACGGTCGTCGCCACGATGCGATGGTTGCCGGCTTTATTGAAGGCAAAGAGGTCAAACGCATCGGCCATGATTCAGGCCCACGTCGGATCGAAGGACCGGATACGCCACGTCTTACCGGACCTGATGATGGCGGCAGCTCAGGACAAAAGGCCCTGCCAAGTGCCGAACGCAAGGCTCTTCCGGCTCCGCCGAAGGCACTGCCTGCGCCACCGAAAGCATTGCCACCACCAAAGGGCATGTAATCCGGACGGATCACACAAGAGATTATCGAACAGGGCGCTTTCTGATCGGAAAGCGCCTTTTTCGTGGTTGTTTGGTGGTCGAGGCAAGCTGCTGATTGACAGAAATACCAAGCCTCTTTAGGGGTGTAAGGCAGGTTGTCAGACAAGGTTATTGATCATGGCCCAGCAATCGGCTGAAAATACGGCTGGAAATATTGAAGCACTGAGCTTTGAGGCCGCTTTGGCGGAACTCGAAGGCATCGTGCGCGGCCTTGAATCCGGTTCGGCAAAGCTGGATGAGGCCGTTGCCTCCTATGAGCGCGGGGCCGCCTTGAAAAAACATTGTGAACAGAAGCTGCAGCAGGCCCAGGCCAAGATCGAGCGCCTGAATATCAGCGCCGACGGCCAGATTGCCGGAAGCTCACCGCTGGATGCGGAGTGACGGCAAGCACCGTCCGATCAGGCAGCATACCAATTCAACATCAGGACCAGCCATGACCAGCACTATTTCCAATGTCACGCCATTGCTTGATCGTGTCACCGTGCCTGCGGATATCAAGCAATTCAGTGATGACGAGCTGGCCCAGCTGGCAGAAGAAGTGCGCACGGAAATGGTTGATGCTGTTTCCACTACCGGCGGCCATCTGGGGGCCGGGCTGGGTGTCGTCGAACTGACCACCGCCATCCATGCCGTGTTCGACACGCCCCGTGATCGCCTGATCTGGGATGTCGGCCATCAATGCTATCCGCACAAGATCCTGACCGGTCGCCGTGATCGTATCCGCACCATTCGCCAAGGGGGCGGGTTGAGCGGTTTCACCAAACGGTCGGAGAGCGAGTACGACCCGTTCGGTGCGGCACACAGCTCCACCTCGATATCTGCCGGTCTCGGCATGGCCGTGGCCCGCGATCTCGATGGCGGCAAGAACAATGTTATCTGCGTGATCGGTGATGGCGCGATGAGTGCCGGTATGGCCTATGAGGCGATGAACAATGCCGGTGCCATGCGCAGCCGTCTGATCGTCATCCTCAACGACAATGATATGTCGATCGCGCCGCCGGTCGGTGCCATGAGTGCCTATCTGTCGCGCCTGATTTCATCCAAGCCATATCGTAATCTGCGCAAGAACGTGCTCGATCTGGCAGCACGCTTCCCGCGTCCAATCAAGAACGCCACCAAACGGGCTGAGGAATATGCCCGTGGTCTGGTCACCGGCGGTACCCTGTTTGAAGAGATGGGGTTCTTCTATGTCGGGCCGATTGACGGTCACAACATGGAACACCTGCTGCCGGTGCTGCGCAATGTCCGCGACGATCAGGGCGAGGGACCGATCCTTGTCCATGTGGTGACCCAGAAGGGCAAGGGCTATGCGCCGGCCGAGGCGTCCGCCGACAAGATGCACGGCGTGTCCAAATTCGATGTTGTGACCGGTGCACAGGCAAAGTCAAAACCGGCGGCACCTGCCTATACCAAGGTCTTCGCCCAGAGCCTGATCAAGGAAGCGAAAAAGGACGACAAGATCGTCACCGTGACCGCTGCCATGCCATCGGGCACTGGTCTCGACCTGTTCGGCAAGGAATTCCCGAACCGTACCTTCGATGTCGGGATCGCCGAACAGCATGGCGTCACCTTTGCTGCCGGTCTCGCAACCGAAGGTTACAAGCCGTTTGCCGCGATCTATTCCACCTTCCTGCAGCGTGGTTACGATCAGGTTGTGCATGACGTGGCGATCCAGAATCTGCCCGTGCGCTTTGCCATCGACCGCGCCGGGCTGGTCGGTGCCGATGGTCAGACCCATGCCGGTGCCTTCGATATTTCATATCTCGGCTGTCTGCCGAACTTCGTCCTGATGGCGGCAGCTGATGAGGTCGAGTTGCAGGATATGGTGACCACGGCGGTTGCCCTAGATGACCGCCCCTCTGCCTTCCGCTATCCGCGCGGTGAGTCTGTTGGTCTCGAGATGCCTGAGTTTGGTACCGCACTGGAAATCGGCAAGGGCCGGATTGTCCGTGAAGGTACCAAGGTCGCGCTGCTGTCCTATGGTGCCCGTCTGCAGGAATGCCTCAAGGCGGCGGATGAGCTTGATGCCCGTGGGTTGTCTACCACCGTTGCCGATGCCCGGTTCGCCAAGCCGCTGGATCACGATCTGATCCGCCGTCTGGCCAAGGAGCATGAGGTGCTGATTACCGTTGAGGAAGGCTCCATTGGTGGTTTCGGTGCCTTTACCCTGCAATTCATGGCCGGTGACGGGATTCTCGATGGCGGCATGATTGTCCGTACCATGACCCTGCCAGACATCTTCCAGGAGCATGACAAACCGGAACTGCAATATGAGGAAGCGGGGCTGAACGCACCGCAGATCGTTGCGACTGCCATGCGGGCACTGGGCATTGCCGATGCCACTGCCAAAGATGCCCACAAACGCGCCTGAAGCCGAGCTTAAGCAGGGGCGGCGGGTCCGGGCTGATCAGTATCTTGTTGATCTCGGCCATGCCCGCAGTCGCTCCCGCGCGCAGGCCATGGTCAAAGCGGGCATTGTCTTCGCCGATGATAAGCCGGTCACCAAACCCTCACAGATGATCGCCGCCGATACCGTGCTGGAGTTGCGCGGTGAGGACCACCCATGGGTTTCCAGAGGCGGGCTCAAGCTGGTCCACGCCATCACGCATTTCAACCTGAATCCTGAGGGCATTACGGCGATTGATGTGGGGGCGTCAACCGGTGGCTTTACCGATGTGCTGCTGCATCACGGTGCTGCGCGCGTCTATGCCGTCGATGTGGGACAGGACCAACTGGTCGACAAGCTGCGCGATGATCAGCGGGTGGTGGTGATGGAGCAGACCAATGCCCGGCACCTGACCCGTGAACAGATACCCGACCCCGTGGATTGGGTGGTGTGCGATGCCAGCTTTATCAGCCTCGAACTGGTGCTGCCGGCGGCCATGGCGCTCACCGGCGATAACGCCTTGCTCGTGGCGCTGATCAAACCGCAATTCGAGGTCGGTCGCGGTCAGCTCGGCAAGAAGGGGGTGGTGCGCGATACCGACAAGCAGCAGCAGGTCTGTGAGCGCATCGCGGCATGGCTCGCCGATCAGCCGGGCTGGCAGGTCGAGGGGATGACCCCGAGCCCGATTACCGGGCCCGAGGGCAATCGCGAGTTTCTGATCCTTGGCCGAAAGGTGCCGTAATCAGCGGGTGAGAATCTCCGGTGTCTGGTTCATGGACGGATCGCGTGCCAGTTCCAGAACATTGCGAATGCCAGTTTTCTCAGCCACCACCGAAAGCTCGCTCAGGATCTGCAGCCCCTCATAGATGCTGCCGATATTCTTCACCAGATCAATCACGGTTTCAAACCGGCTGGTCGGACGCGGATAGACCAGCAGCGTGGCATCGCCCTCATCGATACCGGCAGCAGAGGCTGCACGGGCGAAGGCTTTGTCGATACCACCCAGCTCATCGACCAGACCGACCTGATAGGCCTGACGACCGCTCCAGACCCGGCCCTTGGCCAGTTCGCGGGCTTCCTCGACGCTAAAACCACGGCTCTCGGCCACACGGGCGAGGAAGTCCTGATAGATCGCATCCATGGAGCGGTTGATCGCAGCCCGACCGGCGGCATCGAACGGCTCGTTGGGTGAGATCATGTCGGCGTTTTCGCCGCGATAGATCTGGGCCCAGCTGACATCCCATTCCTGCCAGAAATCCTGCATGTTCGGCTTGCCCGCAACCACACCGATGGAACCGGTAAGGGTGCCCGGTTGCGCGATGATGGCGTCACCACCACTGGCAATCCAGTAACCGCCGGACGCGGCGACACGGGCCATGGAGACAATCACCGGCTTGCCAGCCTCGCTCACCCGTTTCAGGGCACGGCGAACGAACTCCGAGGCGGCGGGGGAGCCACCGGGGCTGTCGAGACGGAACACAACCGCCTTGATCGCCGGATCGTCGATGATCTGTTCCATCACCTCATTGATATAGCTGGTGCGCATGTTGCCGCTGAACAGTGCGGCCTCACCATCCACGCCCTGCATGATCGGACCGGCGGCCTGTACCAGCGCGATGCCGTTCTCCTTGACCGAAGGTTGCTCGATCTGGGCGGCATAGCGGGCGAGGGAGACAATCTTCTCCGGTGCCTCGTCGAGGAATTCGTCACGATAGCCGATACGGTCGATCAACCCGGCTTCGAGTGCTTCCTGTGCTGTCAGCGGTGCGCGGTCGATCAGGCCCATAACGGTTTCGGCAGGCAGTCCGCGATCGGCGGCAATGTCGTCGACCAGTTGCTCATACATGTCGTTGATCAGCGCTTCCATTGCCTCGCGCTGTGCCGGTGGCATTGAGCTCTCGGTATATTGCGCCATGAGGGATTTATATTCCTCACGGGTAATCGCCTCGAACTTGACGTTGAAGCGGGCGAGCAGGTCGGCGGCGAAGGGCAGTTCGGTACCGATACCGGTCAGGGCAATGCTGCCAGCCGGTTGGATCCATATCTCGTCAAAGGCGCTGGCAAGGTAATACGGGCCGGTACCGCCGATAAAGTCGCCCATGGAGAAGCTGAACACATGGGCAAACTTGCCTGCCTCACGGAACCGGATGATCGCATCGCGCATCTCCTGGGCATGGGCGAGGCTCATATGCATGGGTTCAATGCGGAAGATCAGGCCCTTTACCCGGTCATCCTTCGCCGCTGCGTCGAGCGCCCGGACAAATTGCGGTACGGTCTGGTCCGAGGTCAGCAGGCTGGCAAAGCCGCCGCCGACATTGGTTTCCGCCGGTGACTTGTTAAGCGCATAGGACAGGGTTATTTCATTCGGCATTGTCGGCGCGACAGGGGTTTCGATGTCGCTCAGGCTGCTGAACAGGCTGAACAAGCCGGCAACGATAAACAGGCCCACGCCGGCAAACATGATGACGATAACGGTCAGCAAGCCCTTGGCCGCGCGCCAGAGCAGGTTGCCGCCCCCACCATTGCCACCGCTGCTGGCAGCACGGCTTTTCTTCGCTGATGCCGGGGTCTCCGGCCAGGCGGCGCGACGCTCGGCATCGCTCGGAGTGGCAGGATGCTGCGTACGGAAGGGATTGTTATCAGACATGGTCTATGGCCTTGGTGGGACGCGTAAGAGGGGGATAATCAAATCAGAATCAGGTGTCGGAAATCGCGGCGGCCTGACGGTTGAGGGTGTGATATTCGGGGTTTGGCATCATCTCGACGGCACTGGCAACACGGTTCGACATATTGAAAAAGCCGGTGACGTCAGCAATGTCAAAGATCTCTTCATCAACAAATCCGGCATCGCGCAAGGCCTGTCGGTCGGTTTCACCCATTTGTGACGGTTGCACGGTCAGCCGGTGGGCGAAATCAAGCATGGCGCGGTGGCGTGGGGACAACTCCGCCGTACGATAGTTCATGACGAGCATTTCACCTAGTTCCGGGTCGCCGGATAATTGTCGCACGGCGGCACCATGGGCAACAAGGCAGTAATAACAATGATTTGCCGAGGATACGACCACGGCGATCATTTCCCGCTCAAGCTTGCTTAACCGGCTTTCTCCCAGCATCAGCTCATTATAGTGGCGGGAGAAGGTCTGCAGCTTCCGTTCCCGCGCGCTGTAAGCCTGCAGGACATTGGGAACAAAGCCGAACTTTTCCTCGCAGATTTGAAACAGTTTCCGGTTGGCATCATCAAGCGTGCTCGGATCAGGGATAATATCGAGCGCCATGATCTGGTCTGGTTGCGGCATCTTCCGGGCTCCTCCTTGCGGTTCTTCTTGTTATGCATACTGTCCTGTGCTGCACTGCACCGACTGGACGGAATGGGTATGCCAACCGTAACCGCCTTCGGCATAAACGGACACTTGTAATTAACTATGGTTGAACAGAAATGGGACGCCGCAGCCTACGCGCGCAATGCACGATTTGTCTCCGATCTGGGGATCGCTGCACTGGACCTGCTGGCCGTAAAACCCGGTGAGACGATCATTGATCTCGGCTGTGGCGATGGCGCCCTGACCGAGAAGATACTCGATGCCGGTGCCACCGTGATCGGCATCGACGCCGATCAGGCCATGGTGGATGCCGCCGTTGATCGTGGCATTGATGCCCGCCTCGGCGATGCCACCGATTTTGAACTGCCGGAGATGGTGGATGCCGTCTTCTCCAATGCCGTGCTGCACTGGGTGCCAAAGGCAGATGATGCGATCCGTCAGGTGAAGGCACATCTGAAACCCGGCGGTCGTTTTGTTGGTGAGTTCGGCGGCCATGGCAATATCGCTGCCGTCTGTACCGCTCTCCGGGCTGTCGCGATCCAATGGGGGCTGGGGCCGGATTGCCTGCCCAACTGGTTCTTCCCGACCCGTGATCAGTATCATGACATGCTCGAAGATGCCGGGTTCATGGTGCGGGAAATCGCGATCTTTCCGCGCCTGACCCATGTTCCGGCGGGGATCGAGGCCTGGCTGGAGCTGATGACCGCCAAGACCATTGCCAAGCTGCCGGTGAATGAGCGCCCGCAATTCGTGAAAGAGGTCGCGGCCCTGCTGAAACCGGCGCTGCAGGCCTATAATGGCGAATGGCACATTGATTATGTGCGCATCCAGTTCGAGGCGATTATCCCCGACGATGATGATTAAGGCGATGATTAGGGGTCAGTAAGCGGCGACGCTTTCGGGTCAGCGCTGATCCCATGGGCGGGTGAAGGCATCGGGACCGCATTGGCCCAGATGGCGCAGCAACTGGTCGGCCAGCACAATCGCCATCATCGCTTCGGCCACCGGCACACCGCGAATACCGACGCAGGGGTCGTGGCGGCCCTTGGTGACAATGTCCGTGCTCTCACCGAACCGGTTGACGGTTGCCCGCGGGGTCAGGATTGAGCTGGTCGGCTTGATCGCTACGCGCACGACCACATCCTGACCGCTGGAGATACCGCCCAGAATGCCACCGGCATTGTTGCTGGCAAATTCGGGGCGACCCTTTTCATCAAGGAAGATTTCATCGGCATTCTGCACGCCATCCAGCGCGGCAGAAGCAAAACCGGCACCGATCTCGACGCCCTTGGCGGCATTGATCGACATCATGGCCGAGGCCAGTTCGGCATCGAGCTTGCCATAGATCGGCTGACCGAGACCGGCGGGCACATTCTCGGCCACGCATTCGATGATCGCACCAGCGGATAGACCATCCTTGCGGATACCGTCGAGGTAGTCGGCCCATGTGGCCGCAGCCTCGGCATCGGGGCCGAAGAACGGGTTCTGGTCAACCTGATCCCAGTCCCAGTTCTCACGGTTGATGCCGTGCGGGCCGATCTGGGTAACGGCAGCGCGGATACGGATCGGGGGCAGGTCTTTCAGGGCCGGGTGTTGGGTCAGCACCTGTCGCGCAACACCACCGGCGGCAACCCGCATGGCGGTTTCCCGTGCCGACGAACGCCCGCCGCCGCGATAGTCGCGGAAGCCGTATTTTGCCCAATAGGTGTAATCGGCATGGCCGGGGCGGAAACTGTTGGCGATCTCGCCGTAGTCCTTGGAGCGCTGATCGGTGTTTTCAATCAGCAGCCCGATCGGCGTGCCGGTGGTTCTGCCCTCGAAAACGCCGGACAGGATGCGCACTTCATCGGCTTCACGCCGCTGGGTGGTGAAGCGTGACTGGCCGGGCTTGCGACGATCCAGATCGGCTTGCAGGTCTGTTTCCGACAACGTCAGGCCGGGCGGGCAGCCGTCCACAACACAGCCGATGGCCGGACCATGGCTTTCCCCGAAGGTGGTAAAGCGAAACAGGGAACCAAAGCTGTTATCGGCCATCGTTGCGGCGTGTCCTTACTCGCTGCTGCCGAGGCTTTGCAGCAATTCACCACTTTCGCGTGCGCCATCGACCGAGGCCATGCCGACCACGTGATAACCGGCATCCACATGCAGGCATTCACCGGTGACACCGGAGCCGAGATCGCTCAGCAGATACAGGGTGGATTTGCCCACCTCTTCCTGACTGACATTGCGCTTCATCGGTGCGTTGTATTCGTTCCAACGCAAGATATAGCGGAAATCGCCGATACCGCTTGCCGCCAGGGTCTTGATCGGACCGGCAGAGACGGCGTTGACGCGGATATTCTGTTTGCCTAGGTCAACGGCGAGATATTTGACCGAGGCCTCAAGTGCCGCCTTGGCAACGCCCATGACGTTGTAATGGGGCATGACCTTCTCGGCACCGTAATAGGTGAGGGTAACGATGGAGCCGCCATCGCTCATCAGCGGTGCCGCGCGCTGGCAGACCGCTGTGAAGGAATAGCAGGAGATATCCATGGTCAGGCGGAAGTTTTCCGGCGTGGTGTCCAGATAGCGGCCATCCAACTCACGTTTGTCGGAAAAGGCGATGGCGTGGACGAGGAAGTCGATCTTGCCCCACTTCTTGCCCAACTCCTCGAATGCCTTGTCAAGGGAGGCGGCATCGGTGACGTCGCAATCAATCAGGGTATCGCAGTTGATGCGCTCGGCCAGCGGCTTGACACGCTTGGCAAAGGCTTCGCCCTGATAGGTCAGGGCAAGTTCCGCACCGGCGTTGTGCAGTGCCTCGGCGATGCCCCAGGCGATGGAACGGTCATTGGCAACGCCCATGATAACGCCGCGCTTGCCGGCCATCAGTTGCGAAGTATTGGTCATAACAGGTTTTCCCAGCGGCAATATTATTCACGCGGCAGCAACCAACTGCCGCGTTTTTTCAGTCTTGAATGGTCAGGCGCAAAAAGCCCATGCCGCAGGTGTTAGCAGGGTACTCAGTTTACCACAACCCAATCGCCGTTCGGCTGGCGACAAGACGTGCCATAAGCTTCCTCGACCTGACCACCGATATTGATAATCTGGTGATATTGGCGGCAGACGCTGCCGATTGTGGAAAGGCCCTGACGGATCGGGGTGATGGTGCCGGAGTTTCCGGATTGCGGATTCGCCCACTGGACCGTTTGGCCGAGGGCGGCTGCATGGGCGCGGAAGCCTGCTTCCTCGGCAAAAATCATGTCGGTGCGTGACAGCTGACGACCGGGCTGGCCGGGAATGGCCGCGCCAAGGATGGTGCCGTATTGCGGTTGGGCCGTCGGACCGTGGCCGGGGCCAAGGCTTGATGAAATCAGGCCGCCACGCACCGGTGTCACGCGGATCGCCGGGCTGTCATAGGTGTCGTAGAACACCGGAATATGTTCAGGGGTACAGGCGGTGATGCCGAGCGCCAGAAGGGCGCCTGCCATTACGGTGCTGAAGCTGGGGCGGTTTTTCATTCTCGTCTGCCTTCCCGGTGCCGTGGGCGTTTTCCGCATTGTGCGTCAGCCATCTCACAGCGATATTGATCTTTCTGTCAGACCGTGACTGCCGCCAATCCCGATCTGTCTCATATCCCGTACTTTCCCTGTGAAAGCCTGCACAGGCCAGTGCCGATGCGGTTCGGGTGTTTTTTTTCAAAACAGTGTGGATATCAGGGCACGAGGCCCGGTCAGTCGTGATCGGGGTGAAAACCGGATGGATAGGGATTGCAGCCAGGGGCAGGAGCGGGTACCTCACTGGCAGAGAGTTGAAAAAGGATGCTTGCGCGATGTCTGTTTTCACCACCGGCCCGAATGCCGACGGCATGATTGACCCCGATAAAGAGGGCGTCTCGGCGATTGAGCTGATTGATCCCTATGACCTGTTCGGCAGCTGGTTCGGTGAGGCCCGGCAGAAGGAGCCGAATGATCCCAATGCCATGACATTGGCGACGGTCGATGATGACGGCACTCCCTCGGCACGTATGGTCCTGCTCAAGGATTTCGGCAGTCGCGGTTTTGTCTTCTACACCAATTATGCTTCCCGCAAGGGACAGGCGCTGCATGACAACCCGGCGGCGGCCTTGCTGTTCCATTGGAAGAGCCTGCGCCGACAGGTGCGGATCGAGGGCGATGTGGTGCCGGTCGATCCCGCCGATGCCGATGCCTATTTCGCCAGCCGTGCGCGCGGCAGCCGCATCGGTGCCTGGGCCTCGCTGCAATCCCAGCCGCTCGACAGTCGCGAGACTCTGAAACAGCGGGTGGCCGAACTGGAACAGCAATATGGCACGCAGGATGACATTCCGCGCCCGCCGCACTGGTCCGGGTTCCGGGTCGTGCCGCGCCGGATCGAGTTCTGGGAAGATATGCCGTTCCGCCTGCATAACCGCATGGTCTTCACTGCCGACCCGTCCGTGACCGAGGGACCGGTCAAGGGCTGGCGCACCGAACGTCTCTACCCGTAACCGGAATTCTCCCATGAATACTATGGAACAGGCAGCCGAGATGAATCGGAACAATCTGCTGCGGCGGCTGGCGACCTATGCCAGCGTCGGGGTTGCCATGACCCTGATCGGGGTCAAGGCCTATGCCTATCTGTCATCCAACAGTATCGGTGTGCTGGTCTCCCTGCTCGACAGCGTGCTCGACCTTCTGGCCTCGGCGGTTATCCTGATCAGTGTCATGTATGCCCAGCGCCCGGCGGATCGCTCGCACCGCTTCGGCCATGGTAAGGCCGAACCGCTGGCGGCACTCGTGCAGTCCGGTTTTATCGCCGGGTCGGCGATTGCGATCTCGATCGAAACACTCAACCGTCTATGGGATCCACAGCCGGTTGGACCTGCGGCACCGGCCATTTCGATACTGGTGTTCTCACTGGTCCTGACAATCGTATTGGTACTGTTTCAGGGCTGGGTAGCGCGGAAAACCCAGTCTGTCGCGATTGAATCCGATCAGGCGCATTACTCCGGCGATATCATCATGACGCTGGCGGTTATCGGAGCGTTGTTCATGACCGAGCGCAGCGGGCAGGTGTTTTTCGATACCGGTCTCGCCATGGTTGCGGTCTGCTTCTGGCTCTGGACTGCTGGCAAGATCGGCTATCGCGCATTTCATCTCTTGCTCGATCATGAATTGCCGAAGGATGTGCGGCAGCAGATTGCGGAAATCGTAACGGCTCATGCCGAAGCCGATGACCTGCACGACCTCAGAACCCGTACCGATGGCACGACCCTGTTTATCGAGTTTCATCTGGAACTGGACGGCGACATGACCGTATCAGCGGCGCATAAGGTTACCGATGCGCTGGAAGCCGATCTGATGACGGCCTTTCCGAATGCCGAGATCATTATCCATCAGGAACCGGCGGGCATCGATGACCATCGCCTTGATCAGCGCCTTGGCCGCCATCACTGATGCTCAGGCCCGCTCGTCAATAATGCGCTGGAATGCGGCCATGGTTTCGGTGCTGATATGGTGCTCGATACCCTCGGCATCGATTTCGGCCACGTCCTGACTGACCCCGATGGCGGTGAGGAACGAGACCACGAGCTGGTGCCGGATTTTTGAATTCACCGCCAGTTTGCGCCCCTCATCGGTCAGAAAGATCGAACGATAGGGCAGCTTGCGCACCAGCCCCTCACGCACCAGCCGTTGCAGGGCGCTGTTCACGGTCGCCGGGGTAACGGCCAGACGTTCGGCGAGATCGGTAACCCGTGCCTCGCCGTTATTGTCGATCAGGTCAGCAATCAGCTCGACATAATCCTCGAACATTTCACGCTGATGCGCTTCCCGCAGCGCCTCGAAGCTGCGTGCCTGATTTTTTGCTTCCTGCAGGGGGGAGGGCGTTTTCTTCGGTGAGGCCATGATTTCAGCCGGTTTTGTGTTTGGGTGTAAAAGTTTAGACAAGTCTAAAAAATTTTGTCCATTGACGCAATATATGATCGCTGTAACTCTGAAAACGTGAATTGGAATTATTCCAAAAACATAACCTCAGCCGCTGCTACTGCCACTGCGAGAGATTACGCGTTGCCTATGTTGATCCGTGCCCTGACGGCATTCCTTGTTTCGGTGTTCCTGTTCGCACCTGCCCATGAGGCGGGTGCCGCAGAACCGCATCGCGTGGTTGCCACCACCAGTATGCTCGCCGATGCTGTGCGGGTTGTTGGTGGTGATGCGGTCGAGGTGACGGCCCTGATGGGCCCCGGCGTTGATCCCCATGCCTATCGTCAGACCCGCTCGGACATTGTTGCCATGACCAAGGCGGAGCTGGTGATCTGGCACGGCCTCTATCTTGAGGCGCAACTGGAAGAGTTCATGGAACGACTGGCGAAAAGCCAGTCGGTTGTGGCGCTCGGCGAGGCGGTGCCGAAGGACTTGCTCCGGGCCCATGATGAATACAAGGGGCGCTATGATCCCCATATCTGGATGAACCCGGTCCTGTGGCGCTATGTGGTCGATGCGGCGGCTGAAACCCTGAGCGCGCAATTCCCGGAAGCGGCGGAGCAGTTCCATGCCAATGCCGATGCCTACAAACAGGAACTGGACCGGCTGACCGCCTATGCCGGAGAGCGACTGGCCACGGTGCCGGAGACGTCGCGGGTGCTGATCACTGCCCATGATGCCTTCAACTATTTCGGTGCGGCCTATGGTTTCGATGTGGTCGGTATTCAGGGCATTTCGACCGAGAGCGAGGCCGGGTTGCGGCGGATCGAGACGCTGGTTGACCGGCTGGTCAGCGATAATGTTCAGGCCGTCTTTGTCGAAAGCTCGGTTTCCGAGCGCAACATACGCGCCCTGATCGAGGGTGCGGCGGCCCGTGGTCACAAGGTCTCGGTTGGTGGTGAGCTGTTCTCCGATGCCATGGGGCGGGACGGTACCTATGAGGGCACCTATCTCGGCATGATCGATCATAATGTGACGCTGATTACTCGTGCCCTCGGTGGCAAGGCACCGACGGATGGTCGTCTCGGTCGCCTCGGCGGTGGAGCCTGATCTCACATGACTGCCAGCCCGTCACCAGCCCTGATCCCTGATAGTGCCTTGCCGCTTGCCGACGAAGGGCATGATGCCCTGAACTTGCGCGGTGTTACCATCAGCTATGGCGCGAAACCGGCGGTGTTTGCCGTCGACATGACCGTGCCCCGTGGCAGCATGATGGCGATTGTCGGCCCCAACGGTGCCGGTAAATCCACCTTGCTCAAAGGGGCGCTCGGTATCGTGCCGCTGCTGGCAGGATCGGCGGCTATCTTTGGCCAGCCCATTGGCCGGGCGCGGGACCGTTTTGCCTATGTCCCCCAGCGCGCCAGTGTTGACTGGGATTTCCCCACGAGAGTCATTGATGTGGTGCTGATGGGCGGTTATCGCCGCCTCGGCTGGCTCGGGCTGACCACAAAGCGCGAGCGCGACATTGCCCGTGAATGCCTCGACAGGGTGGGGATGAGCGCCTTTGCCGACCGTCAGATCGGGGCGCTGTCCGGCGGCCAGCAGCAACGGGTGTTTCTGGCCCGTGCCCTGGCACAGCAGGCAGATTTGCTGATCCTTGACGAGCCGTTTGCCGGGGTCGATGCCGCGACAGAGAGTGCGATTATCGAGGTTCTGCGCGGGCTGAAGGCCGAGGGCAAGACCATCCTCGCGGTGCATCACGATCTCTCGACCCTCCGGGACTATTTCGACCGTATCCTGCTGATCAACTGTCAGAAAGTAGCCGAGGGCCCGACCGCCGAGGTGCTGACGGAAGAGAACCTCAATGCCGCCTATGCCGGTCGTCTGAATGCGGCACGCATTGGGGGTTAAGCGACATGGATATGGAACTGTTCCTGCGCGCCCTGACGCTCGGTGCCGGTTATAACTCGGCGCTGGTGACGCTGGGGGCGGCGCTGCTCGGCATTACCGCCGGGGCCATCGGTTGCTTTGTTCTGCTGCGGCGGCGCGCCATGGTCTCGGATGCGATCAGTCATGCGACCCTGCCCGGTGTCGGTATTGCCTTTATCATCATGGCGCTGGCCGGTGGTGACGGGCGGTTCCTGCCGGGGCTGCTGCTCGGTGCGGCGGCATCGGCCGGTATCGGCCTGCTGACCGTCGAATGGATTGTACGGCGAACCCGGTTGCATGAGGATGCCGCCATCGGTGCGGTACTGTCCGTTGCCTTTGGTCTCGGTATTGTACTGTTGACGGTGATCCAGACGCTGGGCATCGGCAAACCGGCGGGGCTGGAAGGGTTCTTACTCGGCGGGGCGGCAGCCATGCTCTATGCCGAGGCCCTGACCGTACTGGTCAGCGGAGCGGTTCTGGCCCTCTGCATCGCCTTTCTCTGGCGTCGGATGCTGCTGGTTGCCTTTGATGCCGGTTATGCCGAAACTTTAGGTGTGCCGACCCACCGGACCGACCGGATCATGATGTTTCTGGCGCTGGCCGTTACCGTGATCGGCTTGAAGATTGTCGGCCTGATCCTGATCGTGGCGCTGATGATCATTCCACCGGTCGCCGCCCGGTTCTGGACCAACCGAGCTGACCATATGATCGGCATTGCCGCCGTGATGGGCGGTGCGGCCTGTTATATCGGCACGGCGATTTCGGCCAGCGGCGAGAGCCTGCCGACCGGTGCCGTGATCGTCCTGACCGCTACAACCCTGTTCACCCTGTCGATGCTGCTGGCCCCGACCCGTGGTGTGCTGGCCCATTGGCTTGCCTGGCGCCGGTTTCAGAAGGTTGTGCATCGGCGCCAGGGCCTGCTCGCCATGTCGCGCGGCGAACCGATCCTTGAGCCGGTCAGCCGCAATCTGTTGCGTCGTGAAGGCTTGCTGCAGGCCGATGGCGTGCCGACCCTTGCCGGGCGCAACGCCGCCCGTGCCGTGGCACAGGATGAGGCACGCTGGGCGCTGGCCCGCCGCCGTGATCCTGATGGTGCGCTGGCCGGACGCTATGACGGGCTGACCCCGATCGAGACCGTGCTGGCCGTCGATGAAATCGAGGCGCTGGATCGCGACCTCTCCGCCATCGCCGGGGTGATGTCATGAATGAGTTTGTCGCCCTCAGCCTGACCCCGATGCTGATCGGTATGCTCGCCAGCCTCGCCTGTGCCTTGCCGGGTAACTTCCTGCTCCTGCGTCGTCAGGCCCTGATTGGCGATGCGATCAGCCATGTGGTGTTGCCGGGCATCGTACTCGGCTTTCTGGTCACCGGTGCGGTGGCGGCGGTACCGATGATGATCGGTGCGGCGGTGGCGGCGATTGTCGCCGTGCTGCTGATCGAACTGGTGCGACAGGTGGGCCGGGTTGAGCCGGGGGCGGCGATGGGCGTTGTCTTTACCACCATGTTTGCCGCCGGTGTCCTGTTGCTTGAGCAGTCTGACACCTCAAGCGTGCATCTCGATGTCCAGCACGCGCTCTATGGCAATCTGGAAAGCCTGATCTGGCTCGCCGGGGATAGCTGGGC
This sequence comes from Micavibrio sp. TMED2, assembly GCA_002168225.1. Lineage (NCBI taxonomy): Bacteria > Pseudomonadati > Bdellovibrionota > Bdellovibrionia > Bdellovibrionales > Pseudobdellovibrionaceae > Micavibrio > Micavibrio sp. TMED2. Next base: position 1,274,930 of record NHBH01000001.1, read on the forward strand.
TGCCTTGCTTGATCCGGTGGCACTGGCCGATATGCCGGTGCAGGTCTGGCGCGTGCTTGGCGCGCTGGTGCTGGTACTCGGCTTCATCGGTGTCCTGTGGCGGCCACTCGGCATTTCCACTTTCGATCCCGGCTATGCTGCAACCATCGGCATTCCGGTGCGCATCCTCGGTATGGCGCTGGTGCTGGTGGTGGCGATTGCGGCGGTGGCGGCCTTTGATGCCGTTGGCTCGATCATCGTGATTGCCATGATTATCTGCCCACCGGCGGCGGCTCGGCTGATGGCCGACCGGCTCGGTATACAGCTCTGCTGGTCGGCGCTGTTTGCTGCTGTCTCTGCCGTGCTCGGCTATGTTCTCGCGGGCTATGGCCCCATGTGGTTCGGCATTGATTATGCCGTCAGCGCGGCCGGCATGATCGCCACGGTCAGTGGTCTGGTGCTGTTGTTTGCCTGCCTGTTCGGACCAGCGCGCAGGCGGACCGGTGTGGCGGTAAACTGAGCCATTTATGCACATAAAAAGGCCTAATGTTCACGTTTTGATCTTTTTCGCTGGTTGGCCATCCATGGCACGCTGCTATATTCATAGGCATCATGGAAAACGCGATGATCGATCACTCAGCCGATATGGCAAACCCGGCGGCGGATGAACCGCCATATATGCATGGCCTCAACGCCCCGCAGCGGGAAGCGGTGCTGACCACCGATGGTCCGGTGCTGGTGCTGGCCGGTGCCGGTACCGGCAAGACCCGTGCGCTGACCACCCGCCTTGCGCATCTGCTGGCGACCCGCAAGGCGGCACCGCACCAGATCCTTGCGGTTACCTTCACCAACAAAGCCGCGCGCGAGATGCGCGAGCGGGTCGGCGGATTGCTTGGTGTGCCGGTCGAGGGCTGGTGGCTCGGCACCTTCCATGCGCTCGCGGCACGGATGCTGCGCCGTCATGCGGAACGGGTCGGTCTCAAATCCGATTTCAACATCATCGATACCGATGACCAGATCCGGTTGCTCAAGCAGATCATGGAAGCCGAGGGTATCGACAACAAGGCCTGGCCGCCACGGGTGCTGATGAGCGTGATCCAGCGCTGGAAGGATCGTGGCCTGACCCCGGACAAGATCAGCCGAGCCGATGCCGGTGACCTCGCCGGTGGCCGGTTGAACCTGCTCTACAAGCTGTATCAGGACCGGCTGAAGACCCTGAATGCCTGTGATTTCGGCGATCTGATGCTGCACATGCTGACCATCTTTCAGGACCCGGCCCATGCCGATGTGCTGGCCAGCTATCACCACCAGTTCAAGTATATTCTGGTCGACGAGTATCAGGATACCAACGTCTCGCAATATCTCTGGCTGCGTCTGCTGGCGCAGGCATCGAAGAATATCTGCTGTGTCGGCGATGATGATCAGTCGATCTATGGCTGGCGCGGGGCCGAGGTGGGCAACATCCTGCGGTTCGAGGAAGATTTCCCCGGTGCCGCGATCATCCGGCTGGAAGAAAATTATCGCTCGACCAGCCATATTCTCGCCTGTGCCACCGGTGTAATTGCCAATAACCGGGGCCGTCTGGGAAAGACGCTCTGGACCAGTGCCGATGGCGGCGAGAAGGTGCGGGTGCGCTCGGTCTGGGATGGTGAGGAAGAGGCGCGCTGGGTCGGTGACGAGGTCGAGGCGCTGCAGACCAAGGGGCATTCGCTTGCCGATATGGCGGTGCTGGTTCGTGCTGGTTTCCAGACCCGTGAGTTCGAGGAACGCTTTATCACCCTCGGCGTGCCCTATGTGGTGATCGGCGGGGCGCGGTTCTATGAGCGGCAGGAAATTCGCGATGCGCTGGCCTATCTGCGCGTGGTGGCGCAACCGGCTGACGACCTCGCCTTCGAGCGTATTATCAACAAGCCCAAGCGCGGGATCGGTGCCAAGACCCTGCAGAACCTGCAGATGGCGGCGCGGGACATGAATATGCCGCTGGTCGAGGCGTCATGGCGGATGATCGAGAATGGTGCGGTCAAGGGCAAGACGGCGACCACCTTGCGCGGTCTGCTCGAAGACTTCGCCCGCTGGCGGTCGCTGATCGAGACCGAGGATCATGCGACACTGACCAAGATGATCCTCGATGAGAGTGGCTATACGGCCATGTGGATGGAGGACAAATCCCCTGAAGCGCCGGGTCGGCTCGAGAACCTGAAGGAACTGGTGACGGCAATCGAGGAATTCGAGAGCCTGACTGGTTTCCTTGAGCACGTCTCGCTGGTCATGGAGAATCAGGAAAATGCCGATGGTGAGGCGATTACCCTGATGACCCTGCATGGGGCCAAGGGGCTGGAGTTCGATACCGTGTTCCTGCCGGGCTGGGAGGAGGGCGTTTTCCCGAACCAGCGCGCGATGGATGAGAGCGGTGTTGCCGGTCTCGAGGAGGAACGACGGCTTGCCTATGTCGGCATCACGCGGGCACGCAAGCGGGCGATCATTACCCATGCGGGTAACCGACGGATTCACGGGTCATGGACCAGTTCACTGCCGTCGCGGTTTGTTGATGAACTGCCGGACGAGAGTATCGACGTGGATGCCGAGGCACCGGCCAGTGTCAGCTCTGGCGGCTGGGGGCAGGGCTATGGTGGCCGGGCGAGCTGGAACAATGTCGGCAATCAGCCGAGCGCATCTGCCCAACGCCTGCGCGATGCCATGACCCAGGCGCGGAAACTGCAGCCGCGTGAACGCAAGCCATCCTATTCCGTGCCCAAACGCTCCAGCCCGTCCTCGGCCTTTCAGGTCGGCGACCGGGTGTTCCATGACAAGTTCGGTTATGGCTCCGTCACCGGTGCGGACAAGGACAAGGTGAGGGTCAAGTTCGATCATTCAGGGGAGAAGAAGCTGATGGACAGCTTCCTGAAACCCGCGAGTGATGTATAGGCCGCTGCATTTTTGGCCTTGGCCATAGCCTGATCGGGATCGGCGGTATATGGTCCGGCATCCTTCGGCGTCTTTGATGCCAGAACCAATCAGGCAATATCAGCAATGACCAAACCGGGCGAAAGCTGGGTGGTGATGATCCACCTTGAGACAGATCATGTGACGGCAGAAGCCTTTGCCCTGGCTCTGGCCGAGTTCACCGATGCCCAGATGGAGTTTGAAATCCGCGAGGATGTGTGGGCCGCCAAGGGTTACGCCGCTGAAAAGCCTGATCTGAGCGGCATTGAGACGGTTGTCGCGATTGTGGCTGCCGGGCTGAATATGGACACACCCGAGGTCACGCTTGAGCATCTGAACCCGATTGACTGGGTGGCGCGGGTCTATGAGGGGTTCAAGCCGATCCATCTCGGTCGGTTTTATATCTATGGCAGCCATCTGACCGATCCACTGCCAGCCTCTATCTTCCCGCTTGAGATCAATGCTGCAACGGCCTTCGGTACCGGCGATCATGGTTCGACCAGCGGTTGCCTGCTGGCGCTCGATGATCTGCTCAAGCGGCGACGGTTCAGAAAGGTTCTTGATGTCGGTACGGGAACCGGGGTGCTCGCCATGGCGGCGGTGCGGGCCGGGTGCCCGATGGCGGTCGCGACGGATATTGACCGGCAGGCGGTCGCGGTCGCGAAGGAGAATATTCGTCAGAATCGCTTGCAGCACCGGATCAGCACCGGTTGGTCGAACGGGCCGTCAGGGGGTCTAATCGCCGGGCAATCGCCATATGATCTGGTATTTGCCAATATCCTCGCGCGGCCACTGGAGCGGATGTCCCGTGATCTGGCGCGTCAGGTGGCGCCGGGCGGCTATCTGGTATTGGCAGGCTTACTTAACCGACAGGCGGCACGGGTGAATGCCGCCTATCGGAGACAGGGTATGGTCCTGCAGCGCAAGATCGCCCGGGGTATCTGGACAACGCTGGTTATCCGGCGCCCGGGCTGACTATTACGCGTGGGTTTTGCGCGCGCCGTGGGCGAAGCCTTTTGGCTTGGCTGAATCGAGCGCTTTGCCCGGAGCATGGAACAGGACGTTCAGGCCGGTGATGAACGCTTCAGAGCGCATCCGGCGACCACGAGCCATAAGGGCTTCGAGATCTTCGTGAACTGGTACAGGTGCGAAATCTTCGTCTTGATTGAATTGTGACATTGGTAAGCGCCTTTCAAGCATTGTCGACTTGGCCGATTAGGCACGGCCGACGTGGTTGCGATTAGCGCCACCGGTCGTTCCTGATCCCATTTCGTGATTATGTTTTTGGTACACATTGTATGTGCGCATATAGGTCAGCATACATGACCTTTACTGCGTTGCAATATATTTTTGTGCGAGTGCGAACGAAATATGGGGACTTGTGCATATGTTGCACCCCATGCGACAGATAACGGGTCTTCTTCTCTTGGCTCTTCTGTCTGCGGAGTCCCCCGTTTTATGCCCAATTCTTCTATCGATACCTTTCTCAACAAGCTGGGCAATCAGGCCGGTGACATGGACCGGGCAGCGTTGCGGGACTGGCTTGCCGGGCTGTCCAGCGTTGCCCGGCGGGCAGGGCAGGCAAGCCCCCGTGATGATCTGGCGGCATTGGCGGAAAAGCTGGGCTCGGTGGATGAGGCATTGCTTGATGATCTCGCGGCCGGTCTGGCGCAACTGCCGCCACAGTCTCCCACTGCGGCACCGCCCGACGCGGGAACACAGGCGGATCGGATCAAGGCCCTGCGGCGGGATATGAAGGCAGCGCGGATCGATGCCTTTCTGGTGCCGCGCTCAGACCGGTTTCAGGGCGAGCAGGTGCCGCCGGGTGATGAACGTCTGGCATGGCTGACCGGGTTTACCGGATCTGCCGGTATCTGTGTCGTCACCGCCAAGGCGGCGGCGGTCATTGTTGACGGGCGCTACACGCTACAGGTGCGCGACCAGTCCAATGGCGAGGTTTTCACCTTCCCGGAATATGGCGGCAATACCGTCAGTGATTTCGTCACGGCCACGCTCGGCAAGGGTGATGTGGTCGGCTATGACCCGTGGCTGCATACCGATGCCGCTATTCGGCGTCTGAAAACAGCGCTGGAGGCACGGGGCATCGACCTCAAGCCGGTGGACGGGAATCCGGTTGATCGCATCTGGCAGGCCGAGCAGGGCGGCCAGCCTGCTGAGCCGCTCGGCGTGTTCAGTGTCTATCAGGCTGATCTGGCCGGTGAATCCGCCCGGGACAAATGCCAACGTCTTGCGGAAAAACTGCAGCAGGATAATTGCGCGGCTCATTTCCTTGGCCAGCCGGATGGCATTGCCTGGCTGCTCAATATCCGTGGCTGTGATGTGCCGAATTCACCGCTGCCCCTGTCCTTTGCTGTACTCAAGGATGATGGCGATGTGGCGCTGTTCTGTGACCAGCGCAAGCTGACCCGTGCGGTGCGCAGCCATCTGGGCAATCACGTGGAATTGCATGAGGAAGGCGCGCTTGCCGACTGGCTCGCCGATTTCTCGAAAAAGCTGAAGGGGCGGCGGGTATCAATCGCCCCCGGCTCAACGCCGCAGGCGGTCGTTGAAGTGCTGAAGGCGGCAAAGGCCGAATTGAAGCGCCAGACCGATCCGGTCGAGGTTGCGAAATCGGTAAAGAACGCCACCGAACAGCAGGGTATGCGCAATGCCCATCTGCGCGATGGAGTGGCGATTACCCGCTTTCTGCACTGGCTCGAAACCGCCGCGGTCGGCGAGGGCGCTACCGAGTTGACGGCGGTGGCCAAGCTGCGCGACTTCCGCCGCGATGTTGACGGCTATACCGATGACAGCTTTGACGCCATCGCCGGGATGGGTGCCCATGGCGCGATCGTCCATTACCGGGCGACCGAGGCGACGGATATTCCGCTTGCCGAGGATGCACTGTTCCTGATCGACAGCGGCGGTCAGTATCCCGACGGCACTACCGATATAACCCGAACCGCCGCCATCGGCCATCCGAGCCCGCAGATGTGCGTGCATTATACGCTGGTGCTGAAAGCGCATCTGGCGGTGGCCATGGCCCGGTTTCCCAAGGGCACCAATGGAGCGGCGATCGACGCGGTGGCGCGTCAGCCGCTCTGGCAACGCGGGCTGGATTTCGATCACGGCACCGGACACGGCGTCGGCTGCTTCCTCAATGTCCATGAGGGGCCGCAACGCATCTCCAAGGCCAGCAATGACCATGCGCTTGAGCCGGGGGTGATCCTGTCCAATGAGCCCGGCTATTACCGCACCGGCGAATATGGCATCCGCATCGAAAATCTGGTGCTGGTCCAACCGGCACCCAGCCCCGGTGACGAGCGGGAAATGTACGGGTTTGAAACCCTGACGCTGGCCCCTTATGACCGCCACCTGATCGTGGCCGAGATGCTGTCACCGGAGGAGCAGGGCTGGATCGATGCCTATCATGCCCGGGTTTATGACCTGATCGCGCCGCATCTGAATGATGATCTGCGGCACTGGCTGGCGATTGCGACCCAGCCGGTCTGATCCGGCTTGCATGGTCTGATTGGCTATCGCCTCGGGCTACCGAGTTGCAAACGCAAAAGGGCGCGGACCTGCTGATCCGCGCCATCGCGTAACGATTTGAATTTATTTTAAGGCTTAATAGCCTTCGCGATCCATGCGCTTACGCATGAGTTTGCGGTGGCGGCGAACGGCCTCCGCTTTCTCACGAGCCTTCTTCTCGGAAGGCTTTTCGTAGTTACGACGCAGTTTCATTTCCCGAAACACACCTTCACGCTGCAGCTTTTTCTTCAGCGCGCGCAAAGCTTGGTCGACGTTGTTGTCGCGAACCTGAACGTTAACGATGGTTCAATCCTCCAGTTGGTGCGGGGTCATGCGGACCAGTAGCCCGCACCGCGTCCCCGCGGCATAAAATTCAAAACCGTTACAATGACAAGTTTGGGCGGTCTATATCATGACGATCTGCCGTGCAAGGCCCGTCACGTGTCGATCTACCCATATGAATATGACCGAAAACGGCCCATTCATCAAATCAGCGGCGTTGATACACCAGCCGTTTTGTAAGGTAAAGTCCTGACTGACCGTAAATTTAACTGTTTTTCTGATATTCAGCCATCATTTATGAAAATATAGGTTTTTTGCCTCTCTGACTGGACCTTTTCCTCTATGGCCATCCTGCCGATCATCCGCATGGGACACCCGACACTGCGTCGGATTGCCGACCCAGTTGCCCAGCCGATAACCCCGGAAATCCGCCGACTTGCCGTCGATATGATTGAAACCATGGTGGCGGCCCCCGGTGTCGGCCTTGCCGCGCCGCAGGTCGGGGTTGCCGCCCGACTGCTGGTCTATCGAATCCCTGAAGCGCGGATCGGCGACAGTGAGAATACCGTGCCGATGGAGCCGCGCGTGCTTGTCAATCCGGTACTGACGCCGCTGGATGAGGCAATGGTGGGTGGCCGTGAGGGCTGTCTGTCCATTCCGGGTATGCAGGGTCTGGTGCCGCGTTATCGCCATATGCGGGTGCAGGCCCACGATCTCGATGGCAATGAAATTGATGAGGAAGTTTTTGATTTCCATGCCCGGGTTTTGCAGCATGAGGTGGACCATCTGGATGGTGTGCTCTATCTGGATCGTATGGATGATTTGCTCAGTTTCGGATTTTCCGAGGAACTGATGGCGGCTGAAGGAGCGGATGATGACGAAGAAGAAGGCTGAGGATCTGGACGCCCTGCGCGACAGGATCATGCTCGCGGTTCTGGATAATGTTCCCTTCGATGGTTGGACACCGAAAGCGGTTGAGCATGCCCGGGATATGCTCAAGCTCGGACAGGCGGATATTGAGGCGGCCTGTCCGAACGGTATCCCGCAGTTGCTGGATCAAATGGCCGACTGGGCCGATCGTCAGGCGCTGGCCCATATGGAGACGCTCGACCTCGACGCCATGCGGGTCCGTGACCGTATTACCGTCGCTGTGAAGGCGCGTCTGGAAGCGCTCGCCCCGCACAAGGATGCGGTGCGCCGCTCCTTTGCCCTGCTGCCGCGTCCGCGCTATGGCGGACAGGTGCCGCAGTCGGTCTGGCGTTCGGCGGACCGGTTCTGGATCAAGGCGGGGGATACCGCGCAGGACTACAATCACTATACAAAGCGCGGCCTGCTGTCGGGTGTCATTATCTCGACCACCCTGTTCTGGCTGAATGACAGTTCCGAGGATCACGAGGCGAGCTGGAAGTTTCTCGACCGGCGGATCGACAATGTCCTAACCATGGGCAAGGCGCTTGGCCGCTTCAAACCCGTGTTTGAGACTGCGGAGAAGGCAGCCTCCGGTCCCCGGAAATTTGCCCGGAAGCTAACGAGCATGGCGGGTAAGGGCAGTGCCGCACCTGCGAGCGATGCCTCAACCGCACCCGGTTCCGAGGCAGTGCATTAGGGCTTAACCCTTGGGCTTGATGGTCTGTTTGATGATCCGGCGACTTGCCCGCTTCGCAATATAGATACCGGACAGAACCACGGCGATCCCGGCAATATGTATTGGCCCGAGGGCTTCCCCGAAGATGGCCCATGCCAGCAGCGCTGCCATTACCGGCTGGATCAACAGGCTGGTAGAAGAGAATGTCGCGTTCAGATGGGCAAAGCCGTAGGCGATAAGCGTCTGCCCAAGAAACTGGCTGATAAACGCCACGCCGAATGCCACCGCCCAGCCCGTTGCGCTTGTCGGCAGAAACGGTTCGCCGAGAACAAGAACCAGTACCAGCAGCACCGGTGCGGTGGTCAGTGATGACCACGCCATGATCATGACAGCGCTGTAGCGCTTCCCGAGCCGCCCGACACTGATCTGATAGGCGGCATAAAACATGGCGGTAATGATGCCGAGCAAGTCACCGAAGACATGGCTCTGTCCCAGTTTCAGGCTGGTCGACATCAGGATGCCGCAGCCAGCCATGGCCAGCGCCATGCCGATCAGCAATGTGCGGTTCGGTGGATCGCGATAAATCAGCCAGGCGGCAAGTGCCACGAAAATTGGTGCCAGATTGGCCAGCAAAGTCGCATTGGCGACGGTGGTGAAGGCGATGGAGTAGTGCCAGACCGCGAGATCACCAGCGAACATCAACCCACAAAAGCACAGTGCGCCGATTTCCCTGATTGCCAGAGGCTGAGGCTGGACCCGGTTTTCTTCCTGACGCTTGCGTTGTCTGTGGCCACGCCATGCCACCATGGCGAACAGCAACGGGCAGGCGAGGGCGACGCGCCAGAAGGCAATGGCGGTTGGCCCGACATCGCTGAGCCGGACCAGGATCGGCGCGAATGCGATGCCGACAGCGCCGAGAAGCAGTGCGGCAATCGCCAGATTCTGCTGGCGTTGCTCACGGTTATCGGCGGTGCCGTCAGCTTCAGAGAGGTGAGACATGGAAAAGCGGCTGATCCTGAGGGCTGCAAGATACCAAGGCTGAAATCAGGCATGACTTAATCAGAAATGGTCGGGAAGTTCAGCCGCTTTTCTCTGTTGCCGCATGGTTTACGGATTTTTGCCAATATGCCCGTGTTCCTGTCCCTGCAGCCGGGTCCGGGTTGCGCGCAATTCACCGGCGAGATCGCGTAGTCTCTGTGCCGCTGCCCGCAGTTCATGGGCCGAGCGGATCAGGTCCCGATTGGGCATGGCCGAGCGATCGAGATTGGCGGCACCATTCTGCTGTTCCGGCGCTTTGGTCTGGTCCTTGCTGTAGCGGATATGATTGGCCGCCATCCAGCGGGCATACTCCGTCACATCATGGCTCGCCGAGCCTGTATCCCCGTCATCATGCGGATACATTTCATTAAGGTTTCTGTGGTCAAATGCATGCTCGTCGATGTCGTCACGGTCATCAACCAGCGGATAGTCGTAATCAAGCTCTTGCGGTTGATAGGCGGCGCGATCGGAAATTTCTTTCGGACCGAGCAAACGGCGGGTGTAAAAGTCGATAACAACCATTCTGTTTAACCTCTTGCATAAATCACCTGCCGTGCGTTGTGCGGGCAGTGACAACAGGTAAACAAATGATTCCGACAGAATCACGCGTTCATTCTCCGTTAATTTGTGTTAATTTACTGACAAGGGTGATGGGAGATACCATAGTTATAGGCATGATCATGTGCGGGCAGGGTGTGCCCGCTGGATTGGCCGGATCAGGTTTGAATAGGGGGTTTCTGTCGTGACACATCGCAACTACCCGTACCATAATCGCGCTGCGGCCCATGCTGCCGCCCGTGCCGCTGAAGATACGCGCGCCCGCGATCTGGCCATCGGCACGTCGTTGCTGGCGCTTGCTGCCGGGATTGCGGCGGCGGCCATGCTGTTCGGTTTTGCTGGCAAGGCCCATGCTCAATCGATCATGCCAACTCCAGACCCCGGTAATGAAATCGAAAGCTATGCCTGCAGCCCGCACAGCCAGGCACTGCTCTCGCAGGTCGAGTTGATGAAGGTTGCCGGTAAACAGCTGAAAGACCGCTGGGCGCAACAGGGGTTCGGCATTGGTGGTAATGAAGCGCCGAATGACGGCTCCCATGTGTTCGATGGTGCCCGCGCGGCGGCGGCAGCCAGTTACTCTGGTGGTGCAGAGGCGAGCAACGCTTCCTATGGCTCAGCCGCCAGCAGCTATCAGGCGCCGGCAGCGCCGCAAAACAATGTCTATAGCACTGCGGTACCCGGTGTCAGCGGCGGCCAGCAACAGGCAACGCCACCGATCAGTCAGGCGATGATGAATGGTGACCCGGCCGGTGTGCGCAGCGGTCTGAACCAGATGGTCAATGCCGTCGATCCGATCAATCCGAGTTACGAGCGGTTCTTCCAGGCTCATCCGAGCATGCAGGAGCACCTGCGTCTGGCACAGGAAATGGGGGTTGGTCCGGGTCCGATCGTGATCGACCCCAATGTGGTGGCGCAACAATTCGGCCTGCCCTATGACGGCCAGATGCTCGATACCTATGCCTTCATCCCGCCGGATACCGGCTCGGTGTTCAGCAAGGTCGCGATGCAGATCCGCAGCCTGTTCTACAGCCGATAATTATTTTCGCTAATTCGGGTTCGGCACTGGTGTCTCGCGGATGATCCGCGTACAACTTCGCCGTCTTTTTCCGATCCCGAGCTGTATCTACTGACCCGATGAAACTCTATCGCAGCATTGGCGACCTTGCCGCCGACGCCCTTGGTGGTGTTGTCGTGATCGGCAATTTCGACGGGATTCATCTGGGCCACCGTACCCTGATCGAAACGGCTGCCCGGCTTGCCTCGGACAATGATCTGCCGCTGCTGGTTATGACCTTCGAGCCGCATCCGCGTGCTTTCTTTGCGCCTGATCTCGAACCTTTCCGTCTCACCACCTTCCGGGAGAAGGCTCGGCTGCTGCAACGGCTGGGTGTGCAGCATCTGCTCGCCCTGCGATTTGACAACGAACTGGCCGAGGAAAGTGCGGAGGATTTTGTCCAGAACACGCTGATCGACGGTCTGAAACCGCATTATGTCGTGGTGGGCCAGGATTTCCGGTTCGGCCATGGGCGCAAGGGCGATATTGCCCTGCTGACCCGCATGCTGGCATCTGCCGATGCCGAAACCGTTGCGCTTGACGCGGTCGGTGACGAAACCGGTGCACTGTCATCCTCACGGATCAGAGCGCTGATGATGGCCGGTGATGTTGGCCATGCCGCCGAGATACTGGGACGACCGGTTACGCTGGCCGGGACGGTCAAGCAGGGCGCGCAACGGGGGCGGACAATCAGCTTCCCGACCGCCAACATCACCCTTGATGAGGATCTGCAGCGCCCGGCCTATGGCGTTTATGCGGTCCGGGCTGCGATTTCCGAGGACAAGATCGATGCGGCCGAACCAGCCGAATGGTGGTCGGGTGTCGCCAATTTCGGCAAGCGTCCCACCGTTGACGGCGTTCAGGAATTGCTCGAGGTGCATCTGTTCGATGTGGCGCCGGAACTCTATGACCGCTTTCTGCGGGTGCAGTTGGTCGATTACATCCGGCCGGAACAGAAATTCGACAACTTCGATGCCCTGAAGGCGCAAATCGAACAGGATGCCCTGAAAGCGCGCAGTCTGCTTGGGGTTTGATCTGTCTAGCGATTGAAGATGTCGAGCAAATCGCTGACGTTGCCAAAGATATTGGTCAGCTCATGGTCATCGGCAGGCTTGTCGGATGGGTAGAAACGCTTGTGCAGTTGCTCGGCGGTTGGCTTGGTTGCCCGCTCCGGCTCGCGCGGCAGGGGCAGGTCGACCGTATCGAGGTCTACATCCGGACCCATCCGGATCAGGCATTCGGCAGTCAGATTGATGATCGCCTGCAATTCATCGGTGTCGAGCCAGATGCCATAGCATAAGGGACAAAAATCCACGGCAACCCCGTGTCGTTCCCGGTGATCGAGACCGGCACCGTCATTCGGGCAACTCCGATGGGTGCCGGGTCGCAGCATGTTGGGATCACGGATGGTAAAGGGCGTGCGGTTCGGCTGGTTCCGGCGCAGCTTGGCGAGGCCACGGGCCGACATCTCGACCATGGTTTCCAGTTCACCCTTGTCGCACCATACGCCACGGCAATGCGGGCACTGATCGACAACCGCCGTGTAATGCTCGGTTTCTGCAAGTTTGGCCCCGTCCACAGGGCATAGCCGGTCACTCATCCTGCCTGTCTCCAGCTTCAGATCGTCGCCTTTTCGCGTCCAATGCTACTGCCTTTGCCAGTAACTGACTGTCTGAAAGTTGGTATTTCCGATCACTGTTGTTGCGCAGTGTCCATATTGCCCCGATCGCCATGATGCCAATGCCGATTGCCAGCCCGACTGGATGGGCCGTCCCGCATGAGAAGGCGATATCCTTGCCTGCTCTCATGGTATCGCGTGAGGACCAGGTGCGTTCGGAATCGAATGGCGGCAGGCGGTGAACACCATGAACACTCTGGCGAACCGCGCGGATGGCAGCCGGTCCGCGAGGACCGTCGCCAATCCAGTCCGGTAGGTCTGGCGGAGCGGTTTCGCTGACAAGCGGCAGGGGCAATGCATCGATTTCATGATAGGCCCCGGTGCCGACCAGCAGCCAGGCCGTATTGTGCACGATGGCGTCCAGTTCGCCCTTGTCGCACCAGATGCCACGACAGATCGGGCACCAGTCGACAGTGACACCATTGCGTTCGCGGAGCTCCATGCCGGTGCCCTCACAGGGACAGTGTCGATGGGGTGTTTCGGTCGGGAGGGCGAAATTGCGGGCAAAGACTTTGCGCAACCGTTCTTCGGTGATTTCAGTACCGCATTGCCCGATCTTCAGTTTGGCAATTCTGCGGGCAGCCTGATCGGTTATTGCCTCGAGTTCATGAATATCAAACCAGGTACCGCTGCAGGTCGGGCATATGTCAATGATCGTACCGAACCGATCCACCTCAACCATCGCTGTGCGATCATCAGGACATCGTCGCGCTGTCAGGACCCCCTCCATATCCATTGCTATTATGGTTATCTGGGGAATCGTTTATGGTGTATCAAGTAGCGGATGAAACTTTTCGCGCTTATGTGTCAGGGCCGCTGCTTGTTTTTGACCTGCGCTTGGTTCATGCTGATCCCATGACATGTGAGCACACACAATTCGCCATACGAATTATCAACCCAGTCGTCTGACCCGGCGGCTGGGACATTTGTGCTGAGTGTATGGCCGGTATTGCGGCCATCTGACGTGTTTCTTACCGAGACATTGCCAATCAAATCCGTTAGAACCGCGGCGCGGGGGCTTGGCGTTGTGCCTGCCCGAACGTGGAACCGCGCGACTGACTCGAGACGACAAGATCGACCGATATGACAACCGAGCTTAAAGATACCGTATTCCTGCCCACTACCGATTTCCCGATGCGCGCCGGCCTGCCGAAGAAGGAGCCGGAAATCCTCCAGTGGTGGAACGAGATTGACCTCTATAAACAGCAGCGCGAAACCGCGAAGGGACGGGAGAAATTTGTTCTCCATGACGGCCCGCCATATGCCAATGGCAACATCCATATCGGCCATGCGGTCAACAAGGTTCTGAAGGATGTGGTGACCCGGTCGCAGCAGATGCTCGGCAAGGATGCCGTCTATGTCCCCGGCTGGGACTGTCACGGTCTGCCGATCGAATGGAAGATCGAGGAACAGTACCGCGCCAAGGGCCAGAACAAGGATGATGTGCCAATCCTCGAGTTGCGTCAGGAATGCCGCGACTTCGCCCAGAAATGGGTCGATATTCAGGCTGAGGAATTCAAGCGCCTTGGCGTTATCGGCGACTGGGAACAGCCCTACAAGACGATGACCCTCGATGCCGAGGCGACCATCGTTGCCGAAATCTTCAAGTTCGTGCGCAATGGCGGCCTGTATAAGGGCGTCAAGCCGGTGCTCTGGTCGGTGGTCGAGAAAACCGCGCTGGCCGATGCCGAGGTCGAGTATCACGAGCATCAGAGCCAGATGATCTGGGTCCGCTTCCCGGTTGCCAAAACATCTGTTCCGGCGATCGAGGATGCGGCGGTGCTGATCTGGACCACGACCCCGTGGACCATCCCCGGCAACCGTGCGCTCGCCTATGGTGCCGAGTTTGATTACGTGCTGGTTGAGGTAACGGAACTGGAAGAGGGCAGCCATGCCCGTCCCGGCGAGCGTCTGGTGGTTGCAGCCGAACTGCTCGATGCGGTCTGCAAGCAGGCCCGTATCGCCGCGACCAACGAACTCGCCCGGTTCAAGGGCGCGGAACTGGCAGGCACTGTCTGCCGCCATCCGCTCCATGCGCTTGATGATTATTACGGCTTCGACGTGCCGATGCTGCCCGGTGATTTTGTCACCACCGAGGCCGGTACCGGTATCGTTCATTGCGCCCCCGGTCATGGTGAGGATGACTTCCTGCTCGGTAAGGAACACGGTATCGAGGTGCCGGAAACCGTTGCCGAGGATGGTCGCTATTATGACCGTGTCGGCCTGTTTGCCGGTGAGACCGTGCTCGACCACAAGGGCAAGTCCGGTACCGCCAACAAGGCCGTAATCGCCAAGCTGATCGAGGCTGGCGGGTTGTTGACGCAAGGCCGTCTGAAGCACTCCTATCCGCATTCATGGCGCTCCAAGGCACCGCTGATTTTCCGCACCACGCCGCAATGGTTCATCTCCATGGAGACGAACAATCTGCGCAAACGGGCGCTGGATGCGATCCGCGATACCAAATGGGTGCCGGGTACGGCGGAGAACCGCATTTACTCAATGGTTGAGAGCCGTCCCGACTGGTGCATCAGCCGCCAGCGTGCCTGGGGTGTGCCGATTGCCCTGTTCGTGTCCAAATCTACCGGGGAAGTACTGACCGATGATGCGGTCATGGACCGGATCGAGGCGATCTTCCGTGCGGAAGGCTCTGACGCATGGTTCGCGCGTGATCCGCAGGACTTCCTCGGCAATGAGTACAAGGCCGATGATTATGAGCAGATCAAGGATATCGTCGAGGTCTGGTTCGAGAGTGGGTCGACCCATGCCTTTGTACTTGAGGCGCGTGACGATCTGAAATGGCCTGCTGATCTCTATCTCGAAGGCTCGGATCAGCATCGTGGCTGGTTCCATTCATCGCTGCTCGAGAGCTGTGGTACCCGTGGCCGCGCGCCCTATGATGCGGTGCTGACCCACGGCTTCGTGCTCGATGAGCAGGGCCGCAAGATGTCCAAGTCGCTCGGCAATACGACGGCACCACAGGACATCATGAAGGAATATGGTGCCGATATTCTCCGCCTCTGGGTGATCGCGTCGGATTATCACGAGGATATCCGCATCGGTAAGCAGATCATGAAGGGGCAGGCTGATCTCTATCGCCGTCTGCGCAATACCTTGCGCTGGACCCTCGGCAGTCTTGCCGGGTTCGAGCCGGGCGAGGCGGTTGCTGCCGATGAGATGCCCGAGCTTGAGCGCTGGGTGCTGCATCGTCTGACCCAGATGGATGCGCTGGTGCGTAACAGCCTCGAGAAATATGACTATCAGCGCATGTTCCGTGAACTGCATGATTTCTGTGCCAAGGACCTGTCGGCATTCTATTTCGACATTCGCAAGGATGCGATCTATTGCGACAAGCCCGACAGCCTGCGCCGTCGTGCTGCCCGCACCGTGCTGGACAAGGTGTTCAACTGCCTGACCACATGGCTGGCACCGGTACTGTGCTTTACCGCCGAGGAAGCCTGGCTTACCCGCCATGGCAAGGAAGCGGGCAGTGTGCATCTGCAGACCTTCCCGGATATTCCTGCTGACTGGCGCGATGAGGCGCTGGCGGCACGCTGGGCGGCTGTGCGTCAGGTGCGCTCAGTCATCACCGGCGCTCTCGAGATCGAACGGGCGGAAAACCGCATCGGCTCATCCCTCGAGGCCAAACCGGTGGTTTATCTGTCTGCTGATATCGCCGAGACGGTTAAGGGCATTGATTTCGCCGAGGTCGCGATTACCTCTGCTGTGGAGCTGGTTGCCGGTGACGTGCCACAGGATGCCTTTACCGAGGCGGAAGTGGCTGGCGTCGGTGTGAAGCCGGCCAAGGCTGATGGCGAGAAATGTGACCGCTGCTGGCAGATCCTGCCGGAAGTGGCGCCGATCGAGAACGGCAAGGTTTGTAACCGCTGTGCCGATGCCGTCGCCAATATGCGAACCGCTGCGGAGTAGGAAGAACCTTGTCGGAGACACCGGAAAACACGGGAACTGTCGCGCTGCCACGCAGCCGGTGGCGCGATGCCGGGTTGATGGCGCTCGCCATGATGGCGGCGGATCAACTTTGCAAATGGTGGTTTCTGCGTGTGCTCTATGGTTTCGAGGGGCAGATTACGCGGCAGGACTGGTACCCGCCGATTGATGTGGCACCGTTCTTCAAGCTGGTCATGGTCTGGAACCGTGGTGTCAGTTTCGGCCTCGGCAATACCGATGGCGACTGGCAGCCCTATGTTCTCAGTGGACTGGCTGTATTGATTGTTGCGGTGCTGCTCAACTGGTTGCGTGGCACGGCGGATCGGTGGTCGGTTTTTGCCATCGGTGCGGTGATCGGCGGCGCGCTCGGCAACATAATCGACCGGGTACGCTTCGGTGCTGTTGCCGATTTCTTCCATTTTTATATCGGGGACTATGCCTGGCCAGCCTTCAACATTGCTGACAGTTGTATTGTCGTCGGTGTTATGATTCTCTTATGGCGCAGTTTTATGCAATCAGGGGACACAAGAGCCCCGGTCAAAAACGATACGGGAAATACGGAGCAGACATCATGAT
This sequence comes from Micavibrio sp. TMED2, assembly GCA_002168225.1. Classification (NCBI taxonomy): domain Bacteria; kingdom Pseudomonadati; phylum Bdellovibrionota; class Bdellovibrionia; order Bdellovibrionales; family Pseudobdellovibrionaceae; genus Micavibrio; species Micavibrio sp. TMED2. Next base: position 1,292,099 of record NHBH01000001.1, read on the forward strand.
GTCGGGGAAAACGGGTCGTAAACTGGGCGCATACAGGTTTGTCGTGCTGCTCGCCGCCACCGGAGTAATCGCCGGATGCAGCGGGGTGCAGAAGCAGCTGGGTCTGTCACGGACAGCGCCTGACGAGTTCAATGTCGTCTCACGCGCACCATTGTCGCTGCCGCCGGATATCAATCTGCGGCCACCGCAACCCGGCACTACCCGCCCGCAGGAAGGCACCATGACCGATGCCGCCGCCGGTGCCCTGTTCCGGGGTGAGCAGACCGCCTCTATCTCCGATCAGCCGCTGGAAACCGAAACCCGTCAGTTCCCGCCGCGCGATGGCCGTGGTTTGACCGAGGCCAATGTATCCGGCGTGATTGCCACCGCATCGCCACGCGGCACGGTCGAGCGCACCTCACGCGGTGAGCTTGGGCTGCTGGAAAACGCCGGTGCCAGTCAGGCCGAGCCGAATATCCGCCAGATTGTGAATGCGGAATCAACCGAGTTGGTCTCTGCCAGCGAGAGCTTTGCTGACAACATCATCTTCTGGCGCAAGAAGGATGAGCCGGGCACGGTTGTCGATGCCGATGCCGAGCGTCGTCGTCTGCAGGAAAATGAGGCTTTTGGCCGTCCTGCCACCACCGGCGAAACCCCGCAGATCGAACGCAAGAGCCGTGCGCTACTCGAGGGTCTGTTCGACTTCTGATCCTGATGGCTGTCTGAGATCATCCGGTATCGCACCGAGGTCATCGGGCAGCCGCGCATTGATGCCGGCATAGAGCAGGGCGCTGCACAGCACGAGCAGGAAAATCCCGCCGCCACGAATACGCCGCCAGTATTCCACGCCCTGCGACTGGCGCGGATCGGTCAGGTCGATCACGCGGCCGATTGCCTTCAGCTTGCGATGGGCAAGCAGGGCAATCCCGGTGCCGAAAATGGCGAACCCGGCCATAAAGCCCAGAAATTGCGTTGATGTCTCGATCATGGTGATCCGGCTGTTTTGCTGCTCATATTCATGGGCGCAGGCATACCCCTCCGGGTACGTGGTTGGCCAGCTATTTTCCGGTGCCATTACCTGTGCAACTCGCGCGTAAAATGGCCGCATCCGGGATAACCACTGGAAATGCGATTATCCGGCAACCAGATCAGTGCTACTATTCTCTCGCCCTATAGCTGGCCATATGGCCAATCCAGTCAGTGGACCGCCCATTCCCATGCGACTTCTCTCTCTTCGTCCTGTTCTCTGTGTCAGCCTTGCGCTTGCGACCGTTGGCACTGTGCCCGCCCTGTCGACGCCCGGCCTTGCCGCCGATGCCCATACCGCAGCCCTTGCCGGGAGCTTGCTGGACAATGTGCCGGACAGCATTTTCGAGCCGGAGACCTTTACCCTCGATAATGGCCTGCAGGTAGTGGTGATCACCAATGACCGGGCACCGGTGGTGACCCATATGGTCTGGTACAAGGTAGGTTCCGCCGATGATCCGCGCGGTCGCTCCGGCCTTGCCCATTTTCTCGAACACCTGATGTTCAAGGGCACGGACAAGATCGAGCCGGGCGAGTTTTCCCAGATTATCTCCAGCCTGGGCGGGCAGGAGAATGCTTTTACCTCGTTCGAGTACACGGCTTTTTACCAAACCGTCGCCAAGGAACATTTGCCACTGATGATGGAGCTTGAGGCTGATCGTATGACCGGTCTCACGCTGTCGCCTGATATTGTAACATCCGAGCGCAGTGTCATCGCAGAGGAGCGGCGACAGGTGATTGAAAGCCGTCCCTATCGCCGTCTGGGTGAGGCTATGGATGCCCTGCTTTATGCCGGCAGCCCCTATGCGGTGCCGATCATCGGCTGGTCCGAGGATATTGATAATCTGGGCCAGAGCGATGTGGAGAATTTCTACCGCCGCTGGTATGCGCCGAATAACGCCGTGCTGATCGTCTCGGGCGACATCACGCTGGATGAGCTGCGCCCCTTGGCCGAGAAGTATTACGGCCCGGTCAAACCGAGTGAGGATATCCCGGAGCGCATCCGACCGATGCCGCATCCGATCAAGGCAACCGGTGAAATCACCCTGCGCGATCCACAGGTTGACCGGCCAAGCTATGTCCGCAGTTTTCTGGCGCCTGAGAATACCCTGCGCACCGAGCCGGAAGCCTATGCCCTCAGCGTGCTTACCAACATCATGAGTTCAGGCAGCACCAGCCGGTTGTATGAGGCGCTGGTGGTCAAGGAACGGATTGCCAATTCCGTTGGCATGGCGCAGGGCAGTGGCCGGATCAGCGCCAGCGAAATTTCGCTCTATGGCGACCCGGTCGAGGGCAAAAGCGTGGATGATCTGAGCACCGCTCTGGATGCGGAGATCAAGCGTCTGCTTGATGGTGGCGTGACCGATGACGAGGTGGCTGCAGCCAAGGAACGGCTGTTGGCGCAGGCTATTTATGCCCGCGACAGCGTCAGTGGTCCGGCCAATATCTTTGGTCGGTCGCTGATGGAGGATTACACGCTGGAAGATGTCGAGGCATGGCCGCAACGGATTGCGGCGGTGACCACGGAGATGGTCAATGCGGTCGCACGTGATGTCTTCGACGAGGAGGAAGTGGTGACCGGCATCCTCATGCCACCCAAGGCGGAAAACGCACAGGAAGCGGAGTTGAGCCAGTGATCAGATTTGTCAGAACCGCAGTTTTCAGTGCGCTGATCCTTGTTGCGCTGGTCCCGGATGCCCGGGCCGCGACCGATATTCAGAAGGTGGTATCGCCCGGTGGGATCGAGGCATGGCTGGTGCAGGACAGCTCCGTGCCGATTGTCTCCATGCGCTTTGATTTCGATGCCGGGTCGTCCTTTGACCCGGCAAACCGGCCCGGTCTTTCCGCCCTGCTCAGCAGTATGCTGACCAAGGGGGCGGGCGAGCTTAATGAACAGAGCTTTCAGCGGCAGTTGAATGATCGCTCGATCTCGATGGATTTCAGCGCTTATAGCGACAATTTCTATGGCTCCTTGACCACGCTCAGCCCACGCAAGGATGAAGCATTCAACCTGCTGAAGCTGGCCCTCAACGAGCCACGGTTTGATGAGCAGCCCTTGGCGCGGTTGCAGGATCAGTTCGTCGCCAGCATTGAGGAAGACCAGAAACAGGGCAGCTGGATCGCACGGCAGTTTCTGAACCGCATGATGTATGGCGACCATCCCTATGCCCATAACGGACAGGGAACGGTTCAATCTGTCCGGGCCATGACGGCGGATGATTTGCGTGGCTTCATGCATGATCGCCTTGCCCGTGACACGCTGCTGGTGGCCGTGGTTGGCGATATTACGCCCGAGGAACTGGCCCCCGCGCTCGATGACATATTCGGCGGTCTGCCTGCCACCAGTATCGGTGCAGTGCCTGCTGTCGGGACGGTGCCGGATCAGGGGCGGCTGGTTCTGATCGAGCAGGATCTGCCCCAGAGCATTGTTTCCATCGGTCAGAAGGGCGTGGATCGCAAGGATCCTGACTGGTTTGCCGCATCGATCGCCAATTACATTCTCGGTGGCGGTGGATTCCAGAGCCGGTTGATGGTCGAGGCACGGGTCAAGCGTGGCCTGACTTATGGCGTCTATTCGGTACTGCGTCCGGCACAATCATTTGATGTGCTGCTGAGCGGCGGTTCCACCAAGAACGAGACTGCAGCTGAATTTATTGAGGTCGTGAAGGCCGAATGGCAGCGTTTTGCCGAGGAAGGCCCGACCGATGATGAAATCGAGCGGGCCAAGGGTTACCTGATCGGTTCCTTTGCTTTGTCCATGACCACGACTTCGGATATTGCCGATGTTGTACTAGCAATTCGGGAAAGTGATCTCGGTATCGACTATATCGACCGGCGATCTGCCGAGATCGAAGCGGTGACCCGTGATGACATCATGCGGGTGGTCGGTGATCTGCTGACCCCTGATGCCTTGCGCATAGTCGTGGTCGGCAAGCCCGAGGGAATCGAGGCGGACCGGGTTGTGCCTCTGGGGGCGGATATTCTTGAGGCTCTCGATGCCGAACCGGTCAGCGGCAGTTAATACACAGGGGCTATCCCGGTTTTTCAGTGGTTTGGTGGAATAAACCACCGGGAAACCGGATGGCGGCTTTGCGCCCCGGCGGGTGACTTGCTAGCGTTGTCATCCCTTTCATGCGACATGAAACGAGACCATGACGACGCCACTGAACCAGACCAAGGCATGGCAGGCACTGGAAGCGCATCGGGAGAGCCTGAGCGGTTTTCATTTGCGCGATGCCTTTACCACCGATCAGAACCGCCACACGCGGTTTTCCGCCGAAGCCTGCGGGCTAGTGCTCGACTATGCCAAGAACCTGATTACCGAAGAAACCATGGGGCTGCTCGCTGTACTGTTCGAGCAGGAGCAGGTGGCGGCTCAGCGCGATGCCATGTTCGATGGTCAGGTCATCAATACCACCGAGGAACGGGCGGTCCTGCACACGGCGCTGCGTAACCGTAGCAATGAGCCGGTGCTGGTGGATGATGCTGATGTCATGCCCGGCATCAATGCCGTACTCGACCAGATGCGGGTATTTGTCGAGGATGTGCGCAGCGGCCAATGGCTTGGCCATACCGGCAAGCGGATCGAGCATGTGGTGAATATTGGCATTGGCGGCTCCGATCTCGGCCCGGCCATGGTGGTTGAGGCGCTGACTCCCTATGCTGATCGGTTCCAGACTCATTTCGTCTCCAATGTGGATGCGACCCAGATCGCCGAGGTGCTGAAACGCATCGATGCGGAAACCACCCTGTTCATCATTGCGTCCAAAACCTTCACGACACAGGAAACCCTGACCAATGCCCATACGGCCCGGTCATGGCTGATCGAGCAGCTTGGCGATGACAAGGCCGTATCCCGGCATTTCGTCGCGGTCTCGACCAATACCGAGGCAGTGGCCGCATTCGGGATTGATACCGCCAATATGTTCCGGTTCTGGGACTGGGTTGGCGGGCGCTATTCCCTCTGGTCGGCGATCGGGTTGGTTATCGCTCTCAGCATCGGCTTCGAGCGGTTCGAGGAGCTGCTCGACGGTGCCCATGGTATGGATGTGCATTTCCGCACCGAGAAATTCTCCCGCAACCTGCCGATGCTGCTTGGCGCGCTCGGGCTTTGGTATGCGAGTTTCTGGGAATTCCCGGCCTATGCCCTGCTGCCCTATGATCAGTATCTGGCGAAGTTCCCGGCGCATCTGCAGCAGATGGATATGGAATCCAATGGCAAATCCATTGATCGCCGCAGCCATGCCGTACCGGTATCAACCGGCCCGATTGTGTTCGGGGAGCCGGGCACCAATGGTCAGCACGCCTTCTATCAACTGATCCATCAGGGCACCGGCGTTATCCCATGCGATTTCATCCTGCCTGCCCGCAGTCATAACCCGCTCGGCCAGCATCATGACATCCTGATGGCCCATGCCGTCGCCCAGGCGGAAGCGCTGGCCATGGGCAAGACTATCGAGGAAGTGCGGACAGAACTGAAGGCCGACGATATTGTCGGCTCGGCGGCAAAGGCGCTGGCCCCGCACAAGGTGTTTACCGGCAACCGCCCCTCGAACATGATCCTGATGGAGCAGGTGACGCCCTATACCCTCGGTGCCCTGATCGCACTCTATGAGCACAAGGTCTTCGTACAGGGGGCGGTCTGGCATATCAACAGCTTCGATCAGTGGGGCGTTGAGCTCGGCAAGCAACTGGCCAAGCGTACGCTCAGCGATCTGCAGGACGACAAGAGCCAGCCGGTTACCGGTCATGACTGCTCCACCAATGCCATCCTCGACTGGCTGCGCCGTCACCGCGGACAGGGGGAGGGATGAGTGCGCCCATGATGGCCGATGCCGAAACACAGGACGTCATTCGCCGCCTGCCGGAAACGCTGGTCAACCGCATCGCCGCCGGTGAGGTGATCGAGCGCCCGGCTGCCGTGGTCAAGGAACTGGTGGAGAACGCCATTGATGCCGGTGCGACCCAGATCGACATTGCCTGGCGCGATGGTGGTCGCCGCGCCATCAGCATTGCCGATAACGGTCGCGGGATGAGCAGCAGCGACCTGCAACTGGCGGTGGAGCGCCATGCCACATCGAAGCTGCAGGACGACCAGCTGGTCCATATCTCCACCCTCGGGTTTCGGGGGGAGGCGCTGCCGTCAATCGGTGCCGTTGCGCGTCTCACCATCACCACGCGCCAGCCGGGCAGTGACCATGGCTGGCAGCTTGAGGTTGCCGGGGGCAAACTCGGCAAGCCCGAGCCCGCGGCCCGCCAGCCGGGTACGACCGTTGCGGTCAACGACCTGTTCTACGCCACCCCGGCACGATTGAAGTTTCTCAAGGCCGCCAGAACCGAAACGACTACTGCCATGGATACGGTCACGCGGCTGGCCATGGCGCACCCGCTGATCGGCTTTACGGTCAAGAGCGAGGATCGCACGGTCCTGAACCTGCCCGCCGCCGATCTGGCCACTACCGATGTTGATGTGGCGCAGGCCCAGCGTCTCGATGCGCTCATGGGGCAGGACTTTATCGCCAATGCGGTACCGCTCGCGGTCGAGCGTCCGGTGGGGGATGACACTGAAACCGCTATCAGGCTCACCGGCTGGATCGGGCTGCCGACCCATGGCCGGGCCTCGTCAAAATTTCAGTATCTGTTCGTCAATGGCCGCCCGGTCAGGGACAAGCTGTTCCTCGGTGCAATTCGTGCCGGGTATATGGATGTGATGGCGAGCGACCGTCATGGCATGGTGGCGTTGTTTCTCGATATTCCGGCTCCGGAACTCGATATCAATGTGCATCCGGCCAAGACCGAGGTGCGGTTCCGGGATGCCGGGCGCATCCGCTCGCTGATTGTCACCTCGATCCGCCACGCGCTGGCCGATGCCGGGGTTCGGGTCAGCAGCGAGCGCAGTGCCGCCACGCTCAACAGCATGGCCGCCGGGCACCAGTCCGCAGCGACGGAAAACAGCACGCCGGTCACCTCGACCATGCCCGGTTTCATGGATCAGGCACCGCCATCGGCCCGGTTCTTCGGGCAGGGGGCACGACCCGGCAGCCTGCCATCGGTCCGCTCGATCATGCCCGGCATGGCCCTGCCACCGGAGCAGGTGACGACGTCCCCGGTGTCGGGTGAATCTGCGGCAGCGGACAACCCGCATCCGCTTGGGGCGGCGGTGGCGCAGTTGCACGATACCTATATCGTCGCCCAGACGCCGCAGGGGCTGGTGCTGGTGGACCAGCACGCTGCCCATGAACGCATCGTGTTCGAACGGATGAAGGCGAAGCTGGCGGATAATGAAACGGTACCCGCGCAACGGCTGTTACTGCCCGTGGTGGTGGAATTGTCGGAGGGCGATGTCGCCGAGCTGATGGATTGTGCCGAGGCCCTGACCAGGCTCGGGCTGGAGCTTGAGGCATTCGGACCGGGGGCGGTTGCTGTACAATCAGTGCCCGCCATGCTCGGCAAGACCGATGCGGCGGCGCTGGTGCGTGATCTCGCCGACCGGCTGCAGGAAATCGACAGTGCTGATCTCCTGACCCGCGCCCTGCATGAGGTTTGCGCCACCATGGCCTGTCATGGCTCGGTCCGGGCCGGACGGCGGCTGAATGTGGATGAGATGAATAACCTGCTGCGGCAGATGGAGGCGACACCGGCAGCGAGCCAGTGCAACCATGGCCGCCCGACCTTCATCACCCTTGATCTGGGTGCGGTTGAGCGGCTGTTTGATCGTCGTTAAGCGGCTCCGGCCATGCTCGGCCGCAGGAAGCTCAGTCCCGTATCGCCAATGTCCCGACGGTCGAGGCTGATCCAGTCGGTGTTGAGTACCAGTTGCTCCCGGCGTTTGGTCTCGGCAACAACCAGCGTCAGGTCACGCACCCAGCCATGGCGGGTGAGCGCATCGAGGGTTGTCGGAATGAACCCCTGTTCATAGGGTGGATCGAGGAAGACCAGATCGACCGGACGCGGTGCCGTCGGCGGCTTGGTGGCGTCGATACGCTGGGCGATGACCCGGTCCCCGGCATTGAGGTGCCGGGCATTGTCGCGGATGGTGGTGATACAGGCGGCGGACCGGTCCCAGAACCAGGCGCGTTCGGCACCACGGGACAGGGCCTCGAAGCCGAGCGCCCCTGAACCGGCGAAGGCATCGAGCACCAGCGCATCGCCACTGGTCAGCAGTCCTGCCACCTGTTGCGCCCATGGTGCATGGGCCAGAATGTTGAACAGGCTCTCGCGCACCCGGTCCGTGGTCGGACGGGTTTCGCGTCCGGGCGGCGATGTCAGACGACGCCCACGCCAGTCACCGGCAACAATCCTCATTTCCGACCTGCACCCTGACGGTTGCCAGATTTATGTGGCCGGGCAGATGGCTTGCCTGCTCTGCCGCCGGGTTTGCCAGACTTGCCGGTCGCGGGCCTTCCGGCGCCTGCCTTGCCCGGACCTGTCTTGTCGGGGACATGCTTTCCTGGGCTGTGCTTGCCGGGACGATCATTGCCCTTGCCGCGGTGCTTGGCGTCGCTCTTGGCGAACTTGCCTGCTTTTCCGGGCTTGTCATTGCCGCTTTCGGTTTTCGGCTTCGGGCGAGTGCTGCGCTTTGGCTTCACCTTGGCGACCGCATGGCCCTTTTTGTTGCTCGGGGTGCCGATACCCATCTGGTCGGCGAGAATATTCGGTGCCAGTTCCTCAACCGCCCCTACCGGCAGGTTGCCGAGCTGGAACGGACCGTAGGAAATGCGGATCAGGCGGTTCACGGTCAGGCCGATGCTTTCCAGCACCTTACGGACCTCACGGTTCTTGCCCTCACGCAGGATGACGGTGATCCAGGCATTTGCCCCGACCTGTCGTTCCAGTTCGGCCTGTATCGGTCCGTATTTGATGCCGGACACCTCATGACCCTTGGCGAGCTTGGCCAGTTGTTTGGGATCGACGGTGCCATGAACCCGCGCCCGGTACTTGCGGGACCAGCCGGTTGCTGGCAGTTCCAGCTTGCGCGCGATCTCGCCATCATTGGTCAGCAGCAGCAGTCCTTCGGACGTCAGATCGAGGCGACCAACCGTGATCACCCGTGGCAGGTCTTTCGGCAGGGCGTCGAAGATCGTCTCGCGACCCTGCGGATCATGGTTGGTGGTGACGAGGCCGTCAGGCTTGTGATAACGCCATACCCGTGGCTGCTCCGGTTCCGGCAGCAGCTTGCCATTAACCTCGATGCGGTCGCTGGGTGTGACGGTCGTGGCGGGCGTATCCAGCAGCTTGCCGTTCAGGCGCACGCGGCCTTCGGCAATCAGGGTTTCCGCCTCGCGACGCGAGCACACACCGGCCCGCGCAATGCGTTTTGCGATGCGCTCCGGCTGCGGTTTTGCGTCGGATGTGTCGGGTGATTTATTTTCTGTCGGCTTTGTCATTGCGCGGTGGTACCTTCGATGCCGTCAAAAGGCAATTACCATGCTGCTATCATGACCGATGTTCGCGCAGAAAATATTGATCTGGAAACCGCTGACGCCAGTGATCCGCTGCGGCCATTAGGCCCTGACGAGCATCCGATGACCCGCGCGCTGGAGCTTGCCCGCACTGCTGCCGAGTTCGGTGAAGTGCCGGTTGGGGCGGTAATTGTCGACAGTGCGACCGGTGAACTGGTGGCAGCGGCCTGCAATGCGACCGAGAGCGATTGCGATCCGACCGCCCATGCCGAGCTAGTCGCCATCCGACAGGCGGCTGAAAATCTTGACCAGTCGCGGCTTTCGAATTGCGATCTCTATGTCACCCTTGAGCCATGTGCCATGTGTGCGGGGGCGATCAGTCACGCCCGTATCCGGCGGCTGTATTACGGTGCCGCCGATGTTAAGGGCGGAGCAGTAGATCATGGGCCAAAATGGTTCCAGCAACCGACCTGTATGCACCGCCCGGAAGTCTATGGCGGGATACAGGAATTGCCAGCCGCTGCCATGCTGAAAGATTTTTTCAAGGAACGTCGATGAGCAATCTGAAACTCGAAGACTGCATGAATGACACCTGCCCATGGTCGGGCAAGCCGGTCTCAGCCGACAGCCTCACCCTCTACAAGGGCAAGGTCGTTGGTTTCTGCAATCCCGGCTGCCGCGACAAGTTCGATAAGGCGACCGAGATGTTCGATACCGTTATTGATGGCACCAGCCACGAACCGCTCGCCTGATTGACAACCAGCCTGGCAGGGTCAGTTGGTACTGCCGCCAACCGCACGCCAGCCGATATCACGGCGGTAGAAGCCGTTGGGCCAGTCGATATCCTCGATCGCCACATAAGCCAGCTTCTGGGCATCGGCGATGGTCTTGCCGGTCGCGACCAGATTGAGTACGCGCCCGCCATTGGACATCAGGCGCCCCATGTCATCGCGGGTGGTGCCGGCATGGAAGACCTGCACGCCATCATGGTTCAGCGCCCGTTCGATATTCCGGATTTCGGTCAGCTTGTGATAGCTGCCCGGATAGCCGTGGCTGGCCATAACCACGGTCAGGGCAGCCTGATCGTGCCAACGCAGATCGAACTGATCCAGCTCGCCGTCATGTGAGGCAATCAGGGCTGGCAGCAGGTCAGACATCAGGCGCGGCAACAGCACCTGACATTCAGGGTCGCCGAAACGGGCGTTATATTCGATGACGTAAGGTTCGGTCTCGCCATCACGCTCGACCAGCATCAGGCCGATATAGATCACGCCCTTGTAGGGGCAGCCTTCGGATTGCATCGCGGCCATGGTCGGGTTGGCGATCCGCTCCATGACCTTTGCCTCCAGTACCGGGGTCAGCACCGGGGCCGGGGAATAGGCACCCATGCCACCGGTGTTTGGTCCGGTATCACCGTCACCGACGCGCTTGTGATCCTGTGCGCTGGCCAGTGGCAGCAGGGTTTTGCCATCACATAAGGCAAAGAAGCTTACCTCAACGCCTTCGAGAAACTCCTCAATCACGATTTCCGAACCGGCATCACCGAAGGCATTGCCGGACAGCATGTCCTCAATGGCGGCATCGGCCTCATCGAAATTCTGGGCGATGATGACGCCCTTACCGGCGGCGAGACCATCGGCCTTGATGACGATCGGAAATTCCTCGCCGCTCAGATAGGCCTTGGCCGCTTCGGCATCGGTGAAACGCTCGTAGCGGGCGGTCGGAATGCCATATTTCTTCATCAGGTCTTTGGAGAAGGCCTTGGAGCCCTCAAGCCGGGCTGCCGCTGCATTTGGGCCGAAGGATGGAATGCCAACCGCATCCAGCTTGTCCACAAGGCCGAGGACCAGCGGTTGCTCCGGGCCGACCACAACGAAGTCGATGGCATTCTCGGTGGCGAATCCCACGATGCCGTCCACATCATCAGCCTTGATGTCCACGAGTTTGGCAACCTCGGCGATACCGGCATTGCCGGGGGCGCAGTAGAGTTCATTTGCCAGAGGGGAGCCGGAGATAGCCCAGCAGAGAGCGTGTTCGCGGCCACCTGAGCCAACCACCAAAATCTTCATTGATCCGTCTTCGCCATATTTATGCGGCCACCGGTTGCTGTGCCGCTTGTTTTACAGTCAGCGGTTTGTATCATGCCGCGACCATGGCACAAGACCCCCAAACACCATCATCTAGCCCTTTAAGTGCGCTCGCAGGCCCGCCGCCCGATGCCGAGGGCGCGAAAACCGGCAGCAATGTGCCGATTTTCAGTGTGGGTGAGCTCAGCAACTCCCTGAAACGCACGGTTGAGGATGCCTATGGTTTTGTGCGGGTTCGCGGCGAAATCAGCCAGCCCAAGCAGGCCGCATCCGGTCATATCTACATGACCCTGAAGGATGATCAGGCGGTAATCGATGGTGTCTGCTGGCGCGGTGCGGCCAGCAAGTTGAGCGTCCGGCCGGAAGAGGGGCTGGAGGTCATCTGTACCGGTCGCCTGACGACATATCCGGGGCGATCCAAGTATCAGATCGTTATCGAGTCGATGGAGATGGCCGGTGAGGGCGCACTCCTGAAGATGCTCGAGGAGCGCAAACGCAAGCTCGCAGCCGAAGGGCTGTTCGATGCCGAGCGGAAAAAGCCGATCCCGTTCCTGCCGACGGTAATCGGGGTGGTGACCTCGCCCACCGGTGCGGTGATCCGGGATATTCTGCACCGGCTGCAGGACCGTTTCCCGCGCCATGTGCTGCTCTGGCCTGCCGTGGTGCAGGGTCCGGGTGCGGCAGAACAGGTGACGGCAGCGATCAACGGTTTTAATGCCCTGCCGGAAAGCGGTGGCAAGGTGCCGCGACCTGACCTGATTATCGTTGCCCGTGGCGGTGGCAGCCTCGAAGATCTCATGGCCTTCAACGAGGAGAATGTTGTCCGGGCAGCGGCGGCGAGCTCGATCCCGCTTATCTCTGCTGTGGGTCACGAGACCGATACCACCCTGATTGATTTTGCCAGTGACCAGCGTGCACCGACCCCGACGGCGGCTGCGGAAATGGCCGTGCCGGTTCGCAGCGACCTGATCTATACCTTGCGTGATGCCGAAAGCCGCCTCGACAGTGCCGCCCGTCGTCATGTGGAGCGGCTGAAGCTGCAGCTTGAAGGCATGGCACGCGGGCTGGTGCATCCACGCCAGCGCCTCGAAACCGAAATGCAGCGCCTCGACCAACTCGATGAACGTTTGCGTCGGGCCGGTGGGCAGTATATGCGCGACCGTCAGACCACGCTCGCCCATGCCGCCAGCCGTCTGAGCCTCAAGCCGATGCAGCAGGCGATTGCCCAGTCTACCACCCGCGTTGCCGAGATGGCGGCACGTCTTGAGGCCAGCATGGTGCGTGATGTGGAGCGGCGTGGCGAGCGCCTGACCGCCGTGTCCCGCCAGTTGGAAGCGGTCAGCCATAAATCCGTGCTCGACCGTGGCTATGTCATGGTGGCCGATGAACAGGGCGTGCCGATTACCAAGGCGGCATCGCTGTCCGACGGGCAGGCGGTCGATCTCAACTTCGCAGATGGTGTTGCTAAAGCGGTTGTGGGCAGTGCTGGCGCACAGGTGACACCATCCGAGCCAAAACAAGCCGAAGTGCCCACCAAGCCGGCAGCCAAGCCAGCCAAGCCGGTAAAGAAACCGGCTTCCCCCGGCTCTGGCGGTCAGGGGTCGCTGTTCTGATTTTCGCGCTGCCGTTCAGCAAGTCTTAAGCATCTGATCCGTATTCTCCTCCTAGTCCAAGATGAGGAGGAATCGATCATGCCCCTGCTTTATGAAGGTATGCCGCTGAGCGAGGTACGGATTGACTGGCGGACCAAGATTGTCGCCTGGTGGGAGGGCTTTGACCTCGACGCCATACGTCAGAAACAGGAGCAGCAACGCGCCCGCCTGCTTGAGGCCAAGCGCGACATGTCAAAGCAGAAGGACACCCCGCTGCCATTGCCGGTTGAGGAACCGGAAATCGAAAATGGCCTCGACCGCCATGGCCGTGCGCTCTGGTCCCTGACCCGGATCGAGCTTGCCGAGCTGATGTGGGGCGAGGGCTATGTGGAGCCGGGTGCCACCAGCTGGATTCCCAAACTGATAGCCACCTTGCCGCTCAACCGGGACTCAAGCCTGCTTGACCTGTCTGCCGGGCTGGGTGGTGTTTCAAGACATGCGATCGAGCAATACGGCACCTATGTCGATGCCTATGAACAAAGCCCGTTGTTGGTCGAAGAGGCAGGCAAGCGGCTGAAGAGCATTCCCGACCAGTCGCATATCAATCTCGATGAGTTTTCGCTGGAACGGTTCGGCATTACCCGGCGGTACGAGTTCTGTGTCGCGCTCAATGTGTTCTATACCATCGCTGATAAGCCGCTGCTCTGGCAGCATCTGTCGTCGGTGCTGAAGGATCGTGGGCAGCTGGTGTTCACCGACTTTGTTATCGACGGTGATACCGATCTGACAGCCAAACCCATGAGAGCCTGGCAGGATACCGAACGGCTCGAACCCCATCTGCAGACAATCGGGGAGACGGAAAAGCAGCTTACCTCTGCCGGGTTTGATGTGCGGACCGTTGAGGATTTGTCGACTGCCTATAAACGTGAGACCAAGCTGGGGCTGTCGCGTCTGCATGATTATTTGCTGGCCAAGGATCTGGATCAGGACAGCAAGACTATCCTGACCGATGAAATTGCGCTGTTGACCCGGCGTCTGCTGGCGCTCGAAAACGGTCTGCGGGTCAAGCGGGTTCACGCAATCCTGCCGATTTCGGCGGGGGAGAGCGATGATCTGACGGAATAAGCGGATTTTTTTGCTGATTTTGGCCAGATATGGTTGTTCCCAGCGTTGACAGACGGCGGGTCAGCCATTATCAACCACGCATCCCCGTATTAGGAATAGAACCATGCGTATTGCGAATTCTCTGAAAACGCTGAAAAAGCGTGACAAAAACTGCCGTGTGATCCGCCGCAAAGGCCGGGTCTTCGTGATCAATAAAAAGAACCCACGCTTCAAGGCGCGTCAGGGCTGATTGATCCTGTCCGCGATCCGGGCGATTGCGGCTTAACAGTTTTTAAAACGGCGGTCTCGTGTGAGGCCGCCGATTTTTGCGTTTTGGGCATCAGTTTTTTCCAGCGTAAATAACCTTTCTGTGTCGATTTGCCGGTAGCATCTGCCGTAATTCCGGCTATCCTGCGCATAACGAAGCCAGATATTTGGCCGGATAAGATCGTTTTGAAACAGGGAGGTTGGCCCATGGGCATTATCAATATGCCGGAGGCCGATAAAGGCATTACCGAACGCCGGAACAGTATTCTGGCCGATTTGCGCGGTATTGTGCCTGCCGAGGTGATTATCGATACCGATGATCAGATGCGCCCGTTTGAAACCGACGCCTTCACCGTCTATCGGCAAATGCCACTCGCGGTCATGCTGCCACGCACCACCGAACAGGTCTCGGCGATCATGGCCTATTGCCATCAGCACGGGATCAAGGTGATTGCGCGCGGTGCCGGAACCTCGCTAACCGGCGGCGCATTGCCGACCGCCGATGCAATCATCCTTGGCATATCCAAGATGCGGGACGTGCTGGATATCGACCTTGATAACCGCACGATCCGGGTTCAGACCGGCATCACCAATATCAATGTCACCCGCGCGGTGGAGGCGGAGAATTTCTTCTACGCGCCCGATCCGTCATCCCAGATTGCCTGCACCGTTGCCGGTAATATCGGTATGAATTCCGGCGGTGCCCATTGCCTGAAATATGGCGTCACCACCAATAACATCATGGGCATGACGGTGGTGCTCGCTGATGGTGAGGTGATCGAGATCGGTGGCGATTTCTATGAGACCGATGGCTATGACCTGATGGGCCTGATGACCGGTTCCGAAGGGATGCTCGGTATTGTTACCGAGGTCAGCCTCAAGGTTCTGCGCTCCCCGGAAGCGGCCCGCCCGTTGATCATGGGGTTTGGCACCAATGAACAGGCCGGTGCCTGTACCGCCGCGATCATTGCATCCGGCATCATTCCGGTGGCCATCGAGTTTATGGACAAGCCGTCGATCCATGCTTCCGAAGCCTTTGCCAAGGCCGGTTATCCGCTCGATGTGGAAAGCCTGCTGATTGTTGAGGTCGAGGGCTCTGATGACGAAATCGACTATCTGCTCGAAAAACTCACGGCGATCGCAAGCCAGCACAACCCCAGCTACATGAAGGTGAGTGGCTCGGCAGAAGAGAGTGCCGCGATCTGGAAGGGCCGGAAATCGGCCTTCGGCGCGCTCGGCCAGATTCTGCCGAACTATCTCTGTATGGATGGTGTCATTCCGACCGGGCAGCTGCCGCAGGTGCTCCACCGTATCAATGAGCTGAAAGCGGAATACAAGCTCGAGGTCGCCAATATCTTCCATGCCGGTGACGGCAATCTGCACCCGGTGATCCTGTTCGATCCGCAGGTTGAGGGCGAGACCGAGCGTGCCGAGCGGTTTGGTGCCGATATTCTGAAACTCTGTGTCGATGTTGGCGGGTGCCTGACCGGCGAGCACGGAGTCGGGATCGAAAAGCGCGATCTGATGTCCTACCAGTACAACGAGATCGAACTGGCCCAGCAGCGTCGGATCAAGACCGCTTTTGATGCCAAATGGCTGCTGAACCCGGCCAAGGTCTTCCCCCTCGACAGCCGTCTGGCTGACGAAGCCGCATAACCTCACGATAACCCGAACAGCAGAGCATCCAGATGTTGGCCGAGGCTGATACCATTATCAAAACCGAAGAGGCGCTTGTCGCTGCCATAACCGAGGCGGCACAGGCGAAAAAGCCGGTCAATATCATCGGCGCCGGTACCAAGGCCGGTCTCGGCCGCCCGTTCGATCCGTCGGCCACAACCGTCAGCACGGCGGGTTTGAGCGGGGTTACTCTCTATGAGCCGGCGGAGCTGGTGCTGTCGGCCAAGGCCGGTACCACGGTGGCCGAGATCGAAAAGCTGCTCGACAGCAACAACCAGATGCTCGCCTTCGAGCCGCCGGATTATGCCCGGCTGCTCGGCACCGAACCGGGTAAACAGACAATCGGCGGTGTGGTGGCGACCAACCTGTCCGGCCCGCGCCGGATTTATGCCGGTGCCGCCCGCGATCTGCTGATCGGTACCCGCGCGGTCAATGGTATGGGCGAGCTGATCCGTGGCGGTGGCCGGGTGATGAAGAATGTCACCGGCCTCGATATTCCCCGGATCATGGCGGGATCATATGGCACGCTGTCCGCGCTGTCGGAATGTACCTTCAAGGTTCTGCCCAAGGGCGAGGTTACCCGTACCCTGATTGTCAGTGGTATCGATCTCGATCAGGCCAGTGCGGTCATGTCCGCTGCCGTTACCAGCCCATACGAGATTTCAGCGGCGGCCTGGGTGCCGGGCAATCTTATTGCCGCCCTTGGCGTTGATGGCATCCCGGCTGATGGCGGCAAGGGATGTGTCTATCTCCGGCTGGAGAATTTCGAAACCTTTGTTACCCGCCGGATTGCAGCACTGACTGCGCTGCTGGGCAAGGAATTTGCCGGTGCCGGGTTTGTCGAGGTTGATGGCGCTGTTTCGAAAGCGCTGTGGCGCGCGCTCGGTGATGTGGTGCCGTTTACCGGTGCCGATTACCGGGATCACAATATCTGGCGCCTGTCGGTGCCGCCGGTCCTCGGCGGGGCGGTGGCAGGTGCGCTCGGCGTCAAATTGCCTGCCGCCACTATGTTCATGGACTGGAGCGGTGGTCTCGTCTGGCTCGCCATCGCACCCGGTGATATGGCCGAGGTGTCCGCAACCATCCGTGACACGGTCGGCCAGGTGACTGGCAGACGCGGTGGCCGCTCGACACTGGTTCGGGCATCGGATGAGGTACGTACGGCTGTACCCGTCTTCGATGTGCCGTCCTATGCCATTGATGCGCTTAATAAACGGATCAAGTCCAGCTTCGATCCCCATGGGTTGTTCAGCCCGTACCGTATGCACGCCAGCCTCTAACGCGATACCCGCCCATGCAAACCTATTTCCGTGACGAACAGCTCGCCGATCCCCAGATGGCGGCATCCGAAGAAATCCTGCGTACCTGTGTGCATTGCGGTTTCTGCACCTCGACCTGTCCGACCTATACCCTGCTCGGGGATGAGAACGACAGCCCGCGCGGTCGTATCTATCTGATCAAGGACATGCTGGAGAATGACAAGCCTGCCTCCGACAAGGTGGTCAAGCATATCGACCGCTGCCTGTCCTGCCTGTCCTGTATGACCACATGCCCGTCCGGCGTGCATTATCAGCATCTGGTCGATCACGCGCGTGAGCATATCGAGAACACCTATAATCGCCCATGGCATGACCGCGCCCTGCGCTCGCTGCTGGCGTTCCTGCTGCCCCATCCCATGCGGTTCCGCTTTGCGCTTATGGGTGCATGGTTTGCCAAGCCGGTGCTGAAGCTGAAGCTATCGCGCAAGCTCCCGCAACGGATGCAGGCGATGCTGCGCCTTGCCCCAGCGCATCTGCCGGCGCCAAGCCCGCTTGACCGTCCCGGCGTCTTTCCGGCGCTCGGTGCCCGCAAGGCACGAGTTGCGCTTCTGGCGGGCTGTGCCCAGCCGGTGCTGCAGCCATGGATCAATGAGACAACGATCAAGCTGCTCAACCGTATCGGCGTCGAGGTGGTGGTGCCGAAAGCCGCCGGTTGCTGTGGCGCGCTGGTTCATCACCTTGGCAAGACCGATCCGAGCCACGTACAGGCCGCCGCGAATATTGAGGCATGGCACCGTGAAATGTCCGGTGAGGGGCTGGATGGGGTGATTATCAACGCATCCGGTTGCGGTACACAGGTCAAGGACTACGGCTTCATGTTCCGGAACGATGCGAAGCTGGCGGAGAAGGCCAAGGCGGTATCGGCGATCACACGGGACATTACCGAGTTCCTCAGCGATTTCGGCATTGGTGATGTGACCAATCCGCTGAGCGATCTGACCGTTGCCTATCACTCCGCCTGTTCCATGCAGCATGGCCAGAAGATCAAGGACCAGCCGGTCAATCTGTTGAAACAGCTCGGCTGCACCGTGAAACAACCGGCGGAAGGGCATCTCTGCTGTGGTTCGGCGGGTACCTACAACATCATGCAGCCCGAATTGTCCGAGCAGTTGAGGGCGCGCAAGCTGAAGAATATCGCCTCAACCGCTCCCGACATCGTGGCGACGGGCAATATCGGCTGTATCACCCAGATCGCCAGCGCGAAGCAGTTTCCGGTCGTGCATACGGTGGAGCTTATCAACTGGGCAACCGGTGGCGAGAAACCGGTGGCACTTCAAGGGCGCTAGGGCGTTTCGTCCGGGATCAGCTTGCCGGGATTCATCCGGTTGTCGGGGTCAAGTGCCTGCTTGATTGCCCGCATCATCGCCAGTTCCGCCGGGTCCTTGTAGGCCGCCATATCCTTCAGCTTCAGGCGTCCGACACCATGTTCGGCACTGAAACTGCCGCCATGGGCCATGACCAGCTTGTGGATCGGGCCAGTGATGTCATCCCAGCGGGCGAGGAAATCCGCCCGGTCCATGGCAACCGGCTGCATCATGTTGAAATGCAGATTGCCGTCGCCGATATGGCCGAAAACCGTCGGGCGAATATCGGGCATTATCTCTGTCACCCGGTCGATCCCGGCCTCGATAAAATCTGCAATGCGTGAGACCGGCACGGAAATATCATGCTTGATCGACCCGCCCTCAAGGCGCTGGGCCTCGACGATCGCTTCACGCAGATACCAGAAATCACCGCGCTGGCTGTCATTCTGGGCAATGACCACATCACTGACGACACCGGCCTCGAACAACTCGCCGAGGGCATTCTCGATGGTCTCGTCCAGACCGCTATCGGCCCGTCCGGCAGTGATCTCGGTCAGACCGTACCAGTCATGAACGTCATCGAAGGGATCGCGGCAGTTCTCCATATGCCGGAACGCGATATCGAGGCAGGGGCGGGCGATGATCTCAAAGGCCTCGACCTGTCCGCCGCTGGCACTGTTCAGGCTGTTCAGCACCGTCAGCGCCGCTGCTGGTGACGGCACTGCGAGCATGGCGGTCAGGCGATGGCGTGGCCGTGGAAACAGCTTCAGGCAGGCACCGGTGATGATGCCAAGCGTTCCTTCGCTGCCGATAAACAGCTGTTTCAGATCATAGCCGGTGTTGTTCTTGCGCAGGCTGTTGAGGCCATGCCAGATCGTGCCGTCGGGCAGCACCACTTCAAGCCCCAGCACCAGATCACGGGTATTGCCATAGCGCAGGGTCAGGATGCCCCCGGCATTGCTGGCGATATTGCCACCGATCCGGCACGACCCCTCGGCACCGAGGCTGAGCGGGAAGTAAAGGTCGGCACCCTCGGCGGCAGTCTGTATCTCGGCGAGGATACAGCCGGCATCAACAGTGATGGTGTTGTTGATCGGGTCAAGCTCGCGCACGCCGCCCATGCGATCCAGTGACAGGATAATCGCCGCCTCATCCTCATAAGGCACGGAACCACCGACAAGGCTGGTATTACCGCCCTGGGGCACAATGGCGATGCCATGGGCGGCACAGAGTTTGACCACGCTGGCCACGTCCTCGGTCGCTGCTGGTCGAACCACGGCCAGTGCGCTCGACCGGAACTTGCCGCGCCATTCGGTGATATAGGGCGTGATCCGGCTGTCATCGGGCAGGATGATCGCCTCGTCGGCAATGGTTTCCTGCAGTGCGGTCAGAAAGCTCTGGGTCATGCGTCCACCTTGCTGGCTGCAGCAGCCCGGCGCAGGCGATCATTGATTGCGAGGCCGAGGCCCATATCCGGGATCGGCGCAATGGCAATGGCGGTGGCACCGCTGTCTTCCAGCTCATGCAGCATGGCAAACAGGTTGTGTGCTGCCTCATCGAGATCGCCGACCGGGCTGAGATTGCGGCGCTCGCCTTGTCCTTTGGGGGTGAACGGGTTGGGGCCGAAGCCGATAAAGGCTTCGCCATCAGACAGCTCGTTATCGCGGACATTGATCCGCACCGGGATGCGCGGCGCGTAATGGCGCAGCAGCAGGCCGGGCGAAATGGGGGCGGTATTGTCAGTGACATTGACCGCCATCACCTCTGGCAGCAGGTCGATCAGGTCATCAACGCCGAGCGCACCGGGGCGCATGATGGTGGCGCGGTCGGGTTTGCTGAGGTCAAGCACCGTGCTCTCCAGCCCGATCTCGCATTGGCCGCTGCTGAGGATCAGGGGCACCTCTGCGCCGAAGGCTTCCGCCACCATCATGGCCGTGGTCGGGCTGAGACGACCGGATTTGTTGGCACTCGGTCCCACCATCGGCTTGCCGAATGCGCTGATGAGCGCGCGCGCCGTCGGATGGGCGGGCGCGCGTACCGCAACGGTATCGAGACCGGCGCGGGCGATGTCGGCCACCGCTGCACCACCCGCATAGGGCAGGATCAGGGTCAATGGGCCCGGCCAGTATTGCGCCATCACCATGGCGGTCCGGTCATCGACTCGTGCAATGGTTTTTGCCATTGCCGGGCCGTCCACATGGCAAATCAGCGGGTTTTGCGGGGGGCGGCCCTTGAGGGCAAACACCCGGGCAACCGCCGCTGCATTGCCGGCATCGGCACCCAGCCCGTAGACGGTCTCGGTCCCGAACGCCACCACATCGCCAGCCGTTAAGGCATTGGCGGCGCGGGCAATTCCGCTTGCCGATCCGGGCAATATGGTTGGTGTCTCTGTGCTCATGTCCGTTTGATGCCCTGTGTCAGGACCGATGGCAAGTGTCGGATACGGTTGCAGGCGCTACTTGCTGACCGGTGCCGACCCGTGCACTCATTGTTGCGCTGCATCAATTTCAGACAGCCAGCAAGCAGGAGTTCAGGGGATATGTCAGGAACCATCATAACAGTCGCCCAGCAAAAGGGCGGGGCCGGCAAGACAACACTGGTTGCGCATCTCGCGGTTTCCCTGATGCAGCGTGGCCTGTCCGTGGCGCTGGTCGATATCGATCCGCAGGCCTCGCTGTCATACTGGTATGATGCCCGACAGGAGAGTTTCGGCGACGAGGAGACCGGGCTTACCCATAGCAAGATTTCCGGTTGGCGTACCCAACGCGAGGTCGAGGAACTGGCCGCCAGTCACGATGTGGTGCTGATCGACAGCGCGCCCCATGCGGAGATGGAGACCAAGACCGCGATCCGAGCGGCCTCGCTCGTGGTGATCCCGGTGCAGCCGAGCCCGATGGATTTCTGGGCCACCCAGCCAACCCTTGATCTCGCGAAGTCGGAGAAGGTGACGCCGATGCTGGCGCTCAACCGGGTGCCGCCGCGCGCGGTGCTGTCAGAGGTGATCGAGGGCAAGCTGAAGAAGCTCGATGCCAAGGTTGCCAAGGCCCGCCTCGGTAACCGGGTCGGCCTTGCCGCGGCCATGCTGGACGGTAAGACGGTCTCCGAAACCCAGCGAAGCAGCGTCGGGGCAAAAGAGGTCAAGGCGCTGGCGGCGGAAATCTACAAGGCGGCAGGCGGCGCAAAACGCCTGAAATAGCACCTGCTGCTATCCGTTATAGCCCAGATGTCTGGACATGCGCCCGAGGGTGATGCCAACACAGGCTGATGCCGGGAACAGCGCCAGCGTGCCCACGACCTGCAGCACACCGATTACCGGACCGGGCAGACCGCAGCAGACGATCAGCGACTGGGCAATCCCGGCAACCAGCAGGAACGGTGCCGCTCCGAAGATCAGGGCAAGGGCCAGTTGCCATGCCTCATGACGGTCGAGCGCTTCCCAGACCGCATTGATCTGTATCGGCTTGTCGAGTGTGAGATCGACCATGACGAGGCTGAACCGCAAGGCCAGTGCCGTGGTCAGCAAGGCCAGTGCGGCATAGGCAATGCTGGCAAGACGCAGGCTCTCGCTGATGCCGATATCGAGGATGGTGCGATGCCCGAACCATCCGGCGAGCTTGTGGGTGGCGAAGAACCGGTGCTCCATGGAAAACAGCAGCCCGCCAACCTGCAGCCAGCACCAGACCGGAATACCGATCAGGAACAACCCGCCGATGACGATCTGGGCCTCACGCATGCCGAGCGGGAAGGGGATGCCGCCGGGGTAATTCTGCTCAAGCTCGCTGCGCAACCAGATCGCGCCATGCAGGATCAGGGCGAGCGTGGCGGCAAAGGCCGAGAAGTCGAGACCGCTCGGGGAATATTCCTGCGCGCCGTCAAAGATACCGAGAAACGGCAGCGGCAGGGCCATCATGAACAGCACGCCGAACCATGGCAGCCCATAGCGCACAATCCTCCCCGCATCGCCGGTTACGGTTGCGGCGGCGTGCCGTGCCTCGGCAATGGCGACACCGGTTGATGACGGGGAATGGCTGGGCTGGTCGGTCAAGAAAAGCTGCTTAAACGGGCCGTTGGAGTGTCAGAGTTCCTGCACGGCCTTCAGAACGGTATCCACATGCCCGGGTACTTTCACCTTACGCCACTCCTGACGCAAGACCCCATCGGCATCAATCAGGAATGTCGAGCGCTCGATGCCCATATATTTGCGGCCATACATGCTCTTTTCCTTCCACACATCATAAGCCTCGGCCACGCCGGTTTCCTCATCGGAACCGAGAATGACCTTGAGGTCGTGCTTGGCCTTGAACTTGTCGTGGCTCTTGACGCTGTTCTTGGACACGCCGACCACAACAGCACCAGCCGCCTCGAAGGCTGGCAGTTGTTCGGTAAAGGCAATGGCCTCGGCAGTGCAGCCGGAGGTGTCGTCCTTGGGATAGAAGAACAGCACCACCGTCTTGCCCTTCAGTCCGGCGAGGCTGACCGTGCCGTCGCCATCGGTCGGCATATCAAAGGCGGGGGCTGGTTT
The DNA here is from genome assembly GCA_002168225.1 of Micavibrio sp. TMED2. Classification (NCBI taxonomy): domain Bacteria; kingdom Pseudomonadati; phylum Bdellovibrionota; class Bdellovibrionia; order Bdellovibrionales; family Pseudobdellovibrionaceae; genus Micavibrio; species Micavibrio sp. TMED2. Next base: position 1,315,378 of record NHBH01000001.1, read on the forward strand.
TCCGATTTCCGTGCTCATCTTATGGGTTTCCTGATTGTCGGTTACTGGCTGTCCGGTGGCGGCAGGGCGCTTGCCGGATCGGTGATGATGGTTTTGAAGTGATGCTCTGTACGGTCAATGACAGACGACAGATCAGCCGTTGCCGCGTCAAAGTCAATTTCTGCGTCTTCAGGATGATCAGGCTGGATGATCCGGGCCAGATGATCGCGTATCGTAGGGTTGACGCTGGCCGGGTCAAACCGCGTACCATCCGGTGCGATCAGACGCAGATAGCTGCGTATCCGGCGATAGAGGCTGTAGGCAGCAATCAGATCATCGGCGGTACCTGTTTCGATAAACCCGGCAGCCTTGCAGCGCTCCAGAGCCGCGGTGGTGCTGGCGGAGAGAATGCCCGGCTCCGCATGGGCATGGCGCAGCAGGAGATATTGGGCGATGAACTGGATGTCGGTGATACCGCCCGGATGATGCTTCAGCTGCCAGATATCGGTCTGGCTGTGCTGGTCGCGCAGGCGTCGGCTCATATCCGCCACGTCGCGGAGCAGACGGTCCGGGTCGCGCCGGGCGGTGAGGGTTTGGAAGATGATCCGCTCGACCTGTGCCCGCAGATCAATGTCGCCGGAGATTACCCGCGCGCGGGTCAGGGCCATATGCTCCCAGGTCCAGGCATCGCTGTCCTGATATTGTGCAAAGCTCTCCAGACTGACCGCCAGCGGTCCGCTGTTTCCCTGTGGTCGCAACCGCAGATCGACCTCGTACATCCGACCTTCCGAGGTCAGGCTGGTAATCGCCGTGACCAGCCTTGAGGCCAGCTTGATCCAGTATTCATTGGGCGAGAGCGGACGTTTGCCATCGGATTTTTCGTTATGCGGATCGACCCGATAGACCAGCACCAGATCAAGGTCACTGGTCAGGGTGATCTGGCCGCTGGCAAGGTTGCCCATGGCGATGATCGACAGGCCGCCGCCGGGGAAATGGCCGTGCTGGCGCTCGAATTCACCGATCACGATAGGTTCGAGGGCGGTCAGGCTGATTTCGGCGACACGTGCCAGAAACTGACCGACCCGGTATCTGGGCGTTTTGCCGTCAAGCAGGTGCAGTGCTGCCTGAAACCGGCGGCGGGCGGTCCAGCGCCGACAGATATCGAGGCAATCCTCATAGGACCCGGCCACACTCAACTGCCCGGATAATTCCTGTTCCAGCACATTCCAGTCCGGCAGTTGCTCGGTCACCTGCGGATCAAGGACCGCGTCGAGCAGATTGGGGCGTCGGGTCACCAGATCGGCAAGCGCCGGGGCGAAGCCCAGAATGCTGGCAAACAGTTGCGGCAGGCGCGGGCTGTTTTTGATCAGGGAGAAAACCGGCACGCCAGCCGATAGCTGGGACAGGAAGCCGTCAAAACGAAGCAAGACCTGATCCGGGTCCGGCGTCTTGCCGAAGGCGCTCAACAAAACCGGCAGAACCTGTTTCAGCAGGTCCCGCGCTCGCTCGCTGCGGGTCGACTGATATTTGCCCTCGAGCCAGCCGGTGATGATGCCCTGTGATTTTGTGAGATCGGCAAAGCCATAGGCGCTCAGGCCATGTTGCCAGTTCGATGGCAGTGCCTCGCCGCTATTCGCGTCATCGGTCTCGGCAGTACCGTTGAAGAAGTGCTGATACTCGTGCGCCACCAGATCAGTATGGGTTTTCAGTGCGGCCAGAAACGCGGTGCTTGTCTGTCCCATGCTGGCGGCAACGGCAGCGATGCCCTCATCGCTTACGGGCAGGCTGTGGGTTTGCTGGTCGCTCTGCATCTGCAACCGGTGCTCGACCGTGCGCAGGAAGATATAGGCATCGGTCAACCGGTCGCGCTTCATTGGTGTCAGACGACCACTGCGCACCAGTTCGTCGAGCACATCCAGTGTCTGCATGATGCGCAAGCCCGGCTGCTGTCCGGCGAACAGCAACTGATGGCCCTGGGCAAAGAACTCGAGTTGACGAATGCCGCCGCGGTCGAGCTTGACGTTATAGCCATGCCATGGGTTGTCCTGATGCCGCCGTTGCTTCAGGTCGATCTTGCGCTTGACCGCTTCCATGTCCTCGATGGCGGTAAAGTCGCTGCCCGCACGCCAGACCCATTGTCCGAGGGTTTCCATCAGGCTGCGGGCCACTGGCGGGTCGGCAATAACCGGACGCGCCTTAATCATCGCGGCCCGTTCCCAGTTCAGCGCCTGTGCGTGGTAATAGGCAATCGCACTGGTGGTGGAGACAGCGAGCGGGGTCGATGCCGGGTCGGGCCGCAAGCGCAGATCAGCCCGGAAGACATAGCCATCGACTGTACGCTTCTCCAGCAGGTTGATCAGGTCGCGGGCCAGTCGGGTGAAAACCTGTGGCGCGTCGTAGCGGTCTATCGGCGTGGCGGTGGGATCATAGAATGCAATCAGGTCCACATCGCTGGAATAGTTCAACTCACCCGCGCCGAGTTTGCCCATGGCGAGGATAACCAGCCCGCTGCCGCGTTCCGGTGCCGTCATATCCGTTGGTGCGTATTTCCCGGCGGCGGCGAGTTGCCAGAGCAGGTGTCGGGTCGCGAGCCGGATCAGATGATCTGCGATCAGGCTCAGCGCCAGTGTGATGTCGCGTAAACGCCAGAGCCCGGAGAAATCACCGAGTGCAATCACCAGATGTGCCCGCGTTTTGGCCTTGCGCAATGTGGCCGCGACAGAATCGGCGGAAGCCTGCGGGTCAATGTCGTCGCTGGCCTGCTGGAGGATCTGTTCAAGCGAGGTTTTCAGCGGTTGGGTCAGCAGGGCCAGCCCGGCATCGGCCTCACGGTGCATCAGCCCTGATAAATAAGGCGAATACGCCATCATTTTGCCCAAAGTCAGGTGCAGATGATTGGCGCTGGTGAGAATCTCTCGCAGGTTTTTGTCTATTGCCCCGTGTTTTGTCGCATAGTGGTCAAGTTGGCTGATCCAGTCCGTGTAGTCGCCATCCGCAATGTCCGGCATGACCTCATCGCTTACCGACCGCGCCGCGAGGGTCATAAGTCCGGTTCCGGGGAGTGTATCGAGGGCGGCGGCGATCATGGTGACGAACAGTTGATGCGGGTTCAGTGGTGTCAGGTGTTTTTGGCTTGGTATCCGGCCTCTGGCAACACCATCTGTTGTGCATACTGGCAGATAACGGGCAGATAGCGGAATTTAAAGGACCATCGACAGAACGTGGTTGATGAACATCATAATATCCCCGAGACGGCGGCTGACACCCCTTCCGATGACGGAACTGGGGAAAACTATGTCACGCCCCGTTATCTGGGGCTGCGCCGCTTCTGGCATGGCTGCCGCCGACCGCTGATCCTGTGCCTTGAGGGTGCGGCGATGCTGACCGGCCTGCTGGTCATTCTGGTCATCGCACTGACCTGGCGGCTGTCGTCCGGGCCGATCACGCTCGATTTCCTGACCGATGAGATTGAACTCGCGGTCAATCAGGCTGTCGCGCCGCTGCGGGTGGATATCGAGGCCGCCGCGATCCGCTGGGATAATGATGAAGGCTGGCTGCGCCTCGCCGGGCGTCAGGTCAAGCTGCGTCGTGAGGACGGCAGGCTGGTCGGTCGGGTGCCGCAGATGGATGTGGCCTTCAGCGTCCCGAACCTGCTGCGCGGCAGGATGGTGGTCAAACAAGCGACCCTGCAGCGCCCGTTTATCCGCCTGACCCGCAAGCTCGATGGTGAGTTTGATGTTGATTTTACCGAAGCTGACGCGCCGTTATCTGAAGCATTGGCACCGGCCGAGGGCGCCTCGACCACTGACGACACGCTGAACTACCTGCTGACCACGCTGACGCCCGATGAACAGGGTGAGATTCCAAGTGGCCTCGAAAGCCTCAGCATAAATGATGCGCGGTTCCTGTTCATCGACCGCAAGATGGGTCACATCATTCGCTTTGACGAGATGTCCCTGTCCGTTCTGGCAACCGAAGTGGGCCTGGGAATTCTTGGCTCGACCCGCCTCTATGCCAGCGGTGGCCGGACCCTGTTGCGGGCATCCGGGCGTTTCGATGTTGCTGCCGAAACCTCTGATATCACGACCAGCCTGCGGATTTTTGATGCTGACGCCGAGGCACTGGCCGAAATCGCCGGTGCGGCAATTCCCGAGGAAGTGCAGGGACTGCTCGACAGTGAGGCGACAGTTGAGGCCAGCTACGACAATGATCGCCGGACCCTGTCGCTGAGCCATGTGTCCGGTCAGCTTGGCGACAGCCGGTTTGACATGAATGGCAGTCTCTATCGGGTCGGTGCCTTGTGGCAGGGCTCCTTTGTCACCGGGATCAGCCGGATTGACGTGCCTGCCGTACTGGCCACCATCCCGGAAAGCGTCGATGTCGGCGCTCTCAACTGGTCGCGGGAGAATATCCTCAACGGGACGGTCGAGAATCTGAAGATTTACGCCACCGGGCAGGTATCTGCGGCGGACGTTACTGACTGGGAAATAACCGATCTGTTCGGCGATTTCGGCCTCTCGGATATGGCAGTGCGCTACCAATGGGCCTTGCCACCGGCAACCGATGTGATCGGCAAGGGGCGGTTCGATCGGCAAGCGGTCATAATAGATCTGAGCGAAGGCAAGATCGATGCGGTGCGGGCCGATAATGTGCAGGTGGTGATCGACAGCTTCGATGCCGAGTTTCCGGCGCTGGTGGTGACCGGTCATGCGGTCGGGCCGTTCCGGGAAATCATGACCGCGATGAACCACCCGCGCTTCGGCTATGCCGATTACCTCGGCCTGAAACTGGATGAGGTCAAGGGCTCGGTTGATGCCAATATGCGCTTTGCTCTGCCATTGAAACCGTCATTGCCTGCGGAAGAGGTGGAAGCGGATATTCGGGGCCAACTGACTGATGTGGCGACCAACCCGTTATTTGCCGGACTGCCGATCCGTGATGCCGACCTGTCGGCTGTGGTCAATGGTGACGGCGTTGTCGCCCGCGGTACGCTGGAGGCAGGCGGTATTCCGCTCAGCATCAACTGGCACCAGTATTTCGACAAGGATGCCGAGGTTGCCACCGCGCTCGATTTTCAGGGCAATATGAGTGATGAGCATCTGGCCGCGCTGGGGATTAAGACCGCGCCCTACCTGACCGGTATTATCGGTGTTGATGGTCGGGTCGTTGATTACAATGGCGGCAATACTGACATTCAGGCAACCGCGACCCTCGACAAGGCGCAACTGGCGATCCCGCAACTGAATTTCGCGCCGGAACCCGCGCCGGGCAGTCTGCTGGTGACGGTCAGTATCAAGCCCGACGATACGGTTGCCATCACCTCTGCCTCGCTCAGCAGCGATACCATTTCCTTCGACGCTTCCGGTGTCTTCAACCCTGATGGCAGCTATGGCGTTCGGGCCGACAGGCTGCAATGGGGTGCCACCGATCTGTCGATCAGCTTTGATGCCGGTGCCGATGGTGGCTGGGATGCCGTGATTGACGGCCCGCGCCTCGATCTGCGTCCCTTGCTCAAGGAAGAAGAAGCACCCGAAGTTACCGCCAGTGCTGAACCTGCGGACAAACCGGATGGCAAGAGTTTCGCCTGGCTGCTCGACAGCAGTGCCGTTGTTTCCGATGACAGTCCAACCCGCAAGATTACCTATTCGGTGCAGGAGGTTATAACCAGCAAGGGGATCGCGCTCAGCGATGTGCGCGGTGGGGTGGAACTGACGCCGAGCAACTGGCCATCGGTGATGGTGCAGGGACAGCTCGGCGATGCGCCGCTGGTGGTACAGATTTCCGGCACCCGGCCCGATCCCCTGAAAGTGCGTTTCGAGAGTGGTGATCTGGGTGCCCTGCTGTCGGCCTATAATGCCGATATTCCGCTGATCGGCGGACGGTTTGTCTTTGACGGCACCGGACGGCCATGGTCACGCGGCGATGTGGAACTGCATGGTGGTGTTGATCTGCAGGATTTCCGGCTGGGTGAGGCGGCGGTGCTGACCCGCACTATTGATGCCCTGTCACGTGAGGGCCTGGCGACAATCAATAAAGATGCCGGTTTCGGTTTCAAGCAATTCACGGCGGATATCGATCTCGGCAACGGCCAGCTCACCGTCCGCGAGGGGCGCGCATCCGGTGGCCAGTTTGGTTTCACCCTCGGCGGTGTGGTCGATCTCAGCAAGGAACAGCTCGACCTCAATGGTACGCTGGTGCCGGTCTATACGCTCAACCGCTGGATCGGGGCCATTCCGGTGATCGGCACATTGTTGACCGGCGGCGATGGCGAGGGGCTGTTTGCCGCCAACTACACGGTGGATGGCCCGTTCTCAGAGCCGGATATCAGCATCAATCCGCTCTCGGCCCTTGCTCCCGGCATTATCCGCAAGCTGTTGTTCGCACAGGACAACCTGCCCGCCAAGGAAGGCGAGGAGCGCAAACCGCTCGAGCCCCCTCCCGGCATGGTCGATCACGGCGGCTGATTGTCAGGAATGGACCGGTAAGGCGGGCATTCCGGTAACAGGTCAATTATTCTGGCCATGAACCGGCTGGCAGGCTTTTCCATATCCGCAAAGCCGGTATCATCATCGACAAACGCAAGACACTATGCCTTCAGGATGATGATCGATGTGGTACTACAGAACAAAAGCTGGCGTTATCGGCCCGGTATCAGGCGAGGAGATGGTGCGCCTGATTGATGCCGGTGAGATTGTCGAGACGACACTGGTGCGTCGCGACGGGCAGTCCGACTGGTCCGAGGCATGGCAAACCGACCGCGCCGGTTACCTCCGCGCCATGAGCAGCGTTGACAGTAATTACAGCATCGACGGCGCATATGCCGGACAGGTTGCCAGTGTGTGGTCCCGCATTGGAGCCTGTTTTCTTGATACAATTTTCACGAGCATCGTAAATAACATTTTGACACTAGTACTTGGTTTCTTGCTGGGAAACACGGACTACACCGATTCTGAAATCACTAAACTCTCATTTTTATGCGTGTTGATTTTCTTGACCTTGTATTACGGAATTCCATCTGGATCGAGTAAACAGGCGACGTTTGGAATGCAAATGCTCAAGATCAGGTTCATTCGGCCCAATGGTCAGAAGGTTGGTTTCATCCGTGGTGCGTTGCGTTCCTATGCCTTTGCTCTGTCTATAATGCCGCTTTTTTTGGGTCTGATCGCAGCTCTGTTCAACGAACAGCGGATCACCCTGCATGATCTGATCTGCGGTACCCGTGTAGTGCGCGCCTGATCCTGCTGGCGCTACAGCAGCTTGGTTATATGCTTCTCATCGCCTGACCCGCTCGTCTTGGTCAGCGGGTGCGGGGTGATTTTCTCAAGCGTTGCCTGATAATCCGGGTTGCCACGATTTTCATGGACTTGATTGAGCAGGTGTTCGGCATCACGCTGGCGCAGCTTGTTGATAATGCCGTCCCGCTCGGTGCTGGCATAGCCCAGTTCGGCGAGCGCCTGACCACCAAGGGCAAGACCGGCCTCCAGCGTTTCCCGCACCACGAAATCGGCATCCAGCGCATGCAGCCGGATGGCGTGGATACGGTCATAGGCGCGCACCAGTACCTTGGCCTGCGGGAAGTTGCGTTTGATCAGTGCAAAGATGGCATCAATCCGTTTTACATCATCGACACAGATAATGATCAGCTTGGCCTCGGCGGCACCGGCGGCCTGCAGCACGTCACGGCGAGTGCCCTCGCCGAAATGCACCTGAAAGCCGAATTTCGCCGCCTGTTGGATGCGTTTCGGATCATTGTCGATCAGGGTCACCGGGATATGCTCGGCCAGCAGCGCCTGTGATGCGATCTGCCCGACCCGGCCAAAGCCGATAATCAGCGCCTTGCCGCCATGCACCTCGACCGGTGGCTGGTCGCCAGAGACATTCTTTTCAGCCGCGAGCCGGATCAGCAGTTTCTCGGCAAAGGGCGAGATTGCCATGGACAGGGTGATGATGACGACAAGGATGGAGCTGGTCTGGCCATCGAGCAGCAGGCTGGATGAGGCGGCAGCAAAGATGACGAAGCCGAACTCGCCATGCTGGGACAGCACCCCGGCAACCTTCAGGGATGAGGCATGGTCGGCCTTGAACCACCGCCCGGCGGCATAGACACCGGCGATCTTGAGGCCGAGGAACAGCGGGGTTGCCAGTAGTATAACCAGCCAGTTGGCGGCAACGCTGCCAAGATCGAGCGACAGGCCGATGGCAACAAAGAACAGGCCGAGGAAGATGCCCCGGAACGGCTCGATATCCGCCTCAAGTTCATGGCGATAGGAGCTGTCAGCGAGCATCACGCCCGCAATGAAGGCCCCCATGGCATAGGACAGCCCGGCCATGTCCATCAGCAGCGAGGCGGCGATAACCACGCCAAGTGCCCCGGCGGTGGTAATCTCCGGGGTGCGGGCATAGGCCAGCAGGCGGAACATACGGTCGAGGCCGTAATGGCCGACCACGATCAGCGTGCCGATCGCCAGCAGGCCGAGACCAACACTGGTCAGGTTCTCGCCCAACGTCCCCATCTCACCACCGGCGGACAGGATCTGCACCAGCAGGAGGAGCGGAACGATGGCCAGATCCTCAAATAGCAGGATCGACAGGGCGGTGCGACCGGTCGGGCTGCCGCGTTCGCCCTTCTCATCGAGGCCCTGCATCACCAGCGCGGTCGAGGACAGGGCAAGGCCGAGGCCGATGACGAGGCTGACCTGCCATGTCAGGCCGAACAGCAGCGGCGGTATGGTCATCAGGAAGCCGCAGAGCAGCACCTGCACCAGACCACGCCCGAAGATCATTTTGCGCATGGCCCAGAGATGATCCGGGCGCAGTTCCAGCCCGATGACAAACAGGAACAGGACCACGCCGAACTCGGCGAAGTGCAGCAGTTCCTCGGGATGCTCGGCATAGCTGAGCTTGAAGGCAAGACCAGCGGTAACCCCGGCTGCCAGATAACCGACGATACGGCCAAGTCCCAGCTTTTTAGTCAGGGGGACGAACAGGCAGGCGAGGACGATCAGTCCCAGCGCTTCGGCAAACCGCCATTCAAGATCGGAGAAGTTGAAGAACATACCGGCCATTTTTATTCAGCGATAACCCGTACGTGTTTCTTCTTGCCTCTGGATAATTGGATGTACCCCGAGCTGTTCACATCTGCAGGCCCTATATGCTGGTCTATTGTGGAGATAGATTCTGAGTTAGCTCTCGCTGCTCCTTGTTGAATGAGCCTTCTGGCTTCTCCTTTAGATTGGGCCAAGCCTGTTTCGACATACAAATCAACTACAAGGATGCCTTTTTGTAACCTTGCTAAATCAACTAAATGAGTCGGTGCGTTTTCATCTAAGGCACCTTTCTCAAAGGTCTGGCGGGCGGTTTCCGCGGCATTGTTGGCCGCTTCCTCGCCATGGCACAGGCGGGTTGCCTCGAAGGCCAGTACCTTCTTGGCATCATTGATGTCCTGTCCTTCAAGCGCGGCCAGTCTGGCGATCTCGTCCATCGGCAGTTCGGTGAACAGCTTCAGGAAGCGACCGACATCGCCGTCCTCGGTATTGCGCCAGAACTGATAGTAGTCATAGGCACTCAGACGGTCCTCGTTGAGCCAGACGGCACCGGCGGCGGTTTTGCCCATCTTGGCACCGGAAGATGTGGTGAGCAGCGGTGTGGTCAGGCCATAGAGCGACAGCCCGGCCATCCGGCGGCCAAGCTCGACGCCATTGACGATATTGCCCCATTGGTCAGAGCCGCCCATCTGCAGCGCGATGCCGTGGCGCTTGTTCAGCTCCACGAAATCATAGGCCTGCAGAATCATGTAGTTGAATTCGAGGAAGGTCAGCGGCTGTTCACGCTCCAGACGCAGTTTCACACTGTCGAAGGTCAGCATCCGGTTGATGGTGAAGTGCCGTCCCACATCGCGCAGCAGCGGGATATAGGCGAGCTCGTCCAGCCAGTCGGCATTGTTGACCATGATCGCATCGGTCGGGCCATCGCCGAAGGTGAGGAACTTCTCGAACACCCGGCGGATACCGGCGATGTTTTCGTTGATTTTCTCATCGGTCAGCAGCTGGCGTGCCTCGTCCTTGCCGGACGGGTCGCCGATCTTGGTCGTGCCGCCACCCATGAGGACGACCGGCTTGTGCCCGGATTTCTGCAGATGACGCAGCATCATGATCTGGACCAGTGACCCCACATGCAGGCTGTCCGCCGTCGCGTCAAAGCCGATATAGGCTGGAACCACGCTGTCATTTGCCAGGGCATCGAGGGCGGCCTCATCGGTGCATTGATGGATGAAGCCACGGGAGGACAGGGTGCTCAGAAAGGCTGATTTGAATTCAGACATACCGGTACGGGTCACAGGTTGGATTTTGAAAAGGTTATGGATGGCTCTTGTAAGCGTCTCTGTCTGCGACCACAATAGTCTCGCGTGTAATTGCCGGTAACGAATATCTGGGCAGGTCAGGATGACCGATAGCGGCTGGGCCATTGGCCTGATGAGTGGAACGTCACTGGACGGCATTGATGCCGCCCTGTTGCGCACCGACGGGGTTCATGTGGTTGAGGCCGGGCCGGGCCTGACCCAGCCATATGGTGCTGAATTCCGGGAACAGCTGCGCGCCTGTTTCGGCAAGCGGGAAGCACCGGCCAAGGTCGTTTCATCTCTGACCGAATATCACGCACAGGCAGTTCAGGCCGTCCTCGACCGGGCGGGCATGACCGCTGACATGATTGAGGTTATCGGTTTTCACGGCCAGACCATTCACCATGATGCGGGTGCCGGAATTACCGTGCAGATTGGCGATGGTGCCCTGCTGGCGAGCCTCACCGATATTCCGGTCGTGGCGCAGATGCGCCTCGCCGACGTGGCAGCAGGCGGGCAGGGGGCACCGCTGGCACCGGCTTTCCATGCAGCCATGGCGGGTCCATATCGTGATCGACCATGCGGCTTTCTGAATATCGGCGGGGTTGCCAATATCACCTATCTTGCGCCAGCCGCTGGTGATGATGTGCCCGAGCCGATTGCCTTTGATACCGGGCCGGGTAATGCGCTGATTGATGACTGGGCCGCGACCCATACCGGGCAGGCTTATGATCGCAACGGGTTTCTGGCGGCATCCGGCAAGGCGGATGAGACTGTGCTGAAGCAGCTCATGGATAACCCGTATTTTTCGAAGCCTTATCCGAAATCGGCAGATCGGGATGATTTCAACCGGGCGGTGCTGACCGGGCTGTCACCGGCTGATGGTGCCGCAACCCTGACGAGGTTCACTATCGAAAGCATCGCGGCGGGCATTGAGCAACTGCCGGAACAACCGCCCTGCTGGTGGGCGACCGGTGGCGGGCGGCATAACCCGCAACTCATGGCCGGATTGCGGGCGCGACTGGCCCCGGTACAGGTCGAGCCGGTTGAGCTTATTGGCTGGGCCGGAGATATGGTGGAGGCTTGGGCCTTTGCCTATCTGGCAAAGCGGGCGCTGAAGGGCCTGCCACTCAGCTTCCCCGGCACGACCGGGGTGGCGGAGGCGATCTCCGGCGGTGAACTGCATCACGCGCCGGGCCGGGCTGCCTGAGCCTCAATCAGCGTCTTCCAGATCGTCGTTGCCTTCGGGCAGTTCCTCGAAGTCTTCCGGTGGTGGCGGGACTTCCTTCTGCTTCATGTTGTTGTCCATATAGAGGCTCGACAGCGCCACCAGATGGTCCACATGCTTGCTGAAGAAGTGATCGGCACCCGGGACAACTTCATAATCGATGGTGATGCCCTTTTGCGCCCGCAGTTTGGACACCAGTTTTTCTGTGGCCGAGGTTGGCACCATGGTGTCGCGCTCGCCCTGAATGATCAGGCCGGAGGACGGGCAGGGAGCGAGGAAGCTGAAGTCGTACATGTTTGCCGGTGGGGCCACGACGACGAAGCTGTCGATTTCCGGGCGGCGCATCAGCAACTGCATGGAAATCCATGCGCCGAAGGAGAAGCCGCAAATCCAGACGCCGCTGGCATTCGGATTTTGCACCTGCAGCCAGTCGAGAACCGCTGCCGCATCGCTCAGTTCGCCCTCGCCACGGTCAAATGAACCCTGGCTGCGACCAACGCCGCGGAAGTTGAAGCGCATGGTCGAAAAACCGCGCTGACGCATCATCTGGGTCAGGGCATAGACGACCTTGTTGTTCATGGTGCCGCCATGCTGGGGATGTGGATGCAGAACCAGTCCGATCGGTGCCGTATCGGATTTGGCATGGTGATAACGTCCCTCAATACGACCGGCGGGTCCGTTGATCAGAACTTCAGGCATCCTGTGATTTCCTCATACATGGTCAGATATATATGCTCGGCCAGTATCTGGAATCGGTAGCGAAACTGGCTGCGGGCGGTGGTGATAGCATATTTTCAGGCAATTGCGAGCATTGCATGCATATGAAACAGCACCATTCGGGCGGTTATTTCTTGATATGTCGTTACGGACCTAGAAATCCAGTGGCTTAGGCCACATTATCTAGCTAACCGTAAAAACATGCTTTGGCTTTACCGATGGGTCGTTCACATGACATAAGCCAGAGTTATCAACGACATGAAGGCCAAATCATGTTTGAACGCATGAAAGATGACATCGCCAGCATTCGCGAGCGTGACCCGGCGGCCCGCAGCGGCTGGGACGTGGCACTGCTGTATCCCGGCTTTCACGCCGTACAAATCTATCGCCTCGCCCATTGGTTCTGGCAGCGCGAATGGTTCTTTATCGGTCGGGCGGTTTCCCAGTTTGGTCGCTTTCTGACCGGGATCGAGATTCACCCTGGCGCGAAGATCGGCCATCGCCTGTTTATCGATCATGGCATGGGTGTGGTGATCGGTGAGACAGCGGAGATCGGCGATGACGTCACCTTGTATCAGGGCGTGACCCTTGGCGGTACGTCACTGGATCAGGGCGTCAAACGCCACGCCACCATTGCCGATAATGTGATTGTCGGGGCCGGGGCGCAGGTGCTGGGACCGTTCACGGTTGGTCGATGCGCCCGTGTCGGGGCCAATGCCGTTGTGATCAAGGAGGTTGAGGAAGGGGCGACCGTGGTGGGTCAGGCCGCCGAGGTCGTGCGCAAGCGCAGCGGCGAGAAGGTGGAGAAAGCACCATTCCTGTCCTACGGCACGCCGCTTGACCTGTCCGGCGCCGGGATGGAGCGGACAATCCATGGTCTACTCGAGCATATCCACCGGCTGGAAACCCGGCTTGCAGCACTTGAGAATGATGACGACGCCTTGCCCGGTGCGCCTACTGCGACAGCCGAGGCGAAGGCGTCTGAAGAACCCGTCACCAGCGATGAGCATAACCGTATCTAACGGTTGTCATTCCTATGCCTGAGCCAATCTATCTCGACCATAATGCGACCACACCGATCAAGCCGGGTGTTGCCGCCGCCATGGCCAATGCCATTCGTCTGACCGGTAACCCGTCCTCGATCCATTCATTCGGTCGTGAGGCGCGCAAACATCTGGAGATTGCCCGTCATCAGGTGGCTGCTGCCATCAATGCCGAGCCGGAAGACGTGATTTTCACCAGCGGCGCGACCGAGGCCGATAATGCTGCGCTCCGTCATGCCGGGGCCGCGACGGTTATTATTTCAGCGGTTGAGCATCCGGCCATCCTGCAGGCTCGCGACGATGCGGTTCGGGTGCCGGTGGATGAAAATGGTGTGCTTGATCTGGCCGCACTTGTGGCAGCCTTGCAGTCGGCAAAAGCGCCTGCGCTGGTCTCGATCATGCTGGCCAATAATGAAACCGGTGTGATCCAGCCGGTTGCTGAAATTGCCAAACTGGCAAAGCAATATGATGCCTGGTTCCACTGTGATGCCGCACAGGGTCTGGGAAAGATCCCCGTCGATGTGCGGGCAATCGGTGCCGATCTGTTGAGCCTGTCCGCCCATAAATGCGGTGGTCCGGCGGGTGTCGGTGCGCTGATTACTTCGGCACGGCTTGAGCCGGCCAAATGGCAGTTCGGTGGCGGGCAGGAAAAGCGGCGGCGGCCCGGCACTGAAAACCTTGTCGGCGCTGTCGGCTTCGGTCTTGCGGCGGAACTGGCGGTGCAGGATTTACCGGCCTTCGCCGAACTGGCCGCGCTGCGGGACGGGATGGAGCAGGCCGTACTCCGTGACGTGCCTGCGGTTCGGGTGATGGGCGGTGGCGTTGATCGCCTGCCCAATACCGCCAGCCTTGTCTTGCCCGGCGTGCCGGCCCAGACGCAGGTGATGGCCCTCGATCTGGCCGGTTATGCTGTCAGTTCCGGTTCGGCCTGTTCATCCGGCAAGGTCGATCCTAGCCATGTGATCGAGGCGATGACCGGTGATCCGGCTGTTTCGGCCTGTGCACTGCGCATATCACTGGGCTGGTGCACAACGCCGGGTGAGGTCGCGGGCTTTACCGATGCCTATATCCGTATGGCTAAACGCCAGCTTGAGAAGCTCTCAGCGGCCTGATCTGTTCTGGCCGGGGCCAGTGCTGGCCGCAGACACAAAAAAGCCCGCCATATGGCGGGCTTTTTGTTGCAGGGAACTGCGTATCAGAATTTACCCATGGTTGGGCGTGGAGCCGCTTTTGCTTTTGGCTCAGCTTTGCGATCGGTTTTCAGAACCTTGTTGCGATCCTTGTCAACGAGGTCGCCATCAACGTCACGTGCGATAATTGATTTAAGAAGATCCATGATACCCTCCTCAGGGATGGTTGTTTTTGCCTTCACTGAAAAATCAGTGCTTGATCCTTGCTGCGGCCTTAACTGCCGGGTAAAGACATCCAACACCGTTATTGGCCGCTTGAATATCCAAGTCCTAAGATGCGTCGACTGGATGAAAGCCGCAATGGCGGAAGTCTTCTCGGGTCTACTACCAGCCATGCGTGATAGACAAGTCACGTCCGGTCAGGCAAGTCCCTATCGTTATAAACCGTAACTATTCTGGCAAAGCGATGCCCAAAGTCATTTTTGTTGAAACCGATGGTACGCGCCGTGAAATTGAAGCCGCGGTCGGCCTGTCGCTGCTGGAAGTGGCGCATCTGAACAATATCGACATTGAAGGGGCCTGTGAGGGCAGTCTTGCCTGCGCCACCTGCCACGTTATCGTTGAGCCGGGCTGGTTTGATCAACTCAAAGACATTGAGGAAGACGAAGAGGACATGCTGGATCTGGCCTTCGGGCTGAAGCCGACTTCGCGTCTCGGTTGTCAGATTATCATGAGCGATGAACTGGACGGGCTGACCGTCCACCTGCCGCCGGGCTGATGCATATCTGTTCCGGCTGGTTTCGCTTGAAACTGGCGCGGTTTGCAGCGGCTTCCGGCAAGCTGTTGTCCCGCAGCGTGTTTTTGGCGACACATCTTCGGGTGTGAATGATATTACATCCGCCAAATTTGCATTAAACTGTGTTACCATCATCTGGTGGAGAGTGTGTCTGACCCGTTTCGCGATGCCCGGCATTGGCGGCGGTTGGATGCGGACGTTTGTCGTTAAGGGATGTGGATGCCCGGTTTGCGAGTAGCGCATTTGTTCAAACGTGGGATTTATCCTGCGCGCCATGTGGCGCGAATGCTGGCGCTTTGCCTGCTGGTATCGTTTTGCCCGGCTGATGCCCTTGCCGAAGAGGTGCAGGAGCTTGAACTCTATAACGGTCTGCTTGAGGTGAACCTGCCCGAGGGCTTCGAGGAACTGCGCCTGACCGAAATGGAGCGTACCTTCCCGAGCCTGCCACTGCCGGATTACGTTTATTCCGATCGCCTGCGCACCAGTCTGGTGGCAATCAGCATCATCAACAATCCAAACCCGAATATCGATCTGCTGACCTATACCGCCACATGGGCCAAGTCCCTTGAGGCAGCGTTGCCCGAATTCAAATGGGTCCAGCGCAAGGTGGCGCGGATCGAGGGGCGTCCGTGGATTGTCTGGCAATACAGCGCCATGACCCCGGACAAGCTGGCGGGCAAGAATGTGCCGTCGGAAACCATCATGTTCATGAGCATCCTGTCCAAGGAAGTTATGGTGCTGGTGCTCGGGCACGGTCCACGGGCCATTTTTGCCAAGAATGTCGAGACATATCAGGATGCGGTGACATCACTGAACCTCTCCATCGACGCGCCGCAACTGAGTGGTATATCCAAGTAAGCTAACCGGGTTGGCGGACGTGACTGTCAGCCTGTGACTGGTTCCCGGTGCTGTTTTGTTGGGGCAGGGTTGCGGCCAGCGGATTGCTTGCCCCTTGCGACATTCGCGTTTTGACGACATATTGCGGCCATGACAGCAAATCTTGACTTCAATCTCGGCAAGCCTGCCGCCAAAACCCGTGTGGTTGTGGCAATGTCCGGTGGTGTCGACAGCTCGGTAACCGCAGCACTGGCCGCGCGTGCAGGCTATGACGTGGTCGGGATCACGCTGCAGCTCTATGATGACGGTGCCATTCGCGGCAAGCAGGGTGCCTGCTGTGCCGGTAAGGATATCCACGATGCCCGCATGGTGGCCGATCAGCTCGGTATCAGCCATTACGTTCTGAACTACGAAGATGTGTTCCGCGAGGCCGTCATGGATGACTTCGCCGATACCTATCTTGCCGGTGCTACGCCGATCCCCTGTGTTCGCTGCAATCAGCGCGTGAAATTCCGCGATCTGCTTGATACGGCCAAGGATCTGGAAGCCGATGTTATGATCACCGGCCACTACGTCCAGCGCCTTGCCGGTGCCGATGGGCGCGGTCAGCTGCACCGCGCGGTCGATGACAGCAAGGACCAGAGCTACTTCCTGTTCGCCACGACACAGGAACAACTGGACTTCCTGCGCTTTCCGCTCGGTGGTCTGACCAAGCCTGTGGTGCGGGCACTGGCGGCCGAAAACGGCCTGACCGTTGCCGAGAAGCCGGACAGTCAGGATATCTGCTTTGTGCCCAACGGCTCCTATGCCCGGATCGTCGAGAAACTGCGCCCTGGCGTGATCGAACCCGGTGATATCGTCGATATGGCGGGGCAAGTGCTCGGACGCCATAACGGCATCATCAACTATACCATCGGTCAGCGCCGTGGGCTTGGCATCGGTGGCGGTGATCCGCTCTATGTGGTCAAGCTGGATGTGAACCGCAATCAGGTGATCGTTGGGCCGAAAGAGGCGCTGGCGCGTGATGTGGTCTATCTGAACGAGATGAACTGGCTCGGCGATGATGCCCATCTGACCGGTCAGAAGCCGGTGCTTGTCAAACTGCGCTCAGCAATGGCGCCGGTTCCGGCCACCGTGACCCTGTCGGGGAACGGGCTGGCAACGCTGGTGCTCGATCAACCCTATGAGGGCATTGCACCGGGACAGGCCGGGGTGATTTATGACGGCGATCGCTGTCTCGGTGGCGGTTGGATAATTGCTGCGGAAAATCAACGGCTTGCGGCGTAAACTGCCTAGATTAAGAACTAAATTTATCTAAAATTGTTGTAATTATCTTTCGAAACAATGTGTCGTTTCGGATGATTGTTGCAATTTTATACAACCATAGCGTGTAAAAAAGATCGTTACACTGCTATCGGTTGCTAGGCTATCAGGTATATACCGCACAAAGTAAAGTGTATCGCATATATATAGTGCCGGTTTTTGAAGAAAATTTTATGACTCAGTCGATTTTTTGATTGTTAAGGCTTGCTACACAATCCCGGTCTAAACTTCACTATAAAGGAAGGTCCGAAACAGATAGGTGATTTGTGAAACAGCCAATCCTGCAAACGCAACAAGACGGTCGTACGGTTTTCGTAACGAAGTACCATCAGCGTGGTGAACAGGTAATCTCTGCCGGCGACAGATATGAGTTCGATGTTACGCGCTCAGTCAGCCGGGTCGACAGCGACACAATTCAGGGCCTCACAGAATCTCTTATCGATGCAGCCTATGCTGCCGGTGAACCGAATATCGCCCAATGGGTCAGCACCAAGCGTCTGATGGCTGCCGAGCCACTGAAGGCCGCAGCCTCTGCCGGTGGCCAGGCTGCCGCTCAGGCTGGTCGTCCGGCACGCCGGGCCGCCAATTTTGAATCCATGCTGGAGCAACAGGGCGAGGGCTGGATGCTGCGGGTCAATCGCGCCGGTGATGTCGATGGCCGCTCCGGTTTCAGCCACCCGGTTACGCAACAGATGGCCGAGCGTCGTCAGAGCACGATCGATGCCCATCTGACCGAGCTGTCGCAATCCGCATGGCGCGAGCGTCGCCCGGATGCCATGGCCTTTGTTCAGGGGTTGTCGGTCAGCCACGCCGAGGATCGCCGCGCCGATTATGGCGTCAGCTTCAGCGTTGAAGCCAAGCCACAGGCACCGAGCCTGCGCCCGGACGGCCCGATGCTGCGCTCTATCCCCGGTGGCCGCATCGGTTAAGGGGCTTGATCAGTTAATTGCGTAACTGTTTGTATAATTGTTACTTTCTTTCGTCTGGTGTTAAATAGCATAATGCGCATGAAGTATTGAATGCGCTTGGTTCTGTCGCCTTGGGGGAGGTGGTGTGAATAGCTTGCTTGATCGTGTTACGGGTCGTCATGAAGGCACTGGCAAAGGTGCCGATCCGATTGCTGATGTTCTTGCACAATCCACACAAACAGTGACTGCCGCTGGCGGTCACAATAACCCGGACGAAAAACCCTTCCGTGTGCTGGTCCTTGATGGCGGTGGCATCAACGGCATGGCCCAGGTCAAGGCACTGGCCGAGCTTGAAAAGCGTACCGGCAAGCCTGCTTCCGAACATTTCGATTTTATCGTTGGCACATCGACCGGTGGTCTGATTGCGCTGGCACTGGCCGCGCCGCATCCGACAGATCCCAATCGCCCACTGATGTCGGCGCAGGAATTGGTCGAGTTCTATGAGAAAAAGGGACCGGAGATTTTTGGCACCCGCAACCGGGCCGATCGCGGTGCCGATTGGGACGAGAAGCCACTGGAAGATTTCCTGAAATCGAAATTCGGCAATCTGCGTATGCAGGAGAGCCGGATACCGGTGATGGTTTCAGCCTTTGACAGCAAGCGGGGCGATGCCATCTGGCTTCGCAATCTGGGGCCGGTCAGCGGCAAGCAGCATGATGCCAATCCCTATATGTGGCAGGCGGCGCGGGCGACTTCTGCCGCACCAACCAAGTTCAAGCCAGCCAAGGTTGATATGGGCGAGGGGCAGGAGCCACGCTATCGCAATCTGATTGATGGCGGTGTCTTTGCGAACATGCCGGCGATGGAGGCATTCCTGACCGCTGACCGGATGGCGGCTGAGGTTGGCAAGCCGAACAATATCGAAATGCTGTCTATCGGTACCGATCAGAAACCGTTCACTATGACAGCGGCCCAGATTGCGGCAAAAACCTCATTTGGCTGGGCGGTCGATGTGCTGAAAGGCAAAAGCCCGATCCGGGAAGTGGCGGAAAGAGGCAAGGAGAGCAGTGCCGACCGCCTGCTCGCTGACCGCATGGGAGAGCTGTATCATCGCTGGGATATTCCGCTGCAGCATAGCCATGGCAAGAAGTTCAGCCCGAGCGGTAAGCTCGATGATGCCTCGGCGCGCAATATCGCCAAGCTCGAAATGGCCGCCGATGACTTTGTGCATGATAACTGGTCGCGGGTCGAGGCGCTGGCTGACCGGTTGAACCCCGGTCGCGCGCCAATGGACAAGCCGGCGGAGAAGCCGAGCCAGGCCGATCTGCGTGCCAAGCTCGATGCGGTTGATCCGCCATCGCCCGGCCTGCTGGCCATCCTCGGCTTTGGTCGCAAGAACGCCACAGTGCTGGCCTCCGGTCCGCAGGCAAAATCCCGGCGCAAGCTGCTTGAAAGCACGGCATCACCTACGGTTATCGCTACGGCCAATGATCGTGACAATCGGGATCGTCCGATCGCGCCGCCGGTACCGGCATAATCTTGCAAGCCAGTGCTTGACAGCGGGCATCATTCTGCCTATTTCCCACGGTCTCGGAACGCTTTTCTCCCCGTTGCGGCCATGTGGCAGATGTCATCTGTCTGATATGTCCCGGGCGTTCCCTGTGGCGGAGTAGCTCAGCAGGTTAGAGCAGCGGAATCATAATCCGCGTGTCGGGGGTTCAAGTCCCTCCTCCGCTACCATTGATCCCCCCGACACCCTCGGGGAAGGCGTTCGGGCCTAGAAGGGGTGTCAGCCTTCCGGCAATCTGAATTGTGGTTTCGCCAGCGTTGCTGCGCTGTACGGTCACGCTCTCAACCAGTTCATCCATGGCGCGGCGGGTCTCGACCACGGCTTCCGGGTCGTCTTCGATGTCATTGCCGATCGCGGTGGCAAGGGCGTCCAGTGTCTCGCGGTATCGGGTCATGGTGGCCGGGTGCAGTTCAATGACCGGCGGCGGGGTGTCGAGCGCTGCCAGTTCACGGCGGGCTTCTGCCAGCTCCTGTTCGGCCTCGGCTATCCGCTGTTTCAAACGTTCTTCATGGCCGATGCCCTTGATCATAAAGTCCAGGGTTCGTTCGCATTCGGCATCGAGCCGGGCGATTTTCCTGTTCAGCGCATCGCGGCGCTGGTTGGCCGTTGCTGCCAGCTTCTTCCGTTCCGCGTGGTAGGTCTGGACATAGGCGGTGATGACATCGGGATGGGCCAGTTCCTGCCGCAGTGCCTCAATGACAAGCCGTTCCACCGCTGTCCTTGAAAAGCTTTTGCTGTCCGGGCAGAAGCCACCTTCCTTCGCGCTCGAGCAGCGTATACGCGGGGTTCCCCGTGCACCCTTCCCATATGATTGCATACCACCGCCGCACGCGCCGCAGCGCAGCAGGCCGGACAGCAGGTGCTTGCGGCGGGCGTATTTTGCGTGATCGCCATGGGCACGGCTGGCCTTCTGACCATGGGCCTGATCGAACAGGGTCTGGTCGATGATCGCCAGATGCGGTGCCGCCTGCCGCTGCCATTGCTCCGGCGGGTTCGGTCGGCTGACCCGTTTGCCGGTGTCAGGGTCGCGCACCATGCGCACCCGGTTCCAGACGATTTCCCCGATATATATCCGGTTATTCAGGATGCCGGTGCCGCGCTTGGCATTGCCGGCAATGGTTGATGCGTTCCATTGCCGGGCACCGCGCGGCGGGGCAATGCCCTCGGCATTCAGTTCCTTCGCGATCGCGCGGGGCGTGGTCCCGGCGGCATAGGCGGTGAATATGCGGCGGACGGTGTCGGCCTCGGCAGGGATGATTTCAAGTTCACCCTTTTTGCCGTCAATCGCCTGATAGCCATAGGCCCGGCCTCCGGCGTGCAGGCCGTCCTTGACCCGTCCGGCCATGCCCCGGCGGACCTTGTGCACATTGTCTTCCCGGTACAGCTGACCAACCAGCCCGCGCAGGCCGACAAGGATGGTGTCAACCTTGCCTTCGTGGACGGCTCGGATTTCGATGCCCTGAAAGCTAAGCCGCTTGTGCAGCCCGGCCAAGTCTTCCATGTCCCGGCTAAGGCGGTCCAGCGCCTCAATAACAATCACCTGAAATTTGTTCTGGCGCGCATCTTCCATCATGCGCAACAGGCCGTCGCGGCCAAAAATAGAGCCGCCGGATTGGGCGGCATCGCTGTATGTCTCGGCAATCGTCAAGCCCTGTTTCAGGGCGAAGTCGGTGCATAGGGAAATCTGGTCATCAATGGAACGGTCGGCCTGCATGTCGGTCGAAAAGCGGGCATAGATCGCGGCTTTAAGGCCGGTGGTTTCCATCGGTGGCATCCTGTTTGGCGGCGGCAAGCCATGCCGCGTGATCGCGTCTGGCATGGGCGCGTGCAAGCGCCCTTGCCAAGTCGATAATGGCAGGGTCCGGCGGTCGCTGCAATTCTGATGACCGGCGGTTCATGGCTTTGCCTCTTATTCGCTCTCCGGGTGCCAGTCGGGATCATGGGCGCGGGGTGGTGCCCAGTGGGTGACGGTGTTGCCGTTGCGGTCCTTGAAACCGCTGCCGGATGGGATGGCATTGCCGGTGTGGACAGACCCGTTTTCAAGGATCAGCCAGCCGAAAATGGTGTTGCCGTTGGGGCGGGTGTCGGCCTCGGCAACCGGGATGCGGTAGGGGCTGTCCAGCACGGTGCTGGTGGGGTTTGGGGCGGTCAGGTTATTCATCGTCTGGTTCCTTTGTCTGGCCGGGGTTGGTATCGATGGTGACGGTGGTGCCATCCTGCATGGTGGCGCTGGCGGCGCTGCCCAGTGGGGTGGTGTCGAAGCCGATGGCGTGAAGGTACAGGTCCAGCAACTGTTCCTGTTCCTCGCGATCCTGACGGTCCATTTTCCGCAGCTTGACCACCTGCCGCATGACCTTGTTGTCAAAGCCAACGGCCTTGGCCTCGGCATAGACTTCGCGGATGTCACCGGCGATGGCGGTCCTTTCTTCCTCAAGGCGTTCAATGCGCTCAATGAAGGATTTCAGGCGGTCGCCAGCGATGCCGCCAACATTGCTGGTGCCGCTGTTGTGTCCGATGTCAGCCATGGGGCACCTGCTTTTTTGCTTGCTCGCGATCGAGGCGTTCAATTTCGGCAAGGATCAGGGCACCGGCTTTGACCAGCATTTCGCGTGGTTCGCCGGGTTTCCACCAGTCGTCTGGCCATGGCCAAACCAATTTGCCGATATTGGCGGGTGAGATAGGGGCGGCTTCCAAGGTGTAGGCAACGGCGGCTAGGGCCAGTTCACCATCAGAATTGTTCTGGTCGTCGTGATCGGCGGTGAAGCCTTCTTCCGCCACCTGTCGTTTTCGTTCGGCGCTGATGTCCAAAAGCTGTGAGTAGTGTTCCATCATTAGTTGTTTCCTTCTGGTTGGGGTGGTCAGCCGATGGCCTGATTTGACAGGTGGATCAGGGTGTCCAGCACCCGTTTGGTCTGGCCGTCGCGGATCAGATCGGCGGCAGTGCGCTGATCGAATTGTGGTCTTGGCTGTTTCAGCCAGCCCATTGCAGCGCCGGGCTGTGGGTAATGGTCATCAAGGATGGTCAGGATTTTCTGTTCCATATCCCAAGCGGTCAGGGCCATTTCGCATTTCAGCTTGCTGCCGCTGATCATCCGTTCATCACCGTCCGGGTCGATGATCCGGGGTGGCAGTTTGATGGCGCAAAAAGTCTCGACCACCGCATGGCATTCCACGGTGACGATTTCTTCCGTGCCCACATGCTCGGCCATCAGTGCCTGCCATGACTTGGCTGGCGGTGATGCGCGATCGAGGGTGTAAACCGGGTCGCGGGTGGTGGGTTTTGTTGTCATGGTGTCAGCCTTTCTTTTGCTTGGCGTTGTTGTTCCGGGCGGTTTTGATTTCCTGTTCCCGCTGTTCCGCCGCCTTCGCGATGCGCTGCAAGGTGACGCTTGCCGGTTCGTGAGGATTGCCCTTGGTCAGGTGGACGTAGTAGCCAGCCAGACTGGCGATGGCGGCGGACAGGGTGATGCCCTGCGCCGCGATGCGTACGGCGATGTCCTGTGTCGGATCGGCGTGAAAATAGTGTTCCGCCATGATCGCGTCGGTAATGTTTTGCATTGCGCTGTCGATCGCGGCCTGTACCGGGTTCATTGGGTCCACCATTGGTTATGGGTGGCGTCTGGAGTGGCCAGCCGGGCTTCGATGTCGCCGTAGAGTTCGGCACCCGCCGGGATGGCGTAATAGTTCCACCGTTCAAGAAACTGATCATGGGCACGGTCGGCGCTGCGGGGTTTGATGATCGGTCCGCGCGGCGGGTGTTTGGTGCCGGACAGGCCGAAACCGGCACCGATCGGCGCGGGCATCAGGTCGCGAAAGGCGCGGGCCGCAACCGCCTTGATCGCGGTTTTGATCGCCTTGCCTTCATCCGGTGTGGCCATGGGGATTTTGCACGCGGTATGGGCCAGCGCGTGCAGGCGGCGTTCCAGATCGGTCAGCAACCCGCCATTCTTGCTGCCATCAATGAATTCACGCACGCCGGGGATCACCGGGCCGGTGAATATGCGCCCGGCATCGGACAGCAGACCCATCAGCGCCAGCATCGGGTTGTTGCTGGCCATGTGCAGTTCGGCGGCAACCAGTACCGAGAATTCGGCCATGGTGAAGGTCAGGCCGGTGGCCGGGTTCCATGGGAACGCGGACAGGTGCCGCGCGACATCCGCCGGGCCGAACAGGCGATTGCCAAGGGGCGCTGTGTCGTGCTGCGGGTACAGCACCCGCCCGGATGCAAGACACAGGTCAGGCCAGCGCTTGCCACGGCTGGCAGGTTGAAAGCGGGGTTGGGCGTTCATGCGACATGCCCCCCATCGATCAGGTCATCAGGGGTTGCCAGCACCGGCACATGGCCAAGGAACATGGCCGTGACATCGTCCTGTGCATTGGGGCGGCAATCGGTGATCCAGCCACCCATCAGGCCATTGTCGCTGCAGAAGCGGACCCAGTCATTGCGCTGGCTGTCCGGCAACGCGGCGTGATAGGCGCGATAGAAATCCCGGACCAGACGGCGTGCCTGCCATCGGATCGCCGTAGTCGCGGCATGGCGGGCAAGGTCAATGGCATCCAGCATGGTGGCGTGTGCCGTAGCGGTGTGCCGCTTGTCCACGCATAGCCATGCGGCGGTTGAAATCAGGAAGTAGGCTTCGGCCTGTTCCGCCGCTTGGCTGAAACAGCCGGGGGAATATGGGCGATAGTCATCATTCGCAACGGGCATGTTGGCGTTTCCTCTCGGTCCAGAATGTGGGGTAGGTCAGGCGAAGGCGTTGGTTACCGGATGGCGCGGGCGCAGCATCCGGGGCCGGTCAGGGGCCGGTGATGGGCCGCGTTCCTGTCGCAGCTTCTGTTTGGCCCGGACATCGCGCAGGGCCATGGCGGATTGACCGCAATCATTGATGACGGTTTCAGACCAGCCGATGGCGGTCAGCTTTTTGCGCTGGGCCGGATCACGCAGGCTGGTGATGTGATTGATTTGGATGTCATGTGCCAGACGTGACACGTTGACTTGACGATTTTCGTACATGGGCATGGTTCCTTTGGCATTGGATGCCTAAACCATTCCGTGCATTTTTAATCGTGTCAACCATTTTTGCACATCAACGTGCAAATTTACCCACAATGAAATGTGCCTTGGGCCAGCTTGACCGGGTCAGGGTGAATTCGCGGCGCGGGTTGAACTGCTCCACGGTCCAGATTTGCTGGCTGGTGGTTACCAGTCGCTTTATCAATGCCTTGCGGTCCTCGCCCGGCCTGTTGTCGGTCTGGAAAATCACGTCATCACCGCGGCCAACCGGCAGGTGCGGATGAACCAGTGCTGTGTCGCCATGGTCAAAGGCCGGTGCCATGCTGTCACCGGTGATATAGACGGCATAGGCGTCGGCAACGGTCAGCAGCGGTTCGGGTCGGGTGATCCAGTCTATCGGTTCATTGCCGATAATCACGCTGCCGTCATCGCCGCCCTGCGCGCTGGCGAAAACCGGCAGGGATTTGGCCGGGAAAGCCGGGGCTTCGGCGTCGCGGGTCGCCACGCGGGCGGCCACGGCAGCGGGTGACATTGTCTGTGGTTTCGCACCCATCATGCGGCGTCGGGTCTCTATATCTGTCCCGGTGCCGGTGGCTTGAAACCGTTGTTGTGCGCCGGTGTTGTCTGCTGCGATTGCTTCCTGATTACGGTCAATTACCGGGTCAACCAGATCGCTGAAATCCACGTCATAATCCTGGGCATACAGGTCCGGCTTGGCCAGATACATCGGGTCCAGATCAAGCGCCTTGGCAATGCGCTGCATGTTCTTGTGGGTAATGTTCTCGACCCGATCCAGCAACACGTTGTTGATGAAGCTGGGCGAGTTCTGGCCAGCACGGCGCGCGGCTTCCGCCTTGGAAATCCCGAGCACTGACATTCTGTGTGAAATTAGCTGCTTAACGTTCATATCCGGCATTTTTACATGGGTTGATAATAGCCGGTTCGTGCAAAAATGGTTGACAACCATCTAAAAATGCACGATCCCGGACATATGACCATGCCGGAAATATTCAAATACACCGTTAATCAGACCCGCGATTGTGGAAGGTCGCGCGGATCGGATTTGCGTGTTGAGACGGGCGCAAGCCCGGATATGCAGGATCGTGGGCCGCGAGGAAGGCAGGCCCGATCCGGTGACGTGTCGGGTGGGGTCAGACGAATTTCAGATTGTGTTGTGGGTGATGTGTGCTTCGCCGCCGTGCTGGCGGGTCTGTGTGTTCCCGATCGCGCGGGCTTGTCCCGTGATTTGAGGGGCGAACAGCCAGTGAAGTCCAATGCCCTGAACCATTACCCGGCTGTTCGCCCGTCATCTCTGGACAGTTTCGAGCATACGCCGGTTATCCCCGAAATTCGAGGGGAAAACCCCGCAACATATTGCGGGATGTCGTGACACACACGCGAAGGAACCATGCCCATGTTAGATCATCGTCAAGTCATCAATCACCAGTCACCGCCCGCCGGGTCGGAAATCGAGGGGCGGATTGCCTGTTCCATCATCCGCGAATATGGCGATCAGCAGCACCGGATTAAGAAGCTGGCCCGGATCACCGGGGCGTCACAGCGCACGGTCGAGGGTTGGATATATGAAGGGCGGATGCCGCAGACGGTCAACCTGATCGCCCTGATGGCGGACAGTGATGAAGTGTTCGCCGAAGTCTGTGCCCTTGCCGGGCGCAAGGTGGATGCGCCGCTGCGCAACAACAACCGGCTGTCGCTGCCGCATCTGCCGGATCATCTGGCCGAAGCGGTCAACGGTCTGATCGATGCCATGGCGCGGGATGACCGCCCGGTGAACCAGAACATGGCGCCGGTGCGTGCCGGTGAGCAATGGGATTTGTTCAAATGACCGGGCAAGCGCTGACACTGGATGTCAAAACGATTGATGAAGCCGGGCAGTATTACTGCTGGCATTGCGGGGCGATGAACCGGGCGGGTGATCGCCTGATGTTCTGGACGCCATCAAGCTGTGACATCAACCGCAATCATGAACGCTGTGTCTGGGCGTGGCATGGGGTGCGCAAAGCGTTCCCGGATCAGCCATGGGGTGCGCCGGATTTGATCGCCCTGCGGGTGATGATCGCGAAGTGCGCGGATGTGGCGGCATGGGTCCGGGACAACCAGCCGCGCGTCTATAAGCGGATTGTCGAGTGTCACCCGGCAGTGGTGGAAAGGGCGGTGGCGTGATGGGGCGTTTTTTGCTTTGGCCTATGGGTGCTGGCAAATGTCTTAAGCAGCACGTCAAGGCGACCGTCGTCTCGGCGAATGGCGATCATTATATCGCCTATAATGCTATTCGCCATGTGCCGCGCGAATGTCCGCGCAAGGATATGAAAACAGGCGAGGGCTATCACTTGTGTCGGCAGGTTTGTCGGCAATACGGTCATGCGGAGGCCAATGCCTGTGTCTTTGCCGGCAGGGCGGCGGCGGGTGGTATTCTTTATCTCGAGGGGCATGATTATGCCTGTGAGAGCTGCATCAAGATTTGTGATGCGCATGGCATTCAGGCGATAGTCATTGGCCCGCCGCCGGAGTGTCCGGCATGAAATACTGGTCAATCTGCGCCGGGGTGTGCGCTGCCTCGCAAGCATGGAAGCCGAAAGGCTGGCAGCCTGTGCTGTTCTCCGAGATCGATCCCAAGCCATGTGCGGTACTCGAGCATCGGTTTGGCGCTGCCGATGCGCGCCATACCCGGCCTGCTGGCAAGCCAGCACTGTGGGGTGACTTTACGGCCCTGCGGGTGCGTCACCTGATGCGCCTCAATATCGAGCTGCCGGACGTGATTGTCGGCGGCACGCCGTGTCAGGATTTTTCTATCGCGGGTGCGCGATCGAGCCTGACCGGATCGCGGGGCAATCTCACACTCGACTTTCTGAGGTTATGCGATGCAATCGACAATCTTCGACGCAATCTTGGCCTCAAGCCGCTCATCATCATCTGGGAAAACGTGCCCGGCGTCCTCAATACCCGGGACAACGCCTTCGGGCATGTCCTTGCCGGACTGGCTGGATGCGATACCGCCATCGTTCCGCCACGAAAATGGACGCGCGCGGGTGTGGTTGCTGGACCCCGCCGACAAGTCTCCTGGAGGGTACTCGACGCTCAATATTTCGGCTTGGCCCAACGACGCGAGCGTGTGTTCGTTGTGGCAAGTGCTGGAACCGTCAGTGTCGCGGAAATACTTCCTGAGTTCGACGGCCTGCGCCGGGTTGCTCCGCCGCGCCGAGAAAAGGGGAAAGACATTGCCCCCACAGTTAGCGCACGCATTCAAGGCGGTGGCGGGTTAGGCACTGACTTTGACCTTGATGGCGGGATTGTTCCATATGCGAGCTCCGGTCATTCATCCTTCGGTGATGGCTTGCCCAGCCTTCGTGCGTCCGAACGCGATGCTGGGGGGGGCAGTGAGGCGCTGGTAGCTTTCGGCGGCGGCAATACCAGTGGGCCGGTTGATGTGGCGGCCACGCTGACCGCTCATGGCAACCGGATAGATTTTGAGGTCGAGACGTTTGTCGCGACTGCGTACAGAACAACCGGCAATGACGGGGCTTATGAGACCGGCGATTATGTCGGGGCACTGACCTGCAACACCGATCAGGCGTCGCATGTTATTGCCTTCGATACGGCCCAGATTACCAGCAAAACAAACGGCTCCAACCCGCAACCCGGTGATCCTTGTCACACGCTTCACGCTGCTGCCACCCACCATATTGTCCTGCCCTACGCCGTCCGCAAACTGACGCCGCGCGAATTTGAGCGCCTCATGGGCTTCGAGGACGATTTTACCCTTGTGCCGTATCGCGGCAAGCCGATGAGTGACAGCGCGCGATACAAGATGTGCGGCAATTCCATGGCGGAGCCGGTCATGGGCTGGATACAGGATCGGGTTATCCGGGCGATGGAGTTGCAGCGATGACCGGTGATTATTCAGACCAGCGGCTGGATGCCGAATATGTGGCGCGGCAGGTCAATCTGGTCAGTCTCGCCAAGGATGAAGGGCACGCGGTCAGGAAGCGTGGCAGTACGCATATGCTGAGCTGTCCGGTGCCGTCGCATCTCGACCGCGATCCGTCATGCGGGTTGTATTACAAGGGCGGGAAGTGGCGCTGGAAGTGCTATTCCTGCGGGGCCGGTGGGGATGCCATTGGCTGGTTCATGCAGGTGCATGGGCTGGATTATGGCCGGGCGCTCGACCGGGCCGGGGCTTATGTCGGGCTGATCGATGATCCGAACAGCCGTATGACGCCGGAACAGCTTGACCGCATCCGGGCGGCCAATCGCGACAAGGCCCGCCGGGCCATTATCGAGGGTGAGCGGCGGGACCGGATGGATAAGGCCCGCAAGCTGCAATCCGCTGCCGATCTGGCGCGGGCGGCGGTGCCGGTCAGCCGTGAGGGTGACAGCAGCCTTGTCGCCAAATATCTGTGGTCGCGCGACATCGATTACTTCGCGATTGCCGGGCAGATCGGTGAGGTCGATATACCGGCGCTGAAATTTGCGTGGCTGCCCTATCTGCCATGGAACCGCCGCCCGGACAGATCAGCGCCGTGGTATGGCAAAATCTGGCCGGTGATGGTCGGCATTGTCCAGCGCTATGGCGATGACGGCCTGCCGCATTTTGCCGGGACGCATCTGACCTATCTCGACCCGACCGGCAGCCGCAAGGCCGATCTGGGGCGGGATGCCAAGGGTGATCCCTATAATGCCAAGCTGATGTGGGGTGACATCGATCGCGGGTGCATCCGGCTCGCCCCGGCGCAGGGCCGTGAAATCGGCCTGTGTGAAGGCATCGAAACCGGGCTGTCGCTGATGCAAATGGATCTGTTGGCCGGGCGGGATATGCGGGCGATCTGGCCGTGCCTGTCGCAGGTCGGGCTGGCCAAGGTTGCGCTGCCGCCGGATGTGGATCGGGTCGGTATCTACACCGATCCCATAGGCGCGTCGGATGCCGCCCGGCGCAATCACCGGCATCGGACAGAACAGGCGCAGCGCAACGCCGCATGGCGTCCGCGCCATCAGGGCGGCAAGCGAAAGGTGGTGACGGTCACGCCGCCGCCGGTGCCGGGTGACTTCAATGACCGGTTGATGGCGGGGGTGCTGGAATGACGGATTTATCGCCATACATCCTGCCGGAAGGCAATGTGCACATCGCATTCTCGGGCGGGCGCACAAGCGCCTATATGCTGCATCAGATCATGGCTGCAAATGGCGGCTTGCCTGATCGCGCCAAGGTGATATTCACGAATACCGGCAGAGAGCTCGAACCAACGCTTGAATTTGTGCGTGAGGTTGAGCGGCAATGGGGCGTGCCTATTGTCTGGTTGGAATATCGCTATGACAACGGGCCGCGTGCCCAGCAGGTTTTCTTTGAAACTGCCCATCGGCGGAAAGACCCAAAGCCATTTAATGATCTGCTTCGCCGCAAAAAAAGGCTGCCAAACCAGCAAGAGCGATTTTGCACTGAAGAACTGAAGGTCCGTACCGCCCGCCGCTGGCTGGTCATGCAAGGCTGGAAAAAATGGACCAAGGCAGTTGGCATCCGAGACGATGAACCGGACCGCCACAATCCTGCTGCGCAGCCGCGCGAAGCTATATGGCATCCAATGGTTGCTGCTGGCGTGTCACGGTATGATGTCGCTGCGTTTTGGCAGGCATCACCTTTCGATCTCGGCCTGCCCATAGTCAACGGAAAGACCATCGGCGGCAACTGCCTCAAGTGCTTTCAAAAAAGTGAAAAGCAGATCGCATCGTTCATCCGCGACATACCTGACGACACTTGGCCGGATGACATGGAGGCAGAATATGCTGGCACTTTCAGTGCGCGCTACAGCCACCGCGAACTGCGGCGGTATATCGAAAAGCAAGGTGACTGGATTTTTGATGATGATGTTGACGTGCTGTGTCAAGCGGATGGCGGGGAGTGCTCAGGATGAGAAAGCTTGGTCAATATGAGGGCAGACGGCTGGCGTGGAAGCGTTGGTTTGCGTGGCGACCAGTCGGCCTTGGCAAAGCCGGGCGGGTTGTATGGCTCAGATGGGTTGAGCGCAGGCTCGTCACAGAGCTTTGCTTTGATGGCATCGGTTATTTGCGGTCGTATCGTTTTGAATATCGGCAACCGCGCGCGGGGGTGATTGACAGCCCCTGATCGGCCCGGCCCGCCGCTGACACTCTGGACAAACAACACCGTAAGGATGCCCCCTTATGACGACCGAACAGGCCGCACAAGCGGTTGACGACACGATGAAAGCGCCACCGCCCATGTATGATCCCATGGATGACGCGGATGATGATGACAGTGTTGTCGAAGAATACGATCAGGCAGAACTTGATTATGCCATGATGGAACGCAATGACAGCGGCAATGCCAAGCGGCTGTACCATCGATATGGCAATGATCTGGTGCATGTCAGCCGGATCGGCTGGCACTGCTGGAACGGCAAATACTGGGACCGTGAGGAAGGCGACCTAGAGGTCATGCGCCGGTGCCGTGATGTCAGCACAAGCATTCAGGGACCGGAAGCGGCGGCGCTTTACCAGTATCTGATGGGGCGGCGTGATGATGACGGCAACCCGAAGCAGGTCAAGAAAGCCGCTAATGATGCCGTCATACGGCACAGGAAGTTCGGCGAACGGTCGGGTGATCTGGCCAAGATCAAGGCAATGACGGAAATATCCAAAGTTGATCTGTCGCGCCCGCCGGATGCTCTCGACAAGCATCCGTTTATGCTCTCGCTCGGCAACGGCACCATCACATTGCCTGATCCGTCCGACACAAGCGGCAAGGATCAGGTCAGAAAGCGCCGGTTCAAGCGGAGTGACTATATCAGCCGGATTGGCAATGTGGTCTATGATCCCGATGCAGAATGTCCGCAATGGCGCGGGTTTCTGAATATCGTCCAGCCAGACCCGGATATTCAGCGCTTTCTGCAGAGTTACATGGGCTATTGCCTGACCGGCAAGACCACCGAACAGGTGCTGGTTGTCAACTACGGCGGCGGCGCGAACGGCAAGTCCACGTTCATTGAAACCATTGCCCGGATCATGGGCAGTTATTCGGCATCGGTGCCGATCGAAACCTTTATGGCCGATGGCCGCAAGGGTGGTGGTGATGCCACGCCTGATCTGGTCCGGCTGCCGGGGGTCCGGCTGGTCAGGGCCGCAGAACCGGAAGTGGGATCAAGGCTGTCGGAAAGTCTCGTCAAGGTTATCACCGGCGGCGAGGAAGTCAGTGCGCGGGCGCTCTACAAGGAACAGTTTACGTTCAGTCCGCAGTTCAAGCTGGTGCTGTCCTGTAACCACAAGCCGAATATCTACGGCACGGATGATGGCATCTGGCGGCGCATCCTGCTCATACCTTGGGAAACAACGATCCCGGAGGAACAGCGGGATGCCGGGTTGCCTGCCAAGCTGCAGGCGGAAGCCAGTGGCATCCTGAACTGGTTGCTGGACGGGGCAAGGATGTGGGCGGAATGCGGGTTGCATATCCCGGACACCGTGCGGGCGGCAACGTCCGAATACCGGCAGGACAGTGACCCGGTCGGACAGTTCCTTGAAATCTGTACCGCCAAGGCACCGGGGGAAACCGTGACATCGGCGCGGTTGTTTGAGGTCTATGAGCGATACTGCCGGGCTAACGCCATACCGGTGGTCAGCCAGCGTGGCTTCAACAAGGCGCTGCAGGCCAAGGGATATGTCCGCATGAAGTCGTCCACGATGATGTGGAAGGGGCTGATAATCACCGATGACATGGGGCTGTCCAGTGAGGCAGCAGACAGCATTAGTGCGACAACCGGGGACAGTGTAGATGGGGCTGATGACGATGCCTATTAAGTATTATGGGACGGTTCCGCGCCGTCATGGGACGGTATTGGGACGGTTTGATGCCGCTGCCATAAATATCAAAGTGATTAGGAAACAATCACTTGGCGCAGCTATTGGGACGGTTGGGGCGCTTGGGACGGTATTTTCTGGGTTTCCCATAATGCGCCTGCCTGTGTGTGCGTTATTACTTTTACCTATATTACTATCCCAACCGTCCCAACCGTCCCATTACTTTCCATAACCACCCGTTATATCTGGATAAAAATATCATGCCACAAATTCACCAACCGTCCCATAACTGTCCCGGCCATACTCTGAACCATCCCAAGGCCAAGGAAACCGTCACTTTGGAGCGGCTGCTGCACTGGACCTATGCGCTGCAGCTTGCGCATCGGGGTCCGGCTTGGCAGCCATCAACCGGGTTCGGTGCTGCGCTCGACATGTCCCAGCTTGGCATCCGGGTTGATACCAACCCCGGCGGCGGTGCCAAGGTGTCCAACGTTCACCGCGATGCGGAAGCGGTCGATGCCGTAGTTGAGCGGCTTTGCTCGGCCAAGCAGCGGATGATGCTGGTCCAGTTCGGCCTGACCGGGTGTGCCCCTGATGCGCATCTGTCGCCGCGCTGCCGGTTTGTGCCTCGCCGGGGCTGGCAGGCCGGATCAGACCCGCGTGAGGCCATTCCCGAATATGATCCGGTGTCAAAGCGGCCTGTCTATACCGCCGTCATGGTGCTTGATGCTCCGGCTGACCTGCCGGTCATGCGGAAATCATACGAATTGTTCCATGCCGCCATGCTGCTGGTCAGTGATTATCTGGCGGAAAACAGCCATTTGCTGACCCGCTTCGATGTGCGACGTGAAAAAGATCGCCGCTTGCCGTGGAATAGGGGTTGACGCTGCGGAAAAACTTTGACACATTGCCCGAACGGTTAAGAACGCCCGAAGCTAAGTGCCTCGGGCGTTTTCTTTTGGGCCGGTGATCTGGGGCTGCGCTTTGCGCGGCCTTTTTTGTGTCCGGCGTTCATTGCAGAAGTCAGCGGCGCTGAAAGCAGAAGCGCGGCAGGGGTCACAACCTGACCCGCGCGATGTGATAGGCGCGGACACGGTGGTTACGTCAGAACCATAGCCGGGGTAGCGCCCGGCCTGACTTCTGCAATAAACGCGGGTCCCTCTGAGCCGCAGCATATACGGGTGAAAATGCCCCGGAATGTGGTCAGTTTCAAAGCCCTGAAACTGGGTACCGATAACCCGAATACAGTTCCGATCAATGTTCCGATAGGTGTTCCGATGACCAGTGCAGACAGTGCTGGGCAATGGATTGGTGCAACCAAGGCTGCGAAGCTTCTGGGCGTAACGCCGCGTGCGCTGTCCAAGGCCCGCAACAACGGGCGGCTGCCGCCGCATGTAGTCAACCGGATCAGTGAACGCCGGATTGAATATCTGTGGCCCGCGCTGAAAGCAGCGTGGAATGACAGCCGGGATGTTGGCGAGACAATCAAGCTGCAGGCTGCCGCCGCCGATCGCGGCGACGATGATCTGTTTGATGACGGTGATGCCGATGCCGGTGATGATCTGGCCGCGCTTGACGCGGTCGAACCAGCCGCGCCGCGCCAGCCAAGCCAAGCCGAACTGGATGTGGCGGAAGTCCGGCAACTGAAACTGCGCCGGGAAAAGCTGGCGCTGGCGAAGGCAGAAGAAGAATTCAGGCAACAGGCCCGTGAGCTGATCCCGGTTGAAGAACTGGAAGACGCCATGACCCGGTTGGCGGAAACACTGATCCAAGGGTTGGTGATGATGCCGCGCAAGGCGGAAGAAACCGCCGCGCTGAAAACCGGTGACAAGCCCGCGCACCGGAAGGTGTGGGAAGCGGCGGTCAATGACTATCGAAAACAGGTTGCCAAAACCATGGGCGATCTTGCCAGAGATTTAGGGGTTGCGGATGTACGCGAAAGCGCTGCCAGTGATGGCGACGGTGCTGGCGGCGATGTTCGCCCCGCCGGTTGATGCCAGCATAGTCGATTGGGCGGAAGCCAATTTCTATGTTCCCGATGGCCCGTTTGAAGGCCAGCTATACAGCTTTGATGAAACGCCGTATCTGCGCCCGATCGCGGAAGCCCTGCGCGATAGTGATCCGTGCAATATCGTGTCTGTGCGCAAGTCGGCGCAGACCGGTGTATCAACCCTGGCGCTGGTCTGGATCGGGTTCACGATTGATTGCGAGCCGACGCAAATGCTGGTTGTCCAGCCATCGACGATGGCCCGGACAAACTTCATTGAAGAAAAGCTGGACCCGGCAATCCGCCTAAGCCCAGCGCTGTCGGGCAAGGTCGCGGATGTCAAAAGCCGGTCGCGCGAAGGCAGCACGGTCAAGCGCAAAAAATTCCCCGGCGGCTGGTGCGCGCTGGCTGGCGCTGGCAGCCCATCTGAACTGCGGATGCGCACGGTGCGCCGGTCGATCTGTGACGAGGTTGGCGAATATGAAGCTGATCTTGCCGGTCAGGGTTCGCCGATCAAGATGGTCGAGGCCCGCCACATCGCCTATCACGCGACGGGCAATTACAAGTCGCTGCGTCTGGGAACCCCGACGCTCGAAGATGAATGCCTGATGGATGCCGATTTTCTGGCAGGCAGTCAGGAGTATTGGCATGTGCCATGCCCGCATTGCGGCACGCTGCAGCGGCTGGAATTTGCCAACCTGCGGTACAACGAAAAATGGCCATATGATCCACGCATTGAATGCGTGTCGTGCCATGAAGAAATTCGCGAGTACCAGAAGCGTGCCATGGTCGCCCATGGTGAACCGGTGGCAACCCATCCCGAACGGATGGAATATCACCGGTCGTTTCATATCGATGCGCTGGTGTCCAACCTGACCACATGGGACAAGCTGGTTGAAGCATGGCTTGATGCGGAAGGGTCGATCGAGGCGAAAAAGACGTTCTGGAATTTGTGGCTGGGTCTGGCCTTCCCGATCCAAGGGGATGCACCTGACGCCGAACGGCTGCATGAACGGGCGCTGAAAAGTGATTATGCGCAGGGCACCATCCCCGATGGTGTGCTGTTCCTGACCGCCGGTGCGGATGTCCAGAAGGACCGGATCGAGGTTTATATTTATGGCTGGGGCGTGCTCGAAACCAGATACCTGATTGCGCATCTGGTGCTGCTAGGCGACACCAATGAAATGGCACCGTTCATCGCGCTGGAGGAAGTCCGCCGCCGTGAATTTACCGATGCCCAAGGACACACCCTGCGCATCAAGATGATGGCGGTCGATAGCCGGTATCGCACGCAGCAAGTTTATCGCTTTGCCGCCGGGAAGTCGGATGTCATGGCGATCAAGGGCGGCAGTGATGGCCATAATGCGCCGTTGCTGTCCGCGCCGAAGCAGGCAATTTCCAAGGGTGTGAACGGTGCCAAGACGCGCCGCATCACATGGTTCAGTGTCGGCACATGGATTGGCAAAGGTGCATGGTATTCGGCGCTCAATCTCGACGGCCCTGATCCTGACACGGGTGAATATCCGCCGGGGTATGTGTTCCTGCCGAACGACATTGACATTGACACCTGCAAGCAGATGACCGCCGAAGTGCTGGTGCATAAGCCGCAGCGTGGCGGTCGCACGGTGATGCGGTGGGAACCAAAACCGAACCAAGCCTGTGAGGGGCTGGATTGTGCAGTCTATGCCCATGTCGCCGCCTATAAGCTGGGCATGGGGACATGGCGGCTGGATGACTGGCGCAAAATGTCGATCGACCGTTTTGGCAGCGCCAATCAACCGCAGCTTGATCTGCTCGACCGGCTGCAATCGCCGCTTCATACCAGCGGCCCATCAGCCGCCCCGGCAGCGGCCCCGGCAACTGAAACGACAACAAACAAGCGGGTTATCAAGCGCGGGTCACGCCGCGTTTGATGGCGCGTGACCGAAGGGATGCAGCATGACCACCACCGCAGAACAGTTGGCGGAAGTCCAGAAAGCGATTTCCGCCGTGATGCGCAATCAGTCGTTTTCGATTGATGGCAAAACCGTTACCCGCGCCAATCTCGCTGATCTGGAACAGCGGGAAATCAGACTGGAAGCCAAGCTGCGCAAGGAAGCGCGTGGCGGTCGCGGTCATTTTTCCAGTGGTCGCGGCAGTTATTTCGGGGGTTGATCGATGAAAAAAGTTACATCAAAGCCCGGCTTTTCCATGACTACGCTGGATAAAATGCTGCTGCCGGTGGCACCGGGTCTGGTCGCCAAGCGGGTTGAAAACCGTTTCCGGGTCATGGCCGCTACCGGTGGCACCCTGTCACCGGAAGCAAAGCGGGTGCATCGGAAGCGGCGGGGCAACAAGGCATCGGCCAATGAAAGCCTGCTGACGGATATTTCCGATGCCCGTGCCCTGTCGCTCGAGCATGTGACCACGGGTGCGCTACCCAAGTCGATCATCACCACCCATGTTGGGCACACCGTTGGCGGCGGGTTGCGTCTGGATGCGCAGCCGGATGGCGAGTCCCTGCAGCTTGACCCGGCCACGGAAGCCCAGATGTCAAAGCAGATGGAAATGCTGTGGCGCATCTGGTGCAAGTCGGCAGACTTCAACCGGCAGTGGTCGTTCAATGCACTGCAACAGATCATTTTCGCGGCCATGCTGGTGTCGGGTGATTGTCTGGTTGTCGCGGTCGATGACGGCGATAACCTGCAACGCACCACGTTTACCACGCGGCTGCAGGTGATCGAGGCGCAACGGGTCAGCAACCCTGACCGCAGGCCGGATGATGCGCTGATTGCCGGTGGTGTTGAGCGTGACGAATTCGGGCGGATCGTCGCCTATCATGTTTGCAGCGGATACCCGGAAGGATATGGCCGGACCCAGACCAAGGGATTGACGTGGCGTCGCATCCCGGCATTTGCCGATGATGGCAGCCGGTATGTCTATCACGTCATGGACCCGTTGCTGGCCCGTGCCGGTCAGAACCGGGGCGTGCCGCTGCTGGCACCGGTGATTTCGCAGTTGAAGCAGTTGTCAGACATGACAGAAGCAGAACTGACCGCATCGGTGCTGGCCGCCTGTCTGGCCGTGTTCAAGAAAACCCTGGACGGTGATGGCGGGTTGCCAACCGATGCTGCCGGTGATCGGCAGGATGGCGACGGCTTTCAGGTCACGGATGTTGATTTCGGGCCGGGCATGGTGTTTTCGGACATGCAGGCCGGTGAAGAAATCGGATCGATTGCGGTCAATCGCCCGAACACCGCATTTGCCCAGTTCTGGGATGCGATCGTGGCGGAAATTGCCGCCGGAACGGATCTGTCAAAAGAGGTTCTGACGCGGCATTTTCAGTCGTCATACTCGGCTTCGCGCGGCGCGCTTGGCGAGGTCTGGCGGCTGTTCATTCGGCGGCGTGAATTCTATTCAGAATTTTGCCAATGGGCCTATGAACTGATGCTGCAGGAAGCGCAGGATCGCGATTTGATGACCCTGTCCGGTTTCGATCAGGTGCCCATGATGCGGGAAGCGTGGTGCCAAGCCAAATGGGTTGGCCCGCCGATGCCGCAGATGGATGAACAGAAGGCGGTTTCCGCCGCAACCAAGCGGATTGAAGCCGGTCTGTCCACCCGCAAGGATGAAACGGCGAAGCTGACCGGCGGCGATTTCAATGCCAACCACCGGCAGTTGTCACGCGAACAGGAAATGCGTGATGAAGCCGGGCTGGTGGGCGCACCCGCGATCGATCCGAA
Source organism: Micavibrio sp. TMED2 (assembly GCA_002168225.1). Lineage (NCBI taxonomy): Bacteria > Pseudomonadati > Bdellovibrionota > Bdellovibrionia > Bdellovibrionales > Pseudobdellovibrionaceae > Micavibrio > Micavibrio sp. TMED2. The sequence goes on from NHBH01000001.1 coordinate 1,353,795, forward strand.
CGCAGCACAGGATGACGCCATCCGGCCTAATCAGGTTGACGCGGAATAAGGAACAGCATGATGACTGACATGAACAACACCCGCCTGCCGTTGCTGGCAGCGCGGGTGCTGAACCGTCCGATGATGATTGACCAGTCAAAAATGGAAACCATCATGGGCATCCTTGGCCCGCGCTTCGGGATCGATGTCGATCCGCTGCCGGAAGCGGCCTTCGTTGATACGGCGTCCAGCCCGGAAAAACGTGGATACCAGCAAGCGCCGGTGATCGAGGGTGGTGTTGCCGTCATCGATATTGATGGCACGCTGGTGCACGAAACCAATGGCTGTGCGCCATGGTCGGGGATGACATCCTATCAATGGATTTCAGGCCAGATCGATCAGGCTGTTGATGACCCTGCGGTCAAGGCGATTGCCCTGCGGATCAATTCGCCGGGCGGTGAATGCGGGTCATGCTTTGGCCTTGCTGATCGGATTGCCAAGGTTGACCAGATCAAGCCGGTCTATGCCGTGGTTTCCAACCTCGCCTGTTCCGCCGCCTATGCGCTGGCGGCATCGGCGCGGCAGATCATCGCCGGGGTTGACAGTCTGGTCGGATCGATCGGGGTGATTGTCACCCATTATGACTTCACCGCCGCCGCTGAAAATGACGGCTTGAAGGTCACCTATCTGCAGCGCGGTGCGCGCAAGTCCGATCTCGCGCAATTCAAGTCGCTGGACGATGAAAGCACCGCATCGGTCATGCAGCAGATTGATGATCTGTATGCCGTATTCGTGGGCCGTGTGGCGGCCAATCGCGGCATCAGTGAACAGGCCGTCATGGATACGGAAGCCAATGTATTCGTTGGCGAGCGTGCCAAGTCACTTGGCCTTGTCGATGCAATCATGTCGGAAGCTGATGCGCTGGCATGGATCGGCGAACAAGCAACCAGTGGTGGCCATGTGCCGCCGCGATTAACCCAAGCCAAAACCGAACGGAGTACGGCAACAATGAGCAAGCAATTCAGCAGCAACAGCGGTGGTGATCAGATCACTGCCGAAGACGGTGCGGACACCATTGCCGGTGACGACACCATGGCCGCCGAAGATGGCGCGGACACCATCACCGGTGACGATACCATGACCGCCGAAGATGATGCGGACACCATTGCCGGTGATGACACCATGGCCGCCGAAGATGATGAAGATACGGTTGACGGCGGTGAGGCCATTGCCGCTGCTGTCGCCGCAGAGCGGACCCGGTGTAGTGACATCATGGGGCTGATCGAAAGCCCGGATGATTTCGACATTGCTGCGGATCATATCACGTCCGGTGCCGGTGCACTCGAGGCGGCGAAGGCTATGAGCGCATCCCGGTCGGCACGCAGCAGCAGCCCGCTGGCGAAGCGCCGGGCGGCGATGCCGTCACCATTGCCGGGCGGTGCTGTTCCGAGCGATCCCGGCAATACTGGCCCAAGCAGTAAAGAGGAAGCCGAAAAGCAGTTTTCTGCCAGTGCGGAAATCCGAAAGCGTTTTGGCAGCGCTGCGGCTTATTGGGGGTTCATCCGTCTGAAAGCCCGGTCGGGCAACTAATCACCGCCAACCAAGTTCAACCATTCATGCCCGGCCATAGTGCCGGTTTTTTTATTGTTAGGAGATCAAGCAATGCCTGCTGATAAAGACCTTCACCTGGATTTCCAAGATGTCGATAAATACAGCGATGAAGCTGTTGAAGCCGATGTCCAGATTTTCCGCAACACGTTCGTTTCGGCTTCCGCCGCAAACAAGCTGGCCAACCCATTGGTTGCCGGTGAACGGTTTGTTGGCATCTCTGCTGCGCCATCCGACAACACCGGTGGAAGCGCAGCGGCCAAGCGCGTGAAGATGCGTCGTTACGGCCTTGTTACCCTGCCGATTGCCGGTGTGACCGCCGCCGATCGGCACAAGGCTGTTTATGCCTCGGATGATCAGACCGCAACCCTGACCGCCACCGGCAACAGCTATATCGGCCAGATCGAGGAAGTGCCAGCTGCGGGTTATGCCGTGGTCTGGTTTGACATTTCCCGGACGGTTGCCGGTGCCCCGGCGCTGACAGACCTGACCGGCACCCTGACCGGCACGGCGGATGGTGAACTGGCGGATGCCGGGGATACCAGCAACGCTGACCAGTCAGCGGTGATCAACAAAAACTTCAAGGAAATTCAGGCGAGCATTGCCGCAATCAATGCGCTGCTGAATGCGCGGCTGGCCTGATCGCTGCCGCCGTTTCCTGATCCATTCACACACAATCCGACATCGGAGATAGAACAATGTCAAATTTTGGTAATTCCAAGTTCGCCCTGACCGAAGAAGGCATCAGCGGCGAGTTGTATGATCGCCTCGAGCGTGCGCCCGATACCGAACTGGACGATCTCGCAACCATGATGACCAGCGACCAGTTGAAGGAAGAACATGTGTTCACCGGCATCAATGGCGGTCTGAAACTATGGAAAGGTCCACGCCAGATGCGTGAACTTTCCGAAGACACGCTGGTGATTGAAAACCCGCTTTATGAGGACAGCCTTGTGGTGCCCGGTGATGTGCTGCGTTATGCCGGTCAAAAGGGTGGCCGTGCGCAGGTTGACCAGCGAATTTCAGAAATCGAGGAAGGCACAAACGGTCATCGTCGTGAACTGTTCATTGACAAGATCATCAATGCAGAAGGTTCGCTCGCGTATAACCGCAATTACTTCTTCGCCACGGATCATGTGTTCGGCCAATCCGGCCAGATGTCAAACTTGGTTACTTTTGACATCAGCGATGATGCCGGTGATGTTCCGTCCGATCAGCGCGGCACGGCGGCATCGCCATCATCGCAGATCATGGGCAAGGCGATCCTTCGCGGCATCAAAACCATCCTGGGCTTCAAAAACAATGATGGCAACAAGTTCCGCAACAGTGGTGCCCGCAGCTTCAAGGTGGTCTGTGGCCTCGAGTATATGGAAGCGGTTGCGGGGGCGCTCGGTGTTGTGGTGCACCCAAGCGGCGCCACCAACCTAACCCCGGTGGCGATCAATGCTTTTGGTGACAAGTTCGATCTGAACTTCGCATGGCTGCCAGAATACACCGGTACTCAGATTGATGTTTACCGGACCGATGGTTCCTTCAAGGCCCTGATCGGTCAGGAAACCGATGAATTTGATGTCGCTGTCCTCGGCGAAGACAGTGAACATTGGAAGAAAAATTATGAAGCTTGGTTCGGGGTCTCACTGCGCCGGGGCACTGGATATGGCGAGCCGCGCAGCGCTTGCCGCGTCAAGCTGCAGAACTAATCAACTCGCCTGAATGGTGACACAGGCCGCCGGGTCTTATCCCGGCGGCCTTTTCTGTATGCGCAAAGGAACAGATGGCATGAAACAAACATTCAAAAAATACCGGGTGACGGCAAGCGCGGGCACTGTGATCCCGGCTGGTCACATTATCCGTGGCCTTAGCGACGATCTGCAGCGGCGCTTTGCCTCCCGCTTGGTGCAGGAAGGTAAGGCCAAGGGCACCTTCGTCACCACCGATCAGATTGTGTTGATCAAAGGCGCGGAATTTGAAACCTGCACCATGCTGCCACGGATAGCGGTTGCGGTGGTCGAGGAAGAAAAACCCGCGACCAAGGCGAAAGCCAAGGCACCGGCCAAGGTGAAGCCCAAGGGTAAGGCCGCTGATCCGGGCACTGATCCGGTCGGTGATGACGATCCAAACGGATCTGATGGCGGCGGTAATCCTGCTGCTGGCGACGGCACCGATACCGTCCCGGCGGCCTGATCATGGCCTATGATCTTGACGACATCGTCAACCAGTTTCACCCGGATGACTTCGGCAAGGAAGCCAGCTATCAGCGGGCTGCCGGTGGTGATCCGGTTGATGTCTGGGTGATCTTTAATCAACCGGCTGGGCGCATCGCCAACCTGCAGTTGACCAAGCGGATTGCGTTGATGCCGGTGGCGCACCTGCCGGATGCCAAGGGCGGTGACAGTATCACGATCGAGGGCACCACCTATCGCATCGGTATCGTCACCCATGTTGATGCCGATCAACTGATCTGGCAGTTGGAGTTGCAGCCATGACATCACGCCGCGAGACGGCGCTTGCGGCGGCGTTTGCGGCGCTGCAGGCGCTGGCCGATACAGACGAAAACCTGACCGGTAAGATATGGCGCAACCGGCGGCATCCGCTCAATGAAACGGAAGCCCCGGCCATCATCATGATGGATGGTGGCCATGACCGGGTGGGTGATGCCGAAGACACCTATCAGGAACTGATTGACATCGAATTCGCGGTTGAACTGGCCGTGACCGGTGACAGCGATGCGGCGGTCACTGTCGCGATCGATCAATATTATCAGGCGGTCACCAATGCGCTGGTTGCCGATCATACCCTTGGCGGGATTGCCGATGACATCACGGCAGATGGCATGGATGGCCCTGACCTGTTTGATGAAGCCGGTGCCCGCTTCGGCGCTGAATTTTCGCTGCGGTTCGTTGTCCGCATCGACCAGAACCCGCGTGATGTCAGCAAAGCGGCATTCACCTGATCCATTCAGAACCCGTCTAATTCCCAGACCATCAAGGAAAACCATCATGACAAAAATTCCGTCACACCGGGCCATGCGCGCCGGTGCGAAACCTGCTGCCCGGATCGAACTGACCAAGGGCACCGTTGAACGGCTGGGCAAGTCAGCCGCTGAAATCAAGGCAGAGAAGCCCGCCAAGGCTGGTGGCAAGCCCGCTGGCAAAGCCCCGTCACCCGACAAGGGTGATTAAGCCGCCATCCTTACCGATCCCCATACATCACGAAACGGAGTGTCACCCCATGTCCAATCTGGGTACCCGCAACAATCTGCTTTTGACGAAGATCGAAAGCACCCCCGGCACGTTTGAAACCATGGCCGCAACCGCTGATGCCATTGCGGTCGAGGGTCTCAATCCGCCAACCCCCAACGCCATCACGATCCCTGACAATTCGGCGCAGGCATCGCTTGACGGTCTCGGCACCGAAGTTGGTGGCATGACCATGCAGACCACCTTCACTGCCAAGCTGAAGGGGTCCGGCAGCGCCGGTGTTGCCCCGGAACTGGGCACGCTGCTGCGCATCTGCGGTTATCGTGAAGTTGTGGTGGCTGCTGCTGTTCCGGTATCGCCGGAAGCCTGTGCCGCCGCTGGTGGATCGCAGATTGCGGCAGTCCTCGGCGCATCCGCATCTGCAACCGCTGATGCCTATCTCGGTATGCCGGTGGAATTCAGCGGCGATAGTAGCGGCATTGGTCACATCATTGATTACACGTCCGGCAAGGTTGCGACGCTGGCGCAGAGTTTTCAGAATGTTTTTGATGACGGTGTGGATTACCAGATTTTGCCAGCGGTGGCCTATCTGCCGTCATCGACGGCGATCCCGGCGGCATCGCTCCGGCAATATCATGACGGCGTGCATTGGGATTTAACCGGCGTGCGCGGCAATGTCAGTTTTGCGTGGACGGCAGGTCAGACGGCGGTTGCTACCTTCACCCTAAACGGCATGTTCCATGACAAGGGTGATCTGGCGGTGCCATCGGATGCGGTGTTTGACAGTGTTCGCGCGCCGATCTGGAAAAACGGTGAAGCGCTGCTGGACCGGTCAGCCGTCGCGATCAATGAATTCTCGGTGGATACAGGCATTCAGGGTGCCTTCGATCCCAACCCGAACCAGCTGGAAGGGTTTGATCCATATGTGCACACGCAGCGCCTTATCACCGGGTCGATCGATCCGAATGCCTCACTGGTCGCGACCCGTGATGCCTTCGCCGATTTCCGGGGTGGCACCGAACGGATTTTCCTTGCGCGCGCCGGTGCGGTTGCGGGCAACCGGGTGGCGATGATGGTGCCGAAAATGCGCTATCAGAACGTCACGCCGGGTGATCGCAGCGGGCGGCGTACAGACCAGATAAGCTTTGAAGCGATCGGTCAGGATAACGGCATAGCGCTGGTGGTCTACTAAGGGGTTTTTAGCCTTCCCCCATCCTTGAGGGACCACCAAGCGCCGGGCGGCGGTTTCACCACGGCATGGTTCCGCCGCCGCCCGTCCTATCAATCACGCGAACCATGCCAATCATCACAACAATTTCAACAGTCAGTCCAAGGAACCATGCCATGAAGCTGCCAATTTCAACGGCGGATCGTATCGATTTCACGCCAGATCATTATGCCGGTGAGGATGCGCCGCCAAGCTATCAGATCAAGCCGCTGTCCCTGCGCGATCGCGCGGCGGTCAATCGCGCGGTGATGATCGCGGTCGGCAGCGTGCCAACGCTTGCCGGGCGGATCGAGTACATGACGGACAATCTCGCCAATGTTGTCGGCAACGGGATTGATGAAGCGCGGGCGGTTCTGGATGATGCCGCCGCCACGGCGCAGCAGCATTGGGGCGATGATCTGGCGCTGGATTTTGAGCGGCTGCATGATGCCTTCATGCTCGACGATGCCGGTTATCGCCGCTTGTTCGCGGCGGAACAGCACTGGTTTGATGAACTGGTTATTCAGACCGTGGCGCGCGGCCTGCTCAAATGGTCCGGGATAACCGGGTCTGATGACAAGCCGCTGGCGCTGCGCGTGGTCAATGGCGGCGGTGATGTGGACCAGATCGGCTATCTGCCGAAACCTGACCTGATTGCGATCTTCAACCGGATCAATGATCTGTCCAGCCTGTCGGGGCAAGATGAAAAAAACTCCGCACCGCCGCTTGGATCGTCTGGCGATCAAAAGACTTCCAAGGCGGCAGGTACCCGGCAGACGGCGGCGAAGGCTGGCGCTGCCCGGTCACGGAAGAAATCCACCGCGAAAACCCCCGCATAGGGCTGGATCGGGTCTGGCCCGGATGGCGTGATTTCTATCTTGTCTATGACGCCTATCGCGGGCCGGGCATGGGCGGGTCAGGGTACCTGCCCGATCCCGGCGGGATCAATGACCAGTCAGCCAAAATGCTGGATGCCTTTGCCACCATGGCAGACTGGGAAGCACAACTGAAAAAAGCGGAGTGACGGCCATGGCACGGTTCAATCAACTGCGGATCGAGGCGGCCATTCGTGGCGATCTGGAAAAGGAAGTCAGATCGCAAGTGCGGGTTGTGAAGCAGTCGATCACCAGCGGGTTGCGAAAGGGCACCTATGCCACCCGCCGGGATATGCGGCGGCAGATCACTCGCGGCAAATTTCGTCGCGGTAAGTCCGGTGCAGCGTTGGGTGATACGCTTATTGTAAAGCCAACGCCGCGCAAGGGCAGCAGCCTGACACCGGAAATGCGGCTGTTCTCGGTTGCACGGTACAAGGCTGCATCCGGGCGACGGTCACAGGCGATCGATCTGATTACCATCTTTTCAGAAGGTGCCACGATCGAGGCGACACGCGGCAAGCTTCTGGCGAAGCCAACGGAACATGCACCGATGGACAGCAGCGGGCGGCGTCCAGCCACGCCAAGCGAAAGCGGCATCCCGCTGGTGTTCATTCCTTCGGGTGATGGTGGCTTCCTGATTGATGGCCGGGACAAGTCAGATCGACCGCCGATCCTGTACGTCCTGTTCCCGCGTGCGCGGATCAGCAAGCGGATCAATCAGGAACGGGCAATCGCCAAGGGCATCGAGAAAATACCGGAATTCATCGGTCAGGCTTGGGACAAACGGGCTGCTAAAAGGGGATTGGTCTAGTACGGTGCTTCTTTTCTATAAGGAAGCCAATGCCCATGTTTGAGAAACTAAAATCGTTGTTCGGAAATCCGCCGCCGCCGCCGGTCATAGAAGGGCGCGAGCAATTCATTCCAGAAGCCGATATCGAAGATCACGACGCACCGCCAATAGATTTTGGCAAATTGGTTGAGGTCAAATTCTATTCGCCTCGGGATCGGGAGCCTGAGAAACCAAAGGCGAAGCCTCTGGAAAGTGCGGCATCTGATTGGGAAACAACCGATCAGGATTTGCATGGCATTATCGTCATGATCGAGTATGTGGATGCGAAGGGCCAGGCATCCCAGCGACGCATTCGCATTGAGGCTATCAAGCGGCATCCGAACAAGCCGATGAACCTGCAGGCGTTTTGTTTTGAGCGGAATGCACGACGGACTTTCAAAGTTGAACGGATCAAGTCGGTTATCGATCCTGATGGTGTGGTTCATGATCCGAAAGATTATTTCGGTGTGGTACTGGGGGTTGCCGCAGATAAGGCAAAGCCCCCGCCGCAAGGCGCACATGGGGCCGCTGGCGTCGAACAGCGGCGGTGTTGCGTGCATGGCTGGCGGGTTCTTGTCGCTATGTGCTGGGCTGATGGTGACATGGATAGCGCAGAGGTTGACGCCATCGTCGATTACATTGTTGAGGAAGCGCAACACAATGGGCTGTCCAGTAATGAGCACGATGTGGCGGCAATTCGCAGTTTCATTTGCCGTCAGACGCCACCGGACGCCGATCCGTGGGATAACCTGTTTGAGTTTGAGGAAGCGCCGCGCGATGTGCAGCGGCGGTTGGTGAATGGCGCGCGGGCGGTTATGGAGGCTGACGGTGTGATTGATCCAGCAGAGAAAGAATTGCTGGATGAGATTATGATGGCTTTCGATGACTGATATGCAAAATGCCTGAATATTTGTAATCGCGGGCATGATATTCCTGTCTTCAAGAAAAGCAGGATCGCCCGCGATTAAGCCTTGCAGTGCCCGGATAGTATAGATAGCTTTTGCATGGGTCTTCAAAACACCCATGCAAGAAGCGGCAATCCGGGCCGATAATCGGATGGATCAGCACACATTTTATGTCCGGGGTCCGTCTGTGTATGTCCAAGGCGAAAGCCTAAAGACAGGCGGGGTCGACTTCTTGCGACTGTTTTGAACCCCGGGCACCAGTGATGGTGTCCGATCTCAATCAAAACGAGGCAAGAAGCATGAATACAGATCATCTGGTCACCGTGACCGAACAGGAAATCAACGGCGAATTGCAACCAACGGTCGATGCACGTGAGCTGCATGGGTTTTTGGATGTGCGGCGTGATTTCACAACTTGGATCAAAAGTCGCATCGAGCAATATGAATTTGTCGAAGGTACTGACTTTCTTTGCTCCCCCATTTTGGGGAGCAAAGAAAGGGGTGGGCACAACCGTAAAGAGTATGCGCTGACCCTCGACATGGCCAAGGAACTGGCCATGGTTGAGCGCACCGAAAAGGGGCGGCTGGTTCGGCGGTATTTCATCGAATGCGAACGGCGGTTCCGTGAGATGTCAGCGGCGGCCAATCTGCCAGCGGCAACAAAACCGGAGTTTGAAGACGTGGCAGAGTTTTTCGATCCTTCACCACTCGGGTTGTCGGCCTATCGGGCGAAGCTGGAAACGGTCAATCAGGCGTTCCGCCTGCGTGGTCAGCCAGCCGCGCTGCAGGTCTGGCAGCAGATGGGGTTGCCATCCCTCGGCGATAGTCCGCTGGCCGTGGCGGCGCAGATGGTCCGGGATGAAGATCGGCACATCAATCAATTCGGCACGGAAGCCCTGACCGAGGATTTGGGTAACCGGGTGCCAACGGCAGACATGTACCTTGCCTATAAGGAATGGTGCGCAGATGAGAATATCGCGCCGGTCTCACATATCCGGTTCGGTCGGGTGATGCGCAAGCTGGGTTTTGATGTGGTTAAGTCGAATACCATCTATTACCTGAATGTGCGCATTCTGGCGTCTTATCGTTACGTGGAGCGGCTGGAAGCCTGATCCAGCCAGACAATCAGATTTCAACCAAGGGTCGCTTTCGGGCGGCCCTTTTTTATTGGGGCATCGCCATGACGCAGCGCCGTTTTGACATCCTGACCAAGGTTAATGGCGGTCAGGAAGCATCCCGCGATCTGGATAAGATTGGTCAATCTGGCAAGCGTTCATTTGACCAGATCAGGCAGGCCAGTGGCGGCGCTAGTGGTGGGCTGCAGGCTGTTAATAAGGTCTCTGGCGATCTTGACAACAGTATGCGCGGTCTGGCCGGTCGCCTTGGCACAGTTGGCGGTGCCATGTCAAAGCTGGGCGCTACCGGGGTGGCAGCCGCTGCCGGGATCGGTGCCACGGTAGTCGTTCTGCAAAAAGCTGTCGATGCTGCCAGCCAGTTTGAGCAATCGTCATTCCAGATCAACCAGCTTTTGGCCACCACGGGCAACGCCTCGGGCAAAACGGCGGATCAGATTGAAACTCTGGCCAAGTCGCTTGGCGAAAGCACGCTGGCTTCAACCGGCGATGTTCGTAAGGCAGCGGCGCAGTTGCTTACCTTCAAGAATGTGGCTGGTGATGCCTTCGACCGCACGCTGGTTGCTGCGCAGGATTTGGCCTCTATCGGTATGGGGTCGATTTCCAGTGCCAGCCTTCAGCTTGCAAAAGCGCTCGAAGACCCTGAACGCGGATTGGCCGCCTTGCGGGATGTCGGTGTCAGTTTTAGCGCGTCGCAAACGGAATTGATCAAGGGGCTGGTGGAGTCTGGCAAGCAGTTTGAAGCCCAGTCTGAAATTCTCGCGACGATCGAAGCCCAAGTTGGCGGCGCTGGTACTGCGCAGGCCGGTGGCCTAGCTGGCGCGGTTGATACGCTTGGTGAACGCTGGGGCTTCCTGCTGGAAAATATCGGTAATGCCGGGCCTATTCAGGCGGCAACGGCGGCCATGGCTGGCCTTGCTACCGTTGTCGGTGATAGCAACGATGCGCTGTTCCAGTCTATCGAGGCGCAGCGCGGCGGTCTGATCCTGCAAATTTCCGATCTGGAAAAGCGGCTTGATGGCGCTTCGGCGGCGGATGATCCACGCAGTCGCCGGGCGCAAAAGCAGCTTCAGGAAAACCTGCAAAACCTGCGGGCCGAACTGGCGCTGATTGATCGCAAGAATGCGGCCATGGAAGTGACCGCCGGGCTTGCCGCCGATGCAGCGGATGATGCGGCGGCACAGGCGGAAGCTGATCGCAAGGCTGGTATTGCGGCAGAAGAACGGGTGAAGGCTGAGGAAAAGGCCCGGAAGGCAGCAGAGAAGGAAGCGGAAGCGCAGCGCAAGGCTGCGGAGAAGCTGGCCAAGGATGGTGCGGAACGGGTCAAGGCGCTCGAGATAGAAACCGAACAGTTGAAGGCGCTCTATGATGCGCGGCTGCTTGGGGTTGAAGCCTATGAGGCCGAACAGGCATCGCAGGAACGCAGCAATGAAATCCGGGAAAAGTGGAACGGGCTGTCCGAAGCGGAACAGCAGAATATCCGCGACACCCTGGCCCTGCGTGATCAGGAAAAGCAGCGGCTTGATGATCTGATTGAGGCGGAAAAGGAACGTGCCAAGGCGGCAGAGGAAGCCGCGAAGGAAAGCCAGCGGGCAGCAGAAGAAGCCGCGCGGGCGGCGCAGGAACCATTCCTGAATGCCGCCAAGGGTATTCAGACGGCCTTCGCCGATACCTTCACCAGCATCTTCCGTGACGGCATTGACAGCTTTGGCGATCTGGCCGATGCGGTGAAGGACATCTTTTTCCGCATGGCCGGTGAACTGGCGGCGGTCAATCTGTTCGGCGGCACCTTTGCCAATATTGGTTCGGGCAATCTGACTGGCGGCAATGCTGGCGGCGGTGCTGCGTCCGGCAGCGGCGGGCTGATCGATGCGGCAAGCGGGCTGGTGCAGAATATCGGCAGCAGCATTGCCAATTCATTCATCGGCGACCTATCCACAACGCTGCTGTCAACCACTGCGCCTTCGCTGTTCGGTTCAACGGCAGTTGGCCTCGGTGCCGCTGGTACCGCATCCGCTGCAACGGCGGCATCTGTCGGGGTGGCTGCGGTGCCGGGTGGTCTCAGTGCTGCCGGTATCGCGTCCGCTGCGCCATTGGCGGCGGCAGCGCCGTTTGTTCTGCCCGTGCTGGCGGCGGTGGCGGTGCCTCTTATCGCTGGGCTGCTCAAGAAAAAACCAAGCAACAAGGAAGGCAACGCCATCCTTGAACTGGATGATTTCGGGATTTCGGTTGGCGGTCAGGAAGGTAAGAAATTCAGTCAGGAAAACCGCGATGCCGCCGAAGGTATTGCGCAAAGCCTCGCACAATATGCGGCGGCGTTTGAGGCAATCAGCGGTGGTGATCTGACCGGGTCACTCCGGGTTGGCATCGGCAATCGTGATGGCATCTATGCCGAATTCGGTCAGGGTGAAACCAACCCTGAATTTGGTTATGGCAACGATACCAGAAAATTTTATGACCGGTCGGAAGCCGGGATTGCGGCGCTGATCAATGACACGGCGCTGCTGATGGCTGATGAAGTTCGGGACAAGTTCCCGGAAGCAGTCCAGACCGCGCTGGACAATATCGATTTCACAGCGGAAACCGCGCTGTCCGATCTGAACTTTGCGGCCAATTTCACTGATCTGTTCGGTCTCGACGCGGAAACGGTCGGGCCGATCCGGCAAGCCTATGATGCGCTGCAAGCATCGATCGAGGCAGCCAGCGATACGGCAGAACGGCTTGGCCTGTCGCTTGATGAAGTGGCGGCGCAGGGTGAGCGTGCCAATCAGGCATTCACGGATCAGATACGGGGTGGATACAACCAGCGCATTCTTGAACTGCTGGACCCGAACCGGGCCGAACTGATCGCGTTGCGTGATGCGTTTGATGCGGAGCGTGCCGATCTGATTGACGCCGGGCAATCGACGGTCGGGCTTGATGTGTTGCAGCAGCTTGCCGAACAGCGGGTTCTGGCGGATCAGATCGCGGATGCGGAAGCGCAGCGGGTCATCAGCCTTGAAGCGCAACTGGTCACGATCAATGACCAGATCACCGCTGCTGATACGCTCGCCAGCACGGCGCGCGGTCTGATTGCCAGTGTCGATCAGATACAGACCGGGCGGTTGCTCGGTGCCGGATCGCCGCTGTCGCCAAGTGAACAATTCTCACTGGCGCAGGGCAATCTGAACAGCATCGCGGCGCGCATCCGGGGTGGTGAACTGGTCGATGCGTCGGAACTGTCAGCCGCCGTTGCGGCGTTTGACGCGATCAATCTGGAAATCTTCGGCCTGTCCGATGCCGGGGTGTCCGGTTTCGATCAGGTGAGCGGCATTCTCGACCAGACCAAGGCGCTGGCATCAACCGAATTGAGCCGGGCAGAAAGCCAGCTTTCCGAACTGCAGAAGCAGACGGTCACGCTGGAGCTGATCCGGGATCAACTGGCGCAGGGTGCGGCGAACAGCAACGGCTTTGTTGTGCCTGACGGGTTCAACCTCGGGCTTGATGCCAATGCCGCGACCAATGCGGCGCTGCTGGCAGCCATTCCACGCTTGGCCAGTCTGATGCCAAACGGGTTCAACAATGATGGCATGTTCCAGTCGATCAAGGACCAGTTGACGCCGGATGAAATGGCCAAGGTCATCGGGATCACCGGCGGGTTTGCCACCGGCGGTTCCATCACCCTTGGCGGGTCCGGGGTGGTCGGCACAGATCGGCAGCGGGTGGCGGTATTCAACGCCTCGCCGGGCGAACGGGTGACGGTGGAAACCGGTGCGCAGCAATCAGAAGCCCGGATGACCGCCGCAGCGGTGTCGAAGCAGACCGATGCGCTGCGCAGCATCAGCAACCTGCCACAGGTCGTGGCGATGGGTGCGGCGGAAACCAACCAACTGCTGGCCATGGTGGCGAACACCCTGTCCCGTATTGAACAAAAGCTGGGAATTGCGTGATGCGGATTGCAGCCGAAGCCGGTTTGACGGTGACAGGAACCTATGAAGCCGGGAACCTGTCACCGGAAAACTTCCTGTCCTATGCCGGACAACCGGCGGTGATTGCCATTGATGTGGTGCTGCCTGCCAGCCCGATCGATGCGATCCTGTTTGACGCCGGGGCATCCGGTGCCGGTACCTATTTTGGTGTGCGTGACAGCGGCACGATCATGCGGTTCCGTGCCGGGGCCGGGTCGAGCCTGACACCGGCAACGGCGGTGGTGGACATCCCGGTTGCGTACCTGCCGTTTGATGGTCGCCAGCACCGGATTGTGGTCGCCATTCATCCGGCCAATGGCACGCTGGCGGTGTATGTGGATGACTGGCTGGTCGGGTCGGGCAGCACCGATGGGTTTCCGATGAATTACACCGGCGCTTGGGCTGGCGGCGATACTGCCGGTCTGGGCGTGGTGTCCTCGGCAACCGTGCTGAATGAACCGGTCACGGCATGGCCTGCGGCGATCTCTGAAATGCGGTTTTATGGTAACCAGCAGGTGGTGGCCGTAGCGCGGCCACCGGCGGCGTGGACGTATCTGGCGGAACTGACCGGCAAGGATGCCGTGTTCCGGTTCGGCAGTGCCGCGCTGGCCGATCCCTATGGTCCGGGTCAGTACCATGACGCACAGCTATCGTTGCCAGCATACCGGTCGAGCCTAGAAGGTGGTGCCGGGCATCTGATCGGCGGTGCCGCGCGGGTCAGCCGGGGTGTGCTGTCGCTGCCCCGATCGGCAGCAACCGATCCGGTTATGTCGGGCAAGGTTGCCGGTCGTGATTTCGCGCTGTTGCGGGGTCCGGCTGATGGCGAATATTGGCAGTTCCGGCCCTTCGTCACCGGCATCTGTGGTCGCCCAAGCGGGTATGACACCCGGATTGATGTGCCGATCCTTGCGCGGGAAGCCAAGCTGGGGCGCTCGATCATCGCCGCGCGGTTGCTCGGTGACAATGAAGGCGGTCTGGCCAATGGCGGTTCAACCATTGGCCTCGAGGGCGACGAAAGCCTGAAGGGTCAGCCGGTGCCGGTGCTGTTCGGGCGGGTGTGGAATGCCGAACCGGTGCTGGTCAATGCGGTGCACGGGGTTGTGCTGATTTGTCAGGGTCCGGCCAATGTGCATGGGCTGCGGGTCAATGGCATCCCGCGCGTGGCGGGCACGGCCTATGCCAGCAAGGCGGATTTCGTGAATACGGCGAACGCGGCATCAGCCGGTGAATACCGGGTCTGGTCGGACGGTGATGCAACCTATGCCCGGCTTTCCGGCAGGCCGGAAGGCACGATCACGGTTGATATTTCGGTTGGTGCCAGTGATGCCGATCGGACGCCGGGTGCCATTGCAGCGGATCTGATAACCGCTGCCGGTGAACTGGTCGATGCGGAGAGCGTTGCGGCGCTTGACGCGAATTTTGCCCATGTCACCGGGTATTATTCGGCGACCAATGATGTGACCTATGCCGCCATCCTCGCCAGCATCCTTGCCGATGCCGGTGCCTATTTTGAGGAAACGCGGTTGGGGTCGTTCCGGGTCGTGCAACTGCCGGTGCCGGATAATGATGATGCGGTTGCCACCATGGCGCGGGTGTCGGTTGACAACCCGGCAGCAAGCGGGGTGATCGATCTGATGGATTTCCGGCTGCAAGTGCCGGGTGATCAGGCGGCAGCCAATCCGGTCAAGTCCCTGACGGTCAAGTACCGGCGGAATTACCGGGTCATGACCGGCGGTGATCTGGGCGGTGATGCGTCACTGCCGCCGATCGATGACGTGGAAACACCGTCAACCGATCCGCTCAATTATGACCCGGTGGGTGGCTGGGAAGTGCGGGCTGCGCTCGCGCTCGACTATGCCGCATCTGATCCGGTCGATGATGACACGGTTGCCGCTGATTATCCGCTGGCAACCGATCTGGAAATTGAAACCGGTCTGACCACGGAAGCGGGTGCGGAAGCGCTGCGCGATCTGTTGTTTGCCCGGCTGAAGGTCGAACGGGTGTTTGCCACGGCACAGGTGCCGAACACGGATGCCGGGGTTGATGCCCTGCGCCGTGGCGATGTGGTGACGGTCACGCACCCGGATTTCGGTTTTGATACCGGCAAGCCGATGGTGGTCATCGGCATCACCCGCCTTGGTGAAGGTGGGGCAAGCGGTGGCCGGGTGGTTGAACTGCGGTTATGGGGTTGAATAATGGCAAATATATCCTTCGCCACGCCGTCCGTGACATCGAAGATCACGGCGGTTTCGGGCGGATCATGGCTTGATGGCTGGCCCTTATCGTCGGCGGTGATGTGGCCGGATGTGGGGCTTGGTTATCCAGCGCAGTCCGAAGACGCCACGGAAGCATCAACGCAGGGGTTGTTTGTGTTTGATGCCACGTTGCCGGTTTCGGTGATCGCCCTGATCAACCACAACCTGACCAATGATGCGGTCTGGAAGGCCACGTTTTATTCCGATGCGGCTGGCACGGTGCCGGTAAATGCGACCGATGACACGGAAGCATGGGGCATCGTCAAGCCCTATGGCACTGCCCCATGGGGCACACCGGAATGGTGGGGTGGCAAGCCCGGACCAGAAACGCGGGCGGCGTTTGTGCCAACCACGATTGCCACCCTGTCGGGCCTGACCCTTGCCAGATCATTCCGGCTGGAAATCAGCGATACGGGCAACCCTGATGGACGGGTGCGCATCGGTCATATCGAGGTGGCGCAACAATGGCGGTCATCGAAGAATTTTGACTATGGCAACAATCTGGGGTTTCGCAACCGTGCGCTGGAAACCGAAGCCGCGGGCGGTGCAATTTATGGTGAGAAACGCCGCAACCCGCGCACGTT
The DNA here is from genome assembly GCA_002168225.1 of Micavibrio sp. TMED2. Taxonomy (NCBI): domain Bacteria; kingdom Pseudomonadati; phylum Bdellovibrionota; class Bdellovibrionia; order Bdellovibrionales; family Pseudobdellovibrionaceae; genus Micavibrio; species Micavibrio sp. TMED2. The sequence goes on from NHBH01000001.1 coordinate 1,370,317, forward strand.
CCAGGGTGTGATCCGCAACCTGCCGCGTGATGAAGCATTCGGTCAGGCGCTCGACATGCAGCGGCAGCTTGGCACCGTTGATCCGGTGCTGGTCCAGATCAATCCCGATGATGTGGTCAACCGGCAGCGGCTGACCATGCTGGCCCGGCTCCGGGATGTAACCGGGGTCAGCCAGTCATTTTTCAACAAGCATGATTTTCCATTCACGATCGAGGAAGTGTTATGACCCAAGTTGGACCGATGCCCAACGGCAAAACCTATTCTGATGAAGCGGACGGGCCGAACAGCCTGACTGGTCCAACCGGGTTTGGTTACGTTGATAACCTGATTGAGTTGCTAGGTCAGGTGCTGGTTGTTGCCGGCAATGCCCTGTCATCCGCCGGATCGGCGCTGTCCTCGGCAACGGCGGCGGCGGACAGCCTGACCGCCACCAATGAGGCGGCAAGCGATGCGCAAGACAGTGCGGATGCGGCGGAAGCGGCGCTGCAGGATGCCTTGGATGCGGTGGCCGCAGCGGAAGCGTTTGACCCGGCCAATTATCCGCGCAGTGATAGCGGACAGACGGTCACGGTGCTGGCGGCGTGGACGTTCACGCAGGAACAAACCTTCAGCGGTGGGATCGACGTGGGCAACGGCGCGACCATTACAGGTGGTGCCAGCGTCACTGGCGGCGCAACGGTTGATGCCATTACCTACGGCAGCCAGAAGCCAACGATCACGACGCTGAGCAATGGCGACACGATTGCCGGTGCCGGTGCCTATGAGCTGCCGGACAGCGCCACGGTGTCACTGCCAGCCAGTCCTGCAGCCGGTGATGAGATCATCATTGATCCGCCTGATGGTGCGGATTGGGCGAGCAATCCGCCAACGGTCAATCGCAATGGGCACCGCCTGAACGGTGTCGAGGAAAACCTGACTGACATCGTGGATCAGGTGCGCATGAAGCTGATCTACAAGGGTGCAACCACAGGATTTATCGGGGGGCGCGGGTAATGCCGACACAAGCAGAATTTTTCAAACTGGGCGGTAGTAGTGATCAAGTTGAATTCAATCTTGATTACCTTTCTTACGCCGCTCGATCCTTAGATGTTTCTGGTAGTGAGTCTTCATTGACCGGGCTTTGGGTGAACCCGGCCCAGACCAGGGCTTATTTTTCCGGCTCTGGTGGTGATGCGGTCTACCAGATTGATATGGCTACAGCCGGGCAAATCGACAGCGGAACGATATCAAGGTCTTTAAGCGTCAATGCTCAGGCCTCTAATCCCGGCGCGCTGTGTTTTTCGGATGATGAAAGCATCATGTACGTGGCGGGTGGCGGCAACATTTATCAATTCAATATCGGGACACCGGGGCAGATAGATACTGGCTCTTACGCAAGTAAGTCTCTTGCCGATGCTGCCGATGGGATTGATATAAGTCCAGATGGATCAAAGCTAATACTCGCTGATAGTGTATCTGACACAATTTCATTCCATACATTATCAACCCCGTTTGACCTTGATACGGCTTCTCTAGATGGCGCTACTGGTGCGCTGTTCGGCGCATCGACAAATCTTAATGGCCTTAGTTTCTCGCCAGATGGTTTGCGGGCGTTTGTTACGGATGGCACAAACAGAATTGTGTATGTGAAAGAATTTTCTTCACCGTTTGATTATTCAACCGCTAAAGCCTCATGGAAAGGGATTTATATCGGCGATATTACGGGATCAATAACAGATGTTGAGGTATCTGACGATGGCTTGACTATGTACATAACCAGCACAAGTACGCCAGATACAATCTATCAATTCCAATTTTCTGAATAGGCGCATCATGATTACTGACATTCTGATCTGTTTGCTTGCCGCCATTCTGGGCGGTTTTTTTATGCGCTTGCGCGGGATGGACCTTGGCATCAGCACCACGTTCAACCGGGTGATGATTGCGGTGGTGTTCGGCCTGACCGGCTTGGCCTGTGGCCTGCCGTGGCCCTATGCGGTTGCGGTGATCCTGACCAGCTTTGCCGCTGCCATACTCGGCTGGGGGGCACATCAACGAATGCACCGCGACGTTTATCACCAGCTTATGGATCATATCGAGTTGGTGACACGCTGGATGCCCAAGGTATTCGGCGTCTGGCGCGATGATTGGTCGGTTGCGCGCAAGACCCTTTACCAGATTACCGGCATGTCAACGGTCGGGCTGGCCAAGCAATCGCTGGTGTCGCTGCCGATCCTGTTCTGGTCGCCATGGGCCGGGGTGATTATCGCGCTATCCGGTCTGGCATGGGGGCCGGTCTATTGGCTCGGCTGGCAAGTCAACCGGGTGTGGGGCATGGATTGGCACGAAACATGGGCGGCGTGGGACGGTCGCCCGATCCTTGGGCACCTGCGCAGCGGCGGTGAATGGGGTGAGGTTTTCATAGGTGTCTGGTGGTTCGGGGTCGCGGCAGCGGCCCTTTCTTTTTGGGGTGTCTGATCGATGACGAATGACGAACGTGAACTGGGTCGCTTGGTCGGGATGGTTGAGGCACAGAACCAAACATTGCTGCGGATCGAGCGCAAGCAGGACAGCTTCGATGAACGGGTGCGCAATCTGGAAAATTACAGCGCCGGGGCGTTGCAGGCCGCGAAGGTCCGGGGCCGGGTGGCAACCGGCGTCGCGACGCTGGTGTCATCAGCGATTGCGGCGGCGACCGCGTGGATCAGCAAAGGGGGGCCAACGCCATGACCGATTGGCGGGATGATGTGAATTTCGGTGGCGGCATCCGGCAGGTGCTGATCCATGAAGGTGGCTATAGCGATCACCCGAATGATGCGGGTGGGGTGACCAAATTCGGGATCAGTCTTCGCTATCTCCGGGATGCTGGCCATGCGCTCGGTGATGTGGATCGGGACGGCGATATTGATGCGGATGATATTCGGGCGCTCGACCGTGATGGTGCGATCGGCATCTATTATCATCGGTTCTGGCTGCCCAACCAGTATGGCCGGATGCCGCCGCAGATCGCGCACAAGGCGTTTGATCTGGCTGTGGTGATGGGTCCACGGCAAGCAAACAAGCTGTTGCAGCGTGCCCTGGCCGTAGTCGAAACAGATGATGGTCAGCGGTCCAATGTCGCGGATGATGGGCAGATCGGCAGGCAAACGTTGCTTGCGGTTCGGGACCGGTCCAGCCCGGCGGCGGCTTATGCGGTGCGGTGTGCGCTGCGGGCTTCCTCGGAAATGTTTTTTCGCTGGCTGGCGGAAGTCGAGCCGGGCAACAAGCCGTTTCTGAATGGCTGGATATGGCGGGCACGATGGTAAGTCAGCGATACCGTTATGCCGGTGAATGCAATGACGATCGAGGGCCGGACCTGAAATCGCAAGAATTTTGCTTTGATGGCCAAGGGCCGGAAGGGTTGCCAAAATGGTTTCGATTTCACTGCCCGCGCGAAAGCCGGGAATGTCAGGTTCCGATCAATGGCCAAAGGCTGCCGAATGGTGCGACATGGAAATTTGACGGGTGCGTAGATGCTCCAACCCTAACGCCATCAATCAACTGTAACGGAGCCGGTGGCTGCGGCTGGCACGGTTGGGTGCGACGTGGTGAGGTGATTGATGCCTGATGATCATAAAAAACCCGGCGGATTGTTGCCGGTCAGGATCGCCATGGTGCTGTCACTGGTCCTGCTGTTCGGATCAATCGCGGCCTATGGCTGGTTTGCGCGGGCCGTTGGCATCGGGCAGCCGCAGCTACTGGCGCAGGTGCTGGACCATATCAACGGCTGGATCGGATGGGCGGCGCTGGTGCTGATCGGGGTGCCGCTTGCCCCGGCAGCCGGGCGTGGCATCGATCGCGGTATTGGGATGTATCAGGATTGGCGTAGCGGGCGGCGTGCGGATGATGATGGGGGTATCTGATCGGTCAGGCCGCGACCGCTTCCCGGACGGCATCAGGTGCGTTCTTGATCGCCTTGAAATAGGACATGACGGCAGCGGGCGGGGTGCGCCCGTTGGTTGCTTCCCAGTTCTGCAGGCTGCGCAGGGGGATGCCATAGGTTGTGGCAAATTCTTCCTGTGACAGTTCCAGCGAAAGCCGGATTGCCTTGACTTCGTTGATAGTGCCGGTGTGGGTGCGCAGCTTGCGCGTGCCCTGTTTATGTTCCACGGCTTCCATCGCGGATGCCATGAGGTCATCGAAGCGTTTGTCATCCATGGTTTTAACCTTTCAACTGCTTGGCAATTTTGGCCAGTGCGGCCTGTTGTGCCTTGGTCAGATTGACCTTATCACTTTTAGAAAATACGTCAATGACGTAGTTGGGGCTGGTGTCGGTGCCGGGGAACCAGATGACCCGGAAGCCGCCTGATTTGCCCTTGCCCTTCCCGGCGAAACGGGCCTTGCGGAAGCCGCCGCAGCCGCGCATCGCGTCGCCCATCATCGGATCATAAGCAATGGTGCTGACAATGTCGTTGCGCTCGGCGGCGGTCATCAGGGCATCAGCCTTGGCGATGAAGCCGTCTGTTTCGATGGTGGTGGTTGGTTTGTTTTCCATGGGCTTATTTATACGCTGATAGCGTAGCGTCGTCAATAGAAAATATACGCAATTGGCGTATAAAAAAGGGGTGCGTCATGACATGGATAAAAGCGGCGATCAGTGCGGTCGCGAGCGGCTGGCAATGGATTGTTCTGGCTGCCGGTATCGGGGGGCTGGTCGCCGGGGTGCTGGCCTTCCGGTCCTATATCGGTCGGGTCGAGGCGGCGGCGGTCAATGGCTATCGCGCGGCGGTTGTGGCCGATGCCAAGGCGCGTGAAATCGCCGGGCTGCAATCGGAAATTGCCCGGCTGAAACGGATTGAAACGGATCTGATGGCGCTGGCCGAACAGCGGCGGATTATCAACCAGACGATTGATGACATAGTGAGGGAAGTCAATGAAGCCGATGATCCTTTTGGTGCTTATTTTGGCCGGTTGCTCGAGCATGACGCCGCCGCCGGTGGTGGTCGAGTATCAGCGGCAGGCACTGCCAGCGGCGGCGTTCACGGTCAATGATCTGCCGCCGCCCGTGGTGATACCGGACGGGGTCAATATCTGTCGCATCGAGCATCTGGCACTGTGTCGCGATGTCGTGACCTACATGGCCGGGGTGCGCAAGGAAGCGCTGGACAGGGCGGCGAAGCTGGAATGGCTGCGTGGTCAGGTCGAGGTTTATGGCGCGGCGGCGGAGTAGTCAGGCAACCAACCGCAGGTGATATGTATGGGGGGACGGATGAAACGGCCCTCCGCTACCATCTTTTTTCAATGAAATTATGTGCTTACGAGCCATGTGCTCTGTCCTGTTTCACGAGCCGATATTGAAGAAATGGCCGACGCCATAGGCGATGCCAGCGGCAACGCTGCCGATCAGCAGGGTTTCCATGCCGGATGCGAGCCATGACGACAGTGACCAGCGGCTCTTGATCGCGCCGATCATGAAGAAGGCAAACAGGGTCATGATGCTGGCTGACAGGAATGGGGCGGGCATACCGAGGGCAAATGGCAGCAACGGCAGCAGCCCGGCCACCAGAAATGCGGCATAGGTGCAGGCAGCTGCGCGGATAGGGTCTGGCGGGTTGGGGGAGACGCCGTATTCATCGATCAGCATCATATCGACCCAGTGTTCCGGCTGTTTGGCGATGGCATCGGTGGCGGCATCCAGAACCGTACCGTTCAGCCCCTTGGCGCGGAGGATTTCGCGCAACTCCGAACGTTCGCCATCGGGTGCGACTTTGATGTGCTTGTTCTCAATGGCTTTGAGGCGCGCGATCTCGTCGCGCTCGCTCTTGGTGCCGGTGTAGTTCCCGGCGGCCATGGAGAAGCCATCGGCCAGCAGATTGGCAAAGCCGAGGGCCAGAACCACATGGATCGACAGCCCGGCGCCCTGAACCCCGGCAACGATGGCAAAGGTGGTGACCGCCCCGTCCATCGCGCCATAGACCGCATCGCGCAGCATGCCCTGTCCGTTTCTGGCTCGTGCCAGACGTTGCCGGATTTCGCCGAGGCTGTGACCATGCTCTAGCGGGGGCTCCAGAGGGTGTTCCAGCGATGGCTCCAGTGGGGGCTCCGGTGGCTGCTGCATTGTGTCCGGCGAATGCGGCATGGTGGTCAGGTCTCGATCCGGTGGCAGTAAAAGGCGGGAGCTTTAATTACGGTATAGTTGGTCATGATGTATATCGTTTTAATGCCTAAATACGGCACAGAGAGGCTGCCAAACAAAAGATATGGTGTTACAACCTGATAGCTGATCTTTTGTCTCTCCTCTTCGGTCGCCTCTCCCATGGTTGTTCATTTGATCTGTTGTCGCAGGAACTATGCTGACACTCTGGACGTCAGAGCATGACTGAGCGCAGTCCTGTGCCTGTTTCTTTTTCCGCCAGAACCCTGTTTCGCAGCATTAACGCCAAGCTCGCCCTCAGCATGGGTGGCATTGTCATTGTGCTGATGGCGGCGCTGTTGTTCTGGTTTTCGCTGTCCCTTTCCTATCTGAAACAGCTGGAGAGCGACCGCCTCGACCTGTATCGGGAACTGAATGTCGATCTGCGTGCGGAAATTTTCAGCCTGCAGGATCGCATCATCGAGATACCCGGCCTGCTGAGCGTTGATGCGGCCCGGCTGCTGCTCGACTGGGCACGCTCGGAATATGGCATCCGCGAGGTTGTGCATGAGGGGCGGGATGAGATTGTCGCGCGGTATCGCTCACGAACCGCCCGGCGGGACATCAGCCGCCCCGGTCGCTCCTATATCGATATGAACACAGCCGGTACCGTATCCATTACCCAGGGCCGGTTCGTAAATGGTGCCTTTGATAACGCGGTGGTCGAGTACCAACTCTCAACCGATGACATGGGCGCGGTTCAGGCAAAATTCACCGAATTGAATCAGGCTGATCAGACCGCGTCACTGGTTGAGCGGGTGAATACCCTGAAAAACACCCTGCTTGATGATGCCATCGAGGCGGAAAAGGCGCGGGTCGATATCGTGCAGCGCTCGGACGGGTTGATCCAGAAGGGCAAGGAGATTGATGCAGAGATTGCAGCCTTTACCAATCTGGCGCTGATCGGCGGTAGCGGCGTTGTTATCATCCTGCTGGGTTGTCTGGTGATTCTGTCACGCCAGCTTGTCACCGGGCCGATCCAGCGTCTGCATCGGGCCATGCGGGCGATCATCGCGGAGAATGACCCGGAAGTGCCCTACACGAACCGGGGTGATGAGATCGGTGAACTGGCGCAGGGTCTGACCGCGTTCAAGGATTCACTGGCCAAGGTACAGGACTTCACGATCAACCAGCAGAAGACACAGCAGGCATTGATCCGCCGGGCAGAGCATCTTGATCATATACTGGCCGCCTTCCAGAAGGATATTTCCGTGGTCGCGCAGGCCCTGACGGCAGCGGCGGGCAGTATGGAAACCTCGGCGCAGATACTGTCCAATGCTTCCAGCGATAATCAGGAACAGGCGGGTGCCGCCCTGCGGGCCTCGGATCAGGCGAGCGCGCTGGTCCGCTCGGCAACCGAGGCGGTGGATAATCTCTCCAGTGCCATCGACAAGATTGCGGGTAGTGCCGATGAATCATCGCACATCGCCAGACGTGCTTCCGAACGGGCCGAGAAGACCAATGAAACGGTTTTGCGCTTGAGCCAGATGGCCGAGGAAATCGGCGACGTACTCGAAATCATCAATGGCATTTCCGGCCAGATCGACCTGCTGGCGCTCAACGCCACGATCGAGGCCGCGCGCGCCGGGGATGCCGGCAAGGGCTTTGCCATCGTTGCCTCCGAGATCAAGAACCTGTCCCGGCAGACAAGTCAGGCGACCGAGGATATTTCAGCCCAGATCGGTGGCATCCAGACCGTGACCACCGAGGCGGTCGGCGCGATCCGCGAGATATCGGAAGAGGTGCGGGTAATCAGCGGGTTGGCGGAAGCGATCTCCGGCGATGTATCGGTCCAGTCGGGCACCACCGGCAATATCGCGCAATCGGTCAAGGAAGCCTCGGGCCAGACCGAATTTGCCTCAAGCTATATCCTCGGCGCGCGTGAGGCGGCGGAGCGTAACGGTGCCGTGGCGCAGGATGTGCTGGCGGCCTCGGCCCAACTCTCCCATCAGGCAACGCGCCTCAACGCCACCGTCGACAAATTCCTCGCCGATCTGCGGCAGGCGTGATCGGTTGGCGCCTCTGCTGGCTATTGCGCTTCCAGTGCCTGTCTGACCGAGGTCAGTTGTTGTATCAGATCCTGCAGCTCCTGGATTGAGCAGCCGAGCTGTTCGACGATGCAGCCGGGGATATGGGCTGCCTGCTGCTGTAATGCCCTGCCGGTCGGGGTCAGGCGGATGCGGGTCTGGCGCTCATCGGCTGGATCGCGGGTGCGGGTGAGGTGCCCGGCAGCCTCCAGCTTTTTCAGCAGCGGGGTGAGAGTATTGCTCTCCAGATGCAGCGCCTCGCCGATGGTCTTCACATTCACATCATCCTCGGCCCAGAGTACGTTCATCACCAGATATTGCGGATAGGTAAGGCCGAGCGGCTTCAACAGCGGGTTATAGAACCGCGTGAAGGCCATGGAGGTTGAATAGGCGGCAAAGCAGACCATGTCGTTTACAGGCAGGGCGCTGGTCGGTGATGTCTTGGCCATAATCGTTCTGATCCGGTTACGGGCTGCGGTATCTGGTCGGCCTTTAAGCCGTCAGTCACGGTGATCGTCAGTGTAACGTAAAAAATAACTTGCATCAGATTAAATCGCGTGCGATATATTCAAGCAAGATTGAAATGAGCGGAAACGCCTGCGGTTCTGCTCAACACACCCAACAAGGAGTACACATCATGTCCGTTACCGTTAAATACACAGCCTATGCCACCGCAACCGGTGGCCGCGATGGTCGCGCCACAACCCCTGATGGCGAAATCGATCTGAAACTCACCACGCCCAAGGAACTTGGCGGCGCAGGCGGTGAGGGCACCAACCCCGAGCAGCTCTTCGCATCCGGCTATTCGGCTTGTTTCCTCGGTGCCCTGAAACTGGTTGCCTCACAGAAAAAGGTGAAGCTGCCCGACAGCGCAAAAATCGACGGCGAGGTCGGGATCGGTCCGCGTGATGAAGGTGGCTTCGGTATCACCGCCAAGCTGACCATCCATCTCGACGGCCTCGACCGCGAGGTCGGCGAAAACCTGATCGAGGAAGCGCACAAGGTCTGCCCATACTCCAACGCCACCCGCGGCAATGTCGATGTGGAACTGGTCCTCGCCTGAACCTGACCTCTCAGCAACAAAACCAAATGCCGGAGACTGCAAGGTCTCCGGCATTTGCCATCCGGGGTGGAAAGGAAAGACGAAGGGGATCGAATGATTGCCACAGCCTCTGACTTCATATATCGTTTCGGCCATGCACAGGTTTATTTCATATGTTCTGCTCTCCCTGATCGCGGTGTCATTCTGTTTGACGACCGTGTCCGGCAGCCATGCCTCCATGCACATGGCGGATATGGATGAGGGTAGTGCCATGGTCAGCCATGAGCATATGGCTATGGACCATGCCGACATGACCGAGCATGAGCATCAGGCCATGCAGCTTTCGGCGCAGCATGACGCCTGTGATGACGGCGAATGTCATGATCAGGCCATGCAAACATGCTGCTCTGCCATGGCTGGCGGCTGCGGCATGGTCGTCGCCCTTAATCTCAGCAATGCCGTCTCCTACGCGACTTGCCGCGATCTGCATGAAGCTCAGGGCGACCAGATCGCCCTCGGACGGATGCCGGAGGCGGAAACGCCGCCGCCTCGCGCCTGATCAAATTCACTGTAACCGCCCTGTGATGCGATCGCCGTGTCACCGGGCTTCCGGTATTTGATCAGAAGCGAGAATTAACATGAAATTCCAATCCATTCCGGTGCGCACAGCCTGTGCTGGCGCAGCCTTCCTCCTTGCCGTGTCAACCGGCTCAATGGCCCTTGCTGCTGGCGATCACGCCGGTGGGCATGGTCACGGTGCCCATGGTTCCCACGGCTCCCACAGTACCGCCACAGATATTGGCAAACCGGCAGCCGCATCGGTTGCCACCCGCACCATCCGGGTCACCATGCATGACAATTATTACGAGCCTGAGGAGATCACCGTAAAGGCAGGTGAGACCGTACGTTTCATCGTGAAGAACGAAGGCACGCTGGTGCATGAATTCAATATCGGCACCGAGGATATGCACCTCGCCCATGCGCCGGAAATGCAGATGATGGTCGAGCATGGCGTTCTGCTGTCCGATCGCATTGACATGGCCGCCGCGAAACACATGCAGGCGACCATGGGCCATGGCATGCATGACGAGCCGAACAGCGCCTTGCTGGAGCCGGGCAAGACGGCTCAATTCGCCTGGACCTTCCCCGAGGATGGCAGCATCACGCTCGAATTCGCCTGTAACGTGCCCGGTCACTATGATGCCGGCATGGTCGGCGATCTCTCGATTACAGCCGAATAAGCGGGAGATTTGACAATGAGCATCAAGATTATGGTCAGCACGCTGGTGCTGGCTGTCGGTGCCCTGTGGTCAGGATTGCCCGCCACAACGGCCCATGCCGGTGAATACACGATCAGTGTTGATCCGATCACCATCGATACCGGCGACTTTACCCGCGACGGTATCGGCTTCAACGGCACATCGCCCGGCCCGGTCCTGCGTTTCAGTGAAGGGGAGGAGGTCACCATCCATGTGACCAACAATCTGGATGAGCGCACGTCAATTCACTGGCACGGCATGGTCTTGCCCTACCAGCAGGATGGCGTGCCCGGTATCAGCTACAAGGGCATTGATCCGGGAGAGACCTTTACCTACCGCTTCCCGATCCAGCAATCAGGCACCTACTGGTATCACAGCCATTCCGGTTTTCAGGAGCCGGATGGTGCCTATGGTGCGCTGGTCATCGAGCCAAAGGACCGTGAGCCATTCCGCTATGACCGGGAATACACCCTGATCCTGACGGATTCCCATCCGCACCGGGGCGACCGGATCATGCGCAATCTCAAACTGATGCCGGACTATTACAACCGGCAGCAACGAACCCTGCTGGATTTCTTCAGCGATGTTGAGGAGCAGGGATTTGGTGCGGCCATGGCGGATCGCAGTGACTGGGGTGATATGCGCATGATGCCGACTGATATCGAGGATCTGCAGGGCTATACGCCGCTTATCAACGGTCGCAGCGCGGATCAGAACTGGACCGGATTGTTTGAGCCGGGAGAACGGGTGCGCCTGCGGTTCATCAATGCGTCGGCCATGAGCTATTTCGATATCCGTATTCCGGGGCTCGAGATGCTGGTGGTGCAGGCTGATGGCAATAATGTCCAGCCGGTGAAGGTCGATGAATTCCGCCTTGCTGTGGCTGAAACCTATGACGTGATTGTGCGGCCACGTGAAGACAAGGCCTTCTCCATCCTCGCCGAGAGCGTGGGCCGTACCGCAATGGGCCGGGCGACGCTGGCAACGACCGAGGGCATGTCAGCAGATGTGCCGGAACTGCGTGAACCACCGCTGCTGACCATGGCTGACATGAACCATGCAGGTATGGGGCATGAAGGTATGGGAATGGATCACGGCATGATGACCCACACCATGCCCGATGGCACGGTCATGTCCGGTGCGGATCATGGCAGCATGGGCCATGGAGCTATGGATCACGGGAATATGGGGCATGGTGCCCATGGCATGAACCATGGTGGTGATGTCGTCGATCCATTCTATGCGCCGGGCAGCGGTTTGACGCCGGAGGCTGCGAAGGAAGGCGGCAAGTTCCTGTCCTATAACGACCTGAAGGCCCAGAAGCCGCTCTATGAATATCGCGATGCCACGCGGGAGATTGAGCTGCGTCTGACCGGTAATATGGAACGCTATCTGTGGTCGATCAACGGCGTCAAATACGACGATGCCGATCCGATCCGGCTGCAATATGGCGAGCGGGTGCGCTTCAAATTCGTCAATGAAACCATGATGACCCACCCGATGCACCTGCATGGCATGTGGTCGATTCTGGATAATGGCAACGGTCAATGGAACCCGATCAAGCATGTGATCAGCGTCGCGCCGAATACGACGGTCTATATGGAGACCGAGGTTGATGCGCCCGGCGAATGGGCCTTCCACTGCCATCTCTCCTATCACGCCCAGTCAGGCATGTTCCGCAAGATTGTTGTCGAGGGCGGTCCGAAGAAGGGCCGTGTGGATGCCGTTCCCGCAACTGCCGGTCAGAAGGAGGGCTAGATGAACAGCAGGATTACAACTTGGGGCCTCATTGCGATTGCCTGTGCTGTGTTGACGGCCCAGACAGTCGGCAATGAGGCGCATGCGGAAGGTGAGCCGCTGATCTATGGCATTCAGGTTGAGCAACTTGAGTATCGCCTCGGTGATGATACCGATGTCTTTGCCTGGGATTTCGATGCCCTTGTCGGCAGTGATGAGCTGAAACTGGTCTGGCGGAGCGAGGCCGAATACGCAACGGAGGAAGACGGTTTCGAGAAGCTCGAAAACCAGCTTCGATTGCAGGTGCCTGTCTCAACCTTCTTTGATGCCGTCGCGGGTATCAGGGTTGATACGCCGACACTGGATGACGGGGATGATCGCATATCCGGTGTCATCGGCTTGCATGGTCTCGCCCCGCAATGGTTCGAGATTGATGCCGACCTGTTCATCAGCGACAAACCGGCTTTCCGCTTCGAGGCGGAATATGAAGGGCTCATCACCAACCGGGTTATAATGGTGCCGAGCATCGAGCTTGATGTGCCGTTTGCCGATGATGACGATCTGGATATCGCGGCCTTTGGCCCGAAAATCGAGATCGGGGCAAGGCTGAGTTATGACCTGATCGATCGTGCCGTATCACCCTATATCGGGGTGCATTATGAACGGTCATTCGGTGAGACAGCCAACCTCGTCCGGGCCAGTGGCGAGGATGCCGGTGCAGTCTTCATCACCATCGGCACGCGCATCATGTTCTGACAAGGGGCGGGCCTGTCGCAGCATCTGCGGCAGGCCCGTCTGAAACCGATGCAATAGTATGTCGCTGGGCAGGGGGAGAAGAGTGGCTCAGGAAGCAGGTGCTTCCGCGTCTCCCGAACGCGACAGGTCCTCCAGAATAGGACAGTCAGGTCGTCCATCGCCACGGCACCGGTCAATGAGTGTCTCAAGCGTCTGCTGAAGTGATTGCAGTTCGGCAATCTTATCGATGATGCGTTCCAGATGACCGGAGGCGATCTGTCGTACATCTGCACTGGCCCGGTCGCGATCTTCATAAAGCGACATAAGCGATCGGCAATCCTCTATGGAAAATCCCAGAGAACGTGCTCGTGACAGGAATGCGAGCTTGTGCGCATCAGCCTTGCTGAATGTTCGATAGCCATTATGCGCGCGTCCCGGACGAACAAGGCCGATGTCTTCATAGTAACGGATCGTCTTGGCAGGCAGGCCGCTTGCCTTGGCAACGTCTCCAATGTTCATCGTGATGTTCTCCTGACGGGTAATGAAAACACAGTTTGGATTATCCAGATGGAACCTTCCAGTGCAGGAAACCCGTTTACCAAGAAGCAAGCACATGGAGGCACAAATGAATTACAAACGCTTTTTCGCGATGATTATCACCTCGACAGTGGTGATGTTTGCACTGATGTATCTGAATACCTATTTGCCTGGCCACGTTTTCTGGTCTGAAACACGTGCGTATATGGCCATCGTCATGGGGGCGACAATGGCATTTATCATGCTTGCCTTCATGCTCTCGATGTATGCCAATCGAGCAGTCAATATAGCTGTTTTCACCAGTTCGGTTCTGGTTTTTGCCATCGCACTCTGGCTGGTGCGCAGTCAGGTTACTGTCGAGGACCGCAGTTACATGAGTGCGATGATCCCGCACCATTCAATTGCGATCATGACATCCAGTCGAGCCAATATCTCTGATACGCGGGTTCGCAGGTTGGCAGATAACATCGTATATGCGCAGGATAAGGAAATTGCCGAAATGCGTTACCTGATTGCGGATATCGATACCAACGGAAAGACCGTATCTCAGGAGCCTGTTGTCCCGACCCCACATATTGTCGATGGTGAACAAGCGCTCTCCAGCGAAGAATTGCCCGGTATTGACCCGGAATTCATGACGGATGAGCAGATTGCTCGGCTTTTCCCGGAAAACAGCAGTACCTGCAGCTTCAGATATACCGCAGACAGTCCGCCTGTACTGGTGGTCGGTGAAAGTGCTGATGGGCCTGCAGCGCTCGTGAAGATCAGTGGCGATCTCGTTCGCCTTGAGGCTGCGGATTTCGTCGGCACTGATGGTGGCAGTTTTATTGCTCCTCCCTTATCCGCAGAATTGCATGAAGCCGAGAATGGCGAGGGTCATGATCTGATTATGACGGCTGGGTCAGATTACAAGGCCGGTTTTCGGGGGCAATACAGCTGCAATGATTCCTGATGCGATGAGGCGGTAACGTGCTGATGCGACCAATCTGTTCATAAACCAGAAGCGAACGCACGCATTTCCTTGACCTTCCAGTCACTGGAAGCAATAGCCTGTGTTCATCCCATAAGGCAGGACTAAACAATGGCGCACAAAGACCATCCCCAACATGAACATACAGTGCATGATCATGCAGATGCAGGCACAGGTGCTGGCAAAACCGCCACCGACCCGGTTTGCGGGATGACAGTTACAATCAAACCGGATGCCAGATGCCGTGAATATGGTGGCGAGACCTTCTTCTTCTGTTCGGATGGGTGCCGGACAAAATTCGATGCCGACCCATGGTTCTACACTTCCGGCAAGGCAGATCAGGTCGGCAAGCATGTGGTGCCGAATACGCAATGGACCTGTCCGATGCATCCTGAAATCGTTCAGGACGAGCCGGGCAGCTGTCCGCTCTGTGGCATGGCTCTCGAACCCATGGTGCCGGGCGATGCGCCCAATGAGGAACTGGCCGATTTCACCCGTCGGCTCTGGGTAAGTGTCAGTGCGGCGGTACCACTCATGGTGCTGACCATGGGCGAGATGTTCGGCTTGCCGGTTCGTGAATGGATCGGGCACCGGATCGCGGTCTATCTTGAATTTCTGCTGGCAACCCCGATTGTACTCTGGGCTGCCCGACCGTTCTTTCAACGTGGCAGGGATTCGATCAGAAACCGTTCGCCGAATATGTGGACGTTGATTTCTTTGGGGGTCGGGGCTGCTTACCTCTATTCACTGATTGCAACATTTCTGCCGGATATTTTCCCCGAGCAATATTGGACGGGGGGCATGGTCGGTACTTATTATGAGGCGGCAACAGTGATTGTTGCGCTGATTTTTGTCGGTCAGGTTCTGGAGTTGCGTGCTCGCGAACGTACCGGTGATGCGATCCGGGCACTGATGGATCTGGCACCCAAGACGGCACGGCGCATTCTGCCGGACGGTACGGAATATGATGCGCCGCTTGAGAATATTACCGAGGGTGATCTGTTGCGTGTCCGGCCAGGTGAGAGCGTGCCGGTCGACAGTGAAGTGGTTGAGGGTCATTCCTCGATTGATGAAAGTATGATTACCGGCGAACCGGTGCCGGTAGAGAAGGCGGAGGGTGATCGTGTGACCGGAGGCACGATCAACAAAAATGGCACGCTTGCTGTTCGGGCAACCGCTGTCGGATCAGACACTGTATTGTCACAGATTGTCGACATGGTTGCCGGTGCACGGCGCTCCCGTGCGCCAATTCAGGGGCTGGCGGATCAGGTGTCGGAAATATTCGTGCCTGCCGTTGTCGGCGTCGCCATGGTTACCTTTCTGGCCTGGCTGTTTGCCGGACCAAGTCCCGCAATCGTCTTTGCCATCGCTTCGGCAGTCTCGGTTCTGATTATTGCCTGTCCTTGTGCCCTTGGTCTCGCGACACCGATCTCAATCACCACGGCTGCCGGTCGGGGGGCACAGGCGGGGGTTTTGATCAAGGACGCCGAGGCTCTGGAACGCATGGCCAGGGTCGATACCCTGATCGTTGACAAGACCGGCACCCTCACCGAAGGGCGGCCAAAATTAACCGATGTCATCTCCCTATCTGACAAATCTGGTGAGGATGTGCTTGCGCTTGCTGCTGCATTGGAGCGCGGGTCGGAACACCCGTTGGCCGAAGCTGTTCTGGACGGTGCGCAGGAGCGCGGTATCACACTCGGAAAAATGTCGGACTTCGAGGCCGTGACCGGAAAGGGAGTCACCGGTCGGGTCGGCGACTGTTCCGTGGCGTTTGGAAATGCGGCTCTCATGCAGTCAATCAATGCTGCAACACGTTCCGGGGAAGATCAGGCTGATGCGTTGCGCGCTGAGGGCAAGACCGCCATGTTTGTTGCCATTGACGGTCAGTTGATCGGCATTGTGGCTGTTGCAGATCCTATCAAGGCCTCAACCGAGCGTGCAATTCGTGAACTGCATGCCCAGGGGCTACGCATCATCATGGCCACGGGTGATAATAAGCGCACGGCTGAAGCCGTTGCTGGACAACTCGGCATTGATGAGGTGCGGGCAGGCGTATTGCCGGCAGACAAGAAGGCGCTGGTGGATGAGTTGCGAGCTGCAGGCCGGTCAATTGCGATGGCGGGAGATGGCGTTAACGATGCTCCGGCACTGGCTGCCGCCGATGTTGGTATCGCGATGGGAACCGGTGCTGATGTCGCTGTTGAGAGTGCCGGTCTGACGCTGCTTGGCGGTGACCTGACCGGTATTGTTCGGGCGCGGAAACTCGCTCGGGCGACACTGCGCAATATCAGACAGAACCTGTTCTTTGCCTTTGTCTATAACATGGCGGGCATACCGATAGCGGCGGGGTTGCTTTACCCGGTCTTTGGTCTTCTCTTGTCACCGATGATCGCCGCTGCCGCCATGTCCCTGTCTTCTGTTTCGGTCATTGCCAATGCTCTCAGATTACGGCGACTGAATATCTGATGCGCGCTTTATTTGTAATCTGTCAGCACGGACGCGTGCTGACAGATTACAGCAGCAAGACGCCGATCAGCAGGACGAGGCAGATATAGACCGTCTCGGATACCATCAGCACCATGGGCTTCCAGCCCAGTTCCCTGAGGTCGGCGAGTACGGTGCGGGCACCAATCGCGGCGACGGCGGTGGCGAGTCAGGCGGTTGAGAGATAGGTCGCGGCCAGTACGAATGGCTGGGGCAACAGGCCGAGCGAATTGAGTACGGCCAGAATGATGAAGCCGATCAGCATCGGTGGTGGTGCAAGGCCCTTCAGCCCTTTGGTCTCCGCCCGCTCGCGGAAAATGAAGGCAACCGCCAGCACTACCGGGGCGAGCAGGGCGACCCGGAACAGCTTGGTCAGGGTGGCGGCTTCGCCTGCGGTTTCCGAAACCGTGTAGCCCGCACCGACGACCTGCGCCACATCGTGAATTGAGCCACCGAGGAAGATGCCAGCCTCATGGTCGTTGAAGCCGAGCAGGCCGGAAATGACCGGATAGAGCACCATGGCCAGCGTGCTGAGCGTGGTAACAGTAACGACCGTGAAGGCGGTCTCGCGTTCCTTCCACTCCCGGTCGGGCAGGGCGGCGGAAATCGCCAGCGCTGCCGAGGCACCACAGATCGCGGTGGCACCGCCGGTCAGCACGCCGCGTTCGCTGCCAAGGCCGATCCAGCGCCCGAGCAGGGCGCCGAACAGGATGGTTGTCACGACCCCGATGGTTACCAGCACCAGCGGTGCCACGCCGAGGGCGGCAATCTGCTCTGCACCGATCCGCGCACCGAGCAGGGCCACGCCGAATTTCAGGATCGCCTTGCTGGAGAATTTCAGGCCGGGTGCCAGGCGCGGCTGTCGTCCCAGACGGTTGAGTGCCATGCCGATCAGCAGGGCAAGCAGCATCACCGGCCCACCGATGAAGATCGCGATCAGTTGGGCAATACCGGCCAGTACGACAGCCAGAATGACGCCGGGGTAAAATTCGACGGCACTGTTTTTCAGGCGATTGGCGATGCTGGTCATGGCGTTGGAATGTCGGGCAACGGGACGGGATTGCCCGTGGTTTTGCACCTCATCGCGTAAAATGCCAATGGCAAAAACCGGTCTCGCTTCACAATGCCGGGGTCAGGTTATATCGCTGTCAGTTGATTTATTGGTACCGCCTGTACTGTCCCGCGCTGCCATGCGTTGCTGGCTGCTGATGGCGGCGGCGGCGGTTGCCCGGGCGATTTCCTCGGACCGGTCCTCATCATTATCGCCCACGGCGACCCGGATTTCGGGTCTGGAGAAGCTGATGCCGTTCTCGGCAAAGGCGGTCTGCACCGCGGCATAGGCATAGCGTCGGATCAGGTATTGCCGACCCGGATGGCACATGAACTTGGTGCTGATAATCAGGCCGTAATCATCGACCTCAACCACGCCCTGCGATTTGAACGGCTGGATGAAGTCTTCGCCAACCTCCGGGTGCTCGAGCAGTTGCTGGCCAGTTTTCTTGAGCAGTTTGCGGACCTTCTCCAGATCGGTATCGAAGGGCAGGCGGAATTTCAGCTTCATGATCGCCCAGTCGCGGCTGTAGTTCTGGATCGTGCTGATCTCGCCAAACGGGATGGTATTGAGTGCGCCGCGATGGTGCCGGAGCTGGAGCGACCGGGCGCGGATTTTCTCCACCGAACCCTTGACCGTACCGAGGTCGATATATTCGCCCTGCCGGAAGGCGTCGTCGATGAGGAAGAACGCACCGGAGACGATATCGCGCACAAGGGTTTGCGAGCCAAAACCGATGGCGAGGCCGACAACACCGGCACCGGCCAGAACCGGTCCAATGTCGACCCCGAGGGCCGAGAGGATAATCATCAGCGCGATCACCACGATGGTCACTTGCCCGGTGCGTTTAAACAGCGGCAGCAGGGTGCCGAGGCGCGACAGACCAGCCCCGCCAATCTCCATTTCGCCCACATCGCCGCGCTCGGCCTCATAGGCGGCATTCTCGACCGCAATCCGCCGATCAAGCCAGATGCATAGAACTTCCCACGCGGTATAGGCAATGAGCAGGACCGCGCATATCTGCAGTAAGGCCTGCAGGATTACCACATTCAGGCTGGCGGCTTCCGAAGCGGTGAAAACATCCACGCGCCAGACAACCATCAGCGCGATGATAACGGCGACCGTGAGAATCAGGCGGCTGACCCGCAAGGCGGCAGCCCGGATCGGGTCATGCGCGTTGGTTCCGGTGATGGCAGCCGCCGCAATGGCGCTGTCGATCGGTGGCCAGAAGGTAAGGGTGAGCACTGTAAACAATGCCGCGCCGTAGAGCGGTATGGAGCCGAGCACGCCGCTCAGAATTACCCCGAACCAGATCAGCAGCGTGGCAACGGCCAAGGCCCAGCCGTAAAGCGGTGCGAGGCGGTTGCGGATGCCGGTGATGCCGTCAATGACCAGCGCCCCGGTCAGGGCTGCACGGTTGCTGATGAAGGACAGCACCAGCCCGCCGCTCAGCAGCGAGCCGACAATGATCAGCAGCAGGTAATGGGCGTCGCCGGTAACCCCCAGCACCGCAAACAGGGCGCAGGTGAAAAAGCCGAAGGCACCAAGCGCCATGGCGAAAATCTGGGTGTGGTAAAGGCTTCTAGCGGCTGGGTCAGTGAAAGCCGGAATGCGGTAATCGGGGCGCGGCAGGGCGAGATAGGCGCGCAAAAAGGCAATGACCGCCTGCATCATCAGCACAGCCGACAGGTAGAAGAAGAAGGCCAGCCGGTCGCGCGGTTCATCCCCGCCGATCACCATGAACACAAGGGCGGCAATCGCGGCAAAGGCACCGATCCGAATGCCGTCACCGAGCAGGTTGAGCGCCAGATGCCTGGCCTTGGCGAGCAGGCCGGGATTGCTGTCTTCGGGTGTGCCGACAATCCGCTGTTTCAGCTTTTTCAACTGATGCGATCCGACCCAGGCGATGCCGAGCGAGATCAGGAAGACGATGAGGAACTCACCCAACCCGCCCTCGGCACGGTTGCTGGTCAGTGCGCGCCAAGCGGCGGCCATGGCACCGGGTAATTCTTTATAGCTGCCGAGGATGTCGCCGAGGCGATCCTGTGCAGTGGCGAAGGCTTCCTGCAGGCGATAGGCGATATCGGCGGGGTTCAGCCCATCCGCGCCATTGGCCGGGACGGTATCGATCCGATCCAGTATCAGCTGGCGCAACTCGGCATCGGGCAGTCGGGCGAGATCATCGGCGGTAATGCCATTATTGCTGTTGCCTGCGCTCATCCTGCCCCGTCCTGCTTGCTGTCATGCGGTTGTTTTATCCAACCATGGGGGGCAAACAGTTGACTGTTCAAGCGATAGCTGGCGA
Source organism: Micavibrio sp. TMED2 (assembly GCA_002168225.1). Lineage (NCBI taxonomy): Bacteria > Pseudomonadati > Bdellovibrionota > Bdellovibrionia > Bdellovibrionales > Pseudobdellovibrionaceae > Micavibrio > Micavibrio sp. TMED2. Next base: position 1,390,618 of record NHBH01000001.1, read on the forward strand.
AGCCTGTATCAGGCGTCATCAGGTGTTGCGCAATCAGGCAATAGCGGCCTTGATTTTCCGCAAGACGGCAGGCCCCTGATAGGTCAGCGCGGTATAGAGCTGGATCGCATCGGCACCGGCATCCAGCAGGCGTTTGGCGCTGGCCCCGTCCTGCACCCCGCCAACGCCCATGAGCGGCATGTTGGTACCGCCCACCTCACGCGCCCAGTCGACCATCTGACAGGCAATATCGAGCAGGCCCGGGCCACTGTAGCCGCCCACCGGCTTGTTCTCATACCGTGGCCAGACAAAGTCCTGATTGGCCAGCAGTTCCGACCGGTCCGGCGGGATGGTGTTGGTTGCGACAATGCCGCGGGCACCGGCATCGAGGGCGGCGGCAACCATGGTCTTGACGCTAACCTCGTCGGTTGAGGGGCCGAGCTTGACCAGCAGCGGTGTGTCACCAGCCGCGCCGACACTGGCGGCAACCTGTGCGGCCATATCCGCGACCGGGTCATGGTCATCGGCACCATGGGCGACATTCGGGCATGAGGCGTTGAGGGTCAGGTAATCGGCGAGCGGGGCACAGGCACTGGCCAGCTTCTCGAACTCGGCGAGTTTGCCATCGGGCGAGGCGATGCTGACGCCGACAACCAGCTTCTGCACCGTGCGGGCGCGATATGCCTGCAGGTTCTCCAGAAAGGGTTCCAGTCCGTGACCGGGCAGGCCGAGCCAGTTGATCAGGCTGTCGCGTGCGCCAACCCGCCAGATGCGCGGCCCCGGATTGCCTGGACGGGGCTTCAGCGTGACCGTGCCGGTCTCAACAAAGCCGAAACCGAGCTTCTCCCAACCGATCAGGGCTGCGGCTTCCTTGTCGGCCCCGGCAGAAAGGCCGATCGGGTTGCGAAACTCCTTGCCGAACAGAGTGCGTTTAAGACTTGGGCTGTCCGCTGGGGCGGCAGGTACCAGTCCCTGTGCGGCAAGTTTGATGGCAACGCCATGGGCGGTTTCGGGAGGCAGCAGGCTGAGTGGATTGAACATCTGGGGCAGCTTCTCTCTTCTGTCAGCACGCGCCCGGTTACGCCGGGATCATGCGCCATGGCATGGTGTTCTGGCCAAGCCCGACCGGCAGCGGTACGACCTTGTCCTCGCCGGGATCGCCGTTCGGGATTTCAACAATATCTACAGTAGCTTGCTCTTTCTCAATTGAGAACATCTCGGTTGAGCGCGGGATGCGATAAAAGTCCGGGCCATTGGTGCAGAGGAAGCGGGTAAAGGCCGCAATACCCGTATCGCTTGAGAGATCGACCCCGGCGCTCTCAAATGCCTCGGCATAGAGCTGTGGCGCGATATAACCGGTGAAGCACCCGGCGGCACAACCGCATGGGGTTACCTTCTTGGTGTGCGGAGCGCTGTCGGTACCGGCGAAGAACTTGTGGTTGTCCGGCGCGGTTGCCACGGCCCGCAAGGCCGCACGGTCTGTCGCGTATTTGACCAGCGGCAGACAGTAGAGGTGGTAGTTGCAGCCCTTCAGCAGGTGCCCAACGGTATAGAGCAGGTGCTGGGGCGTGATGGTGGCCCCCACATGTTCCGGCGCGGAGGCGATGAAATGTGCCGCCACTTCGGTCGTGATGTGCTCACCGACCACCCGTAGATGCGGCAGTTGATCGATCAGGCGTGGCATCTGTTCGGCATAGAACTGTTCTTCCGCATTGGTGTTGCGGTCGAAGTAGTCCTCGGCCTCCAGCCCATGCTGTTCGCCATGAATACAGAGGGTCACGCCATTATCGGCAAGGGCCTTGAATACATCGTTCGTCAGGAACTCGGCGAAGGGATAGCCGAAATCGGCCCCGGTGGTGCCATGGGGCGGATAGTATTTCGCCGCCCGCAGCAGGCCGGACTTTGCGCCTGCCTCAATCATCGCCGGGGTTGTATCGCGGGTCAGGTAGAGCGGCACAATGATGTCGTCAAACCGATCACCACCGGCATCGAGCAGTTGCTGGCGGTAACCCTCGATGCTCCAGCAGTCGAGCGACTCATGCTCCGAAACCTTCGCTACCGGTGGCTTGGTATTGGGCATGGCGAGAAAGCCGAAACAGCCCATGGCGTGATGCGCCTCGATCATCGGGGCCAGTAAGGCGCCCTGACGCATATGGGCGTGAAAATCGAACCATTTTGGCAGGGTTAGCTGAGTCATGTTTTTTCAAGAGTCCAAGCAGCGGCAGCATTTTTTTTCCACAGCACACTAGCCGAGCGGTCGGGCATGTCAAAGTGGTACGTGTATAAGCACTGTTATGCGCAGAAAACATAGCTGTTATTCGTCAATGCGCGGCTCTAGTTCTCGTGCGTCAGGCATACGAAACGCCACTAAGTCGTTATGGCGCTTGACTGTTGGAAACTCTTTTTGCACCGCAATCTTTGACACTTTCACATGCGCATCGTGTAACGGATGCAAGAACAGCGTGCATGACCCCCTTGCAAAAAATGCATGTTCCCCCCCAAGACCGACACGAGCTTTGACACATGTCCAAACGCGCCAAGACTGCTACGCCGCCGCCCCCACCGCTTTCTGCGTCAGCAGACGAGATCATGGACTACTTCTTCGACGGTAAGAAGAAGTACATCTATGACGATTTCCCGCACAAATACTTCGCGGAGCAGGGCGCAGAGTACAAGGAACGGGCAAAGCAGCAGATCCGCATGGCATTCGGTGCGGTCAAGGCCTCAACCGGCGGCCAGCAGGGCAACTACGTATTGTGCTCCATCTCCGGTGGTATCGAAGGTCACCGTCTTGCCTATGTTCACCGGGACAAGTTCAAGCAGTCCGGTGAGAAGCTGACCACGGTCAAGCTCGGTGAATTTGCCGGTTCCGACATTGTCGCCGAGCGCGTCTACGGACCCAATACCGACCGCAACCTGGCGCTGTCCCGTCAGGTTATGCGCGACTATCCGAACGATATCGCGATTGCCCCGGCCGGTCTGCAGGCGATGGTCCACCAGTTCGGTGCCAATGCCGGTTTCAGCCGCGGCCAGAAGTGGGAAGAAGAGGACTACATGGCCCTCTGGTTCCCGGTTAAGCATTACTTTGAAAAGCGCCAGCCGCTCTCCGGTGACCCGAACTTCTCTCGCGGTGCCAACTGGGAGCTGATGTATGGCGCATCGGTTCAGGCCGGTGTGGTACCGGGCCGCGATGCCAACAATATGGACGTCAAGGATGGCAAAGGCCGCGATGTCAGCCTCGCCCGCCGGATCGAGAGCGTCGCCAATTACGTCCGTTGGGCAGCGCCGAAAGGCTTCGATGTCAGCGTCGGTGCCACGACTCTGGTGCGTCTGATGCACATGTCGGATCAGATCGAGGCTGCCAAGGCCGGCAAGCCGAGCATCATCGATACAAACAACCTGCATTCATCATTTAAAAAGCGCAGTCAGAAAGAGGTCAAAAAGGTTGAGCAGTTGAAAGCTCAGCTTGGCCCATTCCTGGCCAACTACGCTGACCAGATCGATTTCGAGGATCTGGGTGAGAAATGGAAAACCGATCTTCTGAAAGGCAAGAAGGGCGTCAAGCCGGCAACCGAGCTGCAGGAACAGATCCCGTTCGATGGCTGGGGCACAAAGCAGCCGAAGAAACCGTTCGGTGGCTTCGAGGCAACCGCGCCTGACATTCAGATCTATCGCCTGAAAGGTGACTATTTCGGTGAAGATTCAAAGAGTGTGCTGTTCGAGGACGATACCTACAGCCGCCTCGATCACCGTGAGAAGCTGATCCTGCCATTCCTGCTCGCGGCATCCGAAACCGCCCTGCCACCAGCGGCCAAGCCACATATCGCGCTGGTTCTCGGCGACCCTAAAACCGGTAATGCCGCCCTGAACGCTGCTGAAATCGACGGTATCGAGGATATCGCCGAACTGCCCGGTGCCAAGGGCAAGGGCTTCGGCAAGATCGCCGGTCAGAACGTGCGCGAGATCAAGCGCACCACCGATATGCTGCGCCGCCAGTTCGATGTGGGCATCATCCGCTCCAGCGCCGAGCTGGACGAGATGTTCGAGACCTCTGCCAAAAACGGCAAGGGTGTGGTTGCCCCCGGTACGGACAAGGTCGGTTCTGCCGCCCGTGCCGCCTTCCGCAACAAGATGATCGACCGCAGCGTTGATCGCATGGTTGCCATGGATGGCTGGGAGCAGTCCCCGTCCTATGTTCAGCACATGGTGCGGGCAACGCTGGTTCAGACCGGTCTCGTTCCGCGTGAGAGCGGCTCCGGTCAGGACTTCATCGTGTTTGACCAGCGCGGCCACGAAATGACCCTCGCAGATCGTATCAAGCCACTGGCCAAATTCGTCGAGAAGGGCATTCAGAACGATGTTGCAGTGCCGGAGCAGTCGCTGGCGCTGGCCCGTCTGTTCGAGCTTTATGACCGTCAGGTCGACCCGACCTATCGCAAGCGCAAGGGCGTCGAGATTTCAGCCCAGAAGGCGCATCCGTCGGTTACCAGCCATATGCGTGATGAGAATCATGCGGAGATGGCGGAACTGAAGGAAATCCGCGATCGCGTCCGTCCACTGCTGATCGAACATGCCGCGCGCGGCTTTGACGACAGCCGGATCAAGGACCTCAACGAGGATTACCTGCGGGCCCGTACGACGCGTGTTGCACGCGACAAGTGGGATACCCGCCGGACCCCTGGCAAGACCACTGTCTACCAACCGAACCGTCCAACCGCCGGGTAAGGATAGAGAGTGATGCAGCAATCAACCCTTCACAACCAAATGAGCACCAACATGAACAGCACTGCTGAACGTGTCCTTGATGCCGAGGGCGTGATTGACTGGTTGCACATCAATCCGGGCGAAAAACTGGTCGCAACCCGCACCAATGTCGACACCGGCGTTCTCGCCGGGCTGCGCATGCGGCTTGAGCAGGATCTGGCAGGCAAGCAGATCGCAATCTCGCTTGATGGCTACCGCATGGCACCTGATACCGGTGCCAGCACCTCAAAACTTCTGCGCCTGACCCTCGCGCGTCGCGGCAGCAGCGACGTTATGGGCATTCGTAAATGTGTCTGGCGTGGTCAGGTGATGACTCTGGCATCCGATGATCTGGACAATCTGCTGGCAGAGCTGGCCCGTGTTGCGCAATCACTGCGCCGCAGCTATCTGCCGCCGATCAAGTCTCTTGATAAGTTTTTTAATGCAACCGTCGAGCAAAAGGGCGAGTAACCCGTGGCAGCAGGCAACAAAAAAACGGTACATTCATGGGCAACCGATTTCATGCCAAGCCAGCTTGGCATTGATGTCGATCCCGAAGAGTTGCGGTTGCTTGGCTCGTTCAACGAGGCCAACCCGGCACTGTTCAAATTCGCTGCCCGTCAGCTCGATACCACCGTTGCCACCCTGAACAAGAAAAAGCGCTTCCCGGTTCTGTTGGCAGAAGCGGATGTTGATCCAAGGACCGGTGGTGCTGCCGCCGTTGTCACCAAGAGCCAGCGCGATACCCGCGGCAATATCGGTGACATGACAATCCAGTACTGGCGGATGCGCCCAAATGGCGGCCAGCGTCTGCAGGACCTGATCAATATTGAAACCGGTCCGGGCAAGGATGAAAACCACACCTCGATTACCGGCATGTGGGTTCTGGGCCGTGAAATCGATGTCAGCGACATTGCCAAGGTCAACCGCGTGCTCGAGGCAGCGCGCCGGATCAATACCTCGCTGCGTGCAGGAACACTGCCCGAAGTCGCCAAGATCTTCAAAGATACCTACATGCATGAGGTGGTTAGCGAGAAGCTGCCAATTATCGGTCTGGATGAAAAAGGCGGGTTTGATTTCGCGCCATCCATTCAGGGGCAAAGCCCTGAGAAAGCGCTCGACCTTGAGGTGCCACCATCTGTTGCGCTCGCCCTTGATGGTCGTGGCGTTAACACCCTTGATTATCGCCAGATCACGGCAGTCAAGCGTCCGGTTTCCGCCGTTGACCCCGATACCGCCATGCAGTTCATCTCGCAAGTCGGCATCGAGACCAATACCAAGGGCCATGAAGTCAAGGCCAGCATCGAGCCCGGCGTTGTGCCGGAAGGGGTGCAGGGTGAGGCTATCGACGATCTGGCACAGGAACACTGGAGCCGTGTGCCCGGTGATGATCCAAGCCGGAAGGGTAAGCGGAACTTCCGCCTCGACAAGCTGAATATCCTCGGCGAAGACCTGCTCAATGTGGACACCGTTACCCGGATGCGTGGTCTCGGTATCCTCAACCGGGTTATGCATTCCCTGCGCCGCCGGGACTATCCGGAAATCATGGATTACCTGACCGAGTTCGATCAGCTCGATCTGGTTGAGCCTCTGCCCGATCCACCAGCGCTGGAAGAGGGCGGCCGGATGTACATGGTCTCGCTGCTCGGTAACGGTCGCGACGAGATCGTTGAGGATTTCGGTGACCAGATCGGCTCGACCAAAATCATCGTCCATGAAGGCAAGGACAAGGACGGCAAGATCGATCGTGTCGCCGTTGGTCACGATCTCGGCATGTTCATTCCGAAGGAAGGCTCCGAATGGTCAGGTGCTGTGCCGGATGTTGTCGAATGGCTGAAGCAGGTCGACCACTGGTTCATCACCCACCGTCACCTCGATCACGCCCACGGTATCGCGATCTATGCGCGTAAGGGGCTGCTCGAAGATAAAACCTTCCATGCCACCCCTGATGTGATCCGGGCGATCGAGAAGTCGCTCAACGATTATGACGTAAAGCGCAAGGACTGGCCGAAGTTTCAGGCCATCACCAAGGAAGGTGCGATCGACATCGAGAAGGATGGCACCAAGCGTATGACAGTCGAGTGGTCACCACACGCGACCCCGCACTCTGCGCGCACCACGCCGTTCCGCTACATCGGTCGTTTCGGCAACAATATTCTCGGTTCCTATCTGAACCCCGGTGACATGCGTTTCGGTCGCTATATGGAAGAGGGCTATGACGGTCCGAAGCCGGCCGCGACCTGGATCGATCAGAAGTTCTTCTCTCGTGGCCTGCGCGGCCTTGCCGAGCGTGAGCCCGATCTTGATCCTGCTGATGTGGATCGTCAGGATACGGTTGCTGATTTCGATGTGACCTCAGTCAAGAAACGCGGTTGGGCAGTAACCGAGCCTGAGGTTGAGCACAACATGAACGAGCTGCTCAACGGCGTCTTCAAGGACAAGGGCGTGTTGATGGCGATGATCTCGACCAACGACAATCGCTATGAATCAGCCCTGCGTATCGCAACGCATACCGGTCGTAATTTGATGGAAGTCGGCAGCTCGGTTGAGCAGACCGCAACCACCAACAACGTGCTCGGTGTGAACTACCATGTGGTTGAGCCAAATCCCGATGGCGGCAATATCCAGATTTATCTCGATCATGTGTATGACGAGCGTCTGGGCGAACTGAAAGAAGCCCTTGAGAAGGAAAAAGCCGAAGGTCCTGCCCATGGGCGCAAGGCTGTCGTTGATAACACGCTGAAGGCGATCGACTGGATCACCGAGCGTCGCCATCATGGCATGGTTCGTGAGAACCATGATTACGAGAAGCATGGCAAGGACAGCTTCATGAAGCCGCTGGTCGGTCGTCCGGTCTACATGCTCTATGATGAGATGAAAGAGGCCGATGAGCATCTGGGGGCCCTGATTGCCGGTATGGACGGCAAGGTCGATAAGCGTCTGCCGCGCTTTACCGCCACCCTGCGCACCAGCCGTACCTCGAAAACCGCCGCCCGCATTATGGGTGACGATCCGGCGCGCCGCATTATTCCGGTGACCGGTACCCAGGGCAGCATGGCCGAGATGGAAGCCCAACTGAACAAGATCGCCGAAGGTCGCTCACTGTTCGAGGCTGATCCGAAGCACCGCCATACCGCCGTGCCGATCAGCGCCGATACCGACGTTATCATCATTTCCCAGTCATCCATTCCGGGAAATGAGAAGAACCAGAAGGCACTGATTGATCGCCTGACCCGTGATCGCAACTACACCGTTGTGGTCGCCATGGGTGACGGTTTCCGCGCCCATAACCTGAAGGGTGATCAGGCCGAGCGTCTGAAAACCCTCTATGGCAAACAAAAGGGTGTGGAGCTGCTGACCGAAACCGATGGGTCACTCACCGTGCTGAATAAGGGGCTGCACAGCTCCGGTCACGGTAACGAGAAGGATGTGGAGGCTTTCGCCAACCTGATCCGCCCCGATATCGCCCAGCCACAGCACGTCACCGATCCGGAATCGATCAACCGTGCCCTTGGCCTGTTCAAGAAAATCGGTCTCAACACCAAGGACCGGATCGTCGAGAACTTCGAGGCGCTGAGCATCAACAAGGGTGCTACCCCGGAACAGGCTGATGCCCAGAGCATCGGTCGGATGCCGGCCTCGCTGGTCGTGTTCAAGCTGATCCGCAAGTTCGGCAAGTTCTTCGGCGGCCATCTGGAAGCCAAGCGCATCCTGTCAAACGAGCGTCGCGGTGGTGAGCGTCGTGATGGTCTGATGGCTGGCGAGAACAAGGAATATGAAGCCAACTTCCCGGTTCAGGACCCCGAGCGCGTGCGCGAATGGCAGTCACGCCGTCCGGTGAAGCGTCCGGAGCCGTCACGCAAGGATCGTTCACGTCCGATACCGGAACGTCGTGATCGCGGCCCGAATCTGCCCCCGATGCCCGCCCCAAAAATGCGGCGGACAGGGTGAGGTAGTTTCATCAGTGAATGATATAGTCATTACGTCGAGATAACGGCACCCCCGAAACCCGAATTTATCAACGAGATCATCATCATGGCGACTGACAAGCCGACAACGCAGATACCCGATGATTACATCCCCACATGGGATGAAATCGGCCATTTGCTTGAGCGTGGTCAGGTCGCCGATGTTGTCTATGATACGGAAACGGTGGACACCAACCGCAACTTCAATGCGGTGCTTGATCTCGGTGCTGCAACAGCCGATCTCGCCGGTCGCGTGGTCGATACTCTTGAGGTCGATGCGCGGGTGCCGGATCACCGGACCATCGCGCCACAGGCGGCCTTGGTCAACAAACGCGGTCCGAAGGATTGGGACAACGGTGTCAGCCAGCATATTCTGGCGGGCAAGTTTGCCGACGCGCTGCGCAATGCCCCGCGCAAGGTCTATGACAAACTGACCGATGAAGAAGAAATTACGCCGATAACCCGTGGCAAGGCGCGCAAGGAAGAAACCGTGCGGAAGATGTATTTCCGCGATGAAAACGGTGATGTGAAGCATGCGCGACTGCATGAGAAGGGCAAATACGTTTCGATCCCTGTGACCACGGGTAAAGCCGATTATGAGGATGAGGACGGTCAAAAATGGCGCAAGATGCGTTCCGCCATTCAGGTCACCCATTTCTATGGCATCCGTGCGGATGACCCGTGGATGTGGGGCGCCTTTGACATGGCCGGGATGCCCGACATCTTCCTGACCCATACCAAGAAGAACGATGCCCGCCGTTCCGGTGCCTATCGAAACGATGTGCACAAGCTGGCCCAGATGGTCCGTCTTTACGGTCCGCAGGGTGAGCAGGGGATGAAGACCCTGGAAAGCAAATGGGGTGGTGAGAGCTTCCGCCTGCAGGACCTGATGGCTGCCAATACCAATCATGCCGTGCCCGAACGTGGTATCGAGGTTGGTGCGCGGATGCCCGATGGCTCTGAATACAATGAGAAAAAAGGCCACAAGCGCGCGCTGCTCGATGCGCTGGCAACCCTCGGTTTCAAGACCTTCCTGCGCCGGATTGCGCCGGATGTTGTGAAACACGCCGAAGTCATGGCCGATTTCGATAGTGCCAAGGATTTCGTCCACGGTGCCGATGGCTTTGAAGACAATCCTGTACTGGGCATTGGCCGGGTCATGCGTGGCCGTGCGACCGGTCATATGGGCATGCTGGTCAATATCGATGAAGAGCAGGGCGATTTCAAAAACGCACTGTTTATCCGCCTCGATGTTGACCTGCCGAACTACCGTTATGGTGGCAAGCGCGTCATGGAGATGAGTGAGAAAGAGCTCACCACCATGATGAAGGAGCAGAAATTCTCGGCCGACGCCCTGTTCCAGACCGAGCACCTGCGCAAGAACCCGAATGTCGTTCGCGCCGAGATGGCGTTCGAGGCAGGCCAGAACCAGGGCTATGACCCCGAGGTTTTGGAAGAAAACCGCCACTACATGCTGGAAAACCCTGTGTTTCTCGAGCGGGTTATGACGGCATGGGACAAGGCACAGCCGCGTTTCAAACGCGCCCATGATTTGCCCAATGCGTTGCCGGAAGAAGAGATTTTTACCGGTGTCGGCGATTTGCCTTACTACACGGTCAAGGATCGTCACGGTGAGCCGCAACTGCTGCCACGCGCGCTGCATCAGAGAGCGGAAGACGCTCGGAACCACGGTCGAAATGTCGACCGGATGCTGAAGCACGCGATCGAGCCGGATGCCCTCGAATGGGACCCTGATCGCGAAGACGGCCTCGCCGATTTCAAGGCCAAGATGAAAAAAGCCAAGGAAGGGCTCGAGCGCTATGGCTGGCATGATGCCAAAATCCTGCGCCAGTTCGAGGTCGCGGCCAATGTGAAAACTGCCGAACAGGCGGTTAATCAAATATGGAAGATGCGCAAATCCCTGATGGGAAAATTCCATGATTATTCAATGAGCTATGAAGTACAGGATGCGCGCGGCAACCAGGTGCCGTTCGAAAAACTGATCGAGATGCACCCGCAGGAACTGCATATGCGCCTCGATGCCGGCAACCTGGAGGTGAAGTTTGAACAGCTGCGCAGCGCACCGACCACGCGCAAGATTGCCCGCATGTTCTGGGATGAGGGAAAAATCGATGACCTCGGCCCGGCATGGAAAGAGTACATGCAGTCCGAGATCGCGCATTACCAGCAGGGTATGCCGAACCTTGATCCGGAAGATCAGCGCCTGATGACCATTCCGCGCGCGTTGAAAGAGATCGACAAGATCCTGAAAAACGAGCGTCGTGGCACCGACCGTCGTGCCGATCCCGAATTTGATGAGGTCGGGCAGTTCGATGAATTTGCCGCCGGTACCGATGATGCCGAGCAGATGCTTGTCGAGTTGCGGGACTGGTTGCAGGAGCGGGCGAAGAAGTTTCCGTTCTCTGATGAAGCCAAGGTCCAAATGGGCTGGGATCCGAAGACCAACTTCCCGATCGAGTATATCGAGCATGAGGTCGACGCAAAGGACACCATCGTTATCGATGTGCCGGACCGCCATCTGGAAGAGCCGCTCAGCGATCCGGAAGTGGCTGACCGCTTCCTGCTGATGTATGGCCCGAAAGGCGTTGATCTGGCGAAAGAACTTGCCGCTGGCAAGCATCTGGTGCTGCGCGGTGCCGAAACCGGCAAGATGTATCTTGCTGCCGGTGCTGATGTCTCCAACGCACCGCCAAAAGGCGACTTCCCTGAAGTCTATCGCAAGGCGGAATCCCAGTATCACGACAGTGGGTACGTACTGCCGCGCAACAATGGCAGCATGCTGGCAGTTGCCGTCGAGCAGTTGGCACCGCTGGCCAATACCCGTGACATTGACGCGAAGATGCAGTCGGTCAAGGTTGGCAAGGCCGAGGACTTTGAAGCTATGGTCAGCCCGACGCTCGGCTATACCTCAAAGCCGCAAACCGGTCTGATCATGCGCAAATATGAGTTCGTGCCAGCGGTTGGTCCGGCCCGGTTCCAGGAAACCGATGGCGACGGCGTGGAAAACGGTTGGGAAGTCGAGGGCGAGATCAAATCTGTCCGTGAGATTACCCTGCGTCAGCTGCGCGAAGCGGTGAAGTCGCGGAAATTTACCGATCAGCATGCCCAGAAATATGGCTATGCCGGTACTGCTGATATGATGTCCCGCGTGTCCAAGATGTTTGACGATGAACTGATCCGTGAGCGCCGCACGACGGGGCCGGGGGCAACCAGTGACGAGACAATCATCCTGATCGACCTGAAGAAGCCGGTCAGCCGTGACACCATGGCCTATAATAGCCATACGGTGATTTCCGATGCCTCGATCACGCGCGATTTCCTCGGCGACAGCCGCACGGATTTCGACCTGAAAAAGCAGCTCAAGCCAAGCAGCCTGAAATCGCTGTCGGAGCCTGCCAATACCCAGCCGAGCCCAACGCCCGGTGGCAAGCGCAACCCGAAAGTCGGCTGAATACTAATAATCAGGATTAGCGGGAGCGGGTGGCCTTCTCGACCTCATGCAGCAGCATGTTGGTTGGCACCGGCTTGGCGAGAACGACCTTTACATTATCGGGGATCGAGGTTTCCTCATAAACCGCATTGACGTAACCGGAACAGATAATGACCGGCAAGTCCGGGCGGAATTCATGCACCGATCTCGCCAGTTCAGTACCCGTAAGCTGCGGCATGGCATGGTCGGTAATCATCATGTCGGCATGGTTTTCGGGGGTTTCAAGCCAGTCCCGTGCTGCCACCGGGTCATCAAACACCACGGTCTCATAACCACCCCGGCGCAGGCAGTGCTGCGTCACCGTCGCGACCATCGGTTCGTCGTCAACGATAACAACCACCTTGGCCGTAACGGATGCCCCCATACTCGAGATGCCATCATCCGCAACCGGGCCTTCTGCAGGTTTTGATGTGGTGTTCATGTTCATGTTTTAGAAACCTATTGGTCCAACATTACCTAGGATCATAAAGGGGTATTCCTTAACATCGGGTTAACCATGATTAATCTTTGTCTGACGCCCATACTTATAAAGTCAGGACAGTCTCTCATGGCTCTGTAAACCGCCGATTGCCGTCATGTTTTGAATTGTATGTTTGTGGTTATATTTCTTGTTTGCGGTTTACGAAAAATAACCCGGTGTTAACTATCCTGTGATGTCATGTTTTCACGGCTTCCTCGAAAACAGGCAGGAAAACAGATGGGCACACTCGGCTTCACTGACAGCACAAATAACAAGACGACCACTGATCGCATTCTGATCGTTGATGACGATGCGACCCTCTGTGAGTATGTGAGTGAGTTGCTGGCACGCCGAGGCTTTCAACCGGTGGTGGCCCGTACGGTTCTGGAGATGGCCCATTATGTCGAGAGCACGGCCATCGATCTGATCCTGCTGGATATTGAGCTGCCCGATGGTGACGGGATCGAGATATTGCGTGAGATGCGGAACTATTCGGATATTCCGATCATCATGCTGACCGGTTCCGGTTCGGCCAGCGACCGTATCGTGGCACTTGAACTCGGTGCCGATGATTACATCAAGAAACCGGTGAACTCCCGTGAGCTGGTAGCCCGTATCCGCAATATCCTGCGCCGTTTTCAGAGCAACGGCCAGAATGCGCCGGGTACGGATGAACCTTGCCTGTACTTTGCCGATTACTGCCTGAATGTGCAGAACCGCACCCTGCAGGGTGATGGCGGTGAGGTTCTGCTGACCGCGGCGGAATTCGACCTGCTGCACGCCCTTGTGGATGCCCGCGGCAGGTTGCTGACGCGGGATTATCTCCTCTCCACCACCCGTGGGCGGGGCTGGAGCCCGGATGACCGCAGCGTTGATGTGCTGATCGCCAATATCCGGCGCAAGATTGAGTCGGATCGCGGACGGCCCCGGATCATCAAGACGGTGCGGGGCGGCGGCTACATGATCGCCAGTCCGGTCTCTAATACCCAACCGGAGCCGGAACTGTTCGAGCCGCGCCAGTTGCCAACAACAGATTACCGTCGACAGGTTGCCCCGACCAGCGTTGCCGGTTAAGACCTAGGCTGTTAATGCTGGCGTGTAGACAGTGTTGGCGCCTAGCGCTTCCCGGAACCTGGATCATCAATGCCCGCTCGGTTTGAAACATTGCATCGGCAACTGGGCGAGACATTCTTTGACCCGGTCGAGCCGGCCAAGTTCCCGCAACATATTCTGCGCTATCGCAATCGGCGGGCTGCTGAAACCATTGGTCTCGATGGGTTGCGTGATGCGCAGTGGGTTGATCATTTCGGTCGTTTTCAGCCATTCCCCGGCAGTTTCGAGCAACCGCTTGCGCTGCGTTATCATGGTCATCAGTTCCGGGTCTATAACCCGGATATCGGCGATGGGCGCGGCTTCCTGTTTGCCCAGATACGGGATCTGACCGATGGCAGGCTGCTGGATATGGGCACCAAGGGCAGTGGCCGCACACCATATTCCCGCAGCGGCGATGGGCGCCTGACCCTGAAGGGCGGGGTGCGCGAGGTGCTGGCGACGGCACGGCTTGAGGCACTCGGTGTCTATACCTCGAAATCCCTGTCGCTGATCGAGACCGGCGAGGCGCTGGAGCGCCATGACGAGCCATCACCGACCCGCTCTGCTGTGCTCGTTCGGCTCAGCCACAGCCATATCCGCATTGGCAGTTTTCAGCGGCTGGCGGTTACGGAGGATCAGGTCGGGCTGGAACGCCTGATCGATTATTGCTGCCAGCATTATTATCCGGAGATCACCGATGAGAGTACCGCCGGACGTGCGCTGTCACTGTTCTCCCGGATTACCGCTGAATCAGCCCGCCTCTGCGCTCAGTGGATGGTCGCCGGTTTTGTCCATGGCGTACTCAATACCGACAATCTCAACATTACCGGTGAGAGCTTCGATTACGGCCCATACCGGTTTCTGCCGATCTATGAGCCGGGCTTTACCGCGGCCTATTTCGATGAAACCGGCCTGTATGCCTATGGCCGCCAGCCGGAGGCGGTGCACTGGAACCTTTGCCGTCTGGCCGAATGCCTGCTGGGGCTGGTGGATCGTGATGCCCTGACCGAGGCCCTCGCAATTTTCGATCAGGTGTTTGAACCGGCCCTGCATGACATGTTCTGCCGCCGTCTCGGATTGGTCGGGGCGGGGCAGAAAGTTGCAGAACTGGTCCGTGCTGTTTTCCAATATCTGCATGCGAGCAAACAGCAACCCGATCAGTTCTTCCATGACTGGCTAGGCGGCGCTGGCAGTGCCGAACGGGCCATGGCCGGGCCTGACGGCGCACTATACCGAAGTGCCGGTTTTGAGCCTGTGCAGCAGGCGCTGGCGGGGTTTGGTGCGCATCCGGCGGTGGCCGAGGCGCTGGTGACCGACATCATGCAGAATCCGCGCCCCGTAACCCTGCTCTATGATGAAATCGAGGCGCTCTGGCAGCGGATTGCCGAGGATGATGACTGGGCTGGCTTTGAGCAAAAACTGGCGGAAACCGAGGCTTTAAGGGGGGCTATGGCACCATTCTTTGTGGATCAGCCCCGACCGTGGCCGATCGGGATATGACCTGTCCGTAATATGCCCTTGTATGTTTCCGGGATAACCCATAGCATTGTTGTTAAGGGGTAACGGGTAGGGGGAACACGAATGTCTGCTACAGCTATTCAACCGTCAAAGAGTTCTGAAGGTGCCGGTGTTGTTGATGGTGTCATCAACTGGGGCCGTGAGACCGCTGCCGATCTCTGGCAGAGCCGTAAGTTTACCACCCCGCATATCATTGCCAATATCGTCCAGCATGGCTGGAAAAAGGGGCTTGAGCGCCAGAAGCAGGATATGGCTGGTGCCCGTGATGCGCTTGTCCGTACCGGCTTGCGTACTGCTGCCATTGGCACAATCATTGCCACCAAGGGTGCGGCCACCGAAAAGGTCGGCCTGCTAAGCCATGCGGTCAAAAAGACCACTGGTATCGAGGTCCTGCCTGATATGATGGTTGGAGCCGTGGATCATGGTGCGAAGCACGGTGCCAAATCTGCCGTGCAATCGGTTGTGAACAGTTCCGAGGTTTCGGCCTGGCGCGAATCGCGCGCACCGAAGGCCAAACCCGCCAGCAGACCCGGTTTCGCGCCTTAAGTCTTCTGCCTGACTTCTCTGTAATATGGTCATTTCTGCCGGGTTGTAGCGCAGTCCGGTAACAGCGCCCCTTGCCGATAGCCGGACGAACGATAGGTCATTGACTTCAAGACCCGTGCGATCAGGCTGGTCTGTAATGCCAATTTTATGGACGCCTGCAGGCGAGCGATGATGTTGACCAAATACACCCATTCGGGCACGGCTGCCCTGTTGAAATCCGGTACGGCAATTGTTGTGGTGGCGATGCTGCTGTCATCCCTGCCAGCTGTCGGCCACGCGCAGTCGAGCGACACGCCGCTGGTATCCGGTGCGCAGGCTGCATCCATCACCGGTATTACCGAGGCGGATGTCCAGCAGCTCGG
Organism: Micavibrio sp. TMED2; assembly: GCA_002168225.1. Taxonomy (NCBI): domain Bacteria; kingdom Pseudomonadati; phylum Bdellovibrionota; class Bdellovibrionia; order Bdellovibrionales; family Pseudobdellovibrionaceae; genus Micavibrio; species Micavibrio sp. TMED2. Next base: position 1,406,797 of record NHBH01000001.1, read on the forward strand.
TCGTGACCTTGATGCGACGCCGGACCTTGTCGAGGGGGCCAGACAGGCCGAACAGGCTGATCGCGAAGCCGCCGCCGAGGAACGCCAGCGTGCCCGCGATACGCTCGATACCTTTGGCAGCAATGACCAGACGGATCGCGGTGATGGCGAGGTTGCCCGTGGTGGCAGCGGTTCCGGCTCTGGTGCCGGAGATAGCAATGGCGGTCTTGACGGTGCGATACTGCGTCCCGTTGATGGCAATGCCGGTGCCGGTATGCCAGCCATGGCACAGGCTGGGCTGACCTCATTCTCGACCAATATTCCCGAGCCACCGCCATCGCCATTCGACAATCCCGGCCCGGCAGTCGGCTCTGGAAACGTGTTCCTCGAACCGGACCCGCTAACCAACCGCCGTCTGTCGCCCCCGGTTTTTGAAGACCCGACCCTGATTGAGAAGGCACCACGCCCGACCGAGATTACCCGCACCGTTCATGGGCGCCGGGGTAGCCTTAGCGGCGTCGATGCCAAGGATTTGCGCCTGCGCACCCGGCCATATGCGGCCTCGGCACGCGGGTTGAATTGTTCCCCACCCGATTTGCGGCTTGAGGAACTGGACTTCTCCGATCGGCCCAATACCTATCGTCTGACCGGCATGCTCGAGACGCCAACCGATGGCTATACCTATGAGGTACAGCCGACCGATCAGCGCAACAGCTTCATTCAGGTATCAGGCGGCCCGTCACTCATGGGCATGACCCTGTCGATGAAAGAGCCGGAGATGGGCTATCACACGCCCGACGGGCAGGTGAAAATCAACGAACTGGTCACGGTCGCGCCCAATACCCTGCGGCTTGATGTGCTGGTCAATAACGTGATCTTCCGGCGGGCCAAGATGTATTACTGCCGGATTCCCGGAACACTTGATTAAGCCCGTCGCCGGTTGCTTAAATCAGTGATTGCCGCTGGCGAGTTGTTCGAGCTGTGCCTTGTCCACCAGCCGAACCAGTGAAGCGCCATCCAGCTTGATGATGTTGTCGTTTTTCATGCTGGTGAAGCAGCGGCTGACGGTTTCGGTGGTCAGGCCGAGAAAGTCACCAATGTCATGGCGACTCATGGGCAGATCGACGCTGTTGCCGCCGCCACCGAGCCGCTGGGCGCGGCGCACACGGCCGAGCAGGAAGGAAGCGATCTTCTCCTTCGCGGTCTTGCGACCGAGCAGCAGCATCTGTTCCTGCGCTTCCGCCAGCTCATTCGAGGCAATTTCCAAAATTTTCCGGCGCATGGCCGGGTATTCGGTAAACACCTGCTCCATCCGGGTACGCTTGAACTGGCAATAACGGACCGGTGTGATCGCCTCGGCGGTGAAGGGATACCGGCTGCCGGGGGCAAGACCGAGGAAGTCGCCGACGCTCAGGAAGCCGATGATCTGACGCCGGCCATCGCCGAGCAGCTTGTAAATCTTGGCCGTGCCAGCGGTGATATTGAACAGGGAGACAGCATCGTCGCCCTCGGAAATAAAGGTCTGACCCTTGGCTGCCGTATGCTTGGCCGCCAGCTCGTCGAGCAGGGCTATGTCCTCACTCGGCATGGCCTGACAGAGGCTGACCTGTCGGGCGGCACAGGCCGCGCACTGGCTCGGTTCTGTATGTGTGGCAACAGTCGAGGGCTGGCGCTTGTTGCCAGTATCCGACATGTCCGTTCGGGCAGCACATTTATTCACGAAAAAGTCGTTCCAGTTGGTTCGGATGGGTACCCAGTTTACGCGCACTCTATATACTGAAAAGCGCATTCGACAGCACCGGTAAACGCTTAAGTATATATAGCGACTAAATGCGCCATCAGCACAGCAAATATTACCGTGTAATAACCGTGGCTTAATCGCTGTGCGCAATGATGTCTGGAAAAGAGAACAAAATTGATATGGGTCAAAGCCCATTGCCTTGGAAACGCGCATAAAGGCGGCAATGGCAAAGTATCCCGAGGGCTGTGCTGCAGTTCCAGAGTGCTTTGCCGGTTGGTTCAACTCTCTTCGTACCCGGGCACGTAAAGGACATGTCCCATGATTGACCCGCTTGTCATAGAACTATCACGGCTGCAGTTCGCGCTGACGGCCATGTATCACTTCCTGTTTGTGCCGATTACCCTCGGCCTGTCGATCATCATCGCCATGATGGAGACGGTCTATGTGATGACCGATCGTCCGATCTGGCGCGACATGACCAAATTCTGGGGTCTGCTGTTCGGCATCAACTTCGCGATCGGTGTCGCGACCGGGATTACCATGGAATTCCAGTTCGGAATGAACTGGTCCTATTACTCCCATTATGTCGGCGATATTTTCGGTGCGCCGCTGGCTATTGAGGGCTTGATGGCCTTCTTCCTCGAGGCAACGCTGGTCGGCATGATGTTCTTCGGCTGGGAGCGGTTGAGCAAGGTACAGCACTGTGTTGTCACCTGGCTGACCGCGATCGGTACGAACCTGTCCGCGCTCTGGATTCTGATTGCCAATGGCTGGATGCAGAACCCTGTCGGATCAAGCTTCAATCCCGAGACCATGCGGATGGAGGTCACAGACTTTGCTGCTGTTCTGCTCAATCCGGTTGCGCAGGCGAAATTCGTCCATACGGTCAGTGCAGGTTATGTGATGGGCGCGATCTTTGTCATGTCCATTTCCGCCTTCTACGTGCTGCGGGGACGCAATCTTGCATTTGCCAAACGGTCCATGGCAATGGCGGCGGCATTTGGTCTTGCCGCATCCCTGTCTGTCGTCGTGCTGGGTGACGAGAGCGGTTACACAACATCTCACAACCAGCAGATGAAAATGGCGGCCATGGAAGCCATGTGGGAAACCGAAGATGCACCTGCCGGTCTGACCATTTTCGGCATTCCGGATCAGGAAGCGCAGGAGACCCATTTCGAAGTCAAAATGCCGTATGTACTCGGGTTGATTGGCACCCGTTCATTCTCGGAGGAAATGCCGGGGATCAAGGATCTGGTGCTGATTGCCGAACAGCGTGTTCGCGATGGTATCCTTGCCTATGACGCGGTCATGGCTATTCGGGAGAACCCCGATGACGCCCGTGCGCAGGCGATGTTCCGTCGCCATCAGCAGGATCTCGGCTATGGTCTGCTGCTGAAGCAGTACCGTGAGGACATCGAAAATGCGACCGATGCCGAGGTGAAAAAGGCAGCACTCTCAACCGTGCCGGATGTACGGACCCTGTTCTGGGCATTCCGTATCATGGTTGCGTTGGGCATGTTCTTCATCGCGTTCTTCGCCTTCTCGGTCTTCCTTGCGGCCAAGCGTACGCTGCACACCAAGACATGGTTCATGAAGATTGCCTTCTGGAGCCTGCCGCTGCCATTCATCGCTATTCAGCTTGGCTGGCTGGTTGCGGAATATGGTCGTCAGCCATGGACCGTGGACGGTGTGCTGCCAACAGCGCTCAGTGTCTCTTCCCTGAGCATTGTGGACATTGTCCTGACCATTGTCGCCTTCACGCTGTTCTACGGCACCATGGCGGTGATCGAGGTCTATCTGATGCGCAAATATATCCTTATGGGGCCTGAAGGTGCGCTGGGTCACGGTGCCAAACCTGACCAGCAAACCGATAGCGACCCGATGCTCGGTGGCGGCATGGTTGGTGCCGTCCCCGGATCGGCTGCACCCCTGAATGCCGACAAGGCACCGCAATCTGCAAGCCGGGAGGGCTAAGCAATGTTGGAATTGATTGATTATGACGTCATGCGGCTCGTCTGGTGGCTGCTGCTCGGTGTCCTGTTGATCGGTCTCGCCATCATGGACGGCACCAATTACGGGGTCTGTACCCTGGTGCCGTTCATTGGCAAGAACGATACCGAACGCCGGATCGTGCTCAATACCGTTGAGCCATACTGGGAGGGCAGTCAGGTCTGGCTGATCCTTGGTGGTGGTGCAGTTTTTGCCGCATGGCCCGCCGTATACGCAACCTCATTCTCCGGCTTCTATCTGGCGATCTTCGTTGTGCTGGCCTCGCTGATCCTGCGACCACCGGCATTCAAGTATCGCAACAAGCTGGACAATCCGAAGTGGCGTCGTGCCTGGGATTGGGGCCTGTTCATTGCCGGTTTCGTACCAGCCCTGATCTTCGGTGTCGCGGTTGGTAATGTCCTGCAGGGCGTGCCGTTCCGGTTCGATGACACCATGCGCTCCTTCTATGAGGGCAATTTCTTCGGCCTGCTGAACCCGTTTGCCATCCTCTGTGGTCTGGTCAGTGTCGCCATGCTGGTAACCCATGCCGGTATCTATCTGGCCCTCAAGGCCGATGAGCCGGTCGCCAGCCGCGGTCGTCTGGTCGGTTCCATCGGAACGATTGTCACCATGGTTCTGTTCGCCCTTGGCGGTGTCTGGGTCTCTGCAGGTATCGATGGCTATACCATCGTCAGCGAGATCGCCAGCAACGGTCCATCCAACCCGCTGGCGAAAGAGGCTGTGGCCGAGACCGGCGCATGGTTGAACAACTACTCAACCTATCCGTTCTTCCTGATCGCGCCGATTGCAGGCTTTGCCGGTAGTATTCTGGCCCTGCTGCTGGTCCGGTTGAAGCGGGCAGGTCTCGCCTATGTCGCTTCCGGTATAAGCCTGTTCGGTATCATCGCGACAGTGGGTGTGAGCATGTTCCCGTTCATCATGCCTTCTTCCATTGATCCGGTCAGCAGCCTGACGGTTTGGGACGCATCATCCAGCTATATGACGCTGATTATCATGCTGTTCTGTACCATCGTGTTCCTGCCTATCGTGCTTGCCTATACCTCATGGGTCTTCTGGGTGATGCGCGGCACGGTGACCGAGGAAGAGGTCAATAAACACGCCAGCCCGGCTTCCGGGTACTAGGCTTCAATCAGGAAAGGATAAGGAAATGTGGTATTTCGCCTGGATCCTCGGCCTTGGTCTGGCTGCCTGTGTTGGCATCCTGAACGCCATGTGGCTGGAGATCACCGATGAAGAAGGAACTGTGGACCAGAACAAGCTCTAGGGCTGCCGTGTTCCACAGACCGAATTGACTTAGTGACCGCCGTTCTCTTGAGAACGGCGGTTTCTGTTACTACCTCTATCTTTGAGTGCGGCTGTTTCGGTCGCAATATTTCCATCAGATGAGAGGAATAAACGATGTCCCTTCGTATCAACGACATCGCCCCGGATTTTACTGCCGAAACCACGGCGGGTGAGATCAGCTTCCATGACTGGGTTGGCGATGGCTATGCGGTTCTGTTCAGTCACCCAAAGGACTTTACCCCGGTCTGCACCACCGAGCTCGGCTATATGGCCGGGCTGGCCAAGGATTTTGCCAAGCGCAATACCAAGATACTCGGCATCTCCGTTGACCCGGTCGAGAACCACAACAAGTGGAAGGGTGATATCGAGAACCTCAGCGGTCACAAGGTCGACTACCCGATGATCGGCGATCCAGACCTCAAGGTTGCCAAGCTCTATGACATGCTGCCCGCCGATGTGGGCGACAGCTCGGAAGGCCGTACAGCGGCCGACAATGCCACGGTGCGATCGGTATTTGTGGTTGGACCGGACAAGCGGATCAAGCTGACCCTGACCTATCCCATGACCACAGGCCGTAATTTCGATGAGATCCTGCGTGCACTGGATTCCATCCAGTTGACGGCAAAGCACCGGGTCGCAACCCCGGCCCAGTGGCGGCAGGGTGACGACGTCATTATCACGCCCGCCATTACCGATGATGAGGCAAAGGATACCTTCGGCGACTATACCCAGCCGCTGCCATATCTGCGGGTGACCAAGCAACCGGCCTGATCTGCTTTTTGTAGCAAGGAGACTCCAGACCGCGCCGTTCATCGTGACGGCGCGGTTTTGCTTTGCGGTACACTTGTTTGACAAGCAAATGTGAAGGGCGTGTGAGCGCAGCAGACACTATTATCCGGTTAAAGCCACAGGCAGAGAGATGGAGAATAGAATGCTGAATTACAGACGCTTTGCAGGATCAATGCTGTTTGCCGCGGCTCTGGTGGTCGGGGCAGTGATTCTGACGTCAGGGCATGAAGCACAGGCGGCGGAGGACAAGCCGCCGGTCTATACCGGGTTTCTCAGCAGCCTTGCCGTCTCAGGCTATGACCCCGTGGCCTATTTCACCGAAGGCAGGCCGGTTGAGGGCAGCAGCGATTTCGAGACCGAGTGGCATGGCGCCACATGGCGGTTCAACTCGGCGGATAATCTGGCGGCATTCAAGGCCGATCCCGAAGCCTATGCACCACAATATGGCGGTTATTGCGCTTGGGCCATGGCTGAAGGCAACTTCGCCAGCGCCGACCCCGACAACTGGCATATCGTCGATGACAAGCTGTACCTGAACTACAATGACGCGGTGCAGGACAAATGGGAAAAGGATATTCCCGGCTTTATCGAGCATGCCGATCAGGAATGGGGGCAAAAGCAGTTTGACTGATTTTGCATCCGGCATATTGGATCAGTTCCTTTGCATCAGAGATGTATGATACGCTTGCAGTAAGAGGGATGAGCAGGGATTAGGCTGTGGCCGAACCATATGAAGCAGAGAACAGACAGATAGATAAAAGGCCGGGCGCACGGGAGACCGGCAACGCCTTTGATCTGCTGCGTATGGCCGAGCAGCAAACCCCGGTTTCATTCCATGAGCAGCGGATGCATCATCTGCTCGATCAGGCCGCACCCGATGATCAAATCTTTATTGCGGTCCATCAGCTGAACAGTTGTCCCGATGCTGTCGTGCAGGGACTGTCCGATCATGGTCGACAGCGGTTGGTCAGGGTCTTCGGTGCCGTGCCGGAGTATCAGCCCGCCCGTGACGGGTTGCTGCGTCTGAAACGTGCTGTCCTTGGCAATGGCGAGTTCGAGCCCATGGGCGATATTGCCCATGAACAGGCATTTTTTGAGGCGACAGCGCCGTTAAGCTGTCAGGCACAGGCCGAAAAGGCCGCAGAGTTCATCAACGCCATGAATGATACCGAGATGGCCGGGGTCATGTTCATGCGCCCTGACACCCATCTGCGGATGCTCAAGGCTTTGCAACAGGCGGATCAGCTGACGCCTGAAATCAATGATGCGCGATTTGTGCTCCATACCAGCATTGATGCCGGTAAGCCCTATTACGAGGAGCAGGCAAGGTTCCGGCGCACGCTGGTCAAGACCCTGATGAGCGACAAGACGGTGCAGCGTGGTCTGCAGAACTGGCACCGGATGGATGATACCGCACGGATCGGCCTGCTGCAGCATGTGGCTGATGTTCAGAACAGCCTTGCCGGTCATCAATCAGCGACGGTGGTGGGCAAGGATATTCCGCCCTATAACATCGAGGGCAAGGATGTCTGGCTGCGCGGCAATTATCGGGCGGGTGGCAATATCACCGTCAACACCCAGTACAAGGATTTCTGGAATGATCCGGAGCAGGTGATCGGCACGGTCGTACATGAAAACACCCATCACCATCAGCATGTGCTCGGCACCCAATACAGTCGCGGTCGGATAGAGGCGGGCGAGGCGAACTACATGGCGGCGGCACTGTTCGATGACGGGATTAACCATGGCTATGTCACGTCCGGCAGTGATGCCAAACGCTATCGCCAGCAACTGGTCGAGAAATCGGCCCGCGATACCCAGAACCTCGTCCAGCGCGAACTCAAGAGTCTGGGGCTCAGCTACGATGCGGATGCCGAACGTGAGCTGCGGGAATTTCTGGCTATGATGGATGACCCGAAGCCGAAAGCGCCGGACACCGATGCCGGTCTACAGCGGCGCCCGAAGCTGTAGGCTTGGGTGTTCGACCGATCAGTTGGAGAGAATTTCCGATTTGATCTTATCGCGGTTCTCTTGCCACCAGTTATAGAGCAGCATCGAGTTGCTGTCGTAGAATGACTCAAACTGCGGGTCTTGCCGGAGCTGTTTCGGGATCACCGTCCACATATTGTTGAGGTACAGCAGATACTGGTCGGCGATCAGCTTCTTCTTGCTGCCATCCGGTGATCTGGTGTCGACGATCAGTACAGCCAAGGCCCAATCGCCCTGTTTGACAATCCGGTCGAGAGAGACGGCAACATCCCCCTTGCGGATCATGTCATTGAGGTTGCGCATTTCCCTTGTCACGGCGCGCATGGCATCGAGCCCGAAGGAAGGGCCGAGCAGGTCTATCGCCTCATTGAATTGTCCTGCCGAGATAAAGGTATAATAGGCCTTGATGACAGCATTGGGGTCAAGTCTGGCTGCCCGCGGCAGGCCGATTGAATTTGGTGTCTGGTCAAGCTCGGTTACCTGCGCATGGGCACTGCCATGAGGCAACAGGGTAAACGGGGTTGCGAGCATGATGGCAAGCGCTGCCGTGTAGCCAAGAATACCGGCAGCAGATTTTTTCCCTCGAACAAGTGTCACCTGATTCCTGTGCCTCTTTTTATGCCTGCATTCGGGCATCGGAAAGTCCGATACCATCCGTATCGCAGGTTACCAGTCCCATAATCGGCTATTTTCGCCAACCGCGTCGTTTGCCCCGACTGAACTTTATCTCGTCACGCTGTAGATCAACCACAACAAGAGAGTGCGCCTACATTATGGCGAAAGCGGGGATTGTTGAAACCCTTAAAATCCAACGGGAGAGGGCGGACGAGCGATATAGTTGTCTTTACAATCCCCTGATGTTGCGCTGCAATGCTGCGGTATTTCCTGCAAGATCGACAGTCAGTATCCTCTTATGCCTTCCGAACCTGCCGAATTGCCTGCCGCCGGTATTATACCAACCGAGGCTGCTGACCTGTCGATTGCCGATCTGGTGGATCGCTACAGATCGCTGATCAATGACGATAATGACGATCCGTTGCGTAACCCGATCCATGTGCTGGCCAATGAACTCTCGGAGCGCATTCTCGACGGTGATCTGACCGGTAAAAGTGCCGCCCTGCTGGTGCAACAGGTGAATGTCGAGAGCATCAAGGAACGGGCCCGGCATCAGGCGCATTATCTGTCGCCTATCACCCCGGATGAGAACAGCGCCCTGCTGCGCGAACTGGTACGGGAGTTGTCGCTGCAGGCTGATGGCAATACCCGCCGGCCCTTTGATGAGTTTCGTGTTCGGGGTGAGCGGGAGCTGATCGGCCTTGTATTCACTGCCCATCCGACCTTCCTGCTGCCCCGTGATCGACGCGCGGTATTTGCCGATCTGGTTGGCCATTATGGCGGGCTGAAGACACTTGATGAGGCGGCGCTGCGCGACATCCTGATCGCTCTCGGCACCGGCCCGCAGGGCTGGGTCGATGGTGTGACCCTTGAGGACGAACATAAGCTGTCGATCCTCGCCCTCGAGCATAGCCAGAATGCGATCCGCCGGTTCCTTACCTTGCTGATCGAGGAAGTGCGTGACCTCTACCCGGATCGCTGGACCGAGTTGATGCCCAAGCCGTTTACGCTGGCAAGCTGGGTTGGCTATGACCTCGATGGGCGCTCGGATATCCGGTGGAGCGATACATTCCGTGCCCGGCTGCTCGTTCAGCAACAGCAACTGGTGCGCTATCTGGATGCCGTTCGGGGCATACTCGGCAATGCAGCCACGGACGATGCAAATGGCAGCAGTACGGTTCTGAAACTGCTCGAAAGCCGTCTGGAATATGCCCGGCGGGTGGTGGATGACGACATAACGGCGTTACCAGCGGATTCACAGGATACGGTTGCCGTGCAGGCATTCGGCAAGGCGATCAATCGCGATGGCGACAACCGCCTGACCAATGTGGATGAGCTGATTGCCCTGTTGTCCGATGCGCTGAAGGTGCAGCCGGACAGTGCGGTTGCCTGCCAGATCGCAATCCTGCGGGCGGAGATGACCATCTATGGGCTGGGCATGGCCCATACCCATGTGCGCCTGAACGCGACCCAGATCATGAATGCGGTTCGTGGTGAGCTGACCGACCGTATTGATGTGGAGAAGAAGTCGGGCCGTCGCCGCCGGGCCTGGGCGGTCAACCGGCTGCTCGATGATGTCAAACCGGTGGACATCCATTTCGGCTCGATCATGACCGAGCGGACCTCGGCGAAGCGGCTGTTCATGCTCGTCGCCCAGATGCTCAAACATATCGACCGCTCGGCCCCGGTGCGCTTCCTGATCGCCGAGTGCGAGGAGGCCTCGACGGTTCTGGGCGCGCTCTATTTCGCCCGCCTGTTCGGCATTGATGATGTGCTCGACATATCACCGTTGTTCGAGACCGATGCCGCCCTGCAGCGCGGGGACCAGCTGATCGCCGAGCTGCTCGATAACGAGCATTACGTGGATTATGTCCGCAAGCGTGGGCGGTTGTGCATCCAGACCGGGTTCAGTGATGCCGGTCGTTATCTGGGACAGGTGGCGGCCTCGCTTGCCATTGAGCGCTTACGGATCAAGATCGGTCGCCTGCTGGCCGCCCGCGGGTTTCAGGATGTTGATCTGGTGATTTTCGACACCCATGGGGAGTCAATCGGCCGGGGCAGTCATCCGGGATCGTTTGCTGCCCGGCTGGATCATGTCTTCCCGCCGCAAAACCGCGAATATTTCAAGCGCCTCGGCATCGCCGTGAAGCAGGAGGTCAGTTTTCAGGGCGGCGATGGTTATCTGTTCTTTGCCACCGACGATATTGCCTTTGCCACCATGACCCGGCTGATCGAGCATGGTTTCCGCTCGATCCCCGGTCGCTCGGAAGCCGGGGCGGTGGTTGAGAAGGGCGCACGTTTGCCGAGCCTGGAGCGGGAGAGCGATGACGCCTTCTACCGGGATACGGATTATTCCCTCGATTTCTTCATCGCGCTGGCGGATTTCAATGACCGTCTGGCCAAAGACCCGCATTACGCTGCCTTGCTCGGGCTGTTCGGCACCAATCTGATCTATCCGACCGGGTCACGGGCGGTCAAACGCCAGCATGACAAGGGCGGTCGCACCGAACTGGTCAGCGTCAGCCAGATACGCGCTATCCCCCATAATGCGGTGCTGCAGCAGATGGGTTATATGGCCAACAGCTGTGGCGGGATCGGTGGTGCGATTGTCCGGGATCAGGAACGGTTCTGGGAGGTCTATGGCAATTCCGACCGGTGCCGTCAGTTCATGGCATTGGCCGCGTCCGCGTTCAGCCGGTCCAATCTGGATGCGTTTCTGGGCTATATCGCCATGGTCGATCCGGCCATGTGGTTGCGTCAGGCCGTTCATGGCAGCGCCCATGCCGAGGCATTTGAGGATCTCGCGCAATATTTTGAGCAGTCGGAACGCTATACCCGCGTCTGGCCAGCGATTCAGGCGCTGCTCCATGATGCCCTGATCCTGCGCCAGTGTCTGGCCGGGCAAGCTGCCACCGGGGCGAGGGAGCAGGTGGGTGAGGTCGATCAGGTCCTGCTCGCGGTTACCCATGCCCTGCGTCTGGCGTTGATACAGGCGGTGTTTGTGCTCGCGACCCGGGTGCCGAAATTCACCAGCCAGCCCGATGTCACCATGGATGACGTGCGCGCCCAGCTGTTCAGCCTCGATATCGACAGTGCACTCGCTGCGCTGAAACGGGCATTTCCCCCAGAGATGCAGGGCAAGGTATCCGACGATTTCGGGGAGGCATCGACCTATCAGAGCGACATTCAGCACGGCTATGATTACGAACACAATCAGCTGTTTGAGCCGATGGGCGAGTTTTACGACCTGATCCGGCAGTTGAGTGCCGCGCTGTCGCATCAGATTGGTGCCGTTGGCTAGGCATGGGCCAAACATGGCTTCGTGTTAGAATTTTGCGCAAAAAATTGGTATAGGTATAGGCAAGCCCTGAGAAAACAGGCGCTGATAATAACAGGTACTGATTGGGATTGCGGCAAGGGGCGGCGCGCGTGGCAGAAGTCAAAAACCGGGTATTCCGGTATGAAATCCAGATTGCGCATGAAGGGCGCTGGTTGATCCGCAACGTCTATAGCGATGAGCGCGATGCCATAAACCGGGCGCGCGCCATGGTTCATACCGAACGTATGGCGGAAGCCATCAAGGTGCTGCAGTTCCGGACCGCGCCCAACGGCTTTACCACCGAAAAAGAACTCCTGATGATCGATCGGCTCGAAGCCTATCGCAAACAGGAGTTTCAGGTGGCTCCGGTGGATCAGGTCGATGTCTGCACCGATTATACCGATTTGATGAAGCTCGATGCCCGGCGCGCGATGGAGAAATTGCTGCGCCCCTATCTCGGTGTTGAATGCCTGACGCCGACCGAATTTCTGCATATGTCCAGCTATCAGCGCGAGATTGATCGCAAAGGGCGGTTGGTTGAATCAGCCCTGCATACGGTGGCGCGCCTGCAGGCCAAGGATATGGGCAAGCAGACCAATGAGCGCTATGAGGAACTGACCGAGATGGCCCGGCAGATCCAGATGCTGGCGCAGGATTTCACCTACGAAAATCGCGATCTGCCATTACTCGACGGCAGCAATTTCAAGGCTGTGGCCGAAGCAATCGAGCAGCGCGTACCGGCGGATCGGGTTGAGTTCTTCATGACTGCTGCGGTGTGTCAGTACCTGATGCAGTACCGCGCCATGATGGACAAGCTGGAGCGGCTGGTCTCACTGCTCGGCTCCAGCGACCGGCGCGGCATTGCCATCCTTGACCGCCTGTTTGCCGATGCGATCGCGGCCCCCGGTCTGATGCGCGACCTGCTGGGGCCACAGATTTCTCTCGCCGATCACATTACCCTGTGCCTCAACGTCTTGCGCGGGAAGTACGGGGTTGGTGAGGTCGGTGGCCAGCGCTTCCTCGTCGTGGTCAGCCACCTGATTTCCGGTGGGCTGTGCCCCGAGGCGGCAGATGCGATCCAGCAGCATCTGGTCCGTGCCTTCGTCAGCGAGGCGCCGCTCGATAAGCGCGAGCTTGATCCGGTCAGCCAGCGTCGGCATCTGGAGAATATCGTTCAGGAATTCGCCAATGATCCGCATCTGGACAGTTGCCGTGAGGAGCTGGACAAGGCGATTGATCGCCGCCGCCGCCGTCTCCGCAGTGCGCTTCTGCGTAGCGAGGGGCTGGAGGAATTGGCAGATCAGGCACTCTAAGTGTCAAATTTTGTTGAGATAATGGTCTCTGCTGGTGTTCACAAATGAATGTCCGTAATCTGTTATCGATGTTACTAATTGCCGGTTTTCCAAGGGGATCATCGGCCAGATACGATCAGATGACTGCTTGTGCCCTCTATAACTGAATCGTCGATTGCGCTCGAATTTATCGAGTTTATTGAACAGCGGCCCCATACGGTTCTGGCCCTGATGAAACGCGTTTTGTCGCGCTGCCGCGAGTTGACGCAGTCGCAGGCGGGTACCATCTTCATTGTCCGCAAGGTCGGACGCAACCGGGTGCTGGAGGCGATGAGCCTGCAGAATGATCTGATCCGCATCACCCAGAAGTCGTTTTCGATACCGATCAACAAGCAGTCGATTGCCGGTTATGTCGCCGAAACCGGCGAGGTTGTGTTTATCGATGACACCAACCAGTTGCCGCCGGATGCGCCCTATACCTTCAACCGCAAGTTTGATGAGGATACCGGCTTCAACACCCGGTCGATCATGGCGTTCCCGATCCGCAATTTCGAGGGACAGGTGATCGGTGTGGTACAGCTGATCAATGCCCAGAGCGAACCGGGTAAGGTCTCCACCTTCGAGCGTGAGTTCGCGCAGGTTATCCAGCCGGTCAACAATATCGTCGGTCGCGCCATCGAACGGGCCGATCACACGGAGAAGCTACAGGCCAAGAATGCCCAGCTGCGCCGTCGTAACCGTGAGTTGCGGGCTGAGCGGGAGCAGGTTGAGCTGCTGCGGGCCGAGACCGAAAGCGCGCTGATGACCACGGTTGACCTGCTGGCCAAGGCGGCTGAGCTGCATGATGACGTGACCGGCAAACATGTGAACCGGGTCGGGCAATACAGCGCGACTATGGCCGAGTTCCTTGGTATGTCAGCAGATTTCATCAACGAAATCCGCTACTGCGCGACCCTGCATGATGTGGGCAAGATGTCGGTGGATCAGGCGATCCTGCACAAGCCGGGGCGTCTGACCGATGACGAGTTCAAGGAGATGCAGAACCATACGCTCTACGGTTTCCAGATCCTGCAGGATGTCGAGCGGTTGAAAATGGCTGCCGATATTGCCCTTTCCCACCATGAAAAATGGGTCGGTGGCGGTTATCCGAACGGTATTGCCGGGGAGAATATTCCCTTGTCCGCCCGGATTGTGGCTTTTGCTGATATCTATGATGCCTTGCGCAGTGTGCGACCGTACAAACGTGGTTTCACCCATGAGGAAAGCATCGATATCATGCTCAACGGTGATGATCGTCTTGATCCGTCAAAACATTTTGATCCTCAATTACTCGATGTTTTCCGCAATCATAACGGTATCTTCGGCAAAATTTATGAGTCGCTGGCCGATGAGAATGTGTTTCAGGGAAACTGAGACATAGTCCATGGATCACGCCGGACGGTATTGATCCAAACAGCCGCCAGTTGCGTAATGACTGTTACGATGCCCTTGAACAGTCAATGAGCTGCGACCTTGTTTTCAACCGTTATCCGACCTCCCTGCCTGTCTTTTGCCTGTGGCCTGATCGCGGCCGTTTCACTGCATGCATCTGCACTTGCCGAGGGCGTTGATAGACAGGTGGATTTGCCTGAAAACCTGTATTTCGATGTGGTGATTGATGGTCGTGATATGGGCTATCATCATGTTGAGTTCAGTCGTGATGGCGATGATCTGGTTGCGGCTGTCGAAATTGATCTTCGTTACGAAGTCGCTTTCATTACTCTGTTCAAATACATCCATAGAAATATTGAACGTTGGCAGGGAACGACCCTGATGGCGCTGTCGTCAAATACCGATGATGACGGGGATAAATATTATGTGCTGGCCGAGCGACAGGGTGAAAGCCTTGCCGTTGATGGGTCTCTCGGAATGTATATGTATGACGATCCGATTGCGACCACATCATACTGGAATTACGAGAGCATGACCGCCAATGGCAACATGCTCAATTCCCAGAAAGGTGATGTTCTGCCCTACACTCTGGAAAGGCAGGGTGAAGAGCAAGTCATGGTGCGCGGTGAGATGGTTGTCGCGAATAAGTATCATGTGAACGCCGAGATCGATACCTACATCTGGTACGCACAGGAGACCCACGAATGGGTCAAACTGGAATTCGATGTGCGTGGTCGCACGATCAGCTATCGACTGGTTGGCGACAAGTCAGAGAGCGATCAGGCGAGTGTGAATGCTGAGGGATCGTGACCGCGGATTTTTTCTTGTTTTGTTGTAAGTGTTTACCCTGTTTTTGTGGCTCCTGACCCATGGCCGTTCTTCGTCTTGTTCTTGGTGACCAACTCACCCGCAATATAAGCGCGCTACATGGTCTCGACGATGGTGACATGGTCCTGATGGCGGAAGTTCGGTCAGAGACTTCCTATGTCAAACATCACAAGAAAAAGATCGCTTTCCTGTTCTCTGCGATGCGCCATTTTGCCGTCCAGTTGCGGGATGAGGGCATCAATGTCAGCTACCGCGAATATGACGACAGGAATAATGCCGGTTCCCTGCTTGGTGAGGTCAAGGCTGCGGTTTCGGCTGATGATTTCGAGGCGGTCATTGTAACCGAACCCGGCGAGTATCGTTTGCTCATGGAAATGCAGAACTGGCCGGATGATCTCGATATGCCGGTACATATCCGGCCGGATCACCGGTTCATCGCCGATCATGCCGAGTTTGCCAAATGGGCTGACGGACGCAAGCAGTACCGGATGGAGTTTTTCTATCGTGAGATGCGGCGCAAGACCGGCATTCTGATGACTGGTGATGGTGAACCCGAGGGTGGTGAATGGAACTATGATCAGGAAAATCGCAAGCCGCCGAAGGAGGGGCTGAACCCGCCGCCATCCAGTAATTTTTCGGTCGATGAGGTGACTGAAGCAGTTCTCGATCTTGTCGAGCGAGAATTTGACGACCATTTCGGTGATTTGCGACCGTTCAACATGGCGGTCACTGACAAGCAGGCGGAAGCGGCCCTGACGCGGTTCATCGACCGGGGGCTGCCGTGGTTCGGCGATTATCAGGATGCCATGGTGTCCGAACAGCCCTTCATGTATCACAGCCTGATATCAGCCTATATCAATGCTGGTTTGCTTGATCCGTTGCGTTGTTGTGAGCGGGCGGTGGCGGCCTATCATGATGGGCATGCGCCACTGAACGCGGTTGAAGGCTTTGTCCGCCAGATCATTGGCTGGCGCGAGTTCGTGCGAGGGCTTTATTGGCTTAAAATGCCGGAATATGCAGCCCTGAATGAGCTCGACGCAGACCGGCCATTACCCGAGTTTTACTGGACCGGTGAGACAGATATGGCGTGTCTCGCGGATGCGGTGCGCAACACGAAACAGTATGCCTATGCCCATCATATCCAGCGCCTTATGGTACTTGGCAACTTTGCCCTGCTGACCGGCGTGGCGCCGGATGCAATCAATGAATGGTTCCTCGTGGTCTATGCCGATGCCTATGAGTGGGTCGAGTTGCCCAATGTGCACGGTATGGCGATCTATGCCGATGGTGGCGTGCTGGGCTCCAAGCCCTATGCCTCGAGCGGCAAATATATTGATCGGATGTCAAATTACTGCACGGCGTGCCCTTATGATGTGAAGGCTGGAACCGGCGATAATGCCTGTCCGTTCAATTATCTCTATTGGGACTTCCTGATGCGCAATGAGGATAGTCTCCGCAACAATCAGCGTATGGGCATGATCTATTCAACCCTGCGCAAAATGGATGCGGCTAAGCGGGATGCTATCCGTACGTCAGCCAGTGAGTTTTTCGATAACCTGCAGCCGTCAAGTGACCATTGGTATGTTCGGGCCCGCAGTACCGATCAAACAGCAATCAGTTAAGAAACCCAACGGAATACAAGGAAAATACAATGCTCAAACCATCCCGACCAAGTGACGGCGTTGCCTGGATTACCGGTGCGTCATCTGGCATCGGCCATGCGCTGGCGCTCGAGCTGGCGAAACGTGGCTGGCGGGTGGTGGTCAGTGCACGCCGGGCCGAGAAGCTGGAGGCGATGAAGCAAGAGGTTGGCGATCCTGACAGCATCATCCCCATGCCGCTCGATGTCACCGACCCAGAAGCGGTCCAGGCGACGGTCGCAAAAATTATCGCAGAACATGGCCCGATCGCCCGCGCGGTGCTCAATGTCGGTACCTTCGATCCCAAGGCCGATGAGTTGTTCGATGCCGAGGCCTATGTTCGGCTGATGACGATCAACACCAGCGGCGCTGCCTATTGTCTTGATCCGATTGCGGCTCACATGGCCGGGCGCAAGCAGGGGCAGATTGCTGTGGTTGCGAGCATTGCCGGGTATCGCGGTCTGCCAACATCGGTTGCCTACAGCTCGAGCAAGGCGGCGCTGATCGCCATGGTCGAGGCGCTGAAGTTTGAATTGGACAAGCACAATGTGCATATCCAGATCGTCAATCCCGGCTTTGTCCGAACGCCTCTGACCGACAAGAACGAGTTTGAAATGCCGTTCCTGATGGAGCCGGATGTTGCGGCCCGAAAATTTGCCGATGGCCTTGATGATACGCGGTTCGAGATTGTCTTTCCGTGGTTCTTTGCCCGGGTTGTGCGGTTCGTCACGAGGCTGCCTTACTGCCTCTACTTCCGGGTCGTCAAACGGGCTACAGGGGATAAGAAAACAGCATGATGCAGGACACAGAACACAACCGGGAAAAGGCATTGGCTGGTCTGAACGCCTATGCAAATTTTTGGGGCACCATCCGTCGGGAGGATATCGAGCACGCGCGGTCACTGATTGCCGATGACATGCTATTCATTGATCCGTTTAGCGAAATACATGGCGCTGATGGTTTCATTCGTATGCTGCACCATATGTTCGAGCAGTGCCACGATCCGCGCTTTGTCATGCGACAGCTTGGCCTTGATACCGGTGGGCCGGATTCTGATGGTTGTTATAACGGGTATATCCTCTGGGACTTTGCCTTCGAGATGAAGCCCGGTGGCAAAACGACCGAGATTACCGGCATGAGTGCTATCAGAATTACCGGCGATGGCCTTATTGCTGCGCATGTGGATCACTGGGACAGCGGTCAGCAGTTGCTGCGCAACATTCCGGTCCTGGGTTTCTTAGTCAATCAGGTGCTGCGGATGCTGGCAGCGGAGCCGCAGTTCCGCAGGCCATAACCGTTTGTATGGCCTGATTATCGGTGCTTCAGGGTAACCTGCACCACATCAATTGCACCGGCGGTGAAGCCTGCTTGGCAATAGGCCAGATATTGCTCCCAGATACGCTTGAAGCGCTGGTCAAAGCCCATGGCGCTGATCTCCGGCCAGACGCTCTGGAACGATGTCTGCCAGCGCGCAAGGGTTTGGGCATATGATTGGCCGAAGCTGAGCTGCTCCACGACCTGTAGGTCAGCTTGGGCGATCTGGTCCGCCAGTACAGTGGGTGAGGGCAGCATGCCGCCGGGGAAGATGTATTTCTGGATATAATCCGCCTTGACCCGGTAATGGCTGAAGCGGTGATCCTCAATAGTGATGATCTGCAGCGCGGCGCGGCCGCCGGGTTTCAGGCGCTCATGTATCTGTTGGAAGAACACCGGCCAGAAACTCTCGCCCACCGCCTCAAACATCTCGATCGAGGCGATGGCGTCGAAGCGCTCGGGCACATCGCGGTAATCCTGAAACCGTATCTCGACGAGATGCTCCAGACCGGCCTTGGCGATGCGCTCGCGGGCATAGGTGAATTGTTGCTCGCTGATGGTAATGGCGGTTACCCGGACGCCGTAATGCCGCGCCGCATGTTCGGCAAATCCGCCCCAGCCGCAACCGACTTCAAGGACATGCATGCCCTCGGTCAGCTGCAGTTGTTGGGCGAGGTGATCATATTTGCGTGCCTGTGCGGTGGTCAGGTTCTCCGCAGGATCGGGCCGGTCAGGATCGGCAAACAGTGCCGATGAATAGGTCATGGACGGGTCCAGCCATGCTTTATAAAAGGCATTGCCAAGGTCGTAATGGGCGCTGATATTCTTGCGTGACCCTTTGCGGGTATTGCGTCGGAACATATGGCCGAGGCCGGACAGGAATCGATACCAGCCCTTGCCCTGCAACACATCGCTCATGGCCTTTTCATTGGCCAGCGCATAGTCGAACAGTGCAGTTATATCCGGCGATGACCAGTCCTCGTCGAGATAGGCTTCGTTGAACCCCAGCATCCCGCCTATCATGAAACGTCGGATGCAGCGTTCGTTATGGATGTGGAGCTCGGCATGGGGGCCGGGATTAGGGCCGGCAACTTTATGCATATGGCCATCCGGACCAATTATTCTGATGCTGCCGACAGGCAGATGGCGGGCAAGACGTACCAACAAGCCTGTGGCATGACTTGTCATTTGTTTTTTGTTTTCCGGTGTTTGTACCAGATCACCATCGCGCGGCATTGTTATTCCCCGGCTGTCTTTTTTCATCCCTGTTATCATCGTTTCTACGATAACGAAACGCATTCGGATCGGGTTTGGCTCCATTCATCACGCGTTTTCTGCGCTGATGTTTCGTCGATTGGCGGCAGTACCAGCGTGCTGGCCTGTGTTGGTGGGGCAGGGCGGTGATGGAATTTTGCCCCCTTGCGCCACAGCTTCAACGCTTCCCAGTGAATACCCGCCATCACCTTCAGCGTCATCAGTGGGTGGCTGACCAAGGCGGCAAGCAGGCTGTGGTCGCTCAATGGCTGCCGCTCGGCGGTGAAGAGGGCGATCATCTGCTCGGTTTCGGTGCCGGTGACCGCACCGCTCTGGCGGATCAACTGGCTTAACCGCCTGCCGGGCTGGTTCAGTCGGAACCGGTAGGAACCGGCAAGTGGCAGGAATGGCGAGACATAGAGGTTCTTCTCCGCGCTCTGGGTTATGATCGATTTGCGTTTCTGTGCCTCGGCTACCGGGATCACATAGCAGTGCTGGTCGCCGAAGGTGTTCTTGACCTCATAGACAATCGCGCTCAGCACCGGTGCCTGTGCTTGGCCGAGATCGTAGACGTAGAACACGCTCAGCGGATTGAAGACGTAACCGAACAGGCGCGGATAGCATTGCACCATGATCCGGCAGCGGGCGGGCAGCAGCTCGTATCTGGCCAGCGTTTCACGCATCCAGTCACGTACCGGTGAGCCGTCACGCGCCCCGTGATCCCGGTCGTGAAAGCTGAACAGATTGGCGCGGTTATAGCTGAAGCATTTCAGTTGATCGGCGATTTCGGTGAGGCGGTCGAGGTCCAGCCAGAGCGAGAATACCCGATAGTCGAAGCGATGCTGGAACGGCACCAGACGCTTGTGCATGACCCGCCCGACATAAAGCGCGGGTGTCAAATCATCCGGTGCGGTTGGTGCGGGCATATCGCTCATGCTGCTCGTTTTACTCCGCCGCGACCGGTATTGGTTGCTGCACCGGTCGTGTATTGAGGGCAGCTGGTGACATCTCGGTTATCTGCCATGGTCGCTTGACGCCGCCGATGCTCTCGGCAATGGCGAGGCCGGATGCAATGCCGTCCTCATGGAAACCATGCCCGGCCCATGCGCCGCCAAACCACAGGCCATTCGCTCCCTGTATCAGAGGCAATTCAGTCTGTGCCGCAATCGCCGCCGTGTCAAAAACCGGATGGGTATAGTCCTGCGTCGCCAGCACTTTGGCGGGGTCGGGTTCGGTCAGCGGGTTGAGACTGACGAAATAGGGCCGAGCCCGGTCGATATTCTGCAACCGGTTCATCCAGTAGGTGATTGACGCGCTGATCCCGCCATCAGCCGTTTTGCGGCCCAGATAATTCCAACTGGTCCAGACGCGACGGCGTCTTGGCATCAGCCGCGTGTCCTGATGCAGCACCGCACGGTTGCGCTGATAGCGGATGCGACCGAGCACGGCGCATTGCTCCGGTGTGGCTTGCTCGCCCAGAATGGCGATTGCCTGATCGGTATGGCAGGCAAAGACAACCTGATCAGCGCTGAATGTCTCACCGCTAGCCGTATCCAGGCAATGTTGGCCACCATCGCGAGTAATGGCGGTAATCGGTGCGTTGATATGGATGCGGTTTTCCGTGTGCAGCTTCTGGCTGATGGCCTCGACATAGGATCGGCTGCCTCCGGTCACAGTGCGCCAGATCACCTGATCCTTCAGTCGGAACAGGCCGTGATTGACGTAGAAGCTGACAAAGTTCTCCGCCGGGAAAGCGAGCATTTCGGTGATGCTGCTCGACCAGATCGCGGCACCCATGGGCAGGATATGCTGCTGCTGGAACCGCTCGCCATAGCCATCACAATGGAGATACTCACCGAGTGTTATGTCGGTCAGGCGACCATTGGCGAGATCTTCCGGTGCCTTTTTGTAGAACCGCAGCAGGTCGCTCAGCATACGGTAATAACTTGGCTGGATCAGGTGCCGCCGCTGGCCGAAGACGCCATTCAACCCATCGCCGGAATATTCAATTCGGCCATCATCGAGACTGACCCCGAATGACATGTCGCTCTCTTCACACCCGACACCCAGATGGCTGAACAGGGCACAAAGGTTGGGGTAGGTCAGGCGGTTGAAGACGATAAAGCCCATATCGACCTGATCGCCCGCCGGTGTTGTGACCGTATTGGCATGGCCACCGATCCGGCTGTCGGCCTCGAACACATGCACATCATGCGCCTGCGACAACAGCCAGGCAGTGCTCAGCCCGGTGATGCCGCTGCCAATGACAGCGATTTTCTGGCCGGTCCTCACCGGGGCAGACAGGGTGGCGATCATCGTTTTATCTCCTCAAAGGCGTCCAGGGCGCGTTGGCGTGATCCCTTGAGGTCCACGATCGGTTTTGGGTAGGTCTCGCCGAGACGGATGCCAGCCTGTGCCAGCACATCTTTCGGCGCTTCCCATGGTTTGTGAATATACTTGTCCGGCAGCTTTGTAAGCTCTGGCACGTAGCGGCGGACATACTTGCCCTGCTTGTCGAATTTCTCGCCCTGCAGGATGGGATTGAACACGCGAAAATAGGGGGCTGCATCGGCACCGCAGCCGCCGATCCACTGCCAGCCCGCGGCATTGTTCGCGAGATCGCCATCGACCAGCGTATCCCAGAACCAGCGTTCACCCTCGGTCCATGGCAGCAGCAGGTTCTTGACCAGAAACGAGCCGACGATCATCCGCACCCGGTTGTGCTGCCAGCCGGTTTCGTACAGCTCACGCATACCGGCATCGACAATCGGAATGCCGGTCTGGCCCCGTTGCCATGCCGTCAGGCTCTGCTCATCCTCGCGCCATGGAAACTCTCCGAAGCGTTCATTGAGCGGCTCGGTCGGCAGGGTCGGGAAGTGATAGAGCAAGTGATAGCAGAACTCCCGCCAGCAGATTTCCCGCAGATAGGGTTCTGGTGTTTTGCTGACATTGGGATGGCCATGGGCGCTGACCGTCATGTGCCATATCTGACGCGGGCTGATCTCCCCCCAATGCAGGTAGGGCGAGATGCGTGAGGTGCCGTGGCTGCCCGGATAGTCCCGTGCCTCGCGGTAATCAACGATCCTGTCATCCAGAAACCGGTACAAGCGGTCGCGGGCATGATCCTCGCCGGGCGTCCAGGGATCCGCCAGCCCCTGTGACCAGTCGGGTGCGGTTGGATGCAGTCCCCAATCTGCCAGCGCCTCGCCGGCAAGCTCCGGTGCTGGCGGCAAGGTCTTGTGCGCCTGAATGGGTTTGGAAATATCGCCCTTTTCCAGCACGGCACGCCAGTAGGGTGTGAAGACCTTATACGGGCCACCTGACTTGGTTTCGATGGTCCATGGCTCATTCAGCAGCGAACCGTTGAAACTCTCGACGGTAATGTCCCGATCCTTGAACTGCGACTTGATTGCCTTATCCCGCTCGATGGCAAAGGGTTCGTAACAGCGGTTCCAGAATACGCCCCTGATCGGTAGCGTGTCGGCCAGTTGTTCCAGTACCGCCTTTGCATTGCCTGATTTCAGAACCAGTTGGTTGTCTTTCGCTCCAATACTGTCAGCGAGGCTCTTCAGGCTGCGGTTCAGCCACCAGCGATGGGCACCGCCCCAGCGCCATTCGCCCGGTGTTTCATCATCATGGATATAGAGGAGTAACAACCGGCCATCGGCTGCCCGCGCTGCCTGAACGGCTGCAGCAAGTGCAGGGTTGTCAGCAAGGCGAAGGTCGCGACGGAACCAGTGAACGAAAACGGGAATGGCCATAAAATTGATGCGGCACCGGCATATTATTGATCTGACATATACCGATACGCAGCTTCTGCCCGAACGGACCAGTTTTAAACGGGGAAATTATGCGTGTACGTCACTTCTTTCGGCGGCTGACACTGTCCGGGCGGCCCGGCAGATGCAGGGTGTAGGCGCGTGACGGTCCTTCGGCGATCAGTTTGCCCTTGGCCACAACCGCACGGCGACCGGCACGCAGGCGGATGGCCTCGATCGGATCGCTGGCGTCGAGCACGACAAGGTTGGCTTTCCTGCCAACCGCGAGGCCGTAATCATCCAGCCCCATGATCCGGGCCGAGGTCTCCGTAACCATCTGATAGCATTTGCGCATATCCGCCGGGCTGGTCATCTGTGCCACATGCAGCCCCATGAAGGCCACATCGAGCATGTCGCCGGTGCCGAGCGAATACCACGGGTCCATGACGCAATCCTGACCGAAGCCGACGGTAATGCCGTATTGGAGCATCTCCGGTACCCGAGTCTGGCCGCGGCGTTTCGGATAGGTGTCATGACGGCCCTGCAGCACGATATTGATCAGCGGGTTCGGAATGGCAGCAACTTCCGCCTCCGCCATCAGGGGCAGAAGTTTGGAGACGTAATAATTGTCCATGGAGTGCATGGAGGTCAGGTGCGATCCGGCAACCCGACCCTGCAGGCCAAGGCGCTGGGTTTCATAGGCGAGGGTCTCGATATGACGGGACATGGGGTCGTCGGTCTCGTCGCAATGCATGTCGACCATCAACCCGCGATCTGCTGCAATCTCGCAGAGTGCCGTGACCGAGCGTGCGCCATCTTCCATGGTGCGCTCGAAATGCGGGATGCCGCCGACCACGTCCACGCCCATATCAAGTGCGCGTTTCAGGTTTTCGGCTGCGGTCGGATGACGGAAATAGCCATCCTGCGGGAAGGCAACCAGTTGCAGGTCGATGCGATCCTTGACCTGTTCACGGACCTCCAGCAGCGCCTCAACACCGGTCAGCTTGTCATCACAGACATCCACATGGCTGCGGATCGCGAGCAGACCCTGCGCCGCTGCCCAGTCACAATAATCGAGCGCGCGCTCGACAACCGCCTCGGTGGTCAGAATCGGCTTCAGCTCGGCCCAGAGGGCGATGCCTTCAAGCAGGGTGCCGGATTTGTTGATACGGGGGATGCCGAGCGACAGGGTTGCATCCATATGGAAATGCGGATCGACAAAGGGCGGTGAGACCATGCAGCCGCTGGCGTCTACCACCTGTCCGGCCTCTGCTGTCAGATCGGGGCCGATGGCGGCAATGGTATCGCCGTTGATGCCGATATCGGCGCGGGTACCGTCCGGCAAGGTGCCGCCGGAAATCAGAAGATCGAAGCTCATGGGACTATACTTGGCTGGTGACGCTGTAGGCGTCACACAGATAGCCATATTCCGTCGAAAGCTGGAGTCCTAATGCGGTTCGCTTAGTCGACCCGTGCGGTGCGGTCCGGCTCAAGCTGATGGTTCGAGAAGGTGAACAGGCGTCGCTGGCCGAGCATGGCAACCCGGAAGTCAGGTGCGAACAGGCCGCGTACCGCCTTGTCCAGCACATTGAGGCCACCGGTGAGCACGCCGAAGGATGGCAGCATCAGCTTGCGGTCATCAAAGGCGAAGCAGGGAGCCGAGATCGGTTTTTGCGGTGTGCGGATGCGGGCCTTCGGATGGAAATGACCGGAGAGCTCGGCCCGGTCATCGCTGCCCGGATCGGCCTCGTGACGGAAGACCAGACCGCCCTCATGATGCTCGCTGACACAATCGCCGGGCATGTCGTCCGGCAGTTCGGGGTCATGATTGCCGGTGATCCAGAGGAAGTGATAGCGGTTGGTGAGACGCTCCAGCATGTCCCGTTCCAGCGTACCAAGCCGCGCCGGGCCCTGAGCGTCATGGAAGCTGTCACCGAGAGCAATCACCCGCTCGATGCGATACTGCGCCAGTGCCCGACCAAGATTGTCGAGCGTCGCGCGGGTATCGAATGGCGGCAACAGGCTGCCGCGGCGCATGGCGTAGGAGGTCGCTTTTTCAAAATGGAGATCGGCAACGATGGCGGTTTTCGTGCCCGGCCATATCGCCAGCCCGGTCAGGTCGATAATCAGCTCTTGATCGGCAAATGTCAGGCGCTGGGTCGGCATGGGGCAACACTCAAATCGTAACTGTAAGCAGTGTAGGGGAATGGCGCGCATCCCGAAACCCATCTGCGACCTTTATCTGCCATGCGGTGATCGGGGCGGTCTGTTCACGGCCTCAGTGGTTTCAGTCCATTGCCTCGGCAATCAGCGCCTCTGCCGCGTTTTCCAGCATGGCATCGGATGCCTCGCCATAAACCGTCTCCCGACCGATTTCGAGCATGACCGGCACCGCGAGCGGTGAGACCCGATCCAAAGCCCGGTGTTCGATTCTGCCCTGAATGCGGGTCAGCATATCGGCCAGACGGCGAATATCGGTCAGGCCACGGGCGGCATCGGCACGGGTGGCACGCAGCAACAGGTGGTCCGGTTCATGCTGGCGCAGCACGTCATAGATCAGGTCGGTATTGACCACCATTTGCCGTTCAGTCTTCTGTTGCCCGGGCAGATTCTTCTCCACCAGCCCGGCGATCACGGCGACATAATAGAAGGTGCGGCGGAGCATGCTGCTCTCATCCATCCAGCTTTCCAGATCATCGCCAAGCATGTCCTGATCGAACAGCGCCGCCATATTGGTGGCCGGATCGACCGACCAGACCGCAATCACATAATCGCTGGCGACGAAACCCATGGGTTTGTAGCCCATACGCTCCATGCGGCGGGTCAGCAGCATGCCGAGGGTCTGGTGCGCATTGCGGCCCTCGAAGCAATAGGCGACGAGGTAATGACGGTTGTTACGCTCGAATGTCTCGACCAGCAGGCCGTCACGCGGCGGCATGGTCGAGCGTTTGACCTGCATCTCCAGCCATTCCTGCACCGGTTCCGGGAACTGTCGCCATTGCGCCTGATCAGACAGCAATGCCCGGACACCATCGGCGAGATAGGTGGAGAGCGGCAGGCGACCACCGGCATAGGCAGGCACCTTGGGTGTCCGGTCCGCGCCCTTGGCCCGGCTGACGATGATCGTGTTCTCGCGCAGCTCGACAAAGGCCAGCAGTTCACCGGCAAAGATGAAGGTATCGCCGGGCGTCAGCCCCTGTGCGAAATACTCCTCGACGCTGCCAAGTACCCGTCCGCGATTGAGGCGTACCTTGTAGGTATTGGCCTCAACGATCGTGCCCACATTCATCCGGTAACTGGCGGCGATCCTGCGATCGGCAACCTTGTATCGCCCCTCATCATCGACCACCAGCCGGTGATAGCGTTCATAGGCACGCAGCGCATAGCCGCCATTGGTGACGAACTGCAGCGTGGCCTCGAAATCCTTGCGGCTCAATCCGGCATAGGGGGCGGCGCTGGTTACCTCGTGATACAGGTCGTCGGGCCTGAACGCCTCGGCACAGGCGCGACCGAGGATATGCTGGGCCAGAATATCGAGGCCACCGGGACGGGGCGGGATGCCGTCGAGATTGCCCGCCGCCACGCCGTCACAGGCAGCCCGGCATTCGAGATACTCAAAACGGTTGGCGGGCACCAGAATGGCGCGGCTTGCCTCGTCGAGCCGGTGATTGGCGCGACCGATCCGTTGCAGCAGGCGGGAGACGCCCTTTGGCGCACCGATCTGCATGACCAGATCCACATCGCCCCAGTCGAGGCCGAGATCGAGCGAGGAGGTGGCCACCACTGCCTTCAGCTTGCCGGCTGACATCGCTGCCTCGACCTTGCGCCGTTGATTGACATCTAGCGAACCGTGGTGGAGGGCAATCGCCAGCCCGTCCTCATTGAGCCGCCACAACTCCTGAAAGCACAACTCGGCCTGCGCACGGGTATTGACGAACAGGATGGTCAGGCGCGTCTTGCGGATTGCCTCATAAACATCGGGCATGGTGTGCAGCGCCATGTGTCCGGACCATGGGATATGTCCCGAGCTGTGCAGTATCTCGATCTGTGGCAGTGCCCCGGCACGGCCCTGTACAACCGTTACATCGGATGGCGGGCCGGCTTGCGTTGCTGTTGATGCTTTTGATGGCTGGCGGGACAGATAGCCAGCGAGCGCATCGGGATAGGCAACGGTGGCGGACAGGCCGATGGTACGGGCCGTCGGGGCGATCACGCGCAGATGGGCGAGGTTGAGTGAGAGCAGCTCTCCGCGCTTGTTGTCGGTGAGGGCATGAAGCTCATCGAGTACGATCATGCGCAGATGCCGGAACAGCTTTTTCCCGTCGGCGGTGGAGAGCATCAGCGCGAGGCTCTCCGGTGTCGTCATCAGCATATGCGGCGGGCGCTTCAACTGGCGGCGACGGCGATCGGTCGGGGTGTCGCCGGTGCGGGTCTCCACCCGGATCGGCAGGCGCATTTCGGCGATGGGCAGCTCCAGATTGCGCTGAATATCGACCGCGAGCGCCTTGAGCGGTGAGATATAGAGCGTGTGTAACCGGTGCAGTTCGGTGCCGAGATCGGGGCTGGTGACCAACTCGCTGAGGCTCGGCAGGAAACCGGCCAGCGTCTTGCCCGCCCCGGTCGGCGCGATCAGCAGGACATTGCTGCCTGCCTGCGTGGCCCTCAGCACATCCAGCTGGTGCTCACGCGGCTGCCAGCCGCGGCTGCGGAACCAGCCACCAATCGCATCTGGCAGGGCATCAGGCAGGCGGGCAGCCGTTGCGGCTGAAACATCAGTGTCGGGTTTTGCCGGTGGCATGGGCTGTCAGGATAGGGGCTGGGTCAATATAAGCGTAAGATAACATGGCATGATATTGTTTGACTGACAGTGCTGTCGTTTTTCCCGTTTCGTTTCTCGTCACATTTCCTGTCACGATCGTTAGCAAGGTCCGATGCCGTTTCTGTTTCTGCGCGATGGTAATCCGCTGCGCCATATCCGCAAACCCTATGTCACCTATGGGTTGATACTGGCGAATGTGGCGATCTTTGCCGCCATGTGGATGTTGCCGGGGCTGTTTGATGGTTTCGCCTATCTGCCCCATGGCGCGTCGCTGCTCAATGACCCGGTCACGCTGGTAACCTATCAGTTCATGCATGGCAGCATGCTACATCTGCTCGGCAATATGCTGATGCTGTTCATTTTCGGCGACAATATCGAGGACAGCATGGGGCATCTGCGTTACCTGTTGTTCTATATCCTGACCGGTATATTCAGTGCGCTGGCCTTCGGCCTTTCCGAGGCAGTGCGGGCAGGGCCACCCATTGCGCTGATCGGTGCGAGCGGTTCCATTGGCGGCCTGCTTGCGGCCTATCTGTTGCTGCATCCCCGTGCGCGGGTGCTGGTGCTGGTTGCCTTCCGGTTTCCGGTGTTCGCCCCCGCAGGAATATTTATCGCCATCTATGTTGCGCTCGACTTCCTGATGGCATTCAGCGGGGATCACGGTATTGCCTGGTGGGCACATATCGGCGGTTTTCTGAGCGGTCTGGTGCTGGTCAAGGCGTTCAAGTTCCGGGACGTGCCGCTGTTCGCCCCGGCGACGCATTACCCGGAAACCCCGTTTCCCGAGCTGGAGCGCGAGGCTGATGGCCGTTTGCGCCGCTTGCTGCCATTCGGCAAGATCGGCGAACGGAAGCCGTTGTCACGCCGGGCGGCGATTATTGTCGCCATGATCAAGGTGGTTTCCTACCTGAGCCTTCTGCTGTATCTGATGCTGGTTCTGGAAATCATCTGATTACCCCTGTTGATCATCCACTGATTATCCTCGTCATATTCTGGCCACCGGAGAGAACAAGACCATGCAACGTATCGGCATCATGTCGGCCATTCCGCAGGAACACGCCGCCCTCGGCTCCGCCTTTGCCGCCCATGAGAGCGTGCGCAAGATCGCCGGGCTGGAATTTGCCGTTGGCTCGCTGGAGGACCGGCCGGTGGTATTCGTCCAGTCAGGCATTGGCAAGGTCAATTCCGCGCTGGTCGCTACCCTGCTGATTCAGGAGTTCGGCTGTGACGGTCTGCTGTTCTCCGGCGTTGCAGGTGGTATCGACCCGGCGCTCAAGGTCGGTGACATCGTGATCGGTCAGCGGCTTGTGCAATATGATTACGGCGCGCTCGCGAATGAGCGGATCACCACCTATCAGCCCGGCGTCCCGCCGCTGCCCCATGTGGACCAGACCCATGGTTATGAGCCGGACAGAACCTTGCTGAAACGCGTTGAGGCGGTGCTGGCCAAGACCGATCTGCCCAAGGTGACGGCGGGTGATGAGCCACGTTTCCCGGCGATCAGTTTCGGCACCATCCTGTCGGGCGACACCTTCATGAACTGTGAGGCGACCCGCAAACGGCTGTTCGAGGAGTTCAGTGCTCAGGCAATCGAGATGGAAGGGGCGGCCATCGCCCAGATCGCGGAGCGGTTCGGTGTCGATTATCTGGTTGTCCGCGCGCTCAGTGATCTCGCCGGTGCCGACAGCCATCTCGACTTCCCGACCTTCCTCGAAGAAGCCGCCGATATTGCCGCCACCATCACCCGCGCCATTCTGCGTGTGGTCTGATCGCTAAAGGCTGGTCAGGGCTACTGCCAGTTCGGCGGCCAGCCGGGCATTGTTTTCGATCAGCGCGATATTGGCGTCGAGCGTCGTTCCCTGACTTGCCTCGACCATGGCGGCGAGCAGGGCCGGGGTGGTGTCCTTGCCACTAACACCGGCTGCCGCGACCTGATCGAGTGCCTGTTGTAATGCCCGGTCATGATCCTCTCGGTTCATGGCAAAGGCTGCCGGTATCGGATTGGCGACGATTACCCCCCCGCGATTGTCATTCAGCGCCCAATGGGTATCGAGCATCCGGGCGATGCTGGCGGCATCATCAAACCGCTGATCAACCGGCAGGCCGCTGTCGCGGAGATAGAAGGCCGGAAATCCGTCGCAGCCATAGCCGAGCACCGGCACGCCATTGGTTTCCAGCCGTTCCAGCGTCCGTGGCAGGTCGAGGATGGATTTCGCGCCTGCTGTCACTACAGCAACGGGATAGCGGGCGAGGGCGGTAATGTCCGCGCTCTCGTCGAAGCTTTGCTCGGCCCCGCGATGGACACCGCCGATGCCGCCGGTGGCAAACACCCGAATCCCGGCAAGGGCGGCAATCTGCATGGTGGCGGCAACCGTGGTCGCACCGGTCTCGCCACCGGTCAGGGCGATTGCCATGTCGCGGGTCGAGAGCTTGCGCACATCGCTGGCAGTGGCGAGCCGCTCAAGCTCTGCCTCATCCAGCCCGACCTTGATGCGGCCATCCATGATGGCGGTTGTGGCCGGAACCGCCCCGAACTCCCGGATGATCCGTTGCAGGCTGGCGGCGGTCTCCAGATTGACCGGATGCGGCAGGCCGTGGGCGATAACGGTGGATTCCAGCGCCACCACGGGCTTGCCGGCCGCCATGGCATCGGCCACCTCACTGGCATAATCGAGAAATGCGCTTATCTTGTTCATAGCTACTGTTTACTCGCCTTAATTCATCAATGACGCGCACCACGCCACCGCATCCCGAAAGCTGGATCGAGATCCGTTCGCAAGGGCTCTACATCACGCCCGGTGATTTCTATGTTGATCCGGTGCGGCCTGTCGAGCGTGCCGTTGTCACCCATGGTCACGCCGATCATGCACGTCCCGGCCATCAGAAGGTACTGGCGACACAGGCCACTCTGGACATCATGACTGTTCGCTATGGTGACGGTGCGGGCAGGGTGCACCAACCGTTGGAATATGGCGAGGTCATCACGATCGGTGAGGTCAGCGTCAGCATGATGCCGGCGGGGCACGTGCTAGGCTCGGCTCAGGTGGTGCTTGAGCATAAGGGTGCGCGGCTTGTCGTTTCCGGTGATTACAAACGTCGAGCGGACCCGACCTGTGCCGGGTTTGAAGTTGTGCCCTGTGATGTGTTCGTGACCGAGGCAACATTCGGTCTGCCGGTATTTCGCCACCCTCCGGTTGAAACCGAAATTGACAAGCTGTTCCAATCGGTTCGTCTGTATCCCGAGCGCTGCCACGTTATCGGTGCCTATGCCCTCGGCAAGGCGCAGCGGGTGATCAGCCATATCCGTGCCACCGGCTATGACCGGCCTATCTATATCCACGGTGCCCTTGCCAATTTATGTGATCTCTATACCCGCCATGGTGTTGATCTCGGCGAGTTGCGTCCGGCAACCGTGCGCGGTGACGACGCCATGACCAGGGATGATTTTCGCGGTGAGATTGTCATTGCACCGCCGGGCGCGATACAGGATCGCTGGTCCCGCCGTTTGCCAGACCCGGTGGTCTGTCTCGCCAGCGGCTGGATGACCGTGCGTCAACGTGCGAAACAGCGTGGTGTGGAGTTACCATTGATCCTGTCCGATCATGCGGATTGGGATGAGCTGTGCCAGACATTCGAGGATGTGGATGCACCGGAAATCTGGGTTACCCATGGTCGAGAGGAAGCGATTGTCCACCACTGCAGGTTGACCGGACGCAAAGCCCGGGCACTGGCGCTGGTCGGGTTCGAGGATGAGGCGGAGTGATGCCATGAAAGCCTTCGCCGACTTGCTGGATAAGCTGATCCTGACGCCGTCACGTAATGGCAAGCTGCGCCTCATGGCGGATTACTTTGCTAACGTGCCGGACCCTGATCGGGGCTGGGCGCTGGCGGCACTGACCGGCAACCTGTCTTTCAAGAACGCCAAGGCCGGGTTGGTGCGCGAACTGATTAGTGAGCGGGTTGATCCGGAACTGTTCCGCTGGTCCTATGACTTCGTTGGTGATCTTGCGGAAACCGCATCCCTGATGTGGCCAGAACCGGCGGCAAAGCCCAATTCACCCGTGCCATCATTGGCTGAGGTGGTCGAAACTCTCTCGGAAACCAAACGTAGCGATGTGCCGATACTGGTTGCAGGCTGGTTTGACCGCGCCCGACCGAACCAGCGGTATGCGCTGATCAAGCTGATGACCGGTGGCATGCGGATCGGTGTTTCCGCACGGCTTGCCAAGCTGGCACTGGCGCAATGGTCGACGATTGATGTGGCCGAGATCGAAGAGATTTGGCATGGGCTTGAACCGCCCTATGCTGATTTGTTCGCGTGGCTTGAGGGCAGGGAGGAACGACCGGATATTGAGGAGGGCGCGATCTTTCGACCACCCATGCTGGCCAACCCACTCGAAAGCGATGATATCGCGAGGCTTGATCCGGGCGACTACCGTGCGGAATGGAAATGGGATGGCATCCGGGTGCAACTGGCAGCACGGCGCACCGCCGACGGGCTGATAACACGGCTCTATTCGCGTACCGGGGACGATATCTCCCATAGCTTTCCCGACATAGTTGAGCAGGTAGATTTCGAGGCTGTTCTCGATGGTGAATTGCTGGTGTTCCGGGACGGGGCCGTCGCGTCGTTCAATGATCTGCAGCAACGACTGAACCGCAAGACCGTAACGGCGAAGATGCTGAGCGATGCCCCGGCCCATATCCGGCTCTATGACATCCTTTATGATGGTCGTGAGGATCTGCGCGACCTGCCGTTCGATGCGCGGCGGCAGAGACTTGAAGAATGGTATCAGCGTGTCACTCCTGACCGGATGGACGTGTCGGCGCTGGTTGACTTTGCCGATTGGGATGAGCTTGGCGAGATCAGGGCCACCAGTCGCGATGCCCCGGATACGCTGGTCGAGGGGCTGATGTTGAAGCACAAGGCATCTACCTATGTCGCCGGGCGACCGAAGGGGCCATGGTTCAAGTGGAAGCGTGATGCTCTGACTATGGATTGCGTGCTCATGTATGCCCAACGCGGACATGGCAAACGCTCATCCTTCTATTCCGACTATACTTTCGGGGCCTGGCGTGATGATGGCGCGGCTGGACTGGAACTGGTGCCGGTCGGCAAGGCCTATTTCGGCTTTACCGACGAGGAGTTGAAGCAACTCGACAAGTTTGTGCGCAATAACACCACCAATCGCTTCGGTCCGGTGCGTGAGGTTGCACATGGTGCTGAGAAGGGGCTGGTGGTTGAGGTTGCCTTCGACAGCGTGCATGAGAGTACGCGGCACAAATCCGGTATCGCCATGCGGTTTCCACGTATCCACCGCATCCGCTGGGACAAGCCACCACGCGATGCCGATACAGTCGCCACCATTCGCAAGCTGATTACTGCCTGATCTTGTCAGCCAGTTTCCGCCAGCGGATCTTCCTTGCCGCCTTCCGAGGTCATGGCGCGGAGCTTGATGGCGGTGGCATCGGCAACTTCACGAAGCTGGACCAGCTCGCTTGCCAATGCCGTATCATCCACCTCGTTAGGCTGTTTCTCACGGGTACGCATCTCGATGCTGCGGCAGACCTCGGATACGCCCATGGCACCGAGCTGGGCTGCCGATGACTTGAACGGATGGACCAGTTTCGCCGTAGTGGTGTAGTCACTCCGGGATACGGCGAATGCCAGTTCCTGCAGCATCTGCCCAAGCCGATCCATGAAGTCGGCCACCACGCGGCCATGGGATGGGCCGAGAATATCCGCACATTCATTATACATCTCGAGATTGATCAGGCGGTGATCATCGTCGGTGGTGATATGCTCCTCCGCGGTATTGCCATAGGCGGCATTGGCATGTTTCTCACCGATCCTGTCGGCGCTGACCCAGCGACGGATGGTGGTGGCAATGTCGCGCGCCTGTGTCGGTTTAGCGAGGTAATCATCCATGCCCGCTTCCAGGCAACGCTCGCGGTCGCCCTTCATGGCATTGGCGGTCAGGGCGATGATCGGCGTATGCGGGATGATCTTGCCGGCCATCAGGCGGCGCAGTTCCTGTGTCGCTTCAAAGCCGTCGACCTCGGGCATTTGGCAGTCCATGAAGATGATATCGAACGGCATGGTGTCACTGATGTCGATTGCTTCACGACCATTGCCGGCGACGGTCACCCGGGCGCCCCAGCGCTCCATGATATGCGTGAAAATCTGGGCGTTGATCGGGTTGTCCTCGGCGAGCAGGACTTGCAACCCGGCCAGCGGTGAACGCTCATCATCAAGGGTGGCTGCTGTGCGGCGGCGGATATCCGGGTGCGGCGCCCAGAAGTTCTCGTGCCCGCGATTGCGCAGCAGCTCGACCGCTGCTCGGACCAGATGGCTCGGTCGGATCGGTTTTTCAATTGCACCGCTTAGACCGGCGCGGGCCAGCTTCTTATGGCACCCTTGCAGCGGCTTGTTGGTCAGCAGCAGGATCGGCGGGACATTGTCGCCGAATACCTGCGCAATCCTAGGCATCACATCAAAAGCAGTGCCAATGCCGAGTTCTTCATCGAGGATGATGAGGTCTGCCTTTTCATGCACCTGATGCCATTGCAGCAACTGATCGGTGATGCGGTTCAGGTTGGTGAACTTGTGGCAGTCGGCACCGGCGGCACGCAGATGCCGTTCCACCGCAACCGCACTGCAACTGTGGTCGTCGAGGATGATAACCGTGTGGTTCTCCAACTCGTCCTTGAACTGCTTGCGGTAATGTTCGTACAGGCGCACATCGGCATGGGGTTCGCAGGCAAAGGTAAACCAGAAGGTTGACCCCTGATTTTCCTCGCTTTCCAGCCCGATGGTGCCGCCCATCGCTTTGGCGAGGCTCTTGCAGATGGCAAGGCCAAGTCCGGTGCCGCCATAGCGCCGGGTGGTTGAGGCATCGCCCTGACTGAACTTGTTGAAGATCCGTGATTTCGCCTGGGATGAGATGCCGATCCCACTGTCCTCGATGCTGACTTTCAGGAGATGTGTTGCACCATCGGCCTGCTCGACCGGTTCAACGTAAATCCGGATAAAGCCCTGACTGGTGAACTTCACGGCATTGCCGATCAGGTTCAGGATGATCTGACGCAGGCGACCGGGATCGGCGGTGACGTTGATCGGCAGGCGCGGCGAAACATCGACGACCAGTTCGAGGCCCTTGCGCTGGATTTGCGGCCTTACCATCTGGGCGATCTCAAAGATCAGCCCCTTGATGCTGAAGGACGCGGGTTCAAGCTCCAGCTTGTCGGCCTCGATCTTGGATAGATCAAGGATATCGTTGATCAGCTGCAGCAGGGTTTCCGCTGAATGGGACAGCATATCCACATGGTTGGCCTGGGTTGCATCCAGATTGGTGTCGAGCAGCAGGTTGCTCATCCCGATGATGCCATTGAGCGGCGTGCGTATCTCGTGACTCATGGTGGCCAGAAACTCGCTTTTCAGCAGATTGGCGGCCTCTGCTGCCTCCTTGTCATCACGCATCTGGATTTCCAGTTCCTTTTGGTTTGCGATGTCGCGGGCGAAGGCAGCGTAATGGGTGATTTTGCCGTGTTTGTCAGTGAGTGGGAAGATGCCGACATCCAGCCAGCGCTGGGTATAATTCTGGCTATAGAACAGCACTTCCGAGCGGAATGACTTGCCGTTTTTGAGAGTATCATGCAGCTCAACCAGAACCGTGGCATCAAGCCCCTGATCCCCGAGCAGGCGAGCAGGTTTGCCGTACAGGCTCTTGCTATCGGAACCTGCGAGTTCGACATAGGCCTTGTTGGCAAAGACAATCGGCGGCCCGTTCGCATCACTGCTCTCGGCGCGTGTGATGACGATGGCATCGGCAGCATTGTCGAGCGTTTCCTGCATCAGCCAGCATTCACTGCCCGGATTTGCTCGCGCTTCGGGTGGCATATCGCCCATGATTTTGCACAAGGCGGGATACTCTCTGAGCCATGCTTCCGGCTGTTCTTGCGCCTGTTTCAGTTCCGGGGCTTTCATGAGCTGCCAGACAAAGCTGAGGCAGCAGCAACAGATGAGCACAAGGCCGATAATCGCGATGCCGGACGGGCTGATCTGGCCGTCCGGTGTGCGCAATGCCGTGCCGGATGCAACAAGCGTCATGGCCAGAAACAGCGTGCCAAACAACATGCCGCCCCAGAATTGCCGGTTTATCTGAATTTGCATCATTTGCTCTACCTCACAGTCGCGTTCACAAATGTTAACGGCAGAAAGGTTGATGAAATCTTACCGGCATACCATTTCAATGCAGAAAGTTATGCGATGGCCATTGTTTCGACATGATGGGCCGCTAATAAAACAACTGTTTTTGATTAACGGAATGATACTGATGAAACGCTATAATCGTGGACTGACCCTTGCCGTTGTAATTGTCGCCGGACTTGGCCTTGCGGCATGTGAAGGCTCCAATACCGGTACCAAACAAACGGTTGGTACCCTTGGCGGTGCCGCGCTCGGTGGTCTCGCCGGTGCCCAGATCGGCAGTGGTTCCGGTCAGGTGGCCGCAGCCGTCGCAGGTGGCCTGCTTGGCGCTTTTCTCGGTAGCGAAATCGGTTCGTCACTGGACAAGGCTGATCGACTGGCGATGGAGCGCACTACCCACCGTACGCTGGAAACTGCCCCGACCGGTTCTTCCGTGCCATGGCGCAATCCTGACAGCGGCAATTCCGGCACTGTAACCGTTGACCGTACCTATGAACGGTCAACAGGACAGTATTGTCGGGATTATCGCCAGACGGTCGAAATCGATGGCCAGACTGAAATCCTGACCGGTACTGCCTGCCGTCAATCCGATGGCACCTGGCGCAATATCTAAGCGGAATATCTAGGCTGCTGTTGTCGCGGCAAACGGATTGGTGCCGAGCCAGACCGTTTCAACGCTAATGTCTTCTGCGCCCAGATCGATGATCTGAAACCCCGGCACGTTGTATTTCGGCAGGTTGCGTTCCTCGCCCCATGCGGGGTGCGGGAACTGCGCTGCCGTTGACGGGGCGACATGATAGGGCACGCCGCGCCATTGCCAATCGATCAGCCGGTGATAATGGCCGCTGAAGATGCCCTTGAGACCGGTACAG
Organism: Micavibrio sp. TMED2; assembly: GCA_002168225.1. NCBI lineage: Bacteria > Pseudomonadati > Bdellovibrionota > Bdellovibrionia > Bdellovibrionales > Pseudobdellovibrionaceae > Micavibrio > Micavibrio sp. TMED2. Next base: position 1,443,940 of record NHBH01000001.1, read on the forward strand.
CCGGAAAGCGCTTCCTCCAGCGGCTCCGCATTATCGAACCGCATGTCCAGTGCCGGGTCGTCATGACATGAGAATGGCGGCTGATGGGCGAAGACAAGGGTTGGCTGATCCGGGTTCGCCTGCACCAGCTCTGCCAGCCACTCCACGCTGAAATCAGTGATGCTGCCCTCGATCTGGCCCGGCTCCACGGTATCCAGCATGATCAGCCGCCAGCCATTGAGTTCGCGGACATAGGACAGGTCCGGTCCATGATCGCCGCTGCGGTATTTATCGAGATAGCTCAGAAACAGATCGTGGCGATCATGATTGCCGGGGATCGGGAGCAGGGGCGCTGCAATCCGCTCGAACGCTGGCATCGCAGCCCGGTACATGGCATGGGCATGGGCGTCATCGGCGAGGTCGGCTGCATCGGCGAGATCGCCGCCGAACACCACCGCATCGAGCTCAAGGCCGTTCAGATGGTCGATCACCCGGTTCAGATGGGCGAGGCTGTCGACCCCGGCCCAGATGGGTGCGCCCTCGGCATTGATATGCGTATCGGTAATAAAGCCTAGTTTCATTTGCTGCCCGCCCCATCTAAATAGATGTTGTTCTTATAGGGAACCTTGCCGCCATGCTCCAGATGGTGCAGCCCGATTAGTGATTTTGATTATGTACCTGTCTCCTATGTTTTCCCGAAAGCGTCACCCCCAGGCCGGTTTCAGTGTGAAATTGGTCATTGCTGGCATTCTGGTCCTCGGCATTGTCGGTGCGGCTGCAGTCTGGCTGTTGTCCGGTGACAGTATCGCCGCCTGTGTCGAGGACGGCAGCGGCTCACCGCTCGATCCGGTGCAGTTTGCCGAGGCATTGCCCGCCTGCATTCAACCTGCGGTGGCAGAGGCGGAAACCCCGGCGGAAGCCAGCGAGAAACTCTATGATTTCCTTGTGGCGAGCGAGTCAATTGATGCCATTGCGCCGCTGGTGGTCAGCAATTGGCAACAGACGCCGGATGCACTGAAAAGCCGGGCGTTTCAGGCCATCGCCTCACGCTTCATGCCCTATATTCGCGGTGGTGTGGAGACGCTTGTGCATGGCACCGGCACCGATGACCGGGGCGATTTTGTCCATGCGAGCTATCTGGCAACCGATGCACAGGGACGGCGCGGGACCACCTTGCGCCTCTATCTGGTCGAGGGGCCTTATGGTTTCAGCATCGCCCGCGCCGAGTTTGCGCCGGTCAACTGAGCCTAATCATCATATTGCAGCAGGGAGTGGGACGGCACCTTCAGCCGGTCCCGACCATTGAGGAAGGTCAGCTCGATAATGAACGCTGCCGCCTCGACATTCGCACCGATCTGGGTCAGCAGCTCGATCGAAGCTGCCATGGTGCCGCCGGTTGCGAGCAGGTCATCAAGTACGATTACGCGCTGGCCGGGTTTGATGGCATCCTGCTGAATTTCCAGCGTATCGGTGCCGTATTCCAGTTCATAGCTGTAGGGGATCACCGGGCCGGGGAGTTTGCCGGGCTTGCGGATCATCACGAAGCCGCAGCCGAGTTTCAGGGCCAGCGGGGCTGCAACGAGGAAGCCGCGCGATTCAATCCCGACCAGAACTTCCGGCTTGTAGTGGCCAATCTGCTCCGCCAGCGTGTCAATGGTGTGCTGCCAGGCCTCGGCATGGGCCAAAAGCGTTGAAATATCGTAGAACAGGATGCCGGGCTTTGGAAAATCCGGCACTCCGCGGATATGCTCTTTGAGGTTCATCGGGCAGATTTCGCAATTTTCAAGGGTAGGAAGAGCCACCGAACGGTGGCGACAGTTCATTCATAACCCATGGCGGCGTCATTGAGTAGCAATCCTGCGCAGCAATTCTGGAATTATGATGACGGCTCGGGCGTTCTGCGTCTCAGTGGCCAGTGGTCGCTTGCCAGTATGCCGGGGCTTGAAGCCGCTTGTGAGGCCTGCCGCAAACAGGTTGTGGCGGCGGCAAAAACCGCTGTCAGTCTTGATCTGGAAGCGGTTGAGGTTTTGGATACCTTCGGTGCCGCACTTATGCTCCGCTTGCGCGATGCCCTGACCGCAAAAGACCTCAAGGCCGAGTTCGACAATGTGCCGGGCCATTCCCGTGAACTGTTTGACCGGGTCATGGGTGTTTCCGCCGAACAGCTGGACAAGCCCCGCGCCGACAATGCCCTGATCCGAACCGTTTTGCGGGTTGGTGCCGGTGCCCGTGCCGCGGGGCAAGAAGCCGTCGACCTGCTCGCCATGACCGGTCTGGTATTTCGGGTGATGGCCGGGGTGATCCGCCATCCCTCACGGTTGCGCCGCCATGATCTCGTACATCAGATGGAGGCGACCGGGCTGAATTCTCTGCCGATCGTCGGTTTGCTGTCGCTGCTGATCGGTATGGTGCTGGCCTATCTCTCGGCTGTACAGCTGCAGAATTTCGGGGCCGAGATACTGGTGGTGAATATCATCGGTCTCGCCGTGCTGCGCGAGATCGGCATTTTGCTGGCCTCGATCATTCTGGCCGGGCGTTCCGGTTCCGCCTTCACAGCGCAAATCGGCACGATGAAGGTAAATCAGGAACTCGACGCCATGCAGACCATGGGGCTGAACGTGGTCGAGGTGTTGGTGTTGCCGCGTATTCTGGCGCTGGTCATCACCTTGCCGCTGGTCGGTTTCTATGGTGCCATGGCCGGGCTGCTCGGCGGTGCGCTCGCCGGATATTTTCTGCTCGATATTGGCCCTGCGATTTTCCTGCAGCAGCTTAAGCTGGCAGTGACCGCAAGCGATATCATCGTGACCTTTATCAAGGCACCAGTCTTTGCCTTCGCCATCGCACTGGTCGGCTGCCATCAGGGTCTGAAGGTCAGCGGCAGTGCCCAGAGCGTCGGGGAAATGACCACTCGCTCGGTGGTGGTCTCGATCTGTCTGGTCATCCTGCTTGATGCCATGTTCGCCATCCTGTTTCAGGAGGTCGGGCTGTGACGAAACATGTGATCGAGGTGCGTGGTCTGCGTACCCAGTTCGGCAAACAGGTGATCCATGAGAACCTCGATCTGACGGTCTTTGCCGGTGAGGTGCTGGGTGTCGTCGGCGGCTCTGGTACTGGTAAGTCCGTGCTGTTGCGGGAGATTATCGGCCTGTTGAAACCCGCTGCCGGGGATGTTCGCCTGTTTGATGAGCCGATCTGGGAACTGGGGCGCGAGGGACGCCAGCCATTGCTGCGCCGTTGCGGGGTGCTGTTTCAGGATGGCGCGCTGTTCTCCTCGATGACGGTGGCAGAGAATATCGGCCTGCCGATCAAGGAACGTGGCGCGGTCTCACCGGCTCTGGTCGATGAGATCGCCCGGATCAAGGTGCAGATGGTTGGCCTTCCCGCCAATGCCGCCGACAAATACCCATCCGAACTCTCCGGCGGGATGCGGAAGCGGGCCGGTCTCGCACGGGCGCTGGCGCTTGATCCCGACATCGTATTTCTGGACGAGCCGACCGCCGGGCTTGATCCCATCTCCGCCGCCGATTTTGATAACCTGATCCGTGATCTGCAGACGGCGCTGGGGCTGACGGTGTTCATGGTGACCCATGATCTCGACAGCCTCTATGCTATCTGTGACCGGTTGGCGGTACTGGTTGATCGCAAGATCGTCACCGGCACCATCCCGGAATTGCAGAAAACCGGGCATCCCTGGATCGAAGACTACTTCAACGGTCCACGCGGCCGTGCTGCCAAACCGCTCGAGAAGGCTTGAGGAAGGGCCATTATCCCATGGAAAACCGTTCTAATGATCTGCTGGTCGGCTCCTTTGTCCTGATCTTTGTCATCGCCGCGCTGGGTTTTGTCGCTTGGCTGACCGGGCGCGATGTCGGTGGCGAGGCACAGACCTATGAAATCTATCTGCGCCGTGCGGTCACCGGCCTGCAAACCGGCAGCCCGGTGCGCTATCTCGGTGTGCCGGTAGGAACGGTGACGGATATTCGCATCGACCCCGAAACCATGAACCGGGTGCGCGTCCGGATCGAGGTGCCGCAGGATACCCCGATCCGCACTGACAGCGAGGCACGGCTGGAGCAACAGGGGCTGACCGGTGGCGTCTTTGTCCAGATCAGTCCCGGCTCGGACGATGCCGGTCTGCTCTATCAGGTAAGCAATGAGGACATTCCGGAAATCCGTTCAGCACCATCACAATTTGGCGAGTTGCTTGAAGCAGCGCCCAGATTGCTGGAGAATCTGATCAATCTCAGTGAGCGGGCAACCGAGGTTTTCTCCGATGACAATATTCAGGCACTCGGCAGTTCCATGGATGAATTGCAGAAACTGTCTGCCGAACTCACCAAGGCCAGCGCCCGACTGGTTCCCTTGCTCGACAATGCCGACAAGACGCTGACAACCTATGACCAGCTTGGCAAGAATGTGGACAGCCGGATGACCGCCTTCCTCGACCAAACCAGCGGTACGGTCAAGACCATCGAGAAGGCGACGGTTGATGTCTATGCCGAGATGACCAAGACCAGCCAGAGCATCTACCAGACCTCCGAAGCGGCCCAGAAAATGGTCAACACCGCCAACAAGATCGTTGATGCCAATTCCGGTGCCATCGGCGATTTTACCTCATCCGGGCTTTATGAACTGACCTATCTGTTTCAGGAATTGCGGGGCCTGATCTCAAATCTTAACCTGCTTGCCGAAAGGCTGGAACGCGGGCCGACGGAGTTCCTGTTCGGTGGTACTGCCAATGGTGTTCAGGTAGAGGAATAAGAATGAACAAAACGCCCATATCTGAGCATCTTCCACATGTTCCATGCCTGATCAACAGGTCACGCCGTCGTCTCATGGGGGCGGTGGCCGTATCGGTGCTGATGCCGGTATTGGCGGCTTGCAGTATCGACCTGCCCGGTGGTCCCGGTCCCAAGCTCTATACCCTGACGCCCAAGAGCACCTTCGATCAGGCCATGCCATTTGTTGATCGTCAGTTGCTGGTCGAGCAACCGGTGGCCGCATCCGGCCTCAATACCGCCCGGATTGTCTTGAAGCCAAACCCGTATCAGCTCGATTACTTCGCCTCTGTTGCATGGGCCGACCGGGCGACCAGCATGGTTCAGACCCTGCTGGTTGAGAGCTTCGAGAATACCAAAAAGATTGTCTCGGTCGGTCGTGAGACCACGGGATTGCGCGCTGATTACATTCTGAAAAACGAGTTGCGCGAGTTTCAGGCCGAGTATTTTGACCGCTCAACCAACGCGGCACCGGATATCCGGGTGCGGATCAGTGCAACCCTGATCAAGATGCCGGAACGGGCAATTGTCAGCCGGTTCGAGGAAGAGCAGGTTGTCACAGCCGACAATGGCAGGTTTGATAGTGTGGTTCAGGGATTCGATGTAGCACTTGGCAAGGTATTGAGCGAGATTGTCGAGCAAACACTCGTTGAAATGGCAAGGTAACTCCGGGGATAGCATGTTCAAGATTACGTTCGGTTCGGTATTTCAGCGTTGGCAGCAGGCTCCACGGAGCGGTCTATGGTTGGCGGGCCTGATCGGCTGCGCACTGGCCATAACGCCGGTAACGGTTGCTTTGGCGCAGGATGGGAATGCCGCTGCCGACGAACCGCATGTGCTGACGATTGCGGTCGGGAACAGTGAGCCGGGTCATGTGGATTTCATGACCGGACTGATTTCGGCGTTCAATACCCGGTCAGGTGTCGGTGAAGTTACCGAACGCCCGCTGATTGCCCTGCTTACCGTTGATGACGGCAAGGCTGCGATGGAAGCAGCGCAGAGTGGTCTGGCCGACTTCGCCTTTGCCACCCTTGCATCCTATAATGTGGAGCATGGTCAGGACGATGCGGTCTGGTATCGGCCACTTGCCGTTGAGGTGCTTACGATTGTGACCCGGCGCAACCGGTTGGTGCGCGACCCGCGCCAGCTGCGCGGCCTGCGGGTCGAGATTGCCGGTAGTCGTGTCGACCGACTGACTAGGGAAATGAATACGCTGCTTGAGCCTTACGGTATTTCGATTGCCGATGGCAGTTTCGTTTCTTCCGGCGATATGAGCGAGGACGACGCATTTTTGCGCCTTTGCCGCTCTGAATATGATGTTCGGGTTGATATGGTAATCCACCCCTTGCCAGCCTTTGCCGGCAATCTGCCCTGTGAGGTGCGATTCCTGTCTTTTGTCGAAATGGACGTGCCGGAAACGTCGGGTCCGGGTACCATGCGTTATGTAACGTCTGCTGATACCTATTCATGGCTGCGGCAGGATTTCACCAGTCTTGGCAATGCTGTAGCCCTGATCCAGTTCGACAAAACCAAGCATCAGGCGTTCCGCGATGAGTTGGTAAACTACATAAATCTGCGGTCTCAGGATCATCCGGGGCTGCTGTCCAGCTTTGATGCGAGCTTCTGGGCGGGCAAGAATCCTGAACCCACGCAGTAATATTCAAGAATGCGTTAATAATATATGGGCATAATGTTGGGGTAAAATGCCAGAAAGTGATATATCTATATGGTGTTGAGCGTCAGAATGCAGATTGCTGTAGCTGTTAAAATTTTGAATGTAGCATGATTAAGAAACCGCCTTCCGGTGTGCATTTGAGTGAAGCTGACGTAACCCGGCTTACGCTCGACAAATCCGAACAGAACCGATCAAGCGTCGCACAGAAGCTCGGTCACCAGATTGATACTGGGCTGAGTGCCGAGGAACGCGGCATTGCCGAGGATATCCTGCGGTCACTGGCCCATGACGTGGCGGTTACCGTGCGTCAGGCACTGGCCGAAAGTCTAAAAAGCTCACCCAATCTGCCAAAAGATGTGGCGCAGACCCTTGCACGTGATGTTGAGGAAGTGGCGCTGCCGATCCTTCAGCATACCCCGACCCTCAGTGATGATGAACTGATCGAGGTTGTCGCCAGCGGTTCCGAACTGAAACAGACAGCGATTGCCCAGCGACCGAATCTCTCGGCCACTGTTTCCGATGTGCTGGTAGAGCAGGGCACCGAAAATGCCGTTGCCGAGCTGATGCGCAATGGTACCGCTCAGATTAACGAGAAGGGTTTTGATCGCGCTCTGACCCGCTTCCCGGACAGCAACAAGGTCCATGGCGGTATTCTTGAGCGCGATACCACCCTGCCGAACAAGGTAACAGCCCGTCTTGTCACCATGGTGTCGGATCAGTTGCTGGATTATCTGGTCAAGCGTCAGGATGTGCCCGAGGAAGTGGCGGTTGATGTCCTGTTGCGCTCGCGCGAGCGGGCAACAATGCACCTGTTCTCCGATGAGGATGCGGCCCGGAATGACGTGCTCGAATTGGTCAAGAACCTCGATGAGGGCGGCCATCTGAATGGGTCATTGTTGCTGCGATCCTTGTGTATGGGCGATCTCGAGTTTTATGAGGCCGGGCTGTCGCATATGTCCGGACTGCCGCTGGTGAATGCCCGTCTGCTGATTTATGACGAAGGTCCGCTGGGGCTGAAAACCATTTACGAACGCTCGGAAATCCCACTGATGCTGTTGCCAGCCAGCCGGGCCGCGCTGAATGTGGTGCGTGAGACCCTGTTTGATGGTGCGGAAGGTGATATCGAGCGCCGCCGTCGCCGGGTGCTGGAACGTGTCCTGACCCAGGTTGATGCGCTCAATGATGATGATATGGATTATCTGATCAACAAGCTCGACAGTCTGTCGCCGATCGATTTCCTGACCGAGGCCCGCATGCTCGCCGGTGAGTTGCCCCATCCACAGCCGAGTGCCTGATCAGCCGGGTCCTTATTGGCCCAATTCTGATCTCCTCCGCCTGATACCGGAACCCTGATCAGGTTGCCATCAGGTCCTCAACCTCGATATCGCCACTGCTGACGCCGAGTACGGTAATCAGATCGCCACTGCTGAGGCTGACCTCGGCATTTCCGGCATTGTCGGCAATGCCGATGACGGTAAGGCCGTTGTCGACGGTAATGACATCCAGACCGGTTTCGTAGTCGGTAATCGTGTCGTCGCCGAGATTGGTGCCGCTATAGGCAAAACGGTCAGCACCACCGCCGCCGGTCAGTACATCATCGCCAGTACCGCCGACGAGGGTATCGGCCCCGGCATTGCCGCTGAGAGTATCATTGCCGCCGCGACCGGAGATCAGATCGGCACCGGTGCCACCGACAAGCTGGTTATCGACGTCATTGCCGGTTGCTTCATTGGCACTGCCGTTCAGGATCAGCACCTCGATATTCGTGCCGATTGTGGTATTGAACGTGGTGATTACCGTGTCGACGCCGCCATTGGCATCCTCGACCACCACATCGGCAGCCGAGTGGATCAGGTAAACATCATCACCAAACCCGCCTTGCAGCAGGTTTGATCCGCTGGTCCCGTCCAGTGTGTCTGCCCCGGCATTGCCCAGAATGGTATCATTGCCACCACCACCGGTGATCAGGTTGTCCTGAATATTGCCGGTCAGGCTGTTATTCAAAGCGTTGCCGGAGAGGCTGATATTGTTGGGACCGGTCATGATGCCGATCTCCACATTCGCGGGCAGAATGAAATCTACCTGTGTTTCGATCACATCAACCCCGGCATTGGCATCTTCGCTGACGCTCTGGGTCAGGTTTGAGACGACATAGGTATCATTGCCGATGCCGCCGCTCATCTGATCGGAGCCACTGCCGCCATAGAGGTAATCGGAGCCTTCTCCGCCGATCAGTACGTCATTGCCTTCCTGACCGAACAGGCGGTCATCATCATCGCCGCCATTGATCTGGTCGGCACCATCACCGCCATAGATAAGATCGTCATCAAGGCCACCATAGAGAACATCGGTGCCGGTACCGCCATAGAGGGTGTCATTGCCCTCATCGCCGAAGAGGCGATCATTGCCGGTAGCGCCCTCAAGGCCATCATTGCCAGAGCCGCCATAAAGGGTGTCGTTGCCGTCATTGCCCAGCAGTTGGTCATTGTCCCGGTTGCCGAACAGCAGGTCATCGCCGAGATTGCCGAACATTATGTCATTGCCCTGACCGCCATACAGGGTGTCCTGATCCTGACCGCCGAACATGAAATCATTGTCGAAATTGCCGTACAGCACGTCATTGGCGAAGTTGCCGTAGAGCACATCGGCTTGCTGGCCGCCATAGAGACGATCGGCATCCTGGCCGCCATAGAGGTGGTCGAGATCAAGATTGCCGTAAATCGTGTCGGTGCCCTGGTTGCCATAGATCAGGTCATTGCCGTTGAAACCGGTGACCAGATCGATGCCGAGCCCGCCATAGACAACATTGTTGGCGGCGTTGCCGACGATTGTATCATTGCCGGTGCCACCCTTGGCGTTCTCGATGATCGCATTGAAGGCGATGGCGAGGGTTTCCGGAAACTCATCGGTACCGTTGCTGCGTGGCGGCCCCATATTGCTGAAGCTGCCGTCATTCAGGTTGATGAAGGCGGCGGTTTCCTGATTGGACCAGTCAATGGTGTCGATCCCGCCGGCATCCCAGATGGTCTGGTAAATCGCCTGACCGGGCGCAAACTGATACACCGTATCGGTCGCGTTATGGCTCATATTCGGGCCATAGAGCGCCTGTGCCGCCAGAATGTCATAGAGCATCGGCGTGGTCGGAAATGACACGGCGGCATTGCGTGGATCGGCGGCAATGCCCGGTGTCGCGTGATAGGACATGATCGAGAAGGCGTGGAAATTTTCGCCTGCACTCAATGCGGCACCATTCACACCGCCATTTTCCGTGATGTCTTCAAAGCCCAACAGGGCATGGCCCAGCTCATGCAGCATGAGGTAATAGCCGCTGCCATGGGTATTGGGCGTGTAATCGAAATCGATCAGATCGGGATCAAACCAGACATCACCTGCAATCGGCGTGAATTGCGGTAGATAGGCATAAGCGAACAGGTCATAGCCGAAATCATCCTCGAATTCCTGCGCGTTTACCGAGCGTGACATGGCAAAGCGGATATCCGCTGTCTGATCAGCGGTTTCCTCAATTTCCACGAAATTGATATTGGCCACCGAGCCCCATGTCTGAATGGCTGTACGGAAGCCGACTTCCTGTGCCTCGGTCGGTGTCAGATCCTGCCCACGCTCCGGTTCGAGCAGCGGGCTGTAATTCTGGATATAGGTCGAACCCGGGCCCTTGGTGGCATAGGTCAGGGTAACGCCGGTGCCTTGGGGGCCGCCCCATTTCCCAACACCGAAGGCTGCATCCAGCAACGCATCCACGCGGTAATCACCGGTAGGGGTGTGAAAGGTAACGCCGGGTTGTGACATGACAGGTCTGCTCCAGAAGTCGGATCGATAGCTCCTCTAAACTTGCCCGTTCTGGCTGAGGTCGCAAGGCCAAAACCCGGTGGCATCGCTCATCCCGAGACGGTCATTGATCGTGGCAGGCGCTGAGGCTGGTGCTGCATGGAATACCGGCAGGGGCGGGTGCCCGGTGGCTGCGTAATGTTGTTGCTGCCCAAATGCCTGATTTATGGTGGAAAAATCGCCGGTTACCGGGGTTTTGTCAGTTTTGTTATAAAAGCCCTTACTGCTTTCACGTCAGCCATGCGAAAAATGCGGGAGTACTCTCCCTCATGAATTCTGTCGCCGAGTTATGCCCAACACGATCTTTGATATTGATGCCATTGCCCCTCTGGACAAGGCAAATGCCCTCCCGCCCGCTGAGCGACGCCTGCAAATTGCCGTCGATTCTGCTGCCACCGGCCGCAATCCGCAGGCGCGTATCATCAAGCTGATCGAGGCGACCGAGAGCAGCGATCTCAAGGCCTTGTCCCATAATACGCGTATGAAACTGCTGACCGGTCTGCGCCCGGCAGACCCAGATGCCGAACCGGGCCATGATGCCATGCTGGCGCGGATGAAGGTCTACTCAACGCTGGAACTGCCGGAAGCCTTCATCGACCAGAGCCGTGACCTCGGTACCCGTATCGCCCGGCATTTCTTCTCCAAGCAGGGTGGGGCACTGGACAAGGCATGGGGCGGCAAAAGCGATGATGATCGCCTCGACACAGTTATCGAACTGCTCCACGCCTATGGCCATGAGAGCGGCTTTATCCCACCGGGACGGATCGAGAACGAGTGCGTGCCGCCGGATGCCAATAACCGCATTCTGGGCGCGCAATATGATGCCAATGCAGACAATCTCTGGCTGAACTCCCATGAAACGGCAGGCTGGAATGATCCGGTCGAGGTACTGGCCACATCGGCCCATGAGGCAACCCACAAGCTGCAACGGGATATGGCGACGCTGCTGGTGGTCGAGCAGCGTCCCGATCTGGCGGGGCAAGAGTCTGCGGAAAAGGCGCTGTTCCAGACGAACGATGAGCGTATTGCTGCCTGGTACTTCTTCGACAATTTGCGCTTTGGCCACATTGGCTCTGATGTTCACGAGATCGGCTACAAGTTCCAGCCGCTCGAGCAGCATGCCCGTCTGGTCGAGCAGGCGGTCAAGCAGACCCTGAACCGCAATCTGGTTCTGGGTCTGGAGGATGGCCTGATTACCGGCGTTACCGCCGATGATCTCAGCGCACTCGGGATCGATCCCGACAATATCCGTGGCGATGCACCCAAATCAGCACCGGGTGTGCCGCGCCGGGATCAAAACCTGCCCAACCGCCGCTTCGGCTGACTAGTCTTCTGAACCCGTATCGGTGTCGCCGAGACCGGCAATCGGTACATCGCCCTTGAAGGTGAGGGTGCGATACGGGAACGGGATCTCGATACCGGCATCATCAAGCGCCTGCTTGATCGCGATCACGATATCCGAGCGGGTGCGGTGCATGTCGCGTTCTTCGGAACCGGCCCACCAGCGGACGGTGAAGTCGATGGATGAGGAGTTGAACTCCCGGGCATAGACCTCGACACCCCGATTGGTATTGATGCTTTTGACCGAGCGGACGGCCTCTTCAATCACATCGCGGGCACGAGCGGCATCCTCACCATAGGCAACGCCGACGATCAGTTGGTGGCGGCGTTCGGCGAGATCGGTGATGATTTCGACCGCGTTCTTGTAGATTTTGGCATTGGGCATGAGGATAAGCTCATTGCTCAACTTGCGCACATAGGTGTCGCGCATGGTGATCTGTTCGATCCGACCGCTGACATCGTCCACCTCGATCAGGTCACCGATCCGCATTGGCTTGCGCACCATGATCATGACGCCAGAGATAAAGTTCTCGAGCGTTTCCCGGAATGCCAGACCGATGGCCACACCACCGAGACCGATGGCGCCCAGCATTTTCGCCGGGGTGACCGATGGAAACGCTATGGTGATCGCGAGCAGCAGGCCGAAAATCATGATGGCAATGCCGGAGAGCATCCGGATTACCTGTACCAGCGCCGGGCGCATCTTGCTGGTGGTCAGCACAGCAACCAGTGATCGCTTGACGCCGAGAGAAATCAGCCAAGCCAGAAACAGGACAAAACCTGCGAGCAGGATTTGCGGCAGCAGGCGAAGGCTCTGATCCAGATAGATTTTCAACTGGTCGATCAGGGGGGCGAAGAATTCCATGATGGGCAGGCCTGTTAGCATTATGTTTTCAAACGTCTTTACCGGGGTGTTGGTTCCGGCTCGCGTTGGTTTTAGTAGCGTCTGCTTATTGAGGCACGAACCGCATTGATCATCAAGGCGCGGGTCGCATGGCTGTCGGGGAAGGCAGCCAGGTCGTCAATCGCGGCATTGGCGAAATGCTCCGCCCGCTCTCTGGTCTGGGCCAATGCCTGATGCCGGTTCATCAGGTCGATTGCATGATCAAGGTCGCTGTCCTGTTGATCGAGATCGCCGATGGTGCGTTGCCAGAAGTCGATTTCGTCCTGTGCCTTGGCCTGTTCCGCTGCGGCAATCGACAGGACGACGGGGAGGGTCATCTTGCCTTCCCGGAAGTCATCACCGATTTCCTTGCCCCAGTCGCGGCGGTCAGCGGAATAGTCGAGCACGTCATCGATCAGCTGGAAGGCCATGCCCAGATTTTCGCCGAAATTGCGCAGATCAGCGATCCGCTCTGTCGGTTGATCGGCAACCACGGCACCAACCTCACAGGCGGCAGCAAACAGCACGGCGGTCTTGCCGCGAATAACCTCGAGATAGGTCGCCTCATCGGTGGTCAGATCGCTGGTGGCGTTCAGTTGCATGACCTCGCCCTCGGCGATGGTGGCCGATGCCTTCGACAGGATGCGCAGCACCTCGAGCGAGCCATCGGCGACCATCAGCTCAAATGCGCGGGTGAACAGGAAGTCGCCGACCAGAACGCTGGCCTTGTTGCCGAATATCTCATTGGCCGAGGCCTGACCGCGCCGCTCCGCGCTCTCATCGACCACATCGTCATGGAGCAGGGTCGCGGTATGGATGAACTCGACACAGGCAGCGAGGCCATAATGCCGGTCACCGGCATAGTCGCACAGATCGGCACTGGCGAGGGTCAGCAGCGGGCGCAGGCGCTTGCCACCTGCCGCCACCACATATTGCGCCAGTTGTGGGATCAGTGGCACCGAGGACTGCATACGTTCGATGATCAGATGGTTGACCTGCTCCAGCGCCGGTTCAAAGGCCGCATGGAGCTGCTGTAAACCTTGATCCTTTGACGCTTCTGTCGATTTGTGCCGCGTGGCTGCAGTGGTCATAATATGCTCGATAACCGGAATGGTATCCATATCTGGAAACGATGTTGGCGCATGAGTGCCCGCCTTTGACCATCATGGTCAAGTATAAGCGACACTATGAACCAAACATGACGCGCCAATATGCGCTGTATGATAACATTCTGCGATTGGTGAAAACCGGATCAGTCGGGTGGTTGATGTGCAGGCAGTATACAAGAGCAATGACCCCGTAGAGCTGGGATGGCTGTTATCGGTTTTGCACGATGCCGGTTTTGAGGCGGTTATTCTGGATACCCATACCTCGATAGTCGAGGGCAGTGTCGGTGCTATCCCGCGCAGGATAGTCGTGCCGGATGCTGATAAAGATGCGGCCCGTGCCTTGGTCGAGCAGGCACTGCATTCCATCGTAGGAAATGTGAACAAATAAAACTGTTGTCATTATAAGTATGCTATTACTATTGCATACATGACTGTAATTTAGAGATATTCCATATTGCTTATGAATTAACGGGTACGAGGGGGTACGCGAACATGTTCGGCAAACGAGTAGCGATTTGTTGAGCCTGCATGCGTCGAGGTGATGAGCACGAGTCACAATGAGAATGTGAACCTGTCAGACACTGGGGGGGCTGACTGGTTTACTGTCGACAAACTGCTGGGCGGACGTTTGACGCTGAAACAGCCAACGAGCGGCTATCGCTTTGCGATCGATCCGGTGCTCATGGCTGCTTGCGTCAAGGTGCGCGCGGGCGAACAGGTTCTCGACCTCGGCAGCGGTGTCGGCACGGCCAGCTTTTGCCTGTTGCGCCGGGTGCCTGAAGTGCAGGTCACCGGGCTGGAGCTACAGTCTGATCTCGTGGCACTCGCCAAAATCAATGCTACCGATAACGCATTGGGGCATAGTGTTCACTTCATAGAAGGTGATCTCCGAGACCGGAAAACCTTCGCCCCCAAATGCTTTGATCATGTGATGGCCAACCCGCCGCATTTCGCGTTCGGTTCCCATACGCCGCCCGGTCATGCCGGTAAGGCGACGGCGCATATCGAGGAGGCGACACTGCAGGATTGGGTGCGTTCTGCCTGCCGCTGGCTCAAACATCGTGGGCGTTTCAGTATGATTCACCGGGCCGATCGCATGCATGAGGTGGTCTCGGCCATGAATGGCTGTTGTGGCGATATAACCGTCCTGCCGTTTTGGCCCCGTGCCGGTCGCCCGGCGCGCCGCGTACTGATTCAGGGGATGAAGGGCAGCAAGGGACCGGCGCGGGTCTTGCCGGGCCTGACACTGCATGACGAGGTGGATAAATACACGCCTGCCGCCAGAGCGGTGCTCGAGCAGGGCGAGATGATCGATCTCGACCTCTGATATTGCCTTTATGCCCCCGTTTGCGGCTCATCCACAGGGACGCAGGGCTGATATTCCGGCTTTCTGATAAATAACCTGCACGCGCCATGTTGATTTGCGCGCGTGCCATCTTTAATGTCCGCGCCCAAGCTGCCGGTTATGCGCGAGGCATTTGCGGCTGTTGACCCACAAGCAACGGATTTGCACACCCGTGTCACAGAAATCGGCACCGAGTTTTCAGGACCTGATCCTGCGTCTCCATAATTTCTGGTCTGAGCAGGGCTGCGTGATTCTGCAGCCATACGATATGGAAGTGGGGGCGGGCACATTCCACCCGGCAACCACCCTGCGCGCGCTCGGGCCTGAGCCATGGAACGCCGCCTATGTTCAGCCGTCACGCCGTCCCACCGATGGCCGTTATGGCGAGAACCCGAACCGGCTTCAGCATTACTACCAGTATCAGGTGATCATGAAGCCGAGCCCGGCTGATCCGCAGGCGCTGTATCTCGACAGCCTGCGTGCCATCGGCCTCGATCTGGACCAGCACGACATCCGCTTTGTCGAGGATGACTGGGAAAGCCCGACACTGGGTGCCTGGGGCCTCGGCTGGGAAGTCTGGTGCGACGGCATGGAAGTGACCCAGTTCACCTATTTCCAGCAGGTCGGCGGCATTGAATGCGATCCGATCCCGGTCGAGCTGACTTACGGCCTCGAACGCCTCGCGATGTATCTGCAGGGCGTCGAGAATGTCTACGACCTCGATTTCAACGGTCGCGGTGTGAAATACGGTGATGTGTTCTTGCGTGCTGAGCAGGAATATTCCGCCCACAACTTCGAGCACGCCAATACCGAGATGCTGCTCCAGCACTTCAAGGATGCCGAGGCGGAATGCGCGAGCCTGCTGGCACAGGAACTGGCGCTGCCAGCCTATGACCAGTGCATCAAGGCGAGCCATGTGTTCAACCTGCTCGATGCCCGCGGCGTGATCAGCGTGGTCGAGCGGCAATCCTATATCCTGCGGGTCCGTGAACTGGCGCGCCGCTGTTGCGAGGTCTGGGTTTCCAAACCTGCCAGCGCCATGGCTGCCCGTGCGGCCAATGCCAGCGTAGCGGCGGAGTAAGCGTATCCATGGCCGATTTTCTGCTCGAACTCTTCTCTGAAGAAATCCCTGCCCGTATGCAGGCCGAAGCTGCTGCCCAGCTCGGCAAGCTGCTGACCGAACAGTTTGCCGCTGCCGGTATCAGCCACGGCAAACCTACCCTGTATTACGGCCCGCGCCGCCTGACCGCGATCATCCCCGATCTGCCGGTCGCCACCGAGGCGGTTTCGGAAGAGCGCCGTGGCCCGCGCACCGATGCGCCGGAGAAGGCGATAGAGGGCTTCATGCGCGGCAACGGCATCGAAAGCCTCGATGAGTGCGTAAAACGCGAAACGCCAAAGGGCGAGTTCTGGTTCGTCATCATCGAAACCCCGGCCAAGCAAACCGCCGACTTGCTTCCCGGTATCATTCAGCATGTGGTCGCACATCTGCCATGGCCGAAATCCATGCGCTGGAGCAGCGGTTCTGCCCGCTGGGTCCGTCCGCTGCAGGGTATTCTGGCGCTGTTCGACGGTGCGGGGATCGAGGGTAGTGTCGATCTCGGTAAGGGCGCATCGCTCGCTTTCGGGATGACGACCGTGGGCCATCGCTTCCATGCGCCGGAGCCGATTACCGTTACCGATCCTGCCGACTATGTGCAGCAGTTGCGCGATGCCAAGGTGCTGGTCGATCCGGCAGAGCGGCGCTGGGCGATTGCCGAGAACCTCGACGTCGCCGCCAAGGCGCTTGGCCTGACCGTCAAGGATGATCCGGGCCTGCTCACCGAGGTCATGGGACTGGTTGAACTGCCGGTGCCGTTGATTGGTGAAATTGACAGTGATTTCATGGATTTGCCGCCGGAAGTTCTGGTCACTTCCATGCGCAGCCACCAGAAATATTTCGCCCTTGAGAGTGCCGATGGCAGCATGGCCGCCCGGTTCGGCGTGGTCTCCAATATGCGCACCGATGATAACGGCGCGCAGATCATTGCCGGTAACGAACGGGTCCTGCGGGCGCGTCTCGCCGATGCCAAGTTCTTCTGGGATCAGGATCGCAAGCAACCGCTCGAAGACTATCTGCCGCAGCTTAAGGCCATCACCTTCCACGACAAGCTCGGCACGGTGGCCGAACGGGTTGAGCGCCTTGAGGCGCTCTCCGGTGTTATCGCGGCCATGCTCGATAACAGCAATGCCGATCAGGCCAAGCGGGCAGCGCGTCTCGCCAAGGCCGATCTCGTCTCCGGTATGGTTGGCGAGTTCCCGGAACTTCAGGGGCTGATGGGGCGTTACTACGCTGAAGCCGCCGGGGAACCGGCAGCCGTCGCCAATGCGATTGCCGATCATTACAAGCCGGCAGGGCAGTCCGATGAAGTGCCCACCGGCCCGGTCAGCATCGCGGTTGCGCTGGCTGAAAAGCTGGACACGCTGGTTGGCTTCTTCGGGATTGATGAAAAGCCCACCGGCAGCCGTGACCCATTCGCGCTCCGCCGGGCGGCGCTGGGGATCATCAGAATTGTTCTGGAGAATAATTTGGGGCTGTCTATCAACAAGTTGCTGGCTGCTGCGGAATATCAATACGCCGATCAATCCAAGGCGTTGCAGCATGATAACGGCATTGATTCCCTGCCTGCCTTCTTCGCCGACCGTCTCAAGGTTGTGCTGCGTGAGAAGGGGATTCGTCACGACCTGATTGATGCGGTCTTTGCCGAGGGTGGTGGGGATGATCTGGTGCGTCTTGTCGCCCGGGTTGAGGCATTGCAGGAACTGCTCGGTAGCGATACCGGCGCCGATCTGCTCGCCGCCTATCGACGTGGTGCCAATATCGTGCGCAAGGAGCGTGAGAAACAGGGTGCTAATGCCAATGGGAGCGGCGGCAGCGAGCCGGAGGAGGCCCTGCTCGCCGAAGAGGCCGAGAAGGGGCTGTTCACCGCGCTTGCCAAGGTGGATGCCGATGTTTCCAAGCTGCTGAGTGCTGACGACTTTACCGGTGCCATGCGCGCCTTTGCCGAATTACGCCAGCCCGTTGACCGCTTCTTTGAGGAAGTGATGGTCAATGTGGAGGATGAGAAAGTCCGGGCGAACCGTCTGGCCCTGCTGGAGGCCTGTTCCAGCTCCTATCATCAAATCGCCGATTTCTCGAAAATTGAGGGATAATAAGACCATGAGTGCGATCGCATCTGCTGCTTCTGACACGACAACCCAGACCGGTGAGCCGGGCAAATGGGTTTATCCCTTCGGTGATGGCAAGGCCGATGGCGCCGCCACGATGAAGAACCTGCTGGGTGGCAAGGGTGCCAATCTGGCGGAGATGTCTTCCCTTGGTCTGCCGGTGCCGCCGGGCTTCACGATCCCAACCGATTGCTGCACCTATTATTACAACAATAACAAAAACTTGCCGCCTGAACTTGAAGCGCAAATGGCCGAGGCGCTGGCCAAGGTCGAGGCGCTGGTTGATGCCAAGTTCGGCGACAGCGACAACCCGCTGCTGGTGTCGGTCCGCTCCGGTGCCCGTGTCTCCATGCCCGGCATGATGGATACGGTTCTGAACCTCGGTCTGAACGATGTGTCGGTTGAGGGGCTGGCCAAGCGGTCTGGCGATGCCCGTTTCGCCTATGACAGCTACCGCCGCTTCATCACCATGTATTCCGACGTGGTGCTCGGCATTGATCATTATGAGTTCGAGGACCTGCTCGACGGCCTGAAGCGTGACCGGGATTACAATCTCGACACCGAACTGACCGCTGATGACTGGAAGGAATTGCTGCCGGAATACAAGAAGGTGGTGGAACGCAATCTCGGCCAGCCATTCCCGCAGGATGTGCAGGAGCAGCTGATGGGCGCGGTGAAGGCCGTGTTCCAGTCCTGGGATACCCCACGGGCCAAAACCTATCGCCGCCTGCATGATATCCCGGAAGCATGGGGCACTGCGGTCAATGTTCAGGCCATGGTGTTCGGCAATATGGGGAATGATTGCGCCACCGGCGTTGCCTTCACCCGCGACCCGTCCACCGGCGAGAACGAGTTTTATGGCGAATACCTCGTCAATGCACAGGGCGAGGACGTGGTTGCCGGTATCCGTACCCCGCAGCACCTGACCGTACGGGGCCGCGAGAAACAGAATTCCGACCTGCCATCCATGGAAGAGGTGATGCCGGAGGTGTTCCAGCAGCTCTGTGAGGTGCGTGAGAACCTCGAGAAGCATTACCGCGATATGCAGGATATCGAGTTCACGGTGCAGAGCGGCAAGCTGTTCATGCTGCAGACCCGTAGCGGCAAGCGCACCGCACCGGCAGCGCTCAAGATCGCCATCGACATGGCGAAAGAGGGGCTGATTAGCGAGGAAGAGGCTGTCCTGCGCGTCGATCCGGCGTCGCTTGACCAGCTGCTGCACCCGACCCTTGATCCCGATGCGGAAAAAACCATCCTTTCCAAGGGTTTGCCCGCGTCTCCTGGCGCAGCTTCCGGCGTTATTGCCCTGTCTTCCGAGGAAGTCGAGCGCCTCGCCAAGGATGGCAAACCGGCCATTCTGGTGCGCATTGAAACCAGCCCTGAAGATATCCACGGCATGCACGCCGCGCGCGGTATCCTGACCACCCGTGGCGGCATGACCAGCCACGCGGCGGTTGTCGCCCGTGGCATGGGCCGGGCCTGTGTCGCCGGTGCCGGTGATCTCCGCATCGACTACAAGGCGCGTACCCTGATCGTGCGCAATGTCACCCTCAAGGAAGGCGACGTCATCACCATTGATGGCGGTACCGGTGAGGTGATGCTCGGTGAGATTCCGACCAAACAGCCTGAGCTGTCCGGCGATTTCGCAACCCTCATGGGCTGGGCGGACAAGAACCGCCGCATGAAGGTGCGCACCAATGCAGAAACCCCGGCCGATGCCCGCACCGCGATCAAGTTCGGTGCCGAGGGGATTGGTCTCTGCCGTACCGAGCATATGTTCTTCGAGGCTGACCGCATCCTGACCGTCCGGGAAATGATCCTGGCGGGTGATGCCAAAGGGCGTCGCGATGCCCTGTCGCGTCTTGAGCCGATGCAGCGTCAGGACTTTGTCGAGCTGTTCCAGATCATGCGCGGCAAGCCGGTCACCATCCGTCTGCTCGATCCACCGCTGCACGAGTTTCTGCCGCATCAGGAGCATGAGATTGCGGAAGTGGCCAAGGCGCTCAAGACCGATGCCGGTGATGTGCATCACCGGGTACTGCAGCTGTCCGAAAGCAACCCGATGCTCGGCCATCGTGGCTGCCGTCTCGGCATTTCCTACCCGGAAATCTATGAGATGCAGGCCCGTGCCATCATCGAGGCGGCCATTGAGGTCCAGCAGGAGAGCGGCGAGACCGTCATTCCTGAAATCATGATCCCGCTGGTCGGGACCGAGAAGGAACTGGCGATCCTCAAGGATCTGGTCGATCAGGTGGCCAAGGCGGCTGCCAGCAAGACCGGTGTTACCCTCGAGTATCTCGTCGGCACCATGATCGAGTTGCCACGGGCGGCCCTGTGCGCGGACAAGATTGCCAACAGCGCCCAGTTCTTCAGCTTTGGTACCAATGACCTGACCCAAACCACCTTCGGCATCAGCCGGGATGACGCAGGCTCGTTCCTGCCGCTCTATCAGGACAAGGGCATCGTCGAGCGTGATCCGTTCGTCAGCCTCGACCGTGATGGTGTTGGCCAACTGGTTGCCATCGGTTGCGAGAAGGGCCGTGCCACCCGCCCGGAAATCAAGCTCGGCATCTGTGGTGAACATGGCGGTGATCCGTCTTCCATCACGTTCTGTGAGGAAACCGGCCTTGATTACGTTTCCTGCTCGCCATACCGGGTGCCGATCGCACGGCTGGCAGCGGCACAGGCAAGCCTGAACAAAAAATCTTAATGGCCTGAAAGAGGGCGTTGAAATTGCTGGTTTTTGTCACCTGCGACGTCTTCACCGACCAACCCTTTGGCGGCAACCCCCTGGCGGTGGTTTTTGGCGCCGAGGGATTGTCGACCGAGCAGCTTCAGAAGATCGCCTTCGAGTTCAATTACTCGGAGACGACCTTCGTGCTGCCGCCGAAGGATCAGGCCAATACTGCGAATGTGCGTATCTTCACACCGGGCTATGAGATGAGCTTTGCCGGGCACCCCAATGTGGGCACCGGTTATGTTTTGGCCCGGATGGGCGAGTTGTTCGGCAAGAAGTTGGGTGATCAGTTGCTGTTCGAGGAACTCGCCGGGCTGGTCACCATTGATATTCAGCGTGATGGGGCGGGCAATATTGCCGGTACCCGCGTTGCCGCGCCCAAATTGCCGGGCGAGCCGGTACCGATGCTGCCCGATACGGTCGCCCGCGCGGTCGGGCTGACGGTGGATGATCTCGATATGTCGCTTGATCCGCCGGTATTGCTTGAGGCTGGCCCGACCTTTGCCATGGTTCGGCTGAACAGCCATGAGGCGCTCAAACGTGCCACCATCGTCGATCCATCCGTGCCGTTCCCGGACGGGCTGGCGGAGAAGGGCGTTGGCTTGCTGCTCTATACCGTGCTGGGTGAGGCCGATCCGCTGCCGGTGGCGAGCCGGATGATGGCGCTCGATGCCGCCATGTCAGGCTTGACCGAAGACCCGGCGACCGGCTCTGCCAGTGTGATCCTCGCCAGCTATCTGCAGCGTCGCGACCCGCATGTGCCGACCCGCCTGACCATCACGCAGGGCGTCGAGATGGGCCGCCCCAGCACGATTGAGACCGAGGTGGTGCTGAACCCTGACGGCAGCCAGCTTTATGCCGCAGTCAGTGGAAAAACCGTGATAATGATGGAAGGCAAGTTGCTGATATAGCGACTAAACTTCTTCCGGCACAATGCGCAGCCAATCGGGCAGGGCGAGGATCGCCGTGGCATCGCCGATGGTGAATGTCGCATCCTTGGCCTGTCCCGCTTCAATGCCGGGCAGCTTCATCAGGGCCAGTGCCCGGTTGCCGAAGGCCGAGCGGGTTTCGCCCACAGCCTTGCCATCGAGTTCCACCGGCGTGCCGTAATCGGGCAATGGCCCGTCAATGGTGAGCGGTACCAGTCGCTTTTTCACCAGACCGCGATAGCGGGTGCGGGCGGTCAGTTCCTGTCCCATATAGCAGCCCTTGTCCCAGTCCACGCCGCCCAGCTGGTCGATATTGCATTCGAGCATGGTGGATTTATCCACCTGCATGTCGCGGTCGCCTTCCGGCATACCCAGCGACAGGCGCAGGCTCTCATAATCACCGAGCGGCGATTTGGTCAGCCCCGCCGCCTCAAGGGCCGCCATGGTCGCATCGGGATCGCCGCTGATGATCCGGTAACCGAGTTCGGCATGGCGGGGATCGGCAAACGACTCATCGCCATCTGCAATGGCTGGCGGCGTGCCCTGTTGCCCCGGCACGGCGAGTACCGTGCGTGGCGGCTCTGCCAGTGCCAGATCAACCTTCGAGCGCAGCTTGAACAGACGCAGGCGCTTCATCAACTCGGCGGCACGGTCGGCGGCGGTGTCGAGCCAGAACTCGGTCGCACCCTGTCGATAGAGAAAGAAATCATAGGCGTATTTGCCCTGCGGCGTCAGAAGGCAGCCGTAACGTGCGGTTTTTTCAGCCAGTTTCTCACTGTCGATGGTGATCAGGCCCTGCAGGAAGCCGGGGGCATCCTCACCCCGAACTATCAGGATTGCACGATCGGGCAAGGGGGTGTAGCCGGGATTACTCATGAAACAGTCACATCCATCGGGAGAGAGCAAAGGTCAGATCAACAGATAGGGAGTTATCTCTATCATGCAATCATGCGGTTTCCACTTGCCATGACATGTCCGGGCGTTAGAACACATGGCTTCATCCCCCTTGAACACGCGACCGACGCTGCATTTCATGGCTGAAAAAATCCTGTTCATAACGTCCAATCGCCTCGGCGATGCCGTGCTGTCGACGGCGGTTATGGCCAACCTGCTGGACCGCTATCCGCAGGCACAGGTGACGGTTGCCTGCGGTCCGCTGCCGGCACCGCTCTTTGCCAATATGCCCCGGCTGCATTCCCTGATCCCCATGGCCAAGCGTCCGCGCGGCGGTCACTGGTGGCGCCTGTGGCGTGCGGTGGTCGGCCAGAACTGGGATCTGGTGGTTGATCTGCGTGACAGCATCGTCTCCCGCACGGTGATGGCGAAAAAGCGCCTGATCTTCCGGGCACTGCCGGATGAGGCCGGGCGGCACAAGGTTGATCAGTTTGCCGAGAAGCTGGGCTTGCAGATGCCGTTACAGCCGCGCCTTTGGTTCACCGAGGAACAGGACCGGGCGGCGCGTGAGCATATGAAACCCGAGCTGGGGCCGATCCTTGCGGTTGGGCCTGCCGCCAACTGGGCG
This sequence comes from Micavibrio sp. TMED2, assembly GCA_002168225.1. Taxonomy (NCBI): domain Bacteria; kingdom Pseudomonadati; phylum Bdellovibrionota; class Bdellovibrionia; order Bdellovibrionales; family Pseudobdellovibrionaceae; genus Micavibrio; species Micavibrio sp. TMED2. The sequence continues at coordinate 1,467,291 of NHBH01000001.1, forward strand.
GGCAAGGAATGGCCGATGGCGCGTTATCAGGCGCTGATTGCCACCCTGACCGCACCCGATGGCATTCTGCCCGGTGCACGGGTGGCGGTCTCTGCCGCGCCCAATGAACGGACACAGGCGATCAAGGCCTGGGAAGGCGTGGCCGAGGAGCGCCGGGTCGATCTGATGCACAATACCGATCCGGCCTTTGCCGCGGCCTGTCTGCGCTATGTCAGCCTCTATGTCGGCAATGACAGCGGCTTGATGCATATCGCGGCGGCAGTGGGCGTGCCGACCCTCGGCCTGTTCGGGCCATCGGATGACCGTATCTATGCACCCTATGGCCGCCTGACCCGCTGGGTCCGCTCTGCCACCCCGAAACAGGAGCTGATCCGCGCCGTTGATGCCGGGGAGCGGCCACTGACCTCGCTGATGGATGAGATCGAGCTGGAACAGGTGCTTGCGGCCTGTCGCGAGTTGATGCAGGCAGAAGCAGCTGCGCAGCAGAGCGATGCCGATCTTCGGAGCAATGGCTGAGGCGATGATTGATCCCGGACAGCAGCCCGCCGGTGATGGACCGATCCTGATCCTGCAGCCCTTGCCGGGCGTTGGCGATCTCGTCTGGCACCTGTCGGCAATCCACGCGATTGCCGCGGCACATCCGAACCATGAACGCATTTTGCTGACCAAGCACCGTACCCGTGCCGATGAGATGTATATCGCCGACCCGTCAATCAGCCGGGTGATCTGGGTCGATCGCGCCGAGCAGCACAGCGGGCCGGGTGGCTTTCTGGCGCTGGTACGGGATTTGAAGGCCGAAGGGTTCTCCCGTTCCTATCAGCTGCATCACAGCGCCCGTTACGCCGCTGCGATCAGGCTTGCCGGTGTGCCCGAGCGCTTTGCCTATGGCACCACATGGCCGACCCGGTTGCTCAGCGATCCGCCGCATCTCGGTGATGGCAAGAGACGGGCGCATCCTATTGATTTGGCGAATGATTTTGTGCGTGAGCTGGGCTTTGCTGTGCCCGAGCGCGCGGATCGGTTGCGGGTCGCGCCGGAACACGCCAACAACATCCAGCAGCAGTTTTCCGGCTGCCCGAAACCGTGGATCGCTGTCGGGCTGGGCAGTTCTGAGGCCTTTAAGCAATGGGGACCGGACCGGTTTGCTGCGCTGATCATGCAGATGGCCGATGCCGGACCCGCCACCTTTTTCCTGCTCGGTGGCCCGGCTGAGGCTGACTTCCTGCCGGTTATCGAGGCGGCGCTGGGTGAGCGCAAGGATGTGGCGCTGGTCCCGACCTTCAACTGGAAGATGTCGCGGCTGGTGGCGGCACAGGCCGCCTGTGACTGCTATGTCGGCAATGATACCGCGTTTGTGAATATCTCGGCGGCGGTCGGCGTGCCCGCCTATGGCCTGTTCGGCGCGACGGAGCCGCTGCGCTATTCATCATGGCTGCATCCGATCCTGCCGGGTACGGGCGAGATCAGCCGGGTTGATGGCATGGCGCGAATCCAGCCGCAGGATGTGGCCGAAACCGTGCTGGAAAGCCTGAAAAGCTCGGCGTAACCGGGTGTGGACGAAAAAAAGCCGCTGATTTTACCGGGGCTTAGGCGGGGCGGCGCGCATCGTGGCCTGACAGGCCTCAATAGGCGGCGTAGGATTTTTCCTCAACCAAAGTCGAGCCGAACAGATCATTGATCTCGCGCTTTGCCAGCATTCGCTGGTCATTGGTGACATAAACCGCTCTGGCGAGGCGGATGAATTCCTCGTCGAAACTCTTGGCCCGTTCCTTGTCCCGAATGTCATCCTCAATCTGCCACAGATCCTCATTGATGCCTTTCAGCTTGGCGTGGAGCTTGGCCATATCGGCATTCTCGCCGATCTCTTTGGCGAGAACCTCGCGCAGCATACTGAGTTCGAGCTTGATATTCTTCAGCTTGGCAGGGTCGGCGATGCGCTCTTCCTTGATTTCCAGAATGGTAATTTTGTCGACAACTTCGCCAATCGCTACGGGTACATGCAGGGTTGTCATCAAAAAAATCCTCACTCGGCTTAATCACCCGACCATATTGCCAACGACAGGCAAGGCGGCGGGTGCAGATCACGGGCATCTGAACTGGAACAATTCTCGCAGCGGTTTTAGCAGCGGCAATCGGGAACGGCAAATGATTGCCGCCCTGAAAAGAGCTTTCGTCGCAGGGGATGCACTCCATGTTGCCTGATGACACCGTCAAACCCGGCCTCTCGATCCTGCGACGGATCAGGCAGGTCTTGGCAGGGTGCTGGCAGCTGATCCTGATGCTCGGCTTTTTCGCTATCGGGCCGGTGATCTCCTTTGTCGGTCTGCAAAGCCCGATCGTGACGCTGGCGCTGTCGGTCTTCCTGATCCTTGGCGGGTTGTGCCTGCAGACCGACCGGCGGCTCGGCCTGCCGATTGCGCCGCTGGCGCTGGCGGTGGTGGCGCTGTTTCTGCTGGTCGCCGGTGCCAGCCTCTACTGGACCCCGGACATGGATGCTGCCGAACGGCAGTTGATCCAGTTCGCCTATACCCTGCTGCCCATTGCCTGTGCCATCGGCGTGCTGATGCGCCTGCCGGACCGACTGGTGCGCAGGCTCGAATGGGCCTTTATCGCCGGTATTCTCATCGGGATGACCATTCTGGTATTTGAGGTCAAGGAAGGGCAGCCGCTGCATTACTGGGTGCAGGGACTGAAACCGGGCGAATTGAGCATCAATACCTTCAACCGGGCGCTGGTCGGCATGGCCATGCTGGTATTCCCGACTGTCGGTTTGGTGTTGGCGCGGGGCCAGAACAATCTGGCGATTGTCATTCCGGTCGGCTATGGCGCGCTTCTGACCCAGACTGAGAGCCAGACCGCGCTGCTCGGCGTGGCAGTCGGCGCCATCGTCTATGTTCTGGCCGTGCGGCTCCCGAAATTCACCCCGTGGATGGTTGGCGGCATCTTTGTTGCCCTGTCGATCGGGGCCGTGCCGGTAGCTTTTGCCTTTGATGCAAGCGGCCTTGTTCATGCCGATTGGCTGATGCTGTCGGCCCGGCACCGGATCGAGGTCTGGCATTTCGCTGCCGAGAAGATCATGGCTGCCCCGTGGCTCGGCTATGGCCTTGAATCCGCGCAGGCAACCTTCCCGAAAGCCGGGGAGATTTCCTCGATCCTGCCCCATGACATCAACATGGTGCACCGCCATCCGCATAACCTGTTCCTGCAGATATGGTACGAGTTCGGCGCCTTTGGCGCGGCGGTTGTGATGATTGCCGGGCTGGCCATGCTCTGGCGTCTGTCCAAACTTGCCCCGCGGGCAGGGCAGGCCGGTATTGCAACGTTTTCCGCCTGTCTCGCCATGGTGGCGGTTACCTCATTCTCGATCTGGCATACATGGTTCATGTGTACGCTGGCGCTGGCGCTGTTTTCGGTGCTGCTGCTGGCCCGTGATCCGCTGCCGGTCGTCAAGCCATCGGTCAGCACCGGGAGCAATGCCGATGACAAAGCAAAACAACCCGATCCCGAGAACCCCGAACCGGCAGGTGTGTAATGTCAGATGTTGCTGAATTTCAGGCGTTGGTGGTGCGTGATGCAACGCCCCCGGTCGCCGCTGTTGAAACCCTGACCACGGATGAGCTGCCAACCGCCGATGTCACCATCGATGTGGAATATGCTCCCCTCGGGTTCCGTGATTGCCTGACCATTTCCGGACGTGGTCGCTGGGTTGCCCATGCGCGCCACATTCCGGGTATGGAGGTGGTCGGCACCGTTCTCGACAGCAATGATGAGCATATGCCGGTTGGCAGCAAGGTGCTGGCCTATGGCCTCGGTCTGGGCGAGCGCTACTGGGGCGGTTTTGCCGGGCAGTTGCGGGTCAACCGTCACTGGCTGATGCCGGTACCGCAGGGCTTCTCCACCTATGAAGCTGCCGTACTCGGCGCGCCCGCCGCAGCGGCCCAGCAGGCCGTCGATGCCCTGCTTGAAAACTATGATGCAGCGTCTGACAAGCCGATACTGGTCACCGCCGCCGGGAGTGAGACCGGCCAGATGTGCCTGCAGCTGCTGGCGCTGGCCGGGATTGATGCGGTTGCCGCCATTGCCCATCCCGACCATACCGAGGCGGTACAGCAGATGGGCGCGGGCGATACGCTGCTGCATCAGACATTGCTCGAGCGTTCGGGTGCGTTGCTCGGCACCGAGCGCTGGTCCGGCATTATCGATACCGCCGGTGGCCCGACGCTGGCGGCGGCACTGTCGGAACTGGCAGGCGGCGGCACGGCGGTCGTTTGTGCCCCGACCGAGGGGTATGATTTGCCGGGCAGTCTCGCCCCCTTCGTCGTGCGCGGATGCCGGATGATCGGGGTCAATGCCATGGATGCCCCGATGGAGGATCGCCGCGCGGTCTGGCAGAAGCTGGGACGTGTTTTTTCGGATACGGCGCAGCGCCAAATCCTCACCGAGCGCAGCCGACGGATCAGTCTCGACGAGGTGACGGATTATTCGGCCCGCATCTTGCAAGGTGAGATCAATACGCGCGTGATCGTCGATCTGAACGGCCACGAAGACTGATTGGGCAGCGCTGGACTGCAGGAAGATAAGGACTGGCAAGATGGTAGCGGTAAAGAAACAGCAAGTGACCGGGTTCAGAATTGCAGCCCGTCTGGGATGCGCCCTTTTGACCATCGGCTTCATGTCGGGCTGCAGTCGCCAGTTTGCCGAGATCGAGGCCGTATTTGCCCCGCCACCAGCGGTGCAGCCAACCCATGTGCCGGTTGTCTATCGTGGTCCGATCTACTGCTATGACACCATTGCCGATCCGCATTGCTATGCCGAGCCATTCCCGCGCGCGGCAGAGCGCTTCATCGGTGCCGATGTGACGCCGGGCGATTTTCCGGGCACCGATGATAATGGTCGCGATGGCGGCAACAGTATTCCGGCCAACTAGACCTGCAGGCTAAGCCAACTGCAGTTTGAGCGTCCGTACGTCTCAGATGGCGCGGGCGCGCTGGGCCTCAAGGGCGATTGCGCTCTCGATATAATCGACGATCCGGTCAACGCAGGCCTCGATTGGCAATTCCGCTGTATCCACTTCCAGATCAGGCTGTGCCGGTGGCTCGTATGGGGCTGAAATACCTGTGAATTCAGGGATTTCACCCGCACGGGCTTTTTTGTACAAGCCCTTCGGATCACGTTCCTCACAGGTCGAGAGATCGGCCTTGATATAGATTTCGTGGAAGCTCTCGGGCGCTGCCTGTCGGGCGCGATCACGGTCGGCACGATAGGGCGAGATGAAGGCGGTGATGCAGATATTGCCCGCCCGACCGAACAGCGCGGCAACTTCACCGATCCGGCGGATATTTTCCGCCCGGTCATCGGGGGAGAAACCGAGATCGGCATTCAGGCCGCGCCGGACATTATCGCCATCAAGGACGAATACCTGACGGCCGCGATCAAACAGGGCGCGCTCAACCAGCATCGCCAGCGTTGATTTGCCGGCACCGGACAGGCCGGTGAACCAGAACACGGCACCGTAATGGTTGTTGCGGCGGGCGCGGGCATCCACATCGAGCAGATGCTCGACGGCATAGATGTTTTTGGATTTCACGCTCAGGTTCTGGCGCTGGTCCGGGTAGCCATCCATGCTGATCGAGCCACCGCCAACGGTGTCATACTCATCGATCAGGACGAACTGGCCGGTATGGGGCAGGCGGGAATATTCATCGAGCGCCATCAGCTTGCGGGCGCGGATGGTGACTTCCGCCACGTCATTGCGTTCCACGGTCTGCTTGCCGCCGGATTTCAAATCCTGGGTATCGATCACCCGGTCGATGGACTGGATCGTGACATTGGCCTCTGACGTCCCGAGTTTGAGCTTCAGTTGCTTGCCCGCTTCCAGTGGCTTTTCGCCGAGCCAGAATACGGTTGCCCGGAAAACATCACTGAGGATCGGGGCATCGCCTGCATGGCTAGCGATATCGCCACGCTCCACATAGATTTGCTCATCCAGCGTGATGCCGATGGATTCACCGGCACTGGCACCGATCGGTGCTTCCTTGGCATTCCATGCCTCAATGCTGCGGACAATGCCGCGCCGGTTGCTGGGCGAGAAGATCAACTCGTCACCGACCTTGAGGCGTCCGCTTTCGATCCGACCGGCAATGATCCGGCGTTCATCGAATTTATAGACATCCTGCACCGGGAAGCGCAGGGGCTGGTCAACCGGTGCCGGGGTGCGCTCGAGGCTGTCGAGTGCTTCGATCAGGCTGGCACCGTTATACCAGTCGATTGTTTTGGCATGGGTGGCGATATTGTCGCCGTGGCGGGCCGAGATCGGGATCATGGCGACCGCCTGCAGACCGATCTCCTGCAGGTAATTGGCCATTTCCTCGGTCACAGTACGAAAACGCTGCTGGTCCTGATTGATCAGGTCCATCTTGTTCACCGCGACGATAATCTGCTTCATGCCGAGCAGGCGCAGCAGATAGGCGTGACGGCGGGTCTGTTCACGCACACCCTCGGCGGCATCGATGACCAGCACGGCGGCATCGGCATTGGCGGCACCACTGATCATGTTCTTCAGAAACTCACGGTGACCGGGCGCATCGATGATGACCACATCGCGCTGCTCTGTTTTGAACCAGATCTGGGTGGTATCAATGGTGACGGCCTGATCGCGCTCGGCCTGAAAGGCATCGAGCACGAATGACCATTCGAGTGGCATCCCGCGGCGTTCGGAAACGCGCTTCAATTCCTCGAGCTTGCCATCGGGCAGGCTGTCGGTGTCGTGCAGCAGACGACCGATCAGGGTTGATTTACCGTGATCCACATGGCCGACAACGACGAGGCGGAGTTGGGGTTTACGCGTATTCATCTATCTGTCTGCCCCTTACATATAGCCGCTGGTGCGCAGCTTCTCGAAGCTGTCTTCGCTGTCATGGTCCATGGCGCGACCGGCGCGCTCCGGCTGTTTCGTCACTTCCAGTTCGGCAATGATCTCATCGAGGTTTGACGCATTGCTGTCGATCGGGAAGGTGATGTTCTTCTCGCCCAGCGAGCGGTAACGCTTGCCATTGCGGGCATAGTAGAGCGGCACCACCGGAATGCCCTCGCGGCGGAAGTATTTCCAGATGTCCACCTCGGTCCAGTGCAGCAGCGGGTGAATGCGCACATGGGTTTCCGGTGGAAAATCGGTCTTGTAGAAGTCCCAAAACTCAGGTGGCTGGTTCTTGAAGTCCCAGGCACCGTCATCGCCGCGCGGGCTGAATACCCGTTCCTTCGCGCGCATCGACTGCTCGTCCCGACGGATACCGACGACCATGCCGCGATACTTTTCCTTGTCCAGCGCATTGGCGAGGCCGATGGTCTTGCGTGCGGCATGGCGGCTCGCTTCCGGCAACTCGGGGTCCATTTCCTCGAATGGCGGGCAATACTCGATGCGCAGATCGAGGTCCCAGGCAGCGGCGATCTCATCGCGGTAGGTATAGACCTCGTCCAGCTCCATCTCGGTATCGAGCTGGATGACCGGGAACGGCACACGCCCGAAGAACGCCTTGCGCGCCAGCCAGAGGATGGCGGTGGAGTCCTTGCCGATTGACCACAACATGCCGAGCGGGTCGATTTTGTTGTAAGCCTCGCGCAGGATATAGATCGAGCGGGCTTCGAGTTCGTCGAGATGGTCCATGTGGGTGTACCGATCGTGTCTGAATGTGATGCGCCTGCGATAGGCCATAGCGCAGGCGCTGTCACCTTTTAACGACCGCAAAGCTGACATGCTAGGGGGGTGAATGCAGAAAAGTGCGCGCAATCGGCATCTGATTTGCTAGTACATGAGGTCAGAACTGCTTTACAGGGTGCGGAGAGAACGCCTTGACCAATAAATCCACCTATCTGTCATCGGCTGGCAAGGCCGCTGCAAATGCCATTGTCACCCCGGTTATCCTGTCCGGTGGCAGTGGTTCGCGGCTCTGGCCCCTGTCGCGTTCCCATCACCCGAAGCAGTTGCTGCCGCTGGTGACTGAACGGACCATGATTCAGGAAACCGCCTCGCGCCTGCCGGTGGAGCAGGGATTTGGCAAGCCGCTGGTGGTTTGTAACGAGGCGCATCGCTTCATGATTGCCGAGCAGATGCGCAGCGCCGATATCTCGCCCTGCGCCATTGTGCTCGAACCATGCAGCCGGAACACGGCGTTTGCCGCGGCGGCATCGGCACTGATTCTGGTCAAACATGACCCGGATGCCCTGATGCTGCTGATGCCGGCGGATCATGCCATGACCCGTGCCACAGCACTGGCCGAGATCGTGCGCAAGGCGGCTCCGGCTGCGGCTGAGGGGCATATGGTAACCTTCGGCATCCAGCCCGATGCCCCGGAAACCGGTTACGGCTATATCCGTATCGGGCGTCAGGTCGAGGATCAGCCGGGCAGCCTGTTCGAGGTCGGTGCCTTTGTTGAAAAACCGTCTAAGGAACTGGCGACCGGCTATCTCGCCGATGGCCGCTATCTCTGGAACAGCGGCATGTTCCTGTTCAGCGCTAAAGCCTTCCTCGATGAACTTGAGCGTTTCGCGCCGGATGTTCTAACTGCGGCCGAGAAATCGGTCGATGCGGGGCGGGACGATCTGGACTTCTTCCGTCTGGACCAGACAGCGATGGAGGCCTCGCCGAACATCTCCATCGACTATGCGGTTATGGAACATACCGATAGGGCACGGGTGGTGCCGGTTGATCTCGGCTGGACCGATGTTGGTGGCTTCGAGGCCCTGTGGTCAGTCAGCGAGCGCAGCGAAGACGGTAATGCGGTGCAGGGTGACGTGATCACCATTGATACCCGCGACAGCTATATCCGCACCGATGGCAAGCTGGTGGCGACGGTCGGGGTCAAGGATCTGGTACTGGTGGTGACCGAGGATGCGGTGCTGGCGGCCAATCGGGGCAGTTCGCAGGATATCCGCAAGGTCGTGGACGTGCTGAAGGAAACCGGGCGGTCAGAAGCGATGCAGCACCAGACCATTCACCGTCCATGGGGCTGGTTCCAGCGCCTGCATGTGGGCGACCGCTATCAGGTCAAGCGGCTGATGATCAATCCGAATGCCCGCATCCAGCTGCAGAAACACGCCCAGCGCGCCGAGCACTGGGTTGTGGTCGCGGGCGAGGCCAAGGTCACGCTCGACGGCACCGAACGGATCATTGGGCAGGATGAATCAATCCTAATCCCGGTCGGCTCGACCCACAGTGTCGAGAACACCACCGATGAACCGCTGATCATCGTCGAGGTACAGTCCGGTGCCTATCTGGGTGAGGATGACGTAACCCGGTTTGAACAGCGCTATGGCACCGTCACTGTCGATTGATCCCGTAACCGCAACCTAGCTGTGCAGCTTGGTAATGGTTGCGTTGGTCGCGGCAATATCCGGGGTTTTGTAGGTCGGCACGAGGCGGTTCAGTGCCTTCAGCGTGCCTGCTTCATCCATCTCACGCGCCTGCTGCTCGATCTCGTCGAGGCTCTTGCTGATCAGCATCAGGTTGGCGGCCTGCGGGTTGGCGACCAGCACGCCATCGGCGCTGGTCCGATCCACCGGCTCGCTCTCATAGAGCAGTTCTTCAGTCAGTTTTTCACCGGGACGCAGGCCGGTATAGGCAACTCTGATGTCAATGTCGGGTTGCAATCCGGCGAGCCGGATCATCTGGCGGGCGAGGTCGTCGATGCGCACTGGCTCACCCATATCCAGTACCAGAATCTTGCCCTGTTCGGCCTTGCTCTGGATTGAGTGGGCCGATGCGTGAATGACTAGCTCCACCGCCTCACGCAGGGTCATGAAATAGCGTGTCGCATCCGGGTGGGTCACGGTCAGCGGGCCGCCGTTTTTCAACTGGCGGGTAAACAGCGGCACGACCGAGCCGGTGGAGCCGAGCACATTGCCGAACCGCACGGTAACGAAGCGGGTGGCCGGGCCGTGGCCTGACTTCGCCGCTGCTTCGAGATCGAGGGCCTGACAATAGGTTTCCGCCAGCCGCTTGCTGGCACCCATGACGCTGCTCGGATGCACCGCCTTGTCGGTTGAGATCAGGACCATGGCTTCGGCGGCAAAGGCATTGGCAGCATCGGCGACGTTACGGGTGCCGATGGCATTGGTCAGGATGCCCTCGCATGGCTGCAACTCAACCACCGGCACATGCTTGAGGGCGGCGGCATGGAACACCAGCGCGGGTTTCACGGTTTCGAACAGGTTGAACACCCGGTCGCGGTCGCGGACATCGCAGATAAAGCTGCGCTGGGGCAGGTCGGGGTGGTTTTCACGAACCGATAGCCCGGTTTCATACAGCAGATATTCCGCCTGATCGGCGAGCACCAGTTCGGCAGCGCCCAGTCCGGCAAGCTGGTGCGCCAACTCGCCACCGATGCTGCCACCGGCACCGGTAATCAGCACGGTCTTGCCTGCCACCAACTCGGCCATGGCCTTGCGGTCAAGGGCCTTTTGCGGGCGACCAAGCAGATCGGCGATGTCGATCGGGCGGGGCTCGAGGCGACCGTCATCATTGGCCTTGCGGAAATCGGTCAAGCTCGGCAATCGACTGATGGTGAGGCCAACAGCGGTGGCCTTGTCGAGCAGTTCACGGACCACTTCCGGTGCGATCGGGCCATTGATCTGGGTCAGGATCAGGCGTTGCGGCTTGTTGCCCTGATTGCTCAGGCTGCTGACAACGCTGTCGAAATCCTCAAGTGACCCCATGACCGGTACGCCGAGAATGTCACGACCGACCCGGCGATTGCGGTCGTCGATGATGCCAACCACGCGGTAGGGGGCTTCACGGTCATTGATCATGGCGCGGATGAACAGTTCGGCACCATCGCGGGCACCGATCAGCAGCACCGGTATCCGGTCGCCCTTGTCGTGATCCCAGAGTGCGGCCATGCTGCCATCCTTGATCAGACGGTAGGCAAAGCGCGGCCCGCCGATACAGGCCATGAGCACGAACCAGGCAATGATCGGCACCGATCGTGGAATGTCATCGACCCGGTTGATCAGGAAGGCCACGCCGACAAACACCAGTACGGCGGTGGTCACGGCCTTGGTGATGGCGACGAGGTCGGGCAGCGAGGCATAGCGCCAGACACCGCGATACATGCCGAAGGCGTAGAAGGATAGGCCGCAAACCGCGACGAAGATCGGCGTGCCGAGCAGCAATCCGCCCTGAAACTGGCTGAACAGATCATCCGCCACCCGCAGATAGAATGCGACCGTAAAGGCAATGGCGGCCATGATCAGGTCATGGACCAGCACGACACTTGCGCGGCGCCAGCGAATGGGGATCGGGTTGTTCATCGGTTCTACAGCATGTCTGTCGCTTGTTTCGTCTCTGATCTAGCGGTGATCAGGGGGTAATCGCAAGTTTTCGCTGCGGTTATTTTGCCGCCTGAGCGCGATAGGTCTGCGCGGTTTCGGCAATGCTCTCCTGGCTGGTCAGGCGGGGGTGCCAGTTGAAGTCCCGGCGGAACCCGGCATCATCAACTGCAAAATCACCGAGCAACCGGTCTGCCAGCTTGGCCTTACCGATGATCGTAAGCGCCAGTCGGAGCAGGCCGGGCGGCATGCTGAACACCGGGGCGGGCTTGCCCATACCGTCAGCGATTGCCTTGATAATATCGCTTGTCGCGAGTGCCGGTTGTTCGGCGAGCAGGTATTGCCCGCTGACCGGTTGTTCCGAGCGGATAACCGCCAGAATCGCATCAATCAGGGTGCCAAGCCCGATCAGGCTGCGCTGATTGCCTGTGCGGCCGAGCGGTACCGGCAGTCCGGCAACGCCGCCATCCCGGCAGAGCTGCAGCAGCCGTCCGAAATTGGCGCTGGCCTCTGGGCCATGAACCAGCGGTGGGCGCAGGCTGATGGTCTCCATCGCGGTTGTGCCAGCCAGTTCGGCGAGTGCCTGTTCTGCCGCCAGCTTTGCCTGTGCATAGGCATCTGGCGGGGCGGGGGGATCACTGTCGGTAAACCCTTTTCCGGGTGGTGAGGTATCGCCCAGCACCTTGGCTGTGCTGAGGAAGATAAAGCGCCTGCAGCCTGCCTCCGCGGCGGCACGGGCGAGGTCGAGCGCGGCGTGATGGTTGACCGCATCATAGGCGCTGTCATCAACACCGCCCCGATGGGCAATGGCGGCCAGATGGACAACCTGATCCACACCCTCGAACAGGGCAGGTACCAGATGCTCACGGCGGGTTTGTTCCCTGGCGAGATCGCCGAGCAGTTCCCGCGACATCGGCTTGATGCGGTAACCGGCCTCGATCAGTGCCTGACATAACGGCTTGCCGACAAACCCGGTTGCGCCGGTGATGGCTATGCAGGGGGCGGGGTGCGGTATGCTCATCGGGTCAGATGATCCCTACCGGATCGGGGCGGCTGCGACCCAGAATGGCCAGCACGATGCCAGTCATGATAACCGCCGGGATCAGCGCCAGCCAGCCGATATGGATGCTCGCCAGCGCACAGAGGATCAGGGCGAGATTACCGATAATCACGATGGCGGTAGTGCGGCCATGGCTGCGCCCGCCCTGAACCGATTGCTGATAGAAATGCTCGCGGTGGGCTTCCCACGGTTTTGCTCCGTTTTTCAGGCGCTTCAGCAGGGTCAGGCTGGCATCGGCACAGAAATACAGCGGCAGGATGATAGCGGCGGTGAGATGGCCCTGTGCTGCCAGTGCAAACAGCAGCCAGCCGATCAGGAAACCGAGCGGGATCGAGCCCACATCGCCCATGAATACTTTGGCCGGATGCCAGTTCAGCATGAGGAAACCGAGCGAGCCTGCGGTCAGGGCGGCGCCCAGTACAGCACCCGCCGGCCAGCCGCCGATCAGGATCGGGCTGGCGGTAATCACGACCACCACGCCAAGGCCGATTGAGGCGGTTTCCGATCCGGCCAGCCCATCAATGCCGTCCATGAAATTGTACAGGTTGAGGAACCAGAGCCAGGCCAGCGCAATAATCACGCGGTCAAGCCAGAGCGGCAGAGGGAGAGGTACAATCGGCCCCAGCCCGTCCAGCGCCAGAATGCCGAGCAGTACGGCAATGATATGAACCGCGAGGCGATGGCGGGCAGCGATGGTTCTGAGATCGTCGATCCATGAAATCGCCGCAAGGACAACCGCACCAAGCATCAGCCATAGGGTTGAGAGGCCGAAACCGGTCATGCTCAGCACTAGTGTCCAGACTGGAATAACCACGGCAAGAATGCCCCAGCCGCCGCCGCGCGGGGTCGGCTGTACGTGGCTTGAGCGCTCATTTGGTTGATCCACGATCTCCTGTGCCTGCAACTGGCGCAAGACCCGCCCGGTGGCAAACCGGGCGATCAGGCCGCCAATAACGACAACGCCAAGGCAGATGGCCAGCAGGAACCATGGGTGAGGGGTGATATATATCGCCGAGTTCATGGCAGTCGTACCGTGTCGATACGGTTGGTCGAGAGTGCCCAGCTGAGCGCTTGCCGATAGAGTTTGATAACCGCGCTGGTCACGGCCTGTTCGGTAAAGCGGGTTTCGAAATGGGCCCGGCTGGCGGCTGCCATGGCGGTACGTTTGACCTCATCACATGCCAGTGTTTCAATGGCCCGGGCCAGAGCATCGACGTCATCAGGCTTCACGATCAGCCCGGTCTCCCCGTGTCGCACAATTTCCCGGCAGCCGGGAACATCGGTGGTGATGATCGGACGGCCACAGGCGGCGGCCTCGATCAGGCTGCGTGGCAGGCCCTCGCCGCCGCGCGAGGGCAGCAGCGCAATATCCGCCTGCTGCCAGGCGGCGACCACGGTATCGGTTTTGCCAGCCCAGTTGGTGCCGTGCTCTGTCGACCATTCCCGTAACTGCGCTTCTGAGATCGCTGCCGGATTGAGCGGATCAGGCGCACCATAGAGGGTGAGCATGACATTGCAGCCATTGCTGCGCGCCTTGGCGACGGCGGCAACCGCGAGATCAATGCCCTTGGACCAGAGCATGCGGGCGATGAGGGCTATCTGTACCGGCTTACCGGCCCGATATGGCAGTGGCATGGCCGGATAGTTGTCGGGATCGACCCCGGCACCCCCGACCACGGTAATCCGTTCCGCCGAGGTAATCCGGCGGTCGAGCAGCACCTGCCGGTCATCCTGATTTTCCAGCAGCACGAAACTCGATGGCGCACCGACGGTCATGTTGAGCGCAAGCCCGACCACCCGCCGCAACCAATTCAGTTTCGGGTCCTTGGCAGTGAACAGAAAGCCGAAGCCGGTGATGGCATTGACCATCGCCGGTACCCGTGCAAGACGGGCTGCCAGTGAGCCGAGAATGACCGGTTTCAGCGAGATGTGGTGCACCAGATCGGGGCGCAGATCGCGATACAGGCGGAAGATGCGCCAGATCAGTGTTGTGGCACCAAACGGGTTCAGCCGTCCGCGCTCAAATGACAGGTCAAAGCAACTGATGCCGAGGGCCTCGATCTGCTCGCGGTGTTTGTCGAACCGGGCCGCAACGCCTACGTGGTACCCGGCTGCGACCGCTGCCCGCGTCATCGGCAGGAAGTGGGAGCAGAAAAACCAGTCTTCCGTGATGACAAACAACAGCTTGGGCGCATTGGCAGGTGGATTCTGCTGGGCTGCTGGGTCCGGGGTATTCAGTGGCATGACAAGATAGATTTTGGTCGCGGATGAAACGGGCTTGCGATTGAGGGGTGCAAACGACTATCACAATGGCCGCGACTGTCGCTTCTATTTTATTTCAACGCCTGGTTAGCCCGATATATGCGTATTCTGTTTATTCACCAGAATTGTCCCGGACAATATAAACACATTGCCAAGCATCTGGCAGCGAACAAAAAGAATCAGGTTGTCTTCATCGGCAAGCGCAATGATCGCCGGATCGAGAACTGCACCCATGTGGTCTACAAACCCAAGCGTGAGGCAGGCCGCGAGACTCACAATTATCTCCGCCTTGCCGAGAACGGCATCCTGCATGGTCAACAGGTGGCACGTGCCTGTATCACCCTGAAGGAAAAGGGGTTTACGCCTGATATCATCGTCTGCCATCCGGGCTGGGGTGAGGCGCTCTACGTCAAGGACATCTTCCCGAACGCGCCGTTGCTGAACTATTTCGAGTTCTATTATCGGTCGCACGGTGCCGATGTCGGCTTTGATCCCAATGAGGAGATCAGCGTCGATGACATGTGCCGTATTCGGACCAAGAATATCGTCAACTTCATGGCCCTGGAGGCTGCCGATGCCGGCATGTCGCCGACATTCTGGCAGTACCAGCAAAATCCGCCCGAATATCACTACAAGATTTCAGTCATCCATGACGGCGTCGATACCAAGGCCTGCCGCCCGAATCCCGCTGCGACCCTGACGCTGCCAAACGGTACGGTGCTGAGCGCCAAGGATGAGGTTATCACCTATGTCGCGCGTAATCTGGAGCCGTATCGCGGTTTCCCGCAATTCATGCGCGCGATTGAGATGATGCAGAAGGAGCGCCCGCAGGCTCATTTCGTGATCGTCGGTGCCGATGGTGTCAGCTATGGCCGCAAGCCAAAAGAGGGCGGCACCTGGAAAGAGAATGTGCTCAAGGAAGTGACGCTGGATATGGAGCGCGTACATTTCCTCGGTGCAATCCCGTACGACCAGTTTACACAGGTGCTGCAGATATCATCTGCGCATATCTATCTGACATTCCCGTTCGTCCTGTCATGGTCGATGATGGAAGCCATGGCCAGCGGCTGCCTGATCATTGGCTCGAAAACCGCGCCGGTCGAGGAAGTGCTGCGTCACGGCGAGAACGGCCTGATGGTTGATTTCTTCAAGCCCGAGGAAGTGGTGGAGCAGGCCGTGCGCGTGCTTGAGCACCCGGACCGGATGCAGGATCTGCGTATCGCGGCACGGCAGACGATTCTCGACAAATATGATCTCGAGAAATGCATGGCGTCCCAGATCACCCTGATTAAGAATCTGGTGAACGGTCATCGCCCGGCGATGAACAACCCGAAATGGGAACCCGGCAAGCCGGTATTTGAGAAACCATCCAAGGCCAAGGTTGCCTGACCTAACAGTCTTGCTAGGCTTTTTACTCGGCAGGCGTTGCCGGACCGGTCGTGGCCGGGGTGATGGCGATATCGGCATCGGCAACCCGCAAGGCGCCTATCTTCATCAGCCAGCCGAGGGTCGACGGCATGCGGATATGCTCTGCCTCCGGGAATTTTGCCGTCAATTCCGCAACCGTGATGCCGTCATCACCAGCTTGCTTCACCACGCTGAACATGGCCTGACCGAGCTTGGATGCGCCGACGAATTTGTTGCCGGAGAGATTGACTAGGATCGACTGGCTCGCCTTGCGCAGCACCGTCGGGTCGATCTCACTGACAAAGATACGGGTAGCGTCGGTCAGTTGCAGGGTCGGGTAATCGGCAAAGATATCGAGCGGGTTGGCCCGGAGCGGGTTGGCTGCATGAACCCTTGGTGCCGGTTGCGCCGGGGCGGCTTGCTGCGCCGCCAGACGGCGTTCACCCAACTCGGCCCATAAGGCCTGATATTGCGGCACCACGACCCGCCAGTCATAGATTGCCCGTGCCCGGCAGCGACCGGCAGCGCCCATCTGCTTGCGCAAACCCGGATCATTGGCCAGCGCCCGGAATGCCTCGACCGTATGGCGGATATCGACCGTCGTGCTCATGCAGCTTTCGGCGCAATACTGGTCATAATTGATGTGCTCGTCCTCATACCGCTCGGCCAGCGGAATGCCGCCCTGCATCTGCGGCAGGATGGTCGGTACGCGGATGCCGGTTTCATTATGGACGATGGTATCGCGGTAGCCGTCCCAGTCGCTGACCACGACCGGCAGACTGGCCGCCATGGCTTCGACCGGGGTCAGGCCGAAGGTTTCCTGAATATTGTCGGCGAGCGAGCAGAAGATGTCCGCTGCATGCCAGATATTGACCCGGATATCACTGTCCCGGCCATTGGCGAGGTGATGCACAACCGAGGGGGAGAGGGCAGCTTGCGCCTCATCAAACGCCTTGCCGATGGCGTCATTGGCAAACCAGCCCGCCTGAATCAGATGGACCCTGTGCCCGCCCGGCATGGATTTGGCCAACTCCTCCAGCGCGATCAGCATGGGCAGTGGGTTGGCCTTGGCATGGAAGCTGAGGCGACCGACGAACAGGACGGCAATATCGTTCTCGCCAATCAAGAACTGCTTGCGCAGCCTTGCCCGGTGGCGTGCCCGCTCGGCTGCCGGACGGTCGTAATCATCGGCGAAAATACCGAGCGGAATAACCGGCATCTGCAGCTTCGGCTTGATTGGCGCACAGTCGAGGCGTTCAGCCAGATAGGCGCTATAATTATCCTGCAGCCGGTCAACGGTCTTGCGGACAAAGGTCGAGGTGCAGATCAGGGCGTCCCATGGCTCGACCGGCGCGGTCAGCATCTTAGCGATATGGGCCATTGCCCCTTCCGATGCGGTGGTATGGGTTACGCCGGTCAGGGAATAGTTGGTTGGCGCCATGCGGCGACGCTTCCAGGCATATTCCTCAAGATTGGGGCCGGGCAGGAAAATTGCACCGACATCGCCTACAGCCGGGTCATTCTGATCAATAATCCCGACCTTCCGCAGCGGTGTCTCGCGCCGGTCATGTTCCTTACAGAACCGGTCAAAATCCTGCAGGTGATGCCGGGTCGGGGACAGGGCATAAACCGTATCGGTATCGGCATAGGCGAGATAGCCACGCAGGAAGCTTTCCCCGGCCGCCTGACGTCCCATGAGTTTTTTACCATCTGTACGATAGCCATCAGGATGGTAATAAAGAGCGGCATTCTTCATGGTGCGTCTTGCATCAAACAGGTGGTGATCGGGAATCGGTGTCCGGGCTGTCCGGTGGTGGGTGGCTGTTGCATAGCATGAATTGCAGCGGCGTAAACCATGACAGTGATACCAGTCCGGGCAATTCACGCCACTGGCTTTCTGAATTGGGGATATGACATGGCGCGCCGTGCGTTGCTTGCGTGGGAAATGGGCGGAGGTCTCGGCCATATCCGTCGCCTGATGGTTGTGGCCAGGGCGGTGGAGGCGGCTGGGTTTGAGCCGGTTATCGCCCAGCGTACGATTCACACCCTTGCCGATGAGGTGCGCGAGGCCGGATATCCGATGATCCCGATCCCGCAGCAGGTCAGTCTGGCCCCGAAAAACGAGCCGTTTCGTGCCCTGACCTATGCTGACATCATGGCCATCTGCGGGTATGCCAAAATGGATGTACTTGAGCCGACGCTCGATGCCTGGGATGGCCTGCTGAACTATATCCAGCCATCCGTGGTCATTGGTGATTACTGCCCGATCCTGCCGATGGCGGTGCGCGGTCGCTATCCGTATCTGGCCTTTGGCGACGGCTTTGTCGTGCCGCCCCATGATCCGCCGGTGTTCCCGCCACTGCGTGCCCATGGCGCACCGATCAAGCCTGTCGACGAGATCACCAGCGATGTGAATGCCCTGCTGACCAAGCGTGGACAGCCGCAGGTGGAGCGCCTCGGCCAGCTCGTCGCCGGGGATGCACAGGTCATCACGACCCTGCCGGAACTCGACATCTACAATGACAGTCGGAAACAGAAAGCGGCAGGGCCGCTTGATGAGTTGCCAGCGGTGCGCCCGATTCCGGCGGAGCCGAAGCTGTTCATCTATCTGGCGGCGGATTTCAATAATACCCGGAAGATGCTGCAGGCCGTGGTCAATGCCAAGGTACCGGCGGAAGCCTTCATCCGCAGCGCGTCACCGGAACTGCGGGATGCCCTGCGCAAGGCGGGGATGATCGTGCACGACACGCCGCCACCGCTGGAAGAACGGCTGCGCGAGGCGACCGTGGTGCTGCATCACGGCGGTATGGGGACGCTGGAGACGGCACTCGCCATGGGCTGTGCCCAGCTGCTGCTGCCGCGTCATCTGGAGCAGAGCCTTAACAGTCGCAACCTCAAGGCCCGCAAGATCGCCGAGATGATCCAGGGCGAGGATATCGATGAATATGCCCGGCTGGTGAAGTTGGGGCTGGCTGCCACTGATTGGCACAAGCGGGTGCACAAGCTGGCGACACAGCTCGACAAGCGTCGCCCGTTCTCATGCCTTGAGACCGTGGTGCAGACCGTGGAGAAGCTTGCCGTCTAACCGCCCGGAAACCGGGCTGGCAGCGAGCGCTGATCAGCGCTCGCGCATGCCGCGTTCGATGGTTTTGGTGATCGGGGTCAGCAGATAATCCATGGCGGTCCGCTTGCCGGTCAGCAGCATGACTTCCGCAGGCATGCCGGGGATCAGCTTGATATCCTCGAACAGGTCCAGCTTGTCATCCTCAACCACAACCCGCGCCATATAGAACCGGGCACCGGTTTGGGAATCGGTCATGCTGTCAGCGGAGAGCTGCTCCAGCCGGGCATGGAAAATCGGTGTGCTTCGCTGGCTGTAGGCGGACAGGCGAACCTGAGCTGGCATACCCTCATAGAGCACATCAATGTCGAGCGGGTTGACCATGGCGTCGATCACCAGACGATCATCACTTGGCACCAGATCGAGAACCGGCTCACCGGCGCGGATAACACCGCCGGGGGTGAAATAGCGCAGGTTGACGACGGTACCGGTACGCGGTGACACAATGTCTGTGCGCAGCAAGACGTCTTCGGCGGCACTCAGGCGCTGTTTGACATCATAGATGCGGTCTTCGACCTCACGCAGCTGGCCGGTCACTTCGGTCAGGCGCTGGTTGTCGATATCGATCAATTGAGATTCGATCTCACCGATCTGCTGGCGGACCTGTGCCATCCGTCCCTGATATTCACCGCGGTTACCGCTGATTTCGGCAGCGGCACGTTGCAGGCTGAGCAGGCGTGGCTTGCGCTCCAGACCCTTGTCGACCAGTTCCTTGACCGCGCCGATCTCTTCCTGAATCAGCGCCAGCTGGGCGCTCTCGGCTTTCCGCTGGGCATCAAGGGCGGCAATTTCCTCGTTCATCTGCAACTTGCGCTGCTCGAGAATGTCGCGCTGGCCGTTGTAGTGGTTCAGCCGTGACGTAAAGACATTGCGTTGACCATCGACGATTTCCTGTTCTGTTGGAGACAGGTCATCTTTTGCCAGTTCACCGAAGAATTCGATCTTGTCTGCGCCGTCACGCTCGGCGATCAGGCGGGCTTTGGTACCGATGGCGGAGAGATACTGACCGTTGAGTAGGTCCACATTGGCGTTGGCGCGAGTGCGGTCGAGGCGGACCAGTACGTCGCCTTCCTGAACCTTGCTGCCTTCGGTAACCACGATTTCCTGAATGATCCCGCCCTCAAGGTGCTGGACCGTCTGGCGGCGGCTGTCGACGGCAACCTGGCCGGATGCAACCGCAGCACTGTCAAGCGGTGCAAAGGAAGCCCAGCCGCCCACGCCGAAGAAGAAGGTGCCGACCACGGCGAGGCCGATCAGGGCCGGTTTGCGGGCACGATGGAAGGGCGACTCGAATTCCTGACGGGTTTCGGTCGGGTTCGCCTGTGACTGGGGCGCGGGTGATTGTTCGATCATTGGCTGATTGCTCATTATTTTGCTCC
Organism: Micavibrio sp. TMED2; assembly: GCA_002168225.1. Classification (NCBI taxonomy): domain Bacteria; kingdom Pseudomonadati; phylum Bdellovibrionota; class Bdellovibrionia; order Bdellovibrionales; family Pseudobdellovibrionaceae; genus Micavibrio; species Micavibrio sp. TMED2. Next base: position 1,487,842 of record NHBH01000001.1, read on the forward strand.
GCCGCTGAGGGCCTGATTGCCATCACTGGCCTGAATTTGACCGGCAGCCCCGGCAGTGGCCGGCACGGCACGGGTCAATTTGCCCATTACTTCATTACGATCGCCGAACATTTCAACCATACCGTCGCGCAGGACCAGCATCTTGTCGACAAAGGCGAGGACGCTCGGACGGTGGGCGATGATCACGATGGTCGTGCCTTCCGCCTTGGCGGTCTTGAGCGCATCCATCAGGGCGGCTTCCCCCTCGCTGTCGAGGTTCGAGTTCGGCTCGTCGAGAATCAGCAGCTTCGGATTGCCGAACAGGGCGCGGGCGAGGCCGATCCGCTGGCGTTGACCACCGGAGAGGCCAAGGCCATCGGCACCAATCTTGGTGTCATATCCTTCCGGCAGACGCAGGATCATGTCATGGGCATTGGCCTTTTGGGCCGCTGCAATGACTTCCTCGTCCCTGCATTCACCCATGCGGGCAATGTTCTCACGGATGGTGCCGGCAAACAGTTCAATATCCTGTGGCAGATAGCCGAGATACTGGCCGAAATCACGGCGGTTCCAGTGGAACACGTCGATATTATCGAGGCGGATTTTGCCCGATGTCGGCATCCAGACACCAACCAGCAGCCGGGCGAGGGTGGATTTACCCGCCGCCGACGGGCCGATCAGGCCGAGAGACTCGCCGGCTTCGAGCGCAAAGCTGACCCCACGCAGGATCGGTTTGGTCTGGCCACGCATGCCGAAGGTGACGGCTTCTGCGGTCAGGCGACCGGCAGGGGCGGGGAAGGTCATCTCACCGCGTACCTCGGCCAGATCCCGGTGCAGCAGGCGGTTGAGGCGATCATAGCTGGCCCGGGCACTGACGAAGCTGCGCCATGAGCCGATCATCTGCTCGATCGGGGCGAGGGCACGGCCAAGGATAATGGAACCGGCGATCATCGCACCCGGCGTCAGTTGCTGACCGAGGGCAAAATAGACACCAACGCCCATGATCGCGAGTTGGACCAGCAGGCGGAAAAACTTGGTAAAGGCGGAAATGCTGCCGGCCCGGCGGCTGGCCACTTCCTGAATCTCCATGATGTCGCGATTCTCGATATTCCAGCGGGCGACCAGATTGTCGAGCATGCCCATGGCCTCGACCACCTCGGCATTGCGCACGGTGGCTTCGGCGAGGTTCATCTGCTTGATGGCTCGGCCATTCGCCTCGTTCAGCGGCTTGCGGGTGGCGTAATCATTGGCCAGCGCCAGACCGAACAGCACCAAAGCACCGACGAGGGCGATCATGCCCATGGCCGGGTGAACCAGAAAGATCACCAGCAGGAACAGCGGTACCCACGGGGCATCGAAGAAGTGGAAGATGGTCGATCCGGCGGCGAAGTTGCGCACAGTGCTCAGATCGCGCAGACCCTGAACGGTACTGGCATCGCGGTGCAGGGAGGCGGCACGGATCGAGGTGGCAAGCACATGGCGACCGAGGCGCTCATCCATCCAGCTGGAGATGTGCACCAGCAGCTTGGAGCGCACCCAGTCGAGCGTACCCATGATGACCAGACAGAAAATGGCGATAGCGGTAATAATATATAATGTGTCGGTCGACCGGCTGGTCAGAACCCGGTCGAATACCTGCATCATGTACATCGGTACGGTCAGCATCAGCAGGTTGATGAAGAAGCTGAAACAGGCAACGACACCGAAGACCTTGCGGCAGGCGAGAATGGCACCGCGGGCATCCAGATCATTGGCTCCTGCGGCCTTGGCCCGCGCGGCAGCCTGTATCGACTCAGGGCCACCGAGGGCTACTGCCGTGCCGGCCTGGCCGGTTTCGGTGTTTTCGTCTGTCTGGTTGTCGGATGCGTTCTCGGGCGCGTTATCTGCGGCGCTGGTATCGTTTTGCTTGTTCATCGGTGATGCTTGCCAATCACGTTATCGATCAGTGGAATGACGAGCCTGCATGGCGCTATCGCGTCGCCAGGCCGCTACTCATAATAGTTTATGTATCGCTGTTTATCAGCATGGGGCCGCAGTTGAGCCAGATTGACACTGCCCGAAAACCGGCAGAATCGGTGCCAAACCTTGATTTTTCGGCTAATAATCTGCCGAACCGCCCTGTAAGGCGACGTTGTAAGCAATGCGCGTGTGGAAAGAAAGTGAAGATTTGTCGCGTGTGGACGATGCAGCCGAGCCCCTTGCTCTCGGAAAATCGTATTAAGATGTCCTTACATAGGCCGCATTTGCCTATATACCACACGATATGTTGCAAGTCTGCCACAGGCTCGGAACCTGCCTGTAGCTTGTGAAAAACAAGAAACTTCCATGCTTGCTTCTGTCCGCGTGAAGGGCTATCAGGGTGCGTGATTACAGCTGCGCTCCCGCCTACTTGGGTGCCGCGTTGTGTTGATGGCCTAACATTTTGTCAGCATCGCGCACTTGGTACCGAAGGTTTTTCGTCAGTTTGGGTCGTTCACTGAATGGCTTGGCGATTATCGGACTGGGGCATCTGGGGCGGCGGTTGAAGTTGCAATAAACCGAGTTTTTTCTCTTCTTTTAGGACCTCAAGGGAGCTTATTACAAAATGGCTATCTTCCTTTTTTCAGGTATCACCGCAGGTTCGGTTGTTCCGTTCAATCCTGCTGTTGATCAGCTGATTTTTGATGATGTCGGCATCACTGCTGCTGCTGCTATCATCGTTGGTGCCGGCGCACAGACCACCGTGTCTGCTCAAGGCAAAACCTTCACCCTCGACACCCAGTTCACCACCCTGACCACGACCAACGTGACCTTCCAGGATGGTTCTGTGTTTATCGTTGGTAACAACGATACCGGTTCTGCTCTCGACGATGTTTCTAATGACATCGACGTAACTGCAGGTGCGCTGGTTGATGCTGCTAACGAAGATAACAAGATCTTCGGTCTCGGCGGTAACGACACCATCACCGTCGGCAATGGCGATAACATCGTTTATGGTAACCTCGGCCGTGACAGCATTGTTGCCGGCGATGGCGATAACATCCTGTACGGTGGCCAGGGCAACGATGAAGTCACTGCTGGTGACGGCGACAACGTCATTTATGGTAACCAGGGCGATGACAGCATCACATCCGGTACCGGTGACGACGTTCTGTACGGTGGTCAGGGTAATGACAGCCTCTTTGCTGACGACGGTAATGATACCCTGTTTGGTAACCTCGGTGATGACTCACTGAACGGTTCTGACGGTGATGACCTTCTCTATGGTGGCGCTGGTAACGATACCCTGCGCGGTAACGACGGCGATGATGTTGTTTACGGTAATACCGGTGAAGACAGCATCTACAGTGAAGGTGGCGACAGCGACACCCTTTACGGTGGTCAAGACAATGACGTTGTCACCAGTCAGAGTAATACTGCTGGTACCGACGATGTTGTCATCTATGGTAACAAAGGCGCTGACACCCTGACCGGTGGTGCTGCAAACGACGTTCTTTACGGCGGTGCAGACAACGACCTGTTCCTGGGCGATGGTACCGATACCGGTGCAAACGTTCTGTTCGGTGGCCTCGGCGACGACACCTTCGATCTCGACGATGATGAGTTCAGCGCAGCAGCTGCTGACACTGATACCGTCTTCGGTGGCGCTGGTGATGATGTGTTCATGACCAATGGCGGTTCCGGTACCCAGTCTATCGTTCTTCTTGGCGATGAAGGTACTGACACCCTGATCATTGGTACCGACACTGTTCTGGCTGATACCGGTGCTCTTACCTTCACCGGTGAGCTCGTCGGTTTCGAGAACATCCTGATCCATGACGATGGTGAGAACTTCCACGATTTCTCTGCCGTTGGTAATGGTCTGAACATCACCGGTGGTGACCTGATCACTACTGAAGCTCTCAACGTTGAAGGCACCGAATTCGCTGACACCATTACCGGTATTGACGGTGATGACACCCTCGTCGGTGGTCTGGGTGATGACATCCTGACCGGTGGCATTGGTCAAGACAGCCTCTTCGGTGGCGAAGGTAACGACGCTCTGTTCGCTGGTGATGATGACGATGCTGTTTACGGCAACGATGGTGATGACACCATTGACGCTGGCGACGGTAACGACAGCATCATGGGTGGTGACGGTGCCGACAGCATTCTTGCTGGCGACGGTGACGACGCGATCTTCATTGAGGAAGATGAATTCGCCGACGGCGAAGTGATTGACGGTGGTGATGGCGACGATACCATCTTCTACAGTGGTGAAGATGATGACGTCCTTACCCTGTCCGGCGATGTTGTAAATGTTGAGTTCATTGAACTTACCGGTGGTAACGATGTCGGTGTTGATGCCTCTGCCATTGACAGCCTGCTGAACATTACCGGTAACGGTAGTGACAACCTGATCACCGGCGGTAGCGATACCGACATCATCACCTCTGGCGGCGGTGCAGACACCATCGACGGTGGTGCCGGTGCAGACAACATCACTGGCGATGCTGGTGCCTCACTGCTTAGCGGTGGTGCTGGTGACGACGTGATTGCTGGTGGTGCTGGTGCAGAAACCATCACCGGTGGCACGGGTCGTGACGACCTGACCGGTAACGCTGGTGCGGACGTCTTCGTCTTCGCTGACGGCGACAGCGCTCTGTCACAAGCTGGTGCTGATGTTATTACTGACTTCGCAACTGGTGTTGACCAACTCGAGTTTGGTGGTCCTGCCGGTGATGATAGTGGTACTGCAACAGACAACTTCGTGGATGGCGGTACTGATACTGACTTTGCCACCGCGTTGGTTAATGCAAATGCTGCATTCGATGGCTCTGTTCTCTACTATACATCTGATGACGGTGCAGGTACGCCAACTGCATTTGTATTCGCCGATATTGATGGTGATGGGACTGCTGATATTGGTATCGTTCTGTCAGGTGTCGCAGCTGTTGATGTTGCTGACATCGTCTAAGTCAGACAGTCATAAGTTAGAAATTAGGGCGGTGCTTCGGCGCCGCCCTTTTTCTTTGTGCTGATTTGGAGAATCAAAAAGGCGATGCTGGTTGGGCATCGCCTTTTTTGTTGGGTGATCTGTTTGCCTGGTCGGGCCGCCTATAACCGGTCGGGATCCTCGATCTTGCCGATCATGCCCTTGAGATAGTCAATCAGCCGCGGGGTGGTTTCGTGGCGTTCGTCCCAGAGCTTGCGGTACCAGTCGAGGCGTTCTTGAACTTGAGATGCCATCATGCGGTTGTCACGGACATAGGCGCGGGCCTGATTGCCCAATGCCTTTGCCTTGTCCCGGTTGCGGGCCAGTTCCACGAGCGCGGTGCCAAAATCAGCCGCTTGTTCGGCGAGCAGGCCGGTTTCGTTATGTTTCAGCGTGTGCTGGTAAACGGTCGGGCTGGCTATGACCGCAAGCCCGGCGGCTCCGGCCTCGATGAACTTCAAATCCGACTTGCAGCGGTTGAACAGATTGTCCTCAAGCGGCAGCAGGGCAATCTCGCATTGGCCCATCAATTCGAGATATTGCGGATAGGCGCAAGTCGGGGTGAATGTCTTGTTCGATGTTTCCAGCGCATCGAAGAAAGCCTGATCATGCACGACGGAGAAGTGCAGCTCGATCTCGCCATCCAGTTCCCGGATTGCCTGATTGAGGCCGGGCATGATCGCTGCCCAGTCTTTCTCACGGTTCAGGGCACCGAAAAAGACACTCATGCGCTGGGGTGACTGGAAGTTCAGGCGCGGCGGCAGGTTGAAAATGCTGTTGGGAAAGACCCGGACGTCATTCGGCTGCGCCTGCTGCTGCTCGGTGAAGATGTCAGCGAGATAGCGGGTCGAGGTCTGCACCCCGTGACAGCCGGTGAGGGTCAGGTACTCATGCTTTGCCACATCCGGCCAGCGCATGGTGTGGTCGTCGAATTCGGTGACCACGATATAGCCGTTCTCGACCGCGCGCAGAATATTGCGGGCATCGATATAGCGGTGTACCGGGCGCTGCCAGATGAAGATTTTCGGCTGGCCTTCCGGCTTTTTCAGCAGCTTCATGGTGCGCACTTCAGTGACGACATCAATGCCGGGGATGCTGCCCATGGCGGCCATGGGGCGACCGATGCGCACATCATTCACCCCGCCGACCGGGCGCAGCATCATGGATTGCAGTAGCATCCGTTTCGGTGGGGTGCCTTTGATGCCGCGCAGGACATATTGCAGGGCACGGGTGCGCTGGGCGAACTCATCAGGCTTGATCCCGAGGGCGGGCAGGGACGGGGTTATTGCCCTGACGAAGGCTTCGTGTCCTTCGGTCATGACATTGCGTGGCCAGATTTCGCAGGGCTGGATACCGGCCTGACGCAACAGATCGACCATATTGCCGAGGCCGAACCAGCGGATATGGGTGCGGTCGAACAGCCCCTCATCCTCGAATTTGAACCCTTCGGTCATCAGGGTCTGCAGCACCTTCCAGTTCTGCACATTCGGGATACAGGTGAGCATGGTGCCATTGGGGGCGAGTAACTCGGCAAAACGGCGCACGGTTGCCCATGGATCACGCAGATGCTCCAGTACATCGCCGAAAACCACGGCATCGAACGGTGCCTGAGCCAGAATGCTTGCCGGGATGTCGTCGGTATCGGCGTTGAACAGCTCGACCAGATCAATCCGCTCGGCAGCGATCTTTGCGGCGGCGGGGTCAAGCTCCAGCCCGGCATAGAATACGTTCGGCACTCGCATCCTGAATGCCTCGGCCAGCGCCCCGGCACCACAACCCAGTTCCAGCACCTTGCCAGCGGTCAGCGGGAGGCGGTTCAGCAGATCGGGATTGGCCCGGTCATAATACGCCCGGATCGGCTGGTCCGATGATGACAGCCCGGTTTCGGTCTGGGTATTGGTTGCTGTGTCAGGCATGGGGCATTACTGTCTGATTGCGTGGTTGCACGCTCTATGCCATGAACCACGCGATGATGCCAGCAAAGCGGATGGGAAAGCCCCGGCTGGACCGGTTTATTTGTAGTGAAGTGATATCAGGTTATGGCGCGTATTCTGTGTGCATGGGAATTTGGCTCGGGGCTGGGGCACCTGACACGATTGCTGCCGATTGCACGCAAACTGCATGATGCCGGACACGAGATCGTGCTGGCCGTGCCGAACCCGCCCGCCGCCAAACCGGTGCTGGACAAGAACTTCCCGGAGCGTGAGGGACCATTCCGCCTCAAGGTGATCAAGGGCACGCTCTGGCAGATCCCGACGGAAAAGCAGGATCCCAATCTGCGCCGCAAGCCTACCCATGTGCTGGCCGACGTCCTGACCCTGTTCCACTATCAGGATGCGGTATTGCTCGAGCGGCAAACCCGCGTCTGGCAGCAGATTTGTGACGAGGTCGATCCCGATCTGATCGTGGCGGATTTCGCCCCGACCCTGCGGCTTGCTTATTGGGGCCGGGCACCCTTCGCCATGATGGGCAATGGCTATACCACGCCGCCGCGTGGTCGCCTGCTGCCGCCGATCAAGCCGTGGCAGACCGGCCTGCTGCCATTCAGCCGCCGTCATGAGGCATCTGTGCTGATGGCCATGAACCATGTGCGTGACGTGCTGAAGGGGCCAGCGGTGGATTATGTCGGTGACATGCTCAATGGTGACCGCAGCTTTGTCTGCACGATCCGGGAGTTCGATCCCTATCGCCCGCATCGCACCGAGCCGACCTTGATGCCATTCAACGTGCCCGATGTCTCCCGTCATCCGACGATTGAGGAGCGGGGCGGGGACAAGGCACCAATTTTCATCTACCTGCCAGCCAATCACCCGCTGCTGCGCGGCGTGCTCAATATGGTGTCGAAATCAGGCGTGCCGGCCCATGTCTATGTCAGCAATGTCCCGCCCGAGCAGATTGCCGGGCTGTGCGGGCGCAATGTCTCGATCCACCGCAATCCAATCAACTTTGCCAATGACCTGTGGAAGTTCCGGATGATCATTCATCATGCCGGGCTGGCTACGGCCTATGCCGCGATCAAGGCCGGGACGCCACAACTGATGCTGCCAGTCAATCTCGAACATTCGATTACCTCACGCGGGGCGGCCCATCTCGCCGGGGCATCGGTTATGGGCGCTGCCGATAGCCCGAAAATCGAGGAAGTCGAGCAGACCTATACCAAAATGCTGACCGATCGCACGCTCTGGCGCCGTGCCCATGAGGCGGCGCTCAAGGTTGCCGAACGGCCGGTAGAGGATAGTGTCGGCATGGTGGTTCAGGGGTGTCTGGAAATGCTCGAGCAAGGGCTGGAAAAAGCCCGCCGCGAGGCCGAGAAGGATATAGGCGAAGATGCGGAAGATGTCGACCGCATCATGGCCTGAGCTGGCTCGTTTCCCGCGGCTTTTAAATCAGTCTTCTTCGAGCAGGCCGAGCAGATATTGGCCATAGGCGTTCTTGCGCAGCGGTTCGGCCAGTTTCTTCAGCTTGTCAGCATCAATCAGGCCACGGCGGAAGGCGATCTCTTCCAGACAGGCAATCTGCTGGCCCTGACGGTTCTCGATCGTCTGCACGAATTGTCCGGCCTCGATCAGGCTGTCGAAGGTGCCGGTGTCGAGCCAGGCAAAGCCGCGCTTCATCACCTGTACACTCAGCTTGCCGCGCTCCAGATAGATGCGGTTGAGGTCGGTGATTTCCAGCTCGCCGCGTGGTGACGGTTCCAGATTGGCGGCAATGTCGCAAACATCGCTGTCATAGAAATACAGCCCGGTAACGGCGTAATGGGATTTCGGTTTCGCGGGCTTTTCCTCAATGGTCAGCGCCTTGCCGTTCTCATCGAAATCCACCACGCCATAACGCTCGGGATCGCTGACGTGATAGCCGAAGACAATTGCGCCATCGGTGGTCGTGGCGGCATCGCGGACCATGTTCTCGAGGTCATGACCGAAGAACAGGTTGTCGCCAAGGATCAGGCAGCATGGCTCGCCATCGACGAAGTCGCGGCCAATGATAAAGGCCTGGGCGAGGCCATCGGGACTTGGCTGCACCGCGTAGGAAATCTCGATGCCCCATTGGCTGCCATCACCGAGCAGGGTGCGGAAAGCCTCATTGTCATGGGGGGTGGTGATAATCAGCACTTCACTGATCCCGGCCAGCATCAGCACCGACAGCGGGTAGTAGATCATCGGCTTGTTATAGACCGGGAGCAGTTGCTTGCTCACCCCACGGGTGATCGGATAAAGACGGGTGCCACTGCCGCCGGCGAGGATGATGCCCTTCATGATCTTCTGCCTTTGAGTTCTGGTTCTTCTGAGTGATTAGCTGGCCTGATGCTGTTCGCTTAACAGTCGGGCGATGACGGGCTGCAGGGATTGCGCCCATGGTTTGGCAACAATGCCGAAGGTATCGGCGATCTTGCTGCAGTCGAGGACGGAGTTCTTGGGTCTGGCTGCCGGGGTCGGGTAATCCTCGGTTGCCTGCGGGCCGATCTCAGGGCGGCGTCCCCAATACTCAGCAGCCTGAGAGAAAATTTCGTCGGCAAAACCGAACCATGTGGTCGGCCCGGCACCGGAATAGTGATAGATGCCCCAGGCATCGGTGCGGTTATAGGTCAGAACCTGACGTGTGGCATCGAGACAGGCAGCGGCGAGATCGGCGGCAGCGGTCGGGATGCCATGCTGGTCGGCAACGATCTTGAGCTGGTCGCGCTCGGCACCGAGGCGCAGCATGGTCTTGACGAAATTGGCCCCGTGGGCGCTGTAGACCCATGCGGTGCGCAGGATGATGTGCTCGGCACAGGCGGCCTGTATCGCCTGCTCGCCTGCGTGTTTGGAGCGGCCATAGGCACCGATCGGGTTGACCGGATCGGTCTCGACATAGGCGCCGTCCTTGCTGCCATCAAACACGTAATCGGTGGAGACATGCAGCAGCGGCAGCCCGAGGCTGGTGCAATGCCGGGCGATGACGCCGGGTGCCTCGCCATTGATGGTAGTGGCCAGTGTTTCCTCTGACTCTGCCTTGTCCACGGCGGTATAGGCGGCGGCAATGATCACCGCTTCCGGGCGATGGGCATCAATCACGGCAGGCAGGGTGTCAGGGGCGCTCAAATCCGCCTGCTGGCGTGACAGACAGGTAATATCAAAGCTGTCAGTGGCTTTGCCGAGTTCACCAATCTCATGGGCGAGCTGGCCGGTAGCGCCGAAAACGAGAAGTTTTTTGGCCATGATACGGGGATCAGCTCGCTTTGGCGGCGGTTTTCAGGCCCAGACGGCTGCCATCATAATTACCGGCACGGATGTCCTGCCACCATGACTGGTTGTTCAGATACCAGTTGACGGTGTCGCGCAGACCCTCTTCAAAGGTCCAGCGTGGACGCCAGCCCAGCTCGCGGTCGATCTTCGAGGCGTCGATGGCATAGCGCTGGTCATGGCCGGGGCGGTCGGTCACATATTCGATCAGGTCGCGGCGGGCGGTGATACCGCTTAGGGCCGGTGCCAGTTCGTCGAGCAGATCACAGATGCCGGTGACCACATCGAGGTTCTTTTTCTCGTTATGCCCGCCGACATTATAGACCTCGCCGGGGGTGCCGCGGGTCATGATGGTGACCAGTGCATCGGCATGATCCTCAACATGCAGCCAGTCGCGGATATTGGTGCCCTGACCATAGACCGGCAGCTTCTTGCCCTCGAGACCGTTGAGGATCATCAGCGGGATCAGCTTTTCCGGGAACTGGTACGGGCCGTAATTGTTCGAGCAGTTCGAGGTTACGACCGGCAGGTGGAAGGTGTGGTGCCACGCCCGCACCAGATGGTCGGAGCTGGCCTTGCTGGCGGAGTAGGGTGAGTTCGGCTGATACTGGGTTTCTTCGGTAAACAGACCGGTTTCACCGAGCGAGCCATAAACCTCATCGGTGGAGATGTGGTGAAAACGGAATGCCGCCTGTGCTGCATCGTCGAGCGTACGCCAATAGGCGAGCGCGGCATCGAGCAGGGTATAGGTGCCAACCACATTGGTCTGGATGAAGGCCGCAGGACCGTCGATCGACCGATCCACATGGCTTTCCGCCGCGAGGTGCATGACCGCATCGGGTTTGTAGGTGGTGAAGCAGCGCTCAACCTCGGCCCGGTCGGTGATATCCACCTTCTCGAACACATATCGCGGGTCCTGATCCACATCCTTGAGCGCGGTCGGGGTCGCGGCATAGGTCAGCTTGTCAACATTGATGACCTTTGCTTCGGTCTTCTGGATCAGGTGCCGGATGACGGCCGAGCCGATAAAACCGGCACCGCCGGTCACCATGATTGTGCGGTTTGACAGCGCGCTCATGCTAGTTCGCCTTGCTGGTTCTGGGAGAATTCTTCGTAGGGGAAAACAGCCGGGCTGTCAGCCAGTGTCGGGTGCTTTCCGTCCTTGTCCGAGAGGATGACAGTGTCGGTGTCGATCGGCCAGTCGATGGCGATATCGGGATCATTCCAGGCAATGCCGCGATCCGCTTCCGGCGCATAGAAGCCGGTGACCTTGTAGGCAACCTCGGTATCCGGCTCCAGCGTACAGAACCCATGCGCGAAGCCTTGCGGGATCAGCAGCTGCTGCCAGTTTTCGGCACTCAAGGTCGCGCCGACCCATTGGCCAAAGGTCGGAGAGCCATGCCGGATATCGACCGCAACGTCAAATATCGAGCCACGAATGACCCTGACCAGCTTGTCCTGACCGTGTGGCGGGATTTGGAAATGCAGACCGCGCAGGGTGCCGGTGGTCGCAGACAGGGAGTGGTTGTCCTGTGCGAAATCGAGGTGCAGACCAGCCTCTTCAAACGCCTTGCGATTATAGACCTCGGAAAAAAATCCGCGATGATCGCCAAATTTTTTTGGCGTAATCAGCTTAACCTCTGGTATCGCGAGTGATTGAATTTCCATGATGGTACCAAAGCAATCCTGATGACTTGAGCGCGGCTTGGCTCTCGGTTGCGCCTGTGTTAGCGATTTATGGTTACGAGGTCGAGTACCTAACACAGCAATGAGTGCATTTACCTCAGTTTTTTCCGGGAAATCCTGTTTATGACCACCGCTGCGGTGCCTATCGATACGGTGTCTATTGATGTGGTGATGCCAACCTATAACGGCGCTGCCTATCTGGGCGCACAGCTGAGCAGTCTGCAGCATCAGACGCATATGCCGCGCCGGGTTATGATCTGCGATGACGGGTCGAGCGACAGTACCGGCCTGATCCTGCGCCGGTGGCATAAGAGCTGGTCAGCAGTTGACCTTGTGGAAGCCGATGAGCCGCAGCAGGGGGCGACCCGCCGGTTTCATCATCTGCTGACCACGGTGGCCGGACGCGGTGATCTGCCGGACCTGTTGGCCTTTTGCGATCAGGATGATGAGTGGTTCGAGGACAAGCTGGAGCGCGCTGTCGCATGGCACCGGCAACAGGATGCCGCTGTGCCCGCGCTTTACTGCTCCGCTGCCGTCCTGACCGATCAGCGCATGGTGCCGGTCGGGCAGTCGCCGAAATGGCGGCGCGAACCGGCGTTCCGCAATGCGCTGGTCGAGAATATCGCACTCGGCTGTACCATCGTGCTGAACCGTGCCGCGCTCGAGTTGCTCAACCGTGAGTGGCCGCGCGGGGTGATTGCCCATGATTGGTGGGCCTATCTCGTGGTTTCCGGTGCCGGTGGGCAGGTATATTTCGATCCGGAGCCATCGCTCAATTATCGCCAACACAATCGCAATGCCATCGGCATGGCACATTCGGCGCTGGGGCAACTGGTCGGGCGCATTAGGCGTATCGCCACCGGGCAGATGCCGCCCTTGCTGGCACAGGCACGGGCCTTGGCTGATGCCTATGGCGATGATCTGACGCCCGAAGCCCGGCAACAGCTTGATCGCTTCATCAATGTCCAGAAAACCACCGGCAACCGGCTGACGGCACTGGTTGCGCCGGTGGTGCGTCGCCAGCGGTTGATCGATAACCTGGTTCTGCGGCTGATGCTGGCCTTTGGCACGCTCAGATAGCGTGTCTTAGGCTATGCCGTGTCAGGTAATGCCATGATATTGGCGATACCAGGCGACAAACTCGCCCAGCCCCTCGGCAATTCCTGTTTTGGGTGAGAAACCCAGTTCGGCCTGACTGCGGGTAATGTCGGCATAGGTTGCCACCACATCGCCCGGCTGTGCCGGTTGCCGGTCGAGTATCGCCTTGCGCCCGGTCACCTCTTCCAGAACCGCCACGAAATGCTCCAGCTCCTCGGCCTGATTGTTGCCGAGATTATAGACACGGTGCTGATGCGTCATGCCATCCATGCCGTTGATCGAGCGGTCGATGGCGGCAATGACACCGGCAACAATGTCGTCAATGAAGGTGAAGTCGCGCTGTTGCTTGCCGTGGTTGAACAGCCGGATCGTGCTGCCGTCAAACAGCGCTTTGGTGAACAGGTAGGGTGCCATATCCGGGCGACCCCACGGGCCATAGACCGTGAAGAAGCGCAGGCCGGTCAGCTTGAGTCCATAGAGGTGGCCATAGGTATCGGCGAGCCGCTCTGCCGCCTGCTTGGTCGCGGCATAGACCGAGGCCGGATGATCGGTGCGGTCCTCCTCGGACCACGGCATTTTTGTGTTGCGGCCATAGACCGAGGATGAACTGGCATAAACCACATGGGGCTGTTGGGGCAGGGACCGGGCCAGTTCGAGGATGGCGACCTGTCCGGTGACATTGGCATCCACATAAGCATAGGGATTTTCCAGCGAATAACGCACCCCCGGCTGGGCGGCGAGGTGGACGATGGTGTCAATCTCCTGCCAGCTGATATTGCTGTCGCCCACCGTGCCGGTCTCAAGCTGCTGCGGCAGCTCGGTGATATCCCCATGCCAGAAGGTAAAGCCGGTCTGTTTGTTCAGTTCGGTGAGGCGTGCCTGTTTCAGGGCAGGCGGGTAATAGCTGTTGATGCTGTCGACGCCCACAACCGACCGGCCCTCACGCAATAACTGCTGTGCGACGCTGAAGCCGATAAAGCCTGCGGCGCCGGTTACAAGAACGGTCATGGCATCTGGTCCGGTGTCGGGGTGACTGGCAGAGTTCTGGGTAAAAGAAAGCATGCCTGCGACAGCGTGCAGGCATGCTCGTAATGTTCCGTTTTGCGCCTTACTGGGAAGGCGGCGCGTTCATGATCGGTGCATTGGCATTATTGCTGTTTGGTGCCATCAGCAGGGTGCGTGGATTGGCTTCACGCCAGTCAACAACGAAATCCTGCGCCATATCGGCGATCAGGCCGCTGATATATTCACCGTGATTGCTCAACTCCGATGAGGCGACAAAGCCGTCATCCCAGAGCGTTACCTGTGCGATGGCGCCATCTGTTTTGGTCGGGTGCGGCACCTGCGTGTAATACTGGACCCGCAGGTTGACGGAAGAGAAGCAGACTTCGCCAACGGCGGCTGTATTGATGTTCAGATACAGAGTGGGACCGGATTCCGCGAGCACCAACCCGGTATTGCTCACCTCCGAGCGCATCAGTTCTGCCAGCTTCGCCCGATCAAGGCCGCAGGCCTCCGATTGCTCGCTCATGCGCTCGACAACCAGAACCATTTCCTTGAGGTCCTCGAGGCCTTCGGCAAAGTTCTGTGCCCGGGCGCTGTCCGGTGCGGTGATCATGGCAATAGCGGCAATTCCGGCGAGTGCGGTCAGGAAGGGGCGGGTCTTGCGAATTGAATGAAACATTGTTTTAGGATCTCGGCTGTCTGTTCTTGCTTTTTGATTGAGGTTGTTCAGCCCGCCCAGAAGAGAGCGAAAGGCGGAGCGTACAGGGGACATCATATGGAGTGCCTGAAGGTAATAATTTTCACCTGCCCGTTCGCTGTCACCTAGGATACTGAAAAACCGTGATAAAACACCAATAGATTGCCGGTATCTTGCCCGCCTGTCACCATCGAAAATGGTTAAAAATCCGCTGATGCGTTGAAAGCTTTTATTTTTTGTCCGTATTAGGTATATTGAAACACATTAGCCGAACGCTTTTATGACATCAGGGGGAGAATACCGAACATGTCAGACATCCAATTTCCACGCAATCAGCAGTCTATTGCTGATCTTGCAACCCCCGCACAGTCGGGTCCACCAGCGCCAGCGCCTGAAGTTCCGGATATTTCCGAGAGCTCACTTCTCGACGTGCAGGCCGTTTTCGTAAGCCCGCGCCGCGTCGTTGATGACGGTGGTGTGCAGTTGCTGTTCCGCGATTCGGAAAGTGGCGAGGTTCTTCGCAGCTTTCCGCCTGAGCAGGCTTCTTCGGTTTACCAGACCCAACAGGAAAACAACGAGCGCCTGTCCGCGCCCGCGACTTCCGCTGCGGCGACCACCGAGACGCTGTCCGCGAATATCGAGATTTCAACGCCTGAAGTTGCGGCCACACCGGAATCTCCAGCTGAGGAAGCTGTCAGCGAGACGCCAGCCCCGGCAACCGGTAACAGTGGTTCCGATGCCGGTATCCTGACCACGGCGGCTTTGTCTCCAAGTAATGATCAGGCCGGTGGCAGCAGTGATTCAGCACCAGACGATGATGGCGAAATTGCCCTGACCAACTGATCAGCGCAGACATCAGAATTTCCCGAAAGGGCTCGGCTTTTGCCGGGCCCTTTTGCTTTGGGCATTTCTGTCCGATTTGGGCACGTCAGAGCGCCAAGCATTGTTTCTCTCTCGTTTGCAATAGAGCAATAATTCCGCTTATTGCTTTCGTATTGTGTTGTTATAACACTATCAGAACAAGCGATATGGGAGAGGGAACATGGCGGGTTTGAAGGAGCCAAGGGTAC
The DNA here is from genome assembly GCA_002168225.1 of Micavibrio sp. TMED2. Lineage (NCBI taxonomy): Bacteria > Pseudomonadati > Bdellovibrionota > Bdellovibrionia > Bdellovibrionales > Pseudobdellovibrionaceae > Micavibrio > Micavibrio sp. TMED2. Next base: position 1,503,553 of record NHBH01000001.1, read on the forward strand.
TGGGTGATGTGGTCGGGTTGCTGTCGATGGAGATGCCGCACAATCAGGCCGTCTGTGATCTTGCCTATGACTTCCGGGCCCAGAAAGTGGTTGGCGATGTGCTGAAGGAGTGGGGGCAGACCCGCTTCATCCCGCTGATCGGCGTCCATGCCTCGGCCCAGATTTCCCTGCCGCTCTATGTGGGCAATGGTCTGGTGGCCAAGATTACCCCGGCCCGGTTCGAGGATCGCCAGCCGAAGCCATTGGTACTGCCCGCCATCAAGGGCAAGACCGTGGAATCCGACTATGTGGAGTATCACGTTCAGATGTACCCGTTCGTCGCTACCGGCAGCCTGACCCAAACCGATGTGGAGATCATGCGTGACCAGCTGGCGGCAGTCGGCTATCGCTTTGCCAATGGTGATGACCGCCCGGACAATCTCGGCCGGTTGCCGGGTGGCAAGCTGGTGGTGCTCGATCACGGGGCAACCGAAACCATGCCGGGCAAGCGGGCAAAGCTCGGCGATGCCGATGAGTGGCTGGCGGATATCCGCGACATCTATGGCGATCTCTATGGTCCTGAGGGCGTGAAGCCGCAAGGCCCGGATACCAGCTTCGTCAAACGCCCGGCGCCGCCGCAGATGACCCTGCACACCAATTTCGGCAAACAGGCGGGCACCCCGAAAGCACCAAAAGCCGACAACGAAAACCGCCCCCTCTGGCGCCAAGTCCTCGGCCTCGGCCGCTAGGCCGTCAGGTGCGTTCCATGTGTATCAGCGGGTAGGGTTTGCCCATGCCGTCGACGGGTGAACGGCCGGTTACGGTAAAGCCGCAATGTTTGTAGAACGCCAGGGCATTCGGGTTCTGCTCATTCACATCCACTGTGCGGGCACCCATCTCGGCGATCGCATAGTCCAGTAACTGGCGACCGATGCCCTTGCCCATATGGGCGGGATCAAGGAATAGCATTTCAATATTGCCCTCGGCCACGCCGATGAAGCCGGTCATCCGTCCAGCCGCATCTCTGCTGCAACGGAGATCAACTGCCGGAAGAAACTCATTCAGGATCAGCGGGCGGAAAAATGCGATATCGGTTTCGGCCAGAAAATCATGCGTGGCCCGGACGGATTTCTCCCAGACCGCCACGATCTCCTCATAATCGGACTTATCCGGCGTGCTGATCTGCATGTATCTGTTCCAGTTGTTCGATATTGGCGCCGGTGATGGCATCGTAATGATTGATGCCGTAGCTTTGGTTGATGCGGATCATTGAGCCCCCGCTGTCCGGATTTTGTACGGATTTGTAAGGCATGTACGCGTGTAGTTCCGCACGTAACGACACACAACGACAAGCTGCCGTTGTTATAACCTTTTGAATTGTCGGAAAATAATGGTGCTGCCGGAGAGAATTGAACTCTCGACCTCTCCCTTACCAAGGGAGTGCTCTACCCCTGAGCTACGGCAGCGTGCCGGGTGGTGCAGGGCGGTTGCCTGACCGGATGGGCGCGGAACATACAAGCGGGTTGCGATAATGGCAAGCCGTGATCGCAACAAATTTGCGCAAGGCAGGCAATCTTTTGGCCCGACCGCAATTTCGCCACGAAATTACCCCCAAACAAGCAGCCTTCCGCCGTACCGCCTCCCTTGATTTTGCGCTATTTAACGGGCAATAGAACTGGCTGGCCAATCCTGTCCGCAAATTTTGATTTTTGAAGTGCTGTCATGACGTCTGATCGTAATGAGCGCCTTGCCAAGGCATTGCGCAATAATCTGCGGCGGCGCAAGAGCTGGCAGCGTCAGAACCGGAATGCGGATGCGGAAAAACCCGCCAGCCCGTCATCCGAACCCGCCGGTGAGGCCGATGCACAATCGGACACGCCGGAAAGTCCACGTCCCAAGGAAGAATAAGAGAGTTCAAGCCCATGTCCATTCTGCCCGACCACTGGATCCGCAAGGCGGCAACTGAACAAGGTATGATCGAGCCCTTCGTCGAGAAGCAGAATCGCGATGGCTGCATCTCCTATGGCCTGTCTTCCTATGGCTATGACGCGCGGCTGGCGCCCGAGTTCAAGATTTTTACCAATGTCGATAATGCACTGATCGATCCGAAGGATTTCTCCGAGACCGGGTTCGTGACCCGCAAGGGCGATTCCTGCATCATCCCGCCGAACAGCTTTGCTCTCGCATCGACCGTTGAGTATTTCCGTATCCCGCGCGATGTGCTGGTGATCTGCCTCGGCAAGAGCACCTATGCCCGCTGCGGTCTGATCGTCAATGTGACGCCGCTGGAGCCAGCCTGGGAAGGGCATGTGACGCTTGAGATTTCCAACACTACGCCACTGCCGGCCAAGGTTTATGCCAATGAGGGCATCTGCCAGTTCCTGTTCCTGCGCGGCGAGAGCGAACCGGAAGTCTCCTATGCCGACCGGGCAGGCAAATATATGGGCCAGCAGGGTGTCACCCTGCCACGCCTCTAATCACCAGCAGGCACGTCAGATGGACCAGATCAGAATTCGCGGCGGCAAGCCGCTCAAGGGCACGATTGAGATCAGCGGGGCGAAGAATGCTGCCCTGCCGCTGATGACGGCCTGCCTTCTGACCGACAAGACCCTGACCCTGAACAATGTGCCGAACCTTGCCGATATCCGTACCTCGCGGGCTTTGCTTGAGCATCTCGGCGTGCAGATCAAGGAACCGGCCAATGGTCAGCTTGAGCTTACCAGTAACGGCCCGGAAGTGCTCGAAGCGCCCTATGATCTCGTGCGCAAGATGCGGGCGAGCATTCTGGTGCTCGGTCCCATGGTCGCACGGCACGGTTCAGCACGGGTGTCGCTGCCCGGTGGTTGCGCCATCGGCAATCGTCCGGTTGATCTGCATCTGAGCGGGCTGGAGAAGCTCGGTGCCGATATCGAGCTGACTGGCGGCTATGTGGAAGCAAAAGCCCCTAAAGGATTGCACGGTAACGAAATTGTCTTCCCGAAAGTATCGGTTGGCGCGACTGAAAACCTGATGATGGCGGCCAGCCTTGCCAAGGGTGAAACCCGTCTGGTCAATGCCGCGCGGGAGCCGGAGATCACCGATCTGGCCGAGTGCCTGATGGCGATGGGCGTCACCATTGAGGGGGCGGGCACCGATATTATCTCGATCCAGGGTCGTGATAATCTGGGGCAGGGCATGCATCAGGTGATCGCCGACCGGGTTGAGACCGGTACCTATGCCATGGCCGCTGCTCTGACCGATGGTGATGTGGTGCTGAAAGGTGCCAATGACCGCCACCTTGGTTCCGTTATCGCGGCACTGGCCAAGGCCGGGATCAGTGTCGAGACGGTTGAGGATGGCCTGCGGGTCCGTCGTACCGGCGACAACATCATCGGTGTCGATGTGATGACCGAGCCGTTCCCTGGCTTCCCAACCGATCTGCAGGCCCAGATGATGGCGCTCATGACCAAGTGTGAGGGTGCAGCCATGCTGACCGAGACGATCTTTGAGAACCGCTTCATGCATGTGCCGGAACTGGCCCGCATGGGGGCCAATATCACCGTCCACGGCGCATCTGCCCTGATCCGCGGTGTGCCGAAGCTGATTGGCGCGCCGGTCATGGCAACCGATCTGCGGGCCTCGGTCTCGCTGGTCATGGCCGGGCTGGCGGCGGAAGGCGAGACCATCGTCAACCGCATCTATCACCTTGATCGCGGCTATGAGCGGCTTGAGGCCAAGCTGGCCGCCTGTGGTGCGGAAATCGACCGTCTGAAAGAGGCCGCATAGGCAGGACGCATCCGGGCACCCCGACAATGGGCGGTTGACGATGCGCCATATCCGCGTTTAATGGGCTGTATGGTAAGCGATATGACCCAGACCCGATCCGTACCGGCGACCATCCGCCTGAAGGCCGAGGATGATGAAGATCTCTGCATCATCTCCGCCATGGTGCAGGATGCCATTCTGCCTGTCCGCGACATCGGCTATGACAGCGAGGAACTGCGCTTTGCCATGGTGATCAACCGCTTCATGTGGGAGCGGTGCGATCCCGAGCAACTGGACGGGCCGGTTGATCCAGACAGCGAACAGCCCAACAGCTTTTTCCGCACCCTGAGCGCGATCCGGTTCGAGCAGGTCAGCCGGGTTGAACAGCACGGCATCGACCAGACCAAGGAATGCCATATGCTTGGCCTGCTCGCGATCGAGCAACTCGACGAGCATACGGTCCTCATCCATTTCGCCGGTGATGCCAGCATCCGCCTGACCATGGTCGAAGTGGACTGCCATTTCGAGGATCTGGGTGAAGCCTGGCCGACCTTGTGCCGTCCAGCCCATGATCTTGAGGGCAATCTCTCGGTCGATTGTGAGCAGGAGGCCGCCGAGGTGGCGAAACACGGCGAGCCGCTCCGCGCCGACTGATCCCGGATTACGGCCCGTTTCCTCTTTCACCCGATACTCTCATGGCTGCTGATCGTTGCCATGTCTTGCAAAACCCGCATTCTCGCGCCAAAACACCCTTACTGATGAATTTTATTGCGCATAGCTGAAGGCTGGCATTCCGATGACTGAACCGGACAAAACCGTTATCGCCGTACCAAAAGGCCGTATTCTCAAGGAATTACAGCCGGTACTGCATCGTGCCAGGATTGAACCGGAGGAGGCGTTTTTCGATCCCGATGCCCGCCAGCTGCAGTTCAAAACCAATCATGCGGATATCGAGCTGGTACGGGTGCGCAGCTTTGATGTGGCGACCTTTGTGGCCTTCGGTGCCGCGCAGATCGGGGTTGCCGGGCGTGATGTTCTGCTCGAATTCGACTATCCCGAACTGCTCTCGCCGCTGGATTTGCGGATCGGTGGCTGCCGCCTCTCGGTTGCCGCCCCGAAGGCGCTGATCGATGAAGAAGACCCGTCGAGCTGGAGCCATGTCCGGGTTGCCACCAAATATCCGAACGTCACCCGCAAGCACTTTGCTGCCAAGGGCATTCAGGCCGAGTGCATCAAGCTGAATGGTGCCATGGAACTGGCGCCCAAGCTTGGACTCTGTCGTCGCATCGTCGATCTGGTCTCCACCGGCGGCACACTGCGGGCCAACGGGTTGGTCGAATTGGATGTCATCACTGAGGTGACCTCACGCCTGATCGTCAATCGCACGGCGCTCAAAACCCGGCCGGAAGGGCTGAATGCACTGATCCAGCGCTTTGAGGAGGTGCGTGATGCCGCTTGATCTGAACAGTGCCGATGCCGATTTCGATGCCCGTCTGGCAGGGCTGCTTGGCGCGCGTCAGGGCAGTGACAGTAGTGCTGCCGAGGCTGCCCGCACCATCATTGCCGATGTGCGTGCCCGCGGTGATGCGGCGGTTATCGAACTGACCAACCGGTTTGATCGCCTGTCGATCGCCGATGCTGATGGCCTGTGGCTAGATGCCGGACGGATCAAGGCTGCCGCTGCCAAATGTCCCGAGCATGTACGCGATGCGCTGAAATTTGCCGCCGAACGTATCCGGGTTTTCCACGAATATCAGACACCGGCGGGACTGGAGCTGGAACAGCCGGGCGGCATGATGCTCGGCTATCGCTTTACGCCGATCAGTGCGGTTGGCCTCTATGTCCCCGGTGGTACGGCGGCGTATCCAAGCTCGCTCCTGATGAACACCATTCCGGCTCAGGTTGCGGGTGTAGAGCGTATCGTGGTGATGGTGCCAACCCCGGATGATGTTCTGTCACCGGCGCTGGCGGCGGCGATTGAGCTGCTGGGACTGACCGAGGTGTACCGCGTTGGCGGGGCGCAGGCGGTTGCCGCCTTTGCCTATGGGACCGAGAGCATCAAGCCGGTCGATCTGGTCGTCGGGCCGGGCAATGCCTATGTCGCGGCGGCCAAGCGTGAGGTTTACGGCATTGTCGGCATCGACAGCCTTGCCGGGCCTTCTGAAATTCTGGTCATTGCCGATGACAGTGCCGATCCCGACTGGATTGCGGCCGATCTGTTGTCGCAGGCCGAGCATGATGAGCAGGCGCAATCGATCCTCGTGACCGACAGCGCTGATCTTGCCGCTGCCGTTGGTGCCGCTGTGGAGCGCCAGCTTGCCGCCCTGCCACGTGCCGGAATTGCGCGCGAGAGCTGGAATACCCACGGGGCGATCATTACCGTTGTCGATCTGGTGGCTGAAGCCCCGGTGATTGCTGACCGGATTGCCGCTGAGCATGTCGAGGTTGTGTGCCACGAGGCCAATACCATTGTCGCCGCCATCCGCCATGCCGGGGCGATCTTTATCGGTCCCTATAGCAGCGAGCCGATCGGGGACTATGTCGCCGGGACCAATCACGTCCTGCCAACGGCGGGTAGTGCGCGTTTTGCCTCCGGGCTCGGGGTGATGAATTTCATGAAGCGCACCAGCCTGATCCGCTGTTCCGCCGAAGCCTTCGGCCCGCTGGCCGAGGCGACCATTGCACTGGCCGAGGCGGAAGGGCTCGGCGCCCATGCCGAGGCGGTCCGGCTGCGCCGTGATGCTGGTGCGCAGGTGCGGGCCAAGGCATGACCGACGATCCCAAATACAAGATCGTCTCGGTCGATCTCGACGAACGGACGGTGGTGCGCCGCAATGCCGAGATCGAGCATGAGCGCGCCGTTGCGATCTTTGATCTGCTGGAGAACAACTACTTCAAGCCGGTCTCTCTGCCGGAAGGCCCCTATGCGATTGATCTGTCGGTTGAGGAGAACCGCCTCAATCTTGTTGTGCGCAATCAGGACAAATCAGCGGAACTGGGCAAACTGGTGATCCAGCTGCGCGCCTTTCGCCGGATCATCCGGGATTATTTCCTGATCTGCGAGAGCTATTACACCGCGATTAAGGACTCCTCCCTGTCGCAGATTGAGGCCATCGATATGGGCCGTCGCGGCCTGCATAACGAAGGGGCAGACCTGCTGAAAGAAACCCTTGCGGCTGAGGTCGCGGTGGACGGGCAGACCGCCCGCCGTTTGTTTACCCTGCTTTGTGTACTGCATATCCGTGGCTGAGAAATTGAATAATGCGGAAGGCAAGGCGATACCGGGCGGTGGCTCCAGTATCCTCTTCTCCTGCACCCTCAATTCAATCCGCTCACCGATTGCGGAAGCGCTGATGAAGCGCCTGACCGGCACCAAATATTATGTCGACAGCGCCGGGCTGCGCAGTGCACCGATAAACCCAATGGCGGTCAGGGTGATGGCGGAGCTGGATTACGACCTCACCAAGCATCGCTCCAAGACATTCGACGATCTGGGCGATATGTCCTTTGATCTGATCATTACCCTGTCTCCGGAAGCCCACCACCGGGCGCTTGAGGTAACCCGACTCCAAGCCTGTGATGTGGAGTATTGGCCGACCTTTGATCCCCTGCTGCAGGAGGGCAATGCCGATCAGCGCATGGATGCCTTCAGACAGGTGCGCGACAGCCTGAATCGCAAGCTTTACAAGCGGTTCAGCATCTAAAACAGACTGTCTTGCAGGGGAGCCGAGAAGGACACAGGACAAGTCCGCCTGACTTTTGCCTTGCATATGCCGGGGAAAATTTTTCGAAAATTTGTGCTTGGCACGGAAAATGCGTATCTTGAGGCACAGTTTTCTGCCGAAAACTTTGAGTAACAGATCAGCAGGCAAGGGGCGAAAATGCCGACAATTCCAGGCGGGGCGGTAAACGTGCATGGCGATGTGGATGGTACGACATCCACGGCTGTGGACGATGCATTGAACAAGCTCGGTGTAACAGATTCCACTGATACCTTTGATGTGATCAGTGCTTCTTCAACGCTGCCCAGCGGATCGGATTTTGCCATCCTGACTGCCGGCGTGGATTCCGTCACCGGTTCTGCCGATGCCAATTTCGTGATCGGCAATTCCAATAACAACATGGTGGATGGTGCATCAGGTGCCGATACGCTGTTTGCGGCGGCGGGTTCCGACACGATTGATGGCGGTGCCGAAAATGATGTGGTCTATGGCGGCTCCGATGGTGACTCGGTTGTGGGCGGCGCTGGTGATGATGTCCTGTTCGGCAATGAGGGCAGTGATACGCTTGTGGGCGGCCTTGGCGATGACCAGATGTGGGGCGGTCAGGGCGATGACATTGTTATCCTTGGCGATGATGATACCGGTTATGGCGGTGTCGGTGCGGATACCGTTTCCGGCGATGTGAATGACAATATTGCCTATGGCAATCAGGACAATGACCTGGTTGATGGGGGCAATGGTGATGATTCACTGTTCGGCGGTAAAGGAGCAGACAGCGTTGTCGGTGGTGACGGTTCGGATGAAATTCACGGTAATGCCGGTAATGATACGTTGAGCGGTGGCGCCGGGGCGGACAACTTCGTCTATCTGCGTTCGACTGACGGCTCCGATACAATCATTGATTTCACATTGGGTGTGGACAAGATCAGTATTGAACGTGACGTCTTCCTGCCCGGTGATCCGAATGAGGTTCAAATCTCCGATTTCACCATCGAAACCATTGGCGGGAACGTGATCATTCATCTGTCCAGTGATGTGAGCGTTACCCTTACCGGCCTGACCGAAGAGCAGGTGCGCCTGCAGTTGGAAGATATCATCGACCTGATCTGATAGGTTTGAATGGTGGTTTTGAAGGGAAGAGCACATTGAACGGGCTTGGCAATGTGCTCTTTTTTCATGAAATCCCGTCACGTTACGACTCTGTCATGGCCGGTTGCTCATATATAATGTTGTATCGCTGAATTGCTGGATAAGTTTCGTTGAAAAAAGCGCCGCCAAAACAACCAACCCATAATCGTGCCGAAGTCAGTCTGCTGACCGAACTGGCGCAGCGCTGCGCGCCCGGATTGGCGGCGTCGTTCTTTGCCAGCTTTTTCACCACGCTCTGCATGCTGGCCCTGCCGCTTTACATGTTTCAGACCTTTGACCGGGTATTGGGCAGCGGCAATCAGGGCACCCTGATCGCCCTGACGACCATGGCGCTCGGCTTCATGATCGTACTCGGCTTTCTCGAATATGGCCGGTCACGCATTCATACCATCCTGTCGAACTGGACCTATCAGCGCCTGCAACTGGATTCATTACAGGCGATGGTTACCGGCAGCCTGAACGGCACTGCCAGACCAACGGAAGTTTTGCGCGATATCAATGAGTTGAAGCGGTTTGTTTCAGGGCGTTACCTGATCGCGGCCTTTGAGGCGGTCTGGTCTGTCCTGTTCATTATCGTCGCCTTCATGCTGCATCCGGTGTTCGGGCTGATCACCCTGTTCGGGATCGTCGGTCTGGCAGCGCTGGCCATCGTCAACCAGATGCTGGCCTCAAAACCGGTTGCAGACAGCATTGAGGCATCGGCCATGTCCAATGCCCATCTGAATGCGGCCCTGCGCAATGCCGAGGTCATTCAGGGGCTCGGGATGGTCAAGACCATCGCCAGACGCTGGCATGAGGCAGAGGAACACAATCTCAAGGTCGGCGAGCGTGGCATCAACCGCGCCGCCAAGGTGACCTCGGCATCCAGAAGTTTCCGGATGGTGATCCAGATTCTGACCCTCGGTGCCGCGGCCAGTCTGATTCTGGCGGGTGAGGTTTCCCCCGGTGTGTTTCTTGCGATCATGGTGATCATGGCCCGTGCACTGCAGCCGTTTGAGCAACTGATTGATGGCTGGGGACAATGGGTTTCGGCCAGCCGGGCCTACAAACGGCTGGAGAAGGCCTTGAATGCGCCGCATGCCGTCATGCCGGAAATGATTTATCCACGCCCGTCCGGACTGATTGAGGTTGAACGTCTGGTCTATATCCCGCCGGGTGTGGACAGTGCCGTCCTGCGCGGTATCAGCTTCACTGTCCAGCCCGGTCAGGCGCTCGGTATTCTGGGGCCGTCAGCCGCCGGAAAATCCACATTGCTGCGACTGCTGCTCGGGATTGTTCGCCCCAATGTCGGTGCCGTCCGTTTTGACGGGCAGGATGTCAATCAGTGGGAACGTGAGGATCTGGGACGCTATCTCGGTTATGTACCGCAGGAGCCGTCGCTGTTTGAGGGCACTATCCGCGACAATATCGGGCGCATGACCGATGCCGATCCCATGGCGGTGATTGATGCTGCCAAACGGGCTGATGTGCATGATATCATTGGTCGTCTGCCGGGTGGCTATGACAGCTTTATCGGGCAGGGCGGGGTCGTACTAACCGGTGGTCAGAAACAGCGCATTGCCTTGGCGCGTGCCCTGTTCGGACGGCCCAGCATCATGTTGCTGGATGAACCGGATGCCAATCTCGACCGCGAGGGTGAGGCCGCGCTCAAACGCACCATCCGCAAGCTGAAACATGAGGGCACGACGGTTATCTGTGTCTCGCATCGCCGTTCGGTGCTGGATGAAATGGACGCGCTGCTGCTGCTGGAAACAGGCTCGATCCGCCGGTTCGGGACCCGCGAAGAGGTGTTGCCATTGATCGATGGCGACAAGCCCAAGGCGGCAATCGCTGCCAAACCCGCCATCCGGGCTCTGCCGGCCACTGGCACCGACAATGCCAAAGGGAAATAGGGATTACCGATGTCGTATCTTCCGGAAACAGACCGTAAGGGAGCCTCGGAACTGACATTGTCGGTATCGGACAATCTCGCTCGCGGACCACGGTTGGGCGGGGTATTCCTGTATCTCGGACTGGTGATTCTGTTGAGCTTTGGCGGTTTCCTGACCTGGGGCTTTGCCGCGCGGCTGGACAGCGCCGCCTATGGTTCCGGCAGTATCGTGGTCGAGAGCCAGCGCAAGACGATCCAGCATCTTGAGGGCGGTATCATCAGCAAGCTGCTGGTTCGTGACGGGCAGTTGGTGCATGCCGGTCAACCGCTGATCATCCTCGATGATACCCAGGCCAGGGCCAGCCTCGGGGTGGTCGAGGGGCAACTTCACGCCCTGCAGGCCCGCCGTGCACGGCTGCTGGCGGAAATTGACGGTGCCGACGAAATCGAATTCCCGCCAGCGCTGTTGCTGGCCCGGAGTGACCCGGATGTCGAAGAGGCGCTGATCAACCAGACCGACCTGTTTACCGCCCGGCGCGATGCCTATGAGAACCAGATATCTCTGTTGCAGAACCGGATTGCCGAGTTGAATGAACAGATTTCTGCCCTGCAGTCACAGTCCCGCGCTGCCACTGAACAGCTTGGGCTGATTGCCGAGGAGATCAATGCGGTCGAAACCCTGCTGGCCAAGGGACTTGAAACACGACCACGGTTGTTGGCGCTTCAGAGGAGAGCATCTGAATTGCGCGGTCGTCGCGGCGAACTCGAAGGCAATATCGCAGAGATCCGCCAGACCATCGGCACGACTCAACTGGAATTGGTTGATCTCGAAAACCAGCGCCGTACCGAAATTGTTGATCAGCTTGATCGCACCCAGACTGAAATCGCCGATCTGAGTGATCGGGCAACGGCAGCACGCGATGTCTTGCAGCGGCGTGAGATTGTTGCACCGGAAGATGGTGTCGTGGTTGATATGCAGGTCTCAACAACGGGCGGTGTTATTAGGCCCGGTGAGCCGCTCATGGATCTGGTGCCTCAGGAGGACCGGCTGATTATCGAGGCCCGGATTCCGCCTGAGCGCATCAATGCCGTGCATCCGGGATTACAGGCACAGGTACAGCTGCCATCCTTCAGCCGCCGCCGGGTGCCGATGCTCCATGGCGAGGTATTGCAGGTCTCTGCTGACCAACTGGTTGATCCGGCCGGGGTTCCATATTTTGCAGTCAAGGTTGCCCTGACCGATCATGCAATGGACAGTTTGCCCGATTATGTTGAACTGGTTCCCGGTATGCCGGCCAATGTCTTGATCGCATTAGGTGAACGGCAGGCAATCGACTATATTTTATCACCAATCATGGACGCGGCGACTTTCGCCATGCGGGAGCAATAGTACATGGCCAGCGAGGCGGATCAGGTGGCGACAGAAACCGAAGGCTATCTTATGGATGGCTTCATTGATGCGGTCGAGGGCGGGCGCATCTATGGCTGGGCCTATGATCAGGAGCGACCGGATGAGATCGCGACGGTCAGCATTTTTCACGGCGAGAAGAAGCTCGGCACCGCACAGGCCGACCGGTATCGTGAGGATCTGGCCAATCGCGGGGCTGGTGATGGCCGTCATGCCTTTGTTTTCGACCTGCCTCCGGAATTGCGCAACCGCCCGGCTTCGGAGTTCAGTGTGTTCTTCGACCAGACCGGTATGGCCGTCAAACGTGGGCCACGGGTGTTCACGATCAATCAGGATGGCAGCGTCGATCATGAGAAAAAAGCCGATGAGGCGTTGAGCGATCCGGGCGAGGTTGCCCACGACCTTTCGGTCAAGCTGAAAGCGCTCAATTTCCGTCTCGACAAGATTGATGAAAACTACCTGAAGCTGGCCCGTATCCTGAGCCTGATGGACAAGCGCCTGATCAGCGAGACCGAAACCATGCGCAAACAGATCGCACATGGTGCCGGTGGTGCCGGCAAGGCCGCATCTGACAACAAGGTAGCTAACAACAAGGCCGCATCTTCGGGAACCACCAACGCTGACCGGCAAAATCTCGGCAAGCTCGAGAAATACCTCAAGGTATGCTGGCGCGATGTTAAGCGTTTGCGTGCCGATCTTGAGTCTGTTGAAGTCTTTGCCATGCGCTTTGATGAGCGCCTTAATGATACCGCGCCGCGTAACGAGATTGAATCCGTGACGCAAAAGCTCACGATGAGCAAGGGCATGGCCCTGATTGCGATTGTGTTGTCCTCACTTGCTATCGTATTCAGTGGCTACGCGGTGTTCTTCGGCTAGTCGATCCACCCAGTTTATTTTATCCGGTTTCATCTTCTCATGTCTTTCGACGGCTCAACCACCGGCTTGCCAGAGCCATTGGTACCTGATGCACAAGCGCTGCATCGTGTCTTCTGGCTGAAACATGTGCTGGAGAAATGTCAGTATCTGCCTGTGCCACCGGATCACCTGCAGTTTGTCGGTGCCGGTGATTTTCATATTGTTGGACGGGAGCTGGCAGGACAGCTGATTGCCTATACGGATATGATGCCCCGGCACAGCATACTGGATGTCGGTGCCGGATGCGGACGCGTGGCCATGCCGCTTGCCCATTACCTGCGGTCCGATACGCCCTATGTTGGCATTGAGCCGGTGCAGAAGGCCGTGCATTGGTGCCGGTACATGATTGGTGGGCGCTATCCGAATTTTGACTTCAGGCTGCTGCCGGTTGCCCATGACCTTTATAATCCGATCGGCAAGGGTAATGCCGATGAGCTTGAATGGCCGGTTGAGGCCGACAGCTTTGACCGCATTACCTGCACATCGGTGCTGACCCATCTGGCGGCACCGACCTGTGCTCATTACGCCCGGCAAATGGCACGAGCCCTGAAACCGGGTGGTATTGCCTTTGTTACCTTCTTCCTGATCGATTCAGCATCACTCAGTACCTCAACAGCATTCGCCTTTGAGCCTTGGGAAACTGGGGATGGGTATACGGCAGACCTGGAAGCGCCGCTGGGCGCTGTCGGCTTTGCCCCGAGCCAGGTGCATGGCTGGTTTGCTCAAGCCGGGCTGGTACCGTATGGTGGACCGGTGCGTGGAAGATGGTCCGGATTGACCGCAGACGGGCCGTATCAGGACGTCTGGTGCTGGCAAAAGCCGGAAAAATAGCGCTTTTTCATCTGTGTCATTATATCGCTATTTTTCATCATCAGGATCAAAACTGGCGTTTCTGTCCGTCACCGGTTTACAAAAAGCATTGGTGCTTTCATAAGGACAGCACATTCTATGGATGAAAGCGTTTAGCAAGTGCGGCGCATTCAGATGGGTTTTTGTTGAGCATGGCTACACGGAAGATCATCACGGTAACGTCTGCAGCTGACTACGGTCAGTGGTGGGTCAAGGTGAAACCAGAAGTGGTCGCCGAAGTGGCGAGGGATATGAAATTCTCTCCGACCAGTCGGCAGGACTTCAAGATGGTTTACATCTCTGAGGATGATTTCCCGGAATTCAAGGAGCGGGCTCGGTCTGCCGGTATCGTCATCAAGGTCGATCCGAATATCGAGTTCCACGATGGCTGGTCGCCGATCCGAGAATACGGAATGGTTGATACAAGCATCGACCGGTCCCTAGAAGTTGGCGATGTCTTGATAATGGCCGATGGTAGAAGAGCAACGATTGAACAATTCGTAGAAGTGGTGGAAGAAGATGCGTAATACCCCAGGTGCTATCATTGTGACTGAAGATGGCGAACGGCAGCTGCTGAAGGGTGGCCCTGCAAGCTATGCAACCGGTGTTACTCCGAAGCTGACTGTAGACGCCAAGGCAAGTGCTGAGCGCAAGTCTACTGGTCCATCACGCGGCATGGGCATGTAATATCTCGTCTGTCAGCCTTGGCTGATTGACTGGAGATAGTGCGGCACCATTCGTCATTTCTTTATCTGAATTAAGTTAAAGCGCTTAGCTGTTGATGCTAAGCGCTTTTCTGTGTTCTTCCGGTTGAAAAAACCGGCTCCTGAAATTGAGTTTTTCACTGGTCATTCCGGTCTGATGGGGGTATCAGAAACGGGGGTGCTGATGTGAAATGTCACGCCATAGTCGCCAAGGGGATGCCGGCGGGATGTCGGTGAGATGCCAAGCGGGGATTGTGGTTGTTACCACAAGTAGTGCCGATACGGACACGAGTGCAAAACTTTGCGGCAGATAAGAGTGGGTATTGGCTTTTCAGCCAGCCTAGGCTTTGTATGATAGGCACGGTTTTCGCTAGCAGAGTAACCTATGGCTTTCTTTGGGCTTAATGTAACCAACCGGTATTTGACGCTTTTCGATGCGGTGGCGCATTCGGACGGCGCTGGTGGTGCCTCGGCTGGACGCAAGGGCCGTTCCTCCTGGAATGACGAGCAGATCAAGAAGCTCCGCCGGATGTGGCTGAGCGGCAGTACCGATGCCGAACTGATCAATGAGTTCGGACGTTCGGCCAATGCTATTGCAATCAAGGCGCATCGGTTGGGATTGCCGCCACGGGCTGAAGCGGTTGCCACCAATGCGGTTGATGAACTTCCGCCGGAAGCGCCGAAGCGTGGCGATGCACTCGATTACCCGGAAGAGGACTGGGGCGATGAGCCCAAGCCGAAAAAACCGAAATCAGTCGGTAAGGTGCGTAATTGCCTGATGTGTGGTGTCGAGTTCTGGTCGAGCCATTCGGGCGAGCGTATTTGCTCAAGCTGCAAATCCACCGAATTCTGGCGCAACGGTGCCTATGCCTTCGGTCATGGTGGCGGTGATGGGGATGACTGGTAACAGGCATCTGACCGGTTACATCGGTAATTATCTCCTATAGAGCCGACATTCATAACCCTGTCGCCTACCGGTAACGCGTCACGGATGCCGCAGCTTGCCAAAATCATCGTAAAAATATGCCACCCCGGCATCAACAATGCCGACAAAACTGCAATGTTGTTCTATACTGCAAACCCAATAGCGGGGCTCGACTCGTTATCCGGGTTTTGTCGGGGCAGCGAGTCGGGTTACGATTCTGAATCAATCGAGTGTGGGCAGGCGGGTATAAATTATGTCTAGACGGCACGACGCAATACAAACCGTCATGATGCGGCACGAGTTTTACCGGGACCGGTTCCGGTGGATGCTCTATGCGCTTGTGGCCCAGTCGGTTGCGCTGATTATCGCTGGTTATTCAGTGTATTACCTCCTGAATGACCGTCCCGAGCCACGCTATTTTGCGACCCGCTCCGATGGTGGCCTGATCCGCCTGACCCCATTGCACGAGCCGATGCTGACCCAGTCGGCCATTTTGACCTGGGCCGGCAAGGCGGCAACCGACGCCTTTACTTTTGACTTCGTGAACTTCCGCCAGCAACTTCAGAATGCTGCACAAGCCTTTACACCTGACGGGTGGCGATCCTTCCTCAAGGCATTGGAAGACTCTCGCAACCTCGAAGCCGTAAGGCAGAAAAAGCTGATTGTGAATGCGGCGCTCCAGGGGGCGCCGGTAATGCTGACTGAGGGCGTCGTTAACGGCGTATATTCATGGCGGATAGAAATGCCCATCGTGGTGGCCTACCGGTCTGCGAACGAGGTTCAGCGACAGAACCTGCTCGTGAACATGACCGTGTCTCGCGTTCCAACTCTGGAATTTCCGGAAGGCGTCGGGATTACGCAATTCGTGGCGAGGCCAAACTAGGCGCAAGCATTGCTGCGCTCCGGCAACATATCTTTGACGGTGGCGCGCGGGGTATTGATGCCCGGTTCGTCTGGCTGAAATCCACCGTCGGGGTCGGGATGGCAGCCCTTGCCGTTTGCGGTGCATCACTGGTCATGCATGAGGCACAGGCACAGGCGCCGCCACCTTTGCCATCATCAGCACCGGCTCTGCCATCAAGCCCGCCACAGGTGCCGAGCGGATTGGGCGGCATGCCGTCCAATACCAATCCGACGGCAAATACCAATACCGGAACCGGCGGATTACCACCCCTGCAGGGCAATCCGGCACTGGTTCAGGGG
Organism: Micavibrio sp. TMED2; assembly: GCA_002168225.1. Lineage (NCBI taxonomy): Bacteria > Pseudomonadati > Bdellovibrionota > Bdellovibrionia > Bdellovibrionales > Pseudobdellovibrionaceae > Micavibrio > Micavibrio sp. TMED2. Next base: position 1,520,021 of record NHBH01000001.1, read on the forward strand.
CAACAGCAACAGCAGTCAAATGTTGTCAGGCCGCCATCTGCCCAGCCACAGACACAGGGGCTTGCCAATAATGCGCCGGTGCAGTTTGCGCCCAGATCATTGCCGCCGGGTGTGCCGTCACGGGTAGCCTTGCCGAATTCTCCGCCGGTCGAGGGGCAGCAAACGCCGCCACGGGTTGATCCCATGGCGTCCGGGCAGATTGTGCCATTGGGGCAGGCTTCGGTTGCGACCGGGGCGGCGCCGGGCGTTGCCACGGTTGATATGAGTGAGTTGGCGGTTCTGCCCGATGGCCGGATTGTACGGATTGATGAGATACCGTCTTCTGAGGAACTGGCATTCGAGCAGGTCCTTGGTAATCTGCTGCCCTTGAAGCCTGACCAGATCCGCGAGTTGCGGCGACAGATCGATATTACCGATCGTGCCGCAGCCGATCCAGTGCGGCCGGAGCAGCCAAGTGTCAGTTCGATGGAAGTTTCGCTGGCACCCGGTGGCGCGCCGCCGCAAATCCGCACCGGTGCCGGTCGGGTTACGGCGCTGTCATTCTATGATGTAACCGGGTCACCCTATCCGGTGTCAGCAGTTGTGGTTGGCAACCCTGATCGATTTCAGGTCGATGCCCCGATCCCGGAAGGCAATCTGGTTACCATTACGCCACTGGCCCCTTATGCCGAGGGCAATATGGTAATTACCCTGCTGGATCAGCCGGTGCCGATATTGGTCAAGTTGATCGCCGGTTCCGAGGTCATTGATTATCGCCTTGATATGCGGGTTGGTGCCCGTGGTCCCATGGCGGCAGCCCCGATCCAGTTTGTTGATTCCTCGCCACAGGTCGGTGGCCCGGTAATTACCAGCTTTCTCGATGGTTTACCGCCTGAAGGGGCCGAGCCCGTGTCGGTTGACCAGCCCGGACTGAGTGCCTGGCGCTATGGCGATGCGTTGTATCTGCGCACACGTATGACATTGTTATCGCCCGCATGGTCGAACAGTGCTGCAGGAGCCGGTGGATTACGGGTATATGTAATACCGGATGTGCCGGTGATACTGGCGTCTGATGACGGGCGTCTGATATCGGTGCGCGTGATGGATCAGGAAAGTTAGTATAAACTGCCAAGGAAATACCGTTTAGCGACGTCCAAGGTTTAAAGGTTGGGATTCAGGGCCATAATTATTAGGGCCGGACCAACCAGTGAGGAAAATGGAATGGCACAATCAAAGTTTGCATCGGCAATGGCTGCGCAGGCACGCGATCCCAAAAGCCGTTTCCTTGCCATTGTGGCGATTGCCATGGCGGTTATCGGTATTGCCATCTCCTATTATACCTTCAAGGAAGATGTGCAGGTTCAGACCAGTGCCAATATCTCCGGTACGCCTGATGTACAGTCGGTCCCGGGTGAATTGGGCTCGCCGTTCTATGAATCCATCCTGTCCGATTTCAACCAGCGGGAATCCGAGCGTGCCCTCAGGGAGGGGCGCGGTTTTGTGCCAGTGCTTCAGGGGCAGTTGCAGATCGATACCGATCTGACCTTGCCACTGCCGCCGGCCCCGATGCCTCAGGTCGTTGAATCCGCACCGGAAGAGCCGGATGCGCCATCCTTGCCGCGCCGTACCAACCTGCAGCCGCCGGCAACACCAAAGCCGCTGCCTGTTCCTGTTGTCGCCGCGCCACCACCACAGGTACTGCCGCAACCGCTCTGGGTTCAGGCGGATCAGGGGCTGGCTTCACGAATGCAGTCACAGATCGGTGGTATTGTTGGTGGTTGGCGTCCGCAGCCGAGCAATTCAGTCGTATTCTATGTGCCGGGCAATCGCCCGACCGGGCAGACCCAGCAGCTTGATTCTTCTCCGCAAATGGGGCCGGCTGTTGCCAATCCGAATCCCGCTCCTGCAGGTGACGAGCAGGTGCGTCTGGTCAAGCCGGGTGAGACGATTTTTGCCCGTCTGGTTACCCGTGCGGTTTCCACCAAGCCTGGGCCGGTACTTGGCGAGATCGTTGGGGGTAAGCTGAACGGCTCACGCCTGATCGGTACTTTCACGCAGAACAAGGACGTTATGTTCCTTGAGTTCAAGACTCTGGTTTATCCCAATGGTGACACCACGACGATCAATGCTGCTGCTGTTGATCCGGCCGATGGCACCACGGGACTGGCAACCAGTGTTGATAACTTCTTCTTCGAGCGGTTTGTTGTCGCCGGTGCTGCAGCGTTTCTGGATGAGTTTGCCGATCAGTTCTCGGACACGGAATCGAGCATTATCATCAATGTGGGCGGTGGTGGCACCACAACTCAGGAAACCAGTGCGGAAGCCTCGCTTGAGGAAAGCCTTGTTGCCGGTCTTGGCGATGCTGCCGAGGTTGTGGTCGATGAAACCGAACGCAACAGAGGCCAGTATTCACGTCCCGAGGTGACCATCGCACAGGGTACTCTCTTTGGTCTGATGTTCCTGGAAGAGCTGGTCGGCCCTGCGCCGGGTTCTTCGGTATATAAGAAATAGGAAGACAAAATGTCTGATCCAAACAATCACGATGAATTCGAAGATGACGACCTGGAGCCCGTATGGGCTTCACCGGATGATGCCGAAGACGACTGGGATGACGGTTTTGACGATGATGCCGACTTCGCCGATGACGGTGATGAATTTGAGGCTTCCGCTGATGATGACGCTCCTTTCGATGATGAATATGAGAGCGAGTTCAGCGACGATGGCACGGCTGAGGCATCGGATGATTTCGATGATGACGACGAAGGCTTCGATGAGGATTTCGGCGGCTATGACGATGATGATGAAGGCTTTGAAGGCGGCGAGTACGACGACGAAGGCGACGAGTATGAGGATGAGGACGGTGAGTTGGCGGCCGATGGTGCGGCTCAACGCAGTGCTGTTCAGAAGTATCTGCCCTATGGTCTCATGGGCGGTTTCGGCCTGTTTGTCCTTTATATGGGGTATACCATTGTCCTTGGCGGCGGCGGTGCACCGCCACCGCCGGCACAGCGCTTGCCGCTGACGCCGCCCCAGCAAACGGCGCAGAACAATACACCTGCTCCGAACAATCCTGCTCCCGGTCTTCCCGGTCAGGCTAATAATACGCAGCAGCCACTGCCAATGCCGGGCCAGCCGCAATCAACGGATCCGGGTAATGTGTCTGTTGCCGATCTGGCCAATATGGCAGGGGGAAATAACCCGCCGCCTGCAGGCCTCGGTGGCATGTCGCCATCCAACCCGACCAATGTTACACCACGCCCGATCAGTGATCTGGCCTCGGCCAACCCGATCAATACGCCAATGCCTACAGGGCAGGTTCAGCCGAATGGCGGGCTGGGTGGCATTGGCACCGCTACACCGGTTCAGGCAGCGAACAATGCGCAATCGAGTATGCTCGGCGAATTGGGCAGCATCGGTACCGCAGATCCGCTTGGCACAGGCGCTTCCGGGGGACTGCCATCTGCCGGTCAGCTGCCGCAGCCTAACGGCATTGGTCTGTCCGGTTCGCTAGGACTGTCTACGAATAATGTAAATCAGCCAGAGCCTACAGGACAGCCCATGGGGCAGATGCCTGCGGGGACGGGAACGTCGAATACCGGTATGGGATCACAGATGCCGGCTGGAATGGCAGCGGTCGAAGGATTTGTCACTGAGGATGATCTGGCATCGGTCGCCAATGATCTCCGCGGCAATCTGACTGCCGAGATCAAGAACGGCATGGATTCTCTGAAAGAGGATCTGCGGGACAGCATGCAAAGTGTCTTCGAAGAGGAGATGGTGCTGATTCAGGGACAGATCAACGGCCTTGAACGACGTATCGCACAGTTGGCCGAAGCACAGCAGGACATGGCAACTGTAGCCGCCGCTCGCCCGCAACAACCGGCCAATGTGCGGCCACAGCAACCTGCTGCTGCACAACCGGTTGAGCCAGTTGCCGAACCCGATGAGATGGTTGACAATCAGGCTCCGGCGCCTGCTGAGCCTTCTCTCGAGGACCAGATGAATGCAGCTCTGGCCTCTGTCGGTGTCTCCGGTTCGGAGAAAGCCACCGCTGCAGGTAATGCGGAGTCAGGTAATACTCAGACCGCCATGTCCAAAGTGGTGTCGCCTGAACAAGGGGCTACCCGTTCAACGGCAACAAGCCGCCCACCGGCCATTCGCCGATCTGCCGCTCCAACATCCGCACCGCCTGTACCTATGCAAAAGCCAGGCTATTTCATGGCCGAGGGACTGGCGCCACAGCCTGGACCATTCGGCGCAAGACTGCCGGTACAGATGGCCGATATGCGCGGGCAACCAAATGGTCTGTACCAGCTCCGCGGTGTCTCATCCGGAACAGCCTGGGTTTCTTCTCAGGATACCGGCACGGTGCTGACGGTTAATCGCGGTGATTTCCTGCCGGGGTTGGGACGGGTTACCGAAATCCGCCGCAGTTTCAATGGCTGGGAAGTGGTCACCGAGCGCGGTATTGTGCGCCAGTAAAGCGGCCTTTCGATAAAACAGTCTATTCGAGGAAATCCGGGACAAAATCCCGGATTTCCTCGTTTGGAACGACAACCAAATTGTCTTAAAATTTTAACTGGCCCTGATTACAGACTGTGAGATACTGAAAATTCAGGGCTGACACTGGTTCAGCATGGGGTATCAGGGAGCGGGTTTATGCGGGTTTCAAGCGCCATTGCATTGATTGCTTTGACATTCATTATCATGAGTGCGCCTGGGCATGCCTATGCGAGTGGTCTTGAACAGGCAGTTACCAATCTCGGTATCGAGCTGTTTGGCGCCAATGCGGTTTCTCTGGGTAGTAATGCTGATCTCGGTGGTCCGGCATTCTTTGTTCTGTCGGTCATTTGTTACATTCTCGGACTGATGATCATGTTCCAGTCACTGGTTCGCTTGTCCCGGGCATCGCAGTTTTCTGGTGGTTTCTCGCCAACGCAGTCGCTTTATGCCGGTCCGATGGTAGGTTTCGTCATTGCCGGTGCCCTGATCGGTCTACCCGACACCTGGCGGGCGTTTAATACGACAATTTTTGAAGGCACGGCGTCGACCAATATCCTGTCATATGATGGCGTCGCTTTCTCGACCATATCCGGCAATGTCGGCAATATCGGTTTCTCCATCACGGCAGGGGCCACGTTTGACGCCTTTATGGCGGTGCTGGTCCTGTTGATCCAGTTCATTGGCTGGATAGCCTTTGTACGTGGTTTGCTGATGATCAAGCGAGCTGCAGAGGGGTCAGGCCAGGCCTCCTACGGCACGGCTATTACACATATTCTTGGTGGCATCCTGTCGGCGAATCTGATTGCAACGGTAGATGTTTTGCAACAGACCATGTGTAACTCTGCTTGTATTGTGAATGTGTAAGTCCGTGTCAGGTATCGATTTTTCGTGATTTTTGGGGCGGTAGCCTGTCGGAAAAACTGTAACAAAAGTTTTGTTATAATTTAGGCAAAATTGTTGATATCAAGACATGTAGGTTGACGGTTTAGGGTGAATACATCCTCTAATCGCCGGGGTTCACAAATATCAAAGTTACCAAATAAGGGGTAATATCATGCGTAAGATTCTTGGTCTGGTTGCAGCCACCGCCGCAATCGCCGTTATTGTTCCAGACGTTGCTCATGCAACGAATGGTATTGCCGGCATGGGCGATCAGCTTCGGGAGCAGATCGGCTCCTTGACCGACCTGATCGGTGCCGCTTCCTTCATCGTCGGTCTAGTGTTTGGTGCCAGCGGCCTGATGAAGTTCAAGCAACATTCTGAAAACCCACAAGGTACACCGCTGTCACATGCCATGGTTCGCTTGCTGGTTGCCGGTGCGCTGATCGCGCTGCCAGCCGTTCTCGGTACCTCTGTCGGTACATTGTTTGGCACTGCGCCATCATCCACGACATCGTCTGGCGGTAGCAACCTGGGCTCCATCACCAGTCAGTAAGTTGGGGTAAACGTGGAAGGGGATTGGCCAACTATGAACAAGTTGCTTCTTGTCATTCTTGTCGCATCATTTTCTGCGTTGGCCTTTGCGCCTGAGGCGCAGGCAGGCGGCGGCGGTATTGCCGATATGGGCGACCGTCTCCGTGACCAGATCGGGTCCCTGACCGACCTGATCGGTGCAGCTGCTTTCATCGTCGGTCTGGTGTTCGGTGCCAGCGGTCTGATGAAGTTCAAGCAGCATTCCGAGAACCCGCAAGGAACGCCGATATCCCATGCGATGGTTCGCTTGCTGGTGGCTGGTGCACTGATTGCGCTGCCATCTGTTCTCGGTACTTCTGTCGGTACACTGTTCGCCGGTTCGACGAATATGACAGACAACCAAGGTTTGGGGCTGGAGACGATCTCCAGGCGATAATGCCTCGCCCCTTTTATTACTCAAGATCTGATAACTAGGAGTATTACAATGAAAAAGACTAACCTGTTTGGTATTGCACTTGCCGTTTCAATGGTTGCGCTTCCTTCACTTGCACACGCAAGCAATGGTATCGCCGGGATGGGTGACCAGCTTCGGACTCAGATCGGTTCCCTGACCGACCTGATCGGCGCTGCTTCCTTCATCGTCGGTCTGGTCTTCGGTGCCAGCGGCCTGATGAAGTTCAAGCAACATTCTGAAAACCCACAAGGTACACCGCTGTCACATGCCATGGTTCGCCTGTTGGTTGCCGGCGCGCTCATCGCGCTGCCAGCCGTTCTCGGTACCTCTGTCGGTACCCTGTTCAATACCGGTGCCCAAACTGACTCTAACGGTGGCGCTCTGACCTCTATCACCAGCCAGTAATCACCTTCAGATTGCCTGAACATCAAGGCCGTCCGGTTTGACCGGGCGGCCTTTTTGTGTGTGAAACGCGATGCTGACCTTTGTTGGTTTCATTCGGAAACCGATTTGCTATGATCAGCTTCTTGCAAATCGCGGATATCAGGCCGGGTAGAAAACTATGGCGCAGAAAAAAGCACTTGGTACAGGCACGCTCATTCTCGGGGCGAAGCGGGCAACATGGCGCGGCGAGGATGAAGCCAGCGCACAGGCTGACGAGCGGTTCCGTGCAGTGAAGCCGAAGGTATTCAAGCGCGATCACTACAAGTGCAAGTTCTGTGGTTTCCAGTCCCGGAAATGGCAGGAAATCCACCATATCGACAGCGATCACCACAATCACGATCCGCGCAATCTGGCGACCATCTGTAATTTCTGCCACATGACATTCCATATCGGACGGGCCGGGCTGGCCGGGGAGGCGGAGCTGATCTGGATGCCCGAACTGTCCCAGCCGCAGTTGAACCATCTGGCGCGCAACTGTTTTGTCGCCATGCGCACTAAGGGGCACACCAATGAGGCGGGAGAGACCGTGTTCTCGGGTTTGCGCATTCGGGCCGAGGAAGCGCGGCGACGTCTGGGGACCAGCGATCCGGCCGACCTAGGTGAAGCCTTGCTCGCGATTGACGAGGAATCCTATGACAAGCGGGATGAGATTCTCGACGGTGTTCGCTTGCTGCCGCTTGGCCGGAAATATGTCGGTGAGCGTGATCTGTTTCCCAAAATGGTCGACTTCTGGGTGTCCCGTCATGGGCCATATGCCAAGTCACGCCCGAAACAATGGCGGGCCGCGGCAGCAAAGCTGGTAAAACGGCTGCCGACACAGTGACAAACCGGTTTTGACTGGCTATAGTGGCTGTGGTGTTTCATCTATACAATACCGAATCATCGCATTTATGCCGCTTAGGGCCTGTCAAATGACATGTCTGCCAAACTGTCCCTTGTGACATGCTGTTCTGACGTCATAATATGGCAGTGAGCGGCATTTGGATTGCGGTTCCGGTGGCTGTTGGGGCCACCCGGGTTTTCACTTCGCAGGCTTCGGGGGAAGTTTAGGCGTGGGTATACTTGATAGTGTTGATCAGATTCTGGCGACCCTGGCGATTGCCGCCCGGCAGCCTTTGGGATCGATGACGACACTTGAGACCATTGATGACAAGCGAACCTTCGTTGCCTCTGACGGGTCGTTGATGACCCTGCTGCGTGTTGACGGTGCCCGCAAGATTGTCGGCGGCGTCGAGTTGGAAGAGCTGAACGAGGGCGCGCGCATTGCCCTAGCACCGTATCTTGATCGTGCCGGCCATGCGCTTCAGGTCTGGTATGTGCGTGACCCCGATGGTGCACCGCTCACTGTGGCGCGTGCTCTGCAGCCGGCCGAACGGGCAGCCTCTGCCATCCGGCTTGAGCTTGATGATCTGTTTGCCGAGCGCAAGCGTCGCCTGCCTGCCTATCTGGCCGCGGAATCATTCTATGTGGCGCTCTGGACGCGCCCGGTCAGCCTGACCAAATCCCAGGCCAATCAGGCCAAGCAGGAAGCCGGCGAATTTCTCAAGGGCCAGCCGAAGAATACCCGTGGTATGAAACTGACCTTCACGCCGGAGAATATTCGCTCCCGGCACCTCGGTTTCTCCACCTCCATGCAGCAGGACCTGTCGGCTCTGGGCATCCGTTGTGAACTGGTTGATGTGCATGAGGCTTTGCGCGCCATCCGGATATCGGTCTATCCGGATACCATCGAGAACAAATGGAAGCCTTCGCTGCCCGGCGATCCGACACCGGCGCGCCCGATGGAAGGTGGCGAGAAGAATGATGTCAGCGGTCTGCTCTGGCCAACATTGTCACAGCAGCTGTTCAACCGGGATGCAGAGCAGGTTTCGCCAAACGCTGTACGGATTGGGGACCTGATTTTCACCGGTGTCGATCTGACCCTTGCCCCGGAAGAGGTGCAGGCATTCTCGGCCCTGCTGTCGCGTCTGGCGGAAAACCGGATGCCGTGGCGCATTTCCTTCCTGTTTGAGGGCGGTGGTGCCGACAGCCTGTCAATGAAGGGGATATTCTCCTCGCTACTGACCTGGGCATCCGATGACAACAAACGTATCAACAACGCGATCAAGCAACTGAAGGCAGCGACCATTGAGGGCGAGACCATCGTCAAGTTCCGGGTCTCCTTCTGTACCTGGGCACCGCAGGATGATGAACGCCTGCTGCGTGAGCGCAGTGCCATTCTGCTGCGGGCGATCGAGGGCTGGGGCCACTGTCAGGCATCCGATATGGCCGGTGACCCGCTTGAAGGCGTCATGTCCTCGGCGCTCGGACTTGCTGTTCGTTCAACCGCCCCGCCGGGCGTAGCGCCGATCCGGGATGCGGTTTACTGGCTGCCATGGGGCAGGGCGGCAAACCCGTGGAAGGCGGGTCCGGTTCTGTACCGTACGCCTGATGGCAAGGCATGGCCCTATCAGCCGGGCAGCAGCCAGCAGACCTCATGGATTGATCTGGTCTTTGCGCCACCGGGTTACGGTAAATCGGTTCTGATGAACACCATCAACCTTGCCTGCTGTCTAGCGCCGAGTACCAGCACCGGTCAGGCCAAGCTGCCGCGTATTGCCATCATCGATATTGGTCCATCCTCCTCGGGGCTTGTCTCCCTGTTGCAGGAGGCCTTGCCCGAGGGGCGGAAATACGAGGCGATGTACAAACGCCTGCAGATGCGCCCGGATAATGCGATCAACCCGTTCGATACCCAGCTTGGCAGTCGCCATCCTCTGCCATCGGAACGGGCATTCATCGTCAACCTGCTGACCCTGCTGGCGACACCGCTTGGACAGCCGAACCCTTATGATGGCATGAGCGATCTCGTCGGTATCGTCGTCGACGAGATGTACAAGATGTATTCGGAATCCGGTATGCCGCGCCCTTATTCCAAGGGGGATGATCCGAATGTCGATGCCTATGTGAAGCAGTACAATATCAGCCTGCAGGAAAAACCGACCTGGTGGGAAGTTGTGGATGCCCTACATAAGGCGGGTTGTGAGCACGGTGCCATGCTGGCCCAGCGCTACGCCGTACCGGTGCTGCAGGATGTGGTGGTCGCGGCCCGGTCCCGGGCGGTTGAGGATCTGTTCTCCGATACCAGAATTCCAACCGGCGAGAGCGTGATCGTCGCCTTTACCCGGATGATTTCCGGCTCGATCCGGGAATATCCAATTCTGGCCGCGCCGACCAAGTTCGATATTGGCGGTGCCCGTGTCTGCGCACTTGATCTTGACGAGGTGGCGCCCCGCGGTGGTGCCTCCGCCGATCGTCAGACGGCGGTCATGTATATGTTGGCCCGCTACGTTCTTGCGCGGGACTACTTTCTGAACGAGGAAGTCCTCAAAAGTTTCCGGCCTGAATATCGACCGCACCATATGCTGCGTATTCGCGAACTGCGGGAATCGCCCAAGCGGCTGATCTATGACGAATTCCACCGTACCGGTGCTGCCGATGCCGTCCGTTCACAGGTCAAGATCGACATTCGTGAGGGGCGGAAATGGGGCGTGCAAATCTGCCTCGCTTCCCAGCTGCTGGATGACTTTGATGACCAGATGGTGGATCAGGCGACCGGCATCTGGATTCTCGGTGCTGGTAGTGAGGGCGCGGTCAAGGAATGTACCGAGCGATTTGCCCTCGGTGCGACAACCAAATTCGTTCTGCGCCACCGGTTGAGCGGCCCGACTTCTGCCGGGGCACCGCTGATGGCGATCCTGTCGCTGAAAGACGGGCGGTATGAGCAATTCCTCGTGAATACGCTTGGTCCGGTTGAGTTGTGGGCCATGTCGACAACCGCCGAGGACGCGGAAATTCGCAAGCGCCTCTATAATCGTATCGGGCCACGGACCGCCCGGGCGCGTCTTGCGGAACGGTTCCCGTCGGGTTCCGCCAAGGGCGAGATCGAAAGACGTGTCGCCGTGATGTCTGAGAGCGAAGACAATATGAGCGACGAGGTGGCCAACAGCATTCTCGATGTCATCGTCGAGGAACTGGTCTCCATGCGTTCCAGCGAAGAACTGGCAGCAGAGCAGAATGACGTGCCTGGCTATGGCAAATCATCCGGCAAGGGTGGTTCCGGTAATGCCAGTGGCAAAACCAAGGGGCCGCGCCCGGGTGGCAAGCCGGGTAATAGCCCGCCACGCAAGCGCAAGAAGAAGAAAGTCTCGGTCTGATCCCGAGGCCTGATATCCGGACAGGACCGGATTTTGACCCGCTTATCGTCACGAATCGTTTTACAGGAATTTTAATCCCGGCCGTCGCGCCGGGATTCTGATTCGTGTTTTTGCGCCAGCGAATCCGGCAAGCATCCGTGCGAATCGGATATTTTAAGGTCAATAACTGCACTGCACAGTGCATTCACAGCATCTTTAGTGCACGACTCGGCGACTTAATTGACAGCATGTGGCGAATTCTATCCCATCACACCATTAGTAAGGAATCCGAAGGGCGAGGCCCAAGCAGTGTCGATAAAGATGAACATGCCCCGTCAGGCGATATTGAGTGTCATGGCAACCGTCGTTCTCGCCGGTTGTACAGGCATGCCCGCACCCTTTGAAACCGCAGCGGCCATTACCCCGCCATCGGTTGTTACCACACTGGACCCGGTCTCCCAGTCATTGCTGGCAGCGGCCGAGCGCACATCCACGGCGCTCGATCGCTTGTCGCTGGTTGAACAGACCCGTACGCCGGTACCTGATCCGGGCCGGGTTTCCCAGGCACCGCCGGGTCTTGACCGCAAAGCCAATATTGACTGGAACGGCCCGCTGGCGCCGCTGGTTGCCCGTATTGCCGCCGAGGGTGGTTATGAATTCCGCACGGTTGGTGATGTACCAGCCGTACCGGTTGTTGTCGATATTACCCGTGATAACGAGACACTGGTCGAGGTGCTGCGCAATGTCGGCTATCAGGCCACTGGCCGGGCACTGGTTTCCGTAGATGTGGCCCAGCGCCGTATTGAGGTTCGCTATGGCCCGAACTGACCGCAGCCTGACCATGGCAGCCAGATCGCTTTTGACCACCGGAATGATGATTCTGGTGGCAATGCTGGTTGCTGCCTGTGGTCCTGCGGATGATCCACCGAAACTGCGGGTGGATTTGCCGGATGTGCTCGCTCCTGACCTGTCGGAACCCTATGAGTTGACGACGCTTCAGGAACTGGCGGCCGAGATTGATGACGAGGATATCGGCACCGTTCTTTATGAAGGTCTGCGGGATACCGCGCTTGCCCTCGGGGCGCAGGCCGGACTGGCGCGCAAGGCATTCCAGATCAATGCCATGCTGGATCGCCACAAGATTGAGCTCGATCGGATTTACCAGTTGCGTCGACTGGCGATTACCGCACCAAACGGGTCGATTGTCATGCCGCCGATCGTGACGGAATCCGTCGACCATTATCGGGTTTCCGGCGATGGTCAGGTGGCCTCCTCGGCCGACACCCTGTACCGCATCGTGGCACCCGGTCGAATTGTGACCACCATGCCGAACTGGCGTGATTATCTGGTGCGCAACTGGAATGAAACCGAACTGCCGGCACCTGAAATTCTGCCCAAGACTGCGGAAGAGCGGACCGTCTGGCGCCGTTTCGTTGCCGAGGGCTGGAAACAGGGTATTGCCCAGGCGGAAGCCATCTTCGATGCCGATCTTGCCCGTCTCGAGCGTGATGTTGAGGGTATGGTGCGCTATCGTTCACTGGTGGCCCAGGGCATCATTTCCGAAATGTATTTCGGCGCGGCTGATCGCGGTGTCACCGGTGGCGGTGATGAGCTGAAAATCGGCGATCGCGTTGTCCGTATTACCGTACCGGCCCGCCTGAACGAGCATCATGATACCTGGACCCCCGTTGTTGTGAGGAGCAAGCAATGAGCGGTGGTGTCAAACTCAAGAAAAAGTCGGCGATGATGCATAATGAGCCGGGGCGGCTCACCGATGATGCCATCGACGAAGTGTTCAAGTGGTGCTTCGAGATCAATGCCTCGGACATTACCTTCCAGACCGGTCAGCCGGTCTGGGCGGATGTCTATGGCCGTATCCAGCACGTGACCAAACGCTATCTCAGCCCGGCTGAGGTGGTTGATGTTCTGAACCGGATTTACGGTCCGAACGGTGCGGCCCAGATTGCCAGTGGCCGCGACATTGATATCGCCTATGAGGTGAAGGTCAGCCGAAACAGCCGCTACCGCTTCCGGATCAACGCCACCGGCGTGCTGGTTGACGGTACCGATGGCATTCAGGTGACGGCCCGTACCCTGCCGGAAGACCCGCCGAAACTGTCTTCCATGAATGTGGAGCAGGAGATCGTCGAGAACTATGCCCCGCGTCAGGGCATGGTGCTGGTCACCGGACCAACCGGCTCGGGTAAAAGTACGCTGCTGGCGGGCATGATCCGTGGTCTGGCCGAAAACAAGGACGCCAACCACAAGATCGTGACCTATGAGGCACCGATCGAATTCGTTTATGACAATGTGGCTGGTCCCTCGACCATCATTTCGCAGACCGAGATTCCGCGCCACCTGCCATCATTCGCTGCCGGTGTCCGAAACGCCCTGCGCCGTAAGCCGACCATCATTCTGGTTGGTGAGGCGCGGGATGCCGAGACCATTGCTGCCTGTGGTGAGGCAAGCCTGACTGGTCACCTTGTTTTCTCGACCGTTCACGCCAATGGTGTGGCGGAAACCATTCGTCGTATGAGCGCGGTTTTCCCCGCCGAGGAGCGTCAGGGCCGCGCCATCGATCTGATGGAATCCCTGCGGATGGTCATCACCCAGGCGTTGTTGCGGACGGTCGATGGCAACCGGGTGGCGACCCGCGAATACCTTGTTTTCGATGAGGAAGTCCGTGACCGCATGCTCCAGCATGATGTGGATGACTGGCCTGAGGCGACCCGGACGCTGCTGCGTGAACGCGGCCAGACCATGGAGATGGCGGCGCGCAAGGTTTTCGAGCAAGGCATTATCGACGAGCGGACCTTCAATCTGGTTTCCGCGCGCGCAGAGGCAGGGGGGCACTAGATGGCGCATTGGCGTGACACCATGCGACCCATGCGGTTCTTCGGGATTGATGCCCGGGCCAGTGCACCGCTGCTGTTCTTTGTCATGAATATCGAGGTGTGGACATTCATTCTGGCGGTCGGAACCGCAATTCTGTTCACGTTTCTGGAGCGCAAGGGATTGACCGTACCGGCGGCTATCAGGGCTGGCCGGGCCTGGATTGCCGGGGAGGTGAGACCGGCGGTGCCATGGTGGGAAAAGCGGCGATTGGTTGATTATCGGAAGTAACGAGGGCAGGGGCCGAAAGGTCCGTGTTTCAGACAATGAATAACAGGCGAAACCGGAGAGATAGCAAGGTAGCGCTATGAGCAAACGAGTAGTCATTCATCTTCGGCCCGATGTGCCGGTCGAATGTGATTTTCTGGATGCCTATGCGGCCATGCCGCGCCGGGCTGAATGGGTCAGACGCACATTGTTGCGTGGCTTCGTTGAGGAGCAGAGACGCAGAACCAGTGATGATGATCCCTATGAAGGTGCCGCCATGCTCGGCACGGTATTAAGCGGCCTGAACATGAGTGCCGAATTGAATGAAGAGGACGGACAATGATGCGCACAACAAATCTACGCTCAGGGGCGACAGCTCTTGCCGTCATTCTCGCAATGTCATTTGCTACGGATGTGGCCATGGCCGGGTTCGAGATCGTTGATCGTCCACCGGAGCCGATCGGCGGTACCGGTGAGGATGAGGCGCTGGTCGAGGGCTTCGGCAAGGACCTGCCGCTTGATCTTGTGGTCGCACAGGTTGTGCCACCACGGTTTCAGGTTGTCTTCGAGTTTGATGTGGATCGTACAGCGACAACCTCATGGGCCGGTGGCCGTCCATGGCGGGATGTGCTGACGGAAGCCATTGCGCCGCTTGGGCTGTCTTTTGTCGAGGACGGGCAGGGCAGCCTGATGGTCGTCCGGGCAGCACCACGGGTGGCAACGCCGGAAGAGCAGGCGCTGGCAGCCTTCGGTGAGGGCACCATGGCCGGGCCTGAGGAAGTGCCGGCATGGACCGCACTCGGTGGCTCGACCTTGCGCCAGACGCTGGATGAATGGAGCGGTCAGTCAGGTTGGGTAATCGCCTGGGAAACCGAGCTCGATTATCCAATGAAGGCATCAGCCGAGTTCTATGGCGATTTCGAAACCGCTGCGGGCAATCTGATCCGGGCATTCTCCCGGGCACAGCCACCGGTTCGGGCAACAGTATTCAAGGGTAACCGCGTCATCGTCGTCACCAGTGGCGAAGATCGGCAAGACTAAGGAACGAATAACATGATTTCGCATAATTTCCTGAGAACAGCACTGGGCGCACTGGCCGCCACCGTTGTTCTGACCGGTTGCCAGGCATTCAACGCAGCCGAGGTATCCATGCAGGTCGATGCGGCGGAAGCCCGTGTCACCATGGATCGCTTCGTCGAGCGCCCGGGGCCGTTGCGCGCACCGGATACCGTGCAGACCGTTGATGGTATCTGGCTCGGTGGCAGCAGTGTCCGGGTGGCCAAGGGCGATCCATTGCCTAGATCGACAGAAATGGTGACGCTGATTTCAGCTGAGCCGCTCGGTATGCAGGATATCGCAACCGAGATTACCACCCTGACCGGCATTCCGGTGATTGTGGATTTCGATGCCGGTCTCGGCGGCGGATTGGCACCTTTGCCAACGGTTGCGCCCGATGCGCCGCCATCACTTGAAACCGCTGCAGGTGGTTTTGCCCCGGCTGCTGACCCATTTGCCGGCGGTGGCAACTTTGTTGCGCCCTCATCCGATACGATCCAGCTGTCCTATTCCGGTCCGCTGGGCGGATTGCTTGACCTGCTCAGCACGCGGTTCAATGTTTCCTGGGAATACAGGAACAGTGCGATCCGGTTCTATGAGATGGAAAGCCGGGTCTTTACCCTTTATGCGCTCTCTGCCCTGATGGATACCTCATCAACGGTTGGCACGGAAGCCGAGGGTGATGGTGATACCGGTGGTTTCTCACTGAGTTCCGGTGTTGACGCCTCATTCAGTATCGCAGTTGATATGTTCAACGAAGTGGCCCAGCAGGTCGCTGATATTGTCGGTGGTGGCGGATCTCTTGCGGTGTCGCCATCTTCAGGCACAATCTCAGTGAATGCGCGTCCGCATGTTCTGGAGAAGGTCCAGCGCTTTATTGACGAGCAGAATGAACGTCTGTCCCGTCAGATTGCCCTGCATGTTCAGGTGCTCGCTGTAGAGCTTGACCAGAATGACGGTTTTGAGTTTGATCCCACTTTCTTCCTGACCAATGCACTCGATTTTTCGATTGCCAGCCCATTGGCTGAGGGTCTGACCGGTGAAGAGGGGACGATCTCGGCGATTGTCCTGGACCCGATAGCCGGTGGTAGCGAGAACCTCGACAATATTGCCGGGTCAACGCTGCAGGCGAGAGCCCTGGCACGGGAAGAGAAGGCAACGGTGGTCAACTCAACCAATCTGGTAACAATTAACGGTATTCCTGTGCCGTTCCAGCAGGTCAACCAGACGCGCTTCATTGCGGAAGTGACCGAGGAACGTGAGACAACGGACGTCGGGGTCAATGTCACGACCACAACCGAAGTGGAAGATCTGGTTACCGGGTTCTCGATTGCCATGACGCCTCGCATTATTGCCGATGGCGGCGTGCTGTTGAATTACTCGATCAACATCAGTGATCTGGTCTCCTTAGTTCAGCAAAACCTTGGAGAGTCAGGGTCTTTCGTTCAAATCCCCAGTGTTGATGTAACCTCATTCCTGCAGCAGGCCATTCTCAGAAGCGGTCAGACTTTGGCTTTGGCTGGATTTGAGCAGGCTGGGAACAATACGGTCGAGGTTGGTCAGGGCGTACCAGAAAACGTTGCGCTCGGTGGTTCGAAACAGGGTGAGGTTACACGCTCTATCACTCTGGTATTGATCACGCCGAAAATCGTCAATTCCAAGGATTTGCTGAGAGGTAACCTGCTCTAGGCAGCACCTGTAACAGTCATCTGAAGTATGAGAAGGAGGGGGCAACCCCTCCTTTTTCTTTGTGGCACAAGCGGTGTCCTCACGTACCACTTGCGTATGAAGGTGTTGTCAAAACGACTCTGTTGACGTGTGCCGCAAGGGGCTTTTCACATTTTTACGTCCAGTGTGGCGTCCTGACCTGCTATATTGTGAATTACTCAGGTGGGCTAAAAGGCCTGAGCTAACGGGGAAAGCTATGCAGGACAGCGAAAAGTCCGGGGTCATTCAGGTTGGCGATATGGAATATGCCGTTGGCATGTTCTGGCAGACCGCCGAAGATCCCAAGTCAGCAAAGCGCGAGGCGAAGCTTGCGGCGAAGCAGGAGGTTAATCCTGCTGACCTGTTTGTTATGCGCGAAGGCTTCGTCGCCCAATGGGCAATTGGCTGGACCAGTTCCGGCCACAAGAAAGATATGCCCGCTGCCGCCGCCTGTCTGGCTGAGGCGCTTACCGGTAACTGGCTTGGTGTTTTTGAGGTCAATGGCGGCTGGTGGTTCGTTGCTTCCCGTCGTGACGCTATCCTGCCTGACGGCGACATGCTCTATGAGGATGAGGATGAGCCGCGCACCCGTTTTGAAACCGAGTTCGTCCGTGGTGGCTGGGATCGGGTGTTCACCCCGGAAGAGTGGGGTATGGGGGCGGATGCCACGCCGCTCGAGGAATTGCTGGAAGGGCATGATGAGCCCAAGCTTTCCTATCTCAACGACTTTTTCACCCGATTGCCGAAAACGGTCAAGGTGGCCGGTGTGGCTGCTGTGGTTGGTGTCTGCATCATGGGTTATGTGGGCGTTCAGGTATATGAGGGCATTGTTGCTGAGCAGCGTGCCGAGGAAGAGCGCCTAGCGGCCCAGCAACGAGCAGCTATGATGGCAAGGCTTGAGGCTGAGCGACTTGAAAAAGAACGGCTGGCGGCGGCAAGGCGTCTCGAGCGGGTTGATCGTGTATGGGAAAATGCACCGCTGCCCTCGGACTGGGTTGTCGCCTGTGCTACGGCACTAGATAAGCTGTCGGTTCAAGTGGCCGGTTGGGATTTGCAGTCAATCGGTTGCTCGGGTGGTGGTGCTTCCGCACGCTGGAGCCGCGGGATAGGTGGGTCGATTGCCTCGGCGCAATATAGTCTCAACGGAATTGCCCGTCCGGCCATCGGTGCCAGTGGCGAGGTTATGAACGCGTCGGTTCCCTTGCAGGGCCTTGATGCGCGCGGAGCTGAAACGGCTTGGAAAATGCCGTTGATCCGTGAAAATTTTCTTGAGCTGTTTCAGGGGATTGATGCAGGGGTGACGCTTGAGCAGGTAGCTCGGCCGCCCAAGCCGCCGGATGAGGATCTGGAGGCGCCGCGGCCACGTCCGCCAGCTCATTTTACCTTCAGGTTTGCGAGCGAGGTGCCGCCTCTTGCCTGGGCCAGTGTTTTTGAGCGTTTTCCGGGGATGATTGTCGATAATATCGGTTTCTCGATTGGCGGTAGGAATTGGCAATATTCCGGCCGGGTCTATGAGGATTTGACGGATGAGGAAGTCCAGCAGCAGAATGCATTATTGGAAGGTCAGTCATGAAGAATAAGCCAAATTTTGTCCTGAACGGGATTGTATTGGGGGTCGCCTCGGTTGCCTTGGTCGCGCCTTTCGAGGTCCGCGCCCAGCAGGCGGGTTCGCAGTTTGCGCCCGATCCATCGGTTTTTGAGCAACTGACGGATATGCAACGCCAGATTTCGCTGCTTGAGCGTGAGGTTTTGCTTGAGGATCTCAAGCTGCGCCGCCGCGAGCTGGATATCCAGATGCAGGCTCTGGAACGTGAAGCCACCGATCGTGAACTTGAGCGCGAACGGCTGCAGCGTGTGGAGCGTGAGGAAAGCGAGAAAGAACGTCTCGAGATCGAGCGGCAGGAAGCAATCCGCCGGGCGGAGGAAGATTTGCGTATTTCCGAGCTTCGTGCGGAGCGTGAAGCAATCCTGAGGTCTATTGAAATTGCCTCGGAAGAGGAAGAGGCGGCGGCACGGGCTGCCATGGAGCCTGACCCTGAGCCGGAGTCTGAGGATGATGAGGATGGTGTCCGGGTTGTGCCGAGCAATCAGGTACAACGTGTGTCTCGACTTGAGTCATCACAGCAGCAAAACCTGATTGTGACGCCTTCGGCACAGGCGGCGTCCTCAACCATCCCAGCCGCCCAGCCGGGTAGCAATTTTGAGACTGATCTTGGTGCTCTGGCGGATATGCTCGGTGTCCCGACGCCGCAGCCAATCCAGGCACCGGCAGAGATCGAGGTTGAAGCTGAACCAGAGCCGGAGCCGGAGCCGATTGCACCGGTTGTACGCAAGTTGAAGGGCGTGAATGGCCTGTTGACCGCAACGCTGGTTATTGATGGCGGTGGTGTGGTTGACGTGACAGAAGGTGACCGCATTCCCGGTGACTGGAAGATTGTCTCAATCGTTCCTGGTACGGTTATGGCGCGCCACAAGGATGCTGATGAGGATACCCGGCTCGCCTTTGGTACCCGCGTGGCCATGGCAGCAGGTGCTGCTCCCATGATGTCTATGCAGCCACAGGAAGTGGTGCCCACCGGCCCATCATTGTCTGGTGGCTTCAACCCTATTGGAACAAGTCCATTACCGGTTCCGACTTTTTCAGGGTTTTAAATGTCGAATCCCTTTGTTGAAAGGCTGCTAGGCCCTAAAGCCAAAGGGCTGAAATCAAGCAAATCTGCTGTTAAAAAACCGGCAGAGAAAACGCTTGCGCCCAATGCTGACCAAGCAGCCTCAACAAAGGTGCCAGGCAGAGAGCCGGAAAAAACAACGACAGGCACTGTCCTGTCCGACGCAATCAATGCTTCTGCCCATGCCAGCCAGACAGATACGTCATCAGCGGTATCGGCAGCAGCACCATTGAATGAGCCGATAGATTTTGGCATCGATGAAATTGAGTTTGAGCTGGGGCTGACCAGTGATGCTGACGCCATGGCGCCGCCAAGTATCCAGAATGCAGCAGATCAATCAAAGGTCACAGCTGCTGATAAACCAGCGAAATCAAAAGCGGTAAGTGCCGATGCATTAAAGACAGCAGAAACGGTTGTGGCTGCTGCATCGGACAAGATATCTGCATCGGACAAGGGCAAAGCGCCGAAAGTAACATCGACGAAGGCGGAAAAAGTTACTGACACCAATATGCCGAAGGGCGCTGAAAAGGCTGAGCCGGCTGAGGGCAAGTCAGGTAAGGAGCAGGTAAAAGGGCAGGACGACAAACAACAGGTTCGGCTCCATGCGGTTGAGCAGGAAAACAGGGGCGGAGATCACGAAAAAACGACAACCAAACCTGCTGCAATGCCGCCGTCAGAGAAAAAGATGGTTTCATCCAATGCAGACAAGCATAATGAAAGGCAATCGGACGGGCAAAAAACTGACGTAAAGGCTGCGAAGGAAGCTACTGTTTCTAAATTGAAAAAAGCAGACGACCCCACAACGGCAGGAGGTGAGGCTACAGGCGCTGGGCAAACGGCGGCCAAGGACAAGCCTAAATCCATGCCTGCGCGCAAGCCATCCAAGGCTGCGGAATTGATTGCGGCCAAAAAAGCTGAAATGGCGAAAGTCGGGGGCTCGCCGAATGCTGCCCGTAAGCCGACCGAGACAGTACAATCACCCAAACCGGAAAAGCCTGCCAAGAAGGTTAGCGAACTGACGCCGGAAGAGATTCTGGCAATGGTCGAGGAAGCAGGTTCACTGCTGACCGGACCGGGTGGGGCATATGAACGACGCCCGGAACAGCGCGAATTGATGGCGCTGTTCGAGAACGGCCTGTTCCTGGTCTCGAAATCCCACATGGATGATCCGCATGTCGTCTCTTTTGCCGGTTTGCTCCGGCGCAAGGGGATGACCATCAATCTGATCCCGTGCGATATCGCCCTGCTGACAAAGTGCTACGAAAGCGGTGGTGATAACGAAAATCAGGTCATGAAGGCCGATGACGAAGCCACATCGATGCAGCGGGAGATTGTGCGCTTTATTGCCGAATGCGCGCGCCTGAAGGCCAGTGATGCCCATGTGGTTGTGTCACACGGTTCAGCTATTGTCCGGCTGCGTATTGATGGTGTCCTGAAGGACTTTGTTGAATGGCGGGCGGCCTATGGGTCCGATTTCTGTGCTGCTGCCTTTGCCATGGCCGACGCCTCGGATGCCAGTTACCAGCCCTATGAATATCAGGCAGCCCGTATTTCCGATACCAGTGTGCGCCTGCCCGGCGGTGTGCAGGCGCTGCGATTGCAGTTCAATCCGCTGTCCTATGGCGGTCGACACATGGTTGCCCGTTTCCTGTATCGCACACAGGGCATTGTCGGTGATGTGGATACGCTGGGTTATGCTGAAAAGCAGGTGACATCGATCAAGCGTATGCGCGCGGTGCCTATGGGGATCAACATTGTTGCGGGCCCGACCGGTTCCGGTAAATCAACAACCCTGCAGCGTATTCTCAGCACCCTGATGATTGAGCGCAAGAACGAGATTGCGACCTTTACGGTTGAGGATCCGCCCGAGTACGTCATTGAGGGCGCACAGCAGATGCCGGTGACCAACGCCAATACGGCGGAGGAACGGAAGGAAAAGTTCAACGCGGCCATTCGGGCCTCGCTCCGCTCCGACCCTGACGTCATCATGATCGGTGAGATTCGGGATGAGGAGAGCGCCAAGCTCGCCTTCGAAGCGGCAATGACCGGTCACCAGGTCTGGGCGACCCTGCACGCGGTTGACTGTCTGACCATTATCAGCCGTCTGCGTGATATCGGCGTTGATGAGTTCAAGCTCTATGACCCTGCGGTATTCACCGGACTGGTCGGCCAGCGTCTGACACGGGCGCTGTGTGATGATTGCAAGGTTCCATTCATGACTGCCCGTGAGAAGGGCGAGGTGGATGACGAGCTGTGGGAGCGCACGCTTGAGGTCTACAATCGTGACCTGGAAGGCATTTATACCGAAGGTCCCGGCTGTCCGAAATGCAGTGGTACCGGTGTTACCGGTCGTTCCGTTGTTGCCGAGGTTCTGTTGCCCGATGACGGGTTGATGGAGCTTATGAAGCAGGAGAAGAAGGTTGCGGCGCGACAGCACTGGGTGCAGAATCTCAATGGTATCACCATGATGGGCCACGGTATTCTGAAGATCAAAGCCGGGGTCTGTAGCCCATACGAGATCGAGCGTATGCTTGGTCCACTGGAGCTTGATCAGGCACGGGTAAGCAAGGTTGCTGCTGAATAGGTTCAGCACGGCAAAATGGAAGATTGATCGATGGCATCCTCACTTGAAGTCGGTTTCGCAAAATTCATGGTCGGGGCGAAAGATCGTCTCCGGCTGTACAAGAAGATTGCCGGACTGCTGTCCAACGGTGTCTCCTTGCAGGCAGCGCTTGATGTTCTCTGGGATCAGGCAGCCAAGGGCGGCAAGGCCAAGGGCGCACCATTGGCAATTGCGATCGACCAGTGGCGAAGCGCGTACCGTAACGGTAAGCCGTTCGGCCAAGCGCTTGATGGCTGGGCCCCTCTGGGCGAACGGATGCTGGTTGAAGCAGGAGAGACCGGTAGCCGTCTTGATGAAGCGCTGTTGAACGTGATCAAGCTGGCTGAGAGTTCGCAGGCAATTAAAGGTGCCATCGTTGGTGGTCTTGCCTATCCGGGCGTTCTGCTGCTTATGCTTGGTGGTATGTTGTATCTGTTCGGTGTGCAGGTGATCCCGTCATTTGGCCAGCTGCTGCCGCCTGAACAGTGGACCGGAATGGCTGCCGGGATGCGGATCATGGCAATTATCGCCAATGGTTATCTGGTGCCTATTGCGATCGGGCTGGTTGTCTTTGTTATTGTATTCTCGATTACGGCACCGCGCTGGACCGGTCGGGTCAGGGTGTTTTTTGACAAAATTCCACCATGGTCGATTTATCGACTGGTACAGGGGGGCGGTTTTCTTATGGCTATCGCGGCACTCGTCACGATCGGTGTTTCTGTTCCAGAGGTGCTCCGGAAACTGCGTCGCAACTCAACGCCATATTTGCGTGAGCGTATTGATAGCGCACTCAGATATGTGAACTCGGGCGCCAACCTCGGTGATGCCCTGCACCGGGGGAAATATGGCTTCCCTGATCCGGTTATCGTCGAGGATCTCCGCATTTATGCCTCATTGTCCTCTTTCGACGAAAGTCTGAAGGCGGTTGCGAATGAGTGGATTGAGACCGGTGTTGACCAGATCAAGGGACAGGCAAAAGTCCTGAATACGCTTGCTATCCTGTTGATCGGTATAACAATTATGACCCTGCTCGGCGGATTGTTCGATTTGCAGGGGCAGATTACCAGCGCCGCAAGCGGGATGTAGGCCGCATAGTTTGGGCGCTTTTGTCAAATGTGGCAAAAATGTGTCTTAATTATGATCTGAAACACTTTCAATCTGCATTGGAACTTGCTATAAAACAATTACGGGTGTGTTCTTTCCCGGATCAAAATAAACGCTGATGGGGGCGTTTGTTACATTTACAACCCGATCATTTGATAATGATCGATGGAGGTAGGGATAATGACTTCAATCAAATCAGTCAGCCTTGGTGCCAAGCGTCGTGCTCGTCAGGCTGGTCTTACTCTCGCCGAGACGCTTCTCGTTCTCGCTATCGGTGCTCTTGCCATCGTTGGTGGTACGCTGCTTTATCTGCAGGCTACCGCTGGCAACAAGCTGAACACCGGTATCAACCAGTTCGTGACACTGCAGTCCGGTATCCGCTCGCTTTATGCGGGACAGTCTACCTATGGTGGCTTGGACAATGACCTGATGACGGATTCCAATGCTGCGCCATCTGACATGGTCGTGGGCGATGGCGATATCCGTAACGCTTGGGGCGGGGATGTTACCGTTGCTTCAATCAGTTCAGACAATCAGTTCACCATCACCTTTGACGCAGTGCCAAACAATGCTTGTGTCAAGCTGTCTACTTTGAACCCTGGCGGTTCTGGTGGTTCAGGTCTGGCTGAAATCAGTGCAGGCGGTAACGTTTTGAGCGTTCCTGTTTCAACTGCATCTGCTGTTACTGCTTGTAATAGTGGTGCTACTGATTCGAACACCATCATCTGGACCTTCAACTAATCCAGATCGATTGTTTTCTGAAACACCCCGCTTCGGCGGGGTGTTTTGTTTTGGGCGCGCGTCAGGTGATGAAATGAACCTGCATGTGCTTTGCGCTTGATCCGCCGGTCGGGGCAGGTAGCATAGGGGCAGATTGTTTCGTCAGCCTGAAGTCACCCCCTGAAGCCACTCTATGAAACTGCGCGATTTAGCCTTTTCCGACCTTTATATCAGCGTTGATTGTGAGGCATTCCTGCGGGGGGTGCCCGGTGAGCTCGGGATTGTCGCGCCGCCGGAGATGGTGGCGCCCGATCTGATCGGCCTTCATGCGGTTCTGTCGGTTTCGGCCCGTGACCGTGCGGAGTTTTCCGTTCGTTATGACGGCGTGGTTTATCGCGTCAGCAATATTTCATCCCAGCAGGGCCGCTGGTGGGTTTGTCGCCGTGGCATGACCCGCGTGCCCAATGTTGCCGAACTGGGGGTTGCCCCAAATCTTACCGATCTGATGGTATCGCTGGCCCAGGATCGCGGGCTGTTCCTGATCTGTGGGCCGAGCGGGCAGGGGAAATCCACCACGGCTGCGGCCATGATGGCCAGCTGGCTCAATACCTTTGGTGATGTCGGGGTTGCGATCGAGAACCCGCCCGAGGCACCGCTTGAGGGGCCTCATGGCGATGCCGGCTGGTGTTTCCAGATCGATGCCGAGGATAACCGGATTGGCGAGGCGGTTGCCCAGTCACGTCGCTGGCGGCCGAAATTCATGTATCTGGGGGAAATCACCACCGCTGACATCGCGGTTCAGGCAGCACGTTGCGCCTCAAGCCAGATGGCTGTTGTCACCACCCTCTACGCCTCAACCCTGCGTGACGGTATCGAGGCGTTCCTGAGGCTGGTGGAAGAGAAGGAAGGTGAGGCGGGCCGTCAACTGGTGTCCGAATGCCTGACCATGTGCATCTATCAGCGCATTGCCGGTGATCCGCGTCGTCTGGGGATGGAGGTACTGCTCCCCACCAAGAAGCCGGATGATCTTATCCGTGCGATGATCCGCTCCGGTGACTTTTCCGACATTGCTGATTACGTGCGCACGACCGGTCAGAAGAAAGCCGGTTAGGCTAGGCTTCAAATAGCTCTGATTGGTATAGGGCAGCGCCGGTCCAGATCAGCGCCGATGGGCGCCGGGCTTGAACGACATGTCGAACCGGGCATCGGCTTTTTTCTGCACATCAATGCCAAGGCTTGGATTAAGCCGTTCAGTGATCATCGCCAGCATATGGTCGGCATATTTGACGGCCGAGCGGGCATCGGCCTCAGTGTAGTATTCCGAGGGCACCACAGTACCGACGGCGAGCAGGGACAGGTCCTGTTCCTTCTGCAATACCCGCATGATTGGTGCCATGGAGGCGTCCTCACCACCGCGCGGTGGTGCATCCTCGGCAATGCACTTGCCGGGAATATCAACCCGTTCATTGACCAGCAGGGCGAGGGTGGCAAAGTCGACGATGGTGCGGCTTTCCTTGACCACATCGGCATGGCAGCCGAGTTGCATCAGCGGTTCGATAACCACGTCGCGACGGATGGTTGCCCGGCGCAGATAGTCGGTTGAAATATCGTCGCGTTTGTTGGAGGCAAAACGGATCGCGCCACCGATATTGGACGCGGTCTTGTGTCCGCCATCAGGGCCATCCTGACCGGCGAAGGTTTTGTTGTCACCAAAAGGCGGGATATCCTGAACCAAAGAGGTGCCCCCAAAGCATTGATTTCAGAATTGAACTGCCGAGGCGGTTCAAATCATCCTCACTCATGTGATGGTACCTGCCTGCCTGTATGGCCACACGAATGAGATTTGTTACGGCAAATATGGAATAGCTATATTTCCAGTTCAAATTATACGCCAATAATTCCGACAATGACCAGAAAACTCTTGGTTTGTTTGCCTTGTGAAACGCTGACAGCAATTTTTCCGGAGAAACACAATTCCGTGAAGCTTTGCCGCGTTGCCTGAATGACCATGCGATCCGGTCATTTATATGATAAAACTTTAGGCAATTTTCCGGGTTGATTTCTGGGCTGATTTTTTGGGGTTTGATTTAGGGGATATTGATGTCGAAAGAGTTATTGCAATCTGTTGCCCGTGGAGCCTTGTTCAGCGTCGTTGCCATGGGACTCGTCTCCCTGACGCCGATATCCGCTGTGGCACAGGACGCTGGCACCAGTCCGAATGGACAGGTTCAGGTGCCGCCGGCTTCCGCTACACAGGACATTCCGGGTGTCGATCCGAAGGCACTGGTTGATGGTCCGTTGAGCCCTGATGCGCCAGCCCTGCAATATCTGCGCTCACGCGGCAACGTGCTTCGTTTCATGGGGCGTCTGCATGGGCTCGATGCGTATTTTGCCAAGGCGGCAAATGGCAGTATCCAGACATTCTATATCAGCCCCGATGGCAATGCTGCGATTGCTGGTCTGATGTTCAATATTCAGGGGCAGAACATCACCATGGGGCAGGTGACGTCTTTGCTGCAGAGTGATCCTGCCGCCCTTGCGGACGCCAATACACTGCTGGACACTTCCGAACAGGCCAATGCAGCCAAGGCACCATTAACGCCACAGCAGCAGCAGGCCAAGGCCGAGGCCGTCCTGAATGTTGTCGACCGGACCAACTGGTTCCGTCTCGGTGTTGAGGATGCACCTGTCGTCTATATGGTGCATGATCCGAACTGCCCATGGTGTGAGCGGGCCATGCAGTATCTGGCGCCACAGATCGCACAGGGCCAGATCCAGCTGCGTGTGATCCCGGTCGGTCTGCTGGCCGATACCAGCCTTGCCAAGGCCGCCGCGATCATTTCCGCGCCCAATCCGGGTGAGGCGCTGCAACGCTATGAAGGCCGGGCGAAGTCACCGCCACCAGCCCAGACCGTATCGCAGGACGCCATCCTGCTGATCCGGCAGAACGAGCAATTCACCCGTGACTAT
This sequence comes from Micavibrio sp. TMED2, assembly GCA_002168225.1. Taxonomy (NCBI): domain Bacteria; kingdom Pseudomonadati; phylum Bdellovibrionota; class Bdellovibrionia; order Bdellovibrionales; family Pseudobdellovibrionaceae; genus Micavibrio; species Micavibrio sp. TMED2. The sequence continues at coordinate 1,546,916 of NHBH01000001.1, forward strand.
GAGCTCGAGGGAACGCCGCATTTCGTATTCCGCGGCTTTGACGGTATTCCACGCATCATTCGCGGTATGCCGCGCAATATGCCGGGTGATCTGATCCGTCTGGTTCGTGGCGGCGCGTAAGGCAGCGCAACCGGATTTCAGACATGAAAAAACGCGGTGCCAGACAGCACCGCGTTTTTGCTTTTGGGATCAGTCTGCAGGTTGGATATCAGCCGTCATTGGCCGGCTTGTGCCGCCATGAACCGCTGCGCCAGATATTCTCGATGCCCCGTGCGGTCGCCTCGGTGGAGACAAGGCTCTGCCATTCCTGCCAAGCCTTGCTGGTGCCCTGTTCGTCGAGATGGATCGACAGGATCAGCAGCAGCCGGTTGAGGATCGGCGAGGTGCGCCCGCCCTGGACCACCCAGCGGTAACCGGCGGACGCCTCACGACCAAGGGCAATGCCCAATGTTTTACGCGACAACTCCGGCAGTCGCTCGGCAACATCGCCCGGCTCGGGGGGGCGTGGAATCGGGCAGGCCTCGGGATAGCTGTCCAGAAAACGTGCCAATAATGCCACGGCGGGATCTTTTACAGGTTCGGGACCAGCTTTTTTAATCTTGCCCCAATTCGGCATGGAAAGGCCAAAAAGCCAGCAAAGATCAGTGACTGAGAGGGCTAGTTTCTCTCTGAGGTCTTCTAAATCGTGGCCAGTGACTGGCCGATCCTTTGGGATCATGCTTGGTCCTTTCAAGCTTGCTTCTTATACCAAATACAACGCCTGTTGCGCCGCGCTCCCGTTTTTTAATCACCGCGGTTCCGACGAGGCCACAAGATTAAATTGAGGAAATCATTAGATGTCGACTGTCGCGCTCAACGCCTTCTTTACATACAACCGCAGCAACATGCCAGAGTCAGTTACACTCGCGGACGTTCCACTGCCGCCACGTGCACTGCCACCAGCCGGTGCCATGACTGCGCTGTACGGCTTCCGCGATGCTCTGGAAGAGCTGTCACGTCTGCGTAAGCGCTGGGAGAGCGATACCGTCGGTTTCGCCACTGTGACGCTGCAGGCTGAAATCGGCAAGATGCCATATGGCAGGGTCAGCCCTGAAAAGCTAAGCAGCTACAGATTTCTCTACCTTGATCGCATCACCCGCCCGCTGGAAGATATCTGCCGTCAGAAGTTTGACGGCTATGCTGCCGAGATGGGTCTGGAGCCGATGGACCCGTTCCGCCATGCCGGTTTTGTGTGTGAGCGCCCCGACTTCATCGGCAAGCTGCATCAGGAGCCGGAGTTCAATCACCTTGATGTGATCGTTTACCGCATCGATGATCCACTGACCGGCCCTCGCCAGATCGCTTCACTGTTCAACAAGGACGCGATTGTTTCCATCGAGGCGCGCGGTGTTCAGACCCGCATCCTGCTGCCACAGGCCGTACCAGCCCGCGGTGTTCAGGGCGCAGAGGAAATTGTGCGCAAAACCGCTTAAGGTTTCGCGTTCAAGTCGAACGACAAACAGATTTCACCTAGTTGGTGATGAGCAGGGCGAGCCAGTCAAGGCTCGCCCTGATGTCTTCCGGGCGCAGGGTTGCCCAGCAACCGGCAAGCGCCAGCATCGGTCCGAATGGCTTGTGCTCTTCTGATTTGACGCGCAGCAGGGCCATGACCGCAAAGATCAGCAGGCCGATAATGGCGGCAAGCGCTGCGGTCAGGAACACATACTCGATCCCGACCCATGCGCCGATACCGGCCATCAGCTTCACATCACCGCCGCCGATACCCATAATCCCACGCAGACGCCAATAGGCTTCCTGCAATATCCAGAGAAAGGCGAACCCGGCTGCCGCGCCGAAGATGCTGTAGCTGGCAGAGATCGGCAGCAAGCCACTGGCGGCGGCAATCAGCCCACCCCAGATCAGCGGATAGGTCAGCCGATCCGGCAGGGTCATGTGCTTGAGGTCTGAGAGGCTCATGGTGACATAGCACCAGGCGGCAAACATATAGGCGAGAGTTGACCAGTTCGGTCCATAGCGCAGCGCGATCAGGGCAAACAGCAGCGCGCACAGCCATTCGGTTACCGGTGCGCTGATCGGCACCTTGAAGCCGCAGCTGCTGCACTGGCCACGTACCGCAAACCAGCCAAAGCCGGGCATGCGTTCAATGGCATTCAGGGAACGGCCGCAGCCCTCACACCGGCTGGCTGGCCACCAGAGGCCCATTTCCTCTTCCAGTTCGCGGCCCTCATCCTCTGCGGCGGCAAGCTGGCCGAGGCGGTCACCGGCAACAGTGGCAAAGCCACCAAAAATCAACCCGACCAGTGCAGAGAAGATAATCAGGATGGTCGGCTGTGCGAGGGCGAAGTGCAGGGCTTCGAGAAATTCGGTCATGGGACAGCGGGTGCAGGCTGGAATGCAACGGTAACCCGACTATCGCTAACCGATCTCGAATGGCGATGCGATTGGTTTTTTCGGGCGGCCCGGCTTAATTCTGGTTCTCTTGCGCGGCTTTCAATGCCTCAAGCTGACGAATGGTCAGGTCCTCAAGGGTTTTCATGCGCTGGTTCAGAGTATCAATCCCGCGCTGTTCGGGGGATTGCAGGCGGCTGATTACTGCGTCGCAGCCGTCGCTCGGCTCACGACGCTGATACTTGGTCAATGTCTCATAATAGAGCTGCTGGGATTTGACGAAATCCGTTCGGCTCTCGCTCGCCCCCGAAATTTGGGAGTTGAATTCCCGAGTCAGCACCTCGACCCGTGACGGGTCAAGCTGGCAATACTTGGCCGCAGCCATTTCCCGACCAAGGCTCTTAGCCAGCCTTTCGGCATCATCCCGGGCTTCCGCCGGTGCCACGCTTAAGAGCAGAACCGCAGCGGTGGCGGCAGAAATGCTGAGGCAGAAGCGGCGGGTTGATGGTCTCGCGAGTGACATTTTCAAAGCCTTTTGGGGATTGTTGTGACTTTATACTGGCTGTTTCCGTCAGACAGTCTAAAACATGCCCGACAAATGCAAAAGCATCCGTCGCAGATGATGCCAGCAATGATGTGTTATCATGGCGGCAGATCAAGGATGCCTGCTTAATCGACGATAACGTGCCGGGATACTGCCGACCATCAGGTCTGGTAATATATGCTGGCGTTCATACATATCAACTGACCCATTTGTTAGGACCGAAGGACTAGATGGCTAAAGAAGACCTTATGGAATTCAATGGTACGGTGGCAGAACTGCTCCCCAATGCCATGTTCCGCGTAAAGCTTGATAACGACCACGAGATACTGGCGCATACCTCCGGGAAAATGCGCAAGAACCGTATCCGCGTACTGGCCGGTGACCGCGTGACGGTTGAGATGACCCCGTATGATCTGACCAAGGGTCGGATTACCTTCCGCTTCAAGTAAGCGACGAGACCACGCCCGTGTTGGCGTGGATCATTCCCGTTTCAAGCGCCCGGCCTGTCCCGTGCGCGACGTGTTTCCGAGCAACCGTTATGGCCAGTCATCCGTCTCCCGCGCTTGTGCTGGCCTCGGCCTCGCCGCGGCGTGTTGATCTGCTGCAGCAGATCGGCATTGCGCCCGACCGTATTCTGCCCGCCGATATTGACGAGAGCCCGCTGCGTGGGGAGCTGCCGATTGATCATGCCCGACGCTTGGCCGCTGGCAAGGCCGAGGCGGTGCTGAGCGCCTTGCAAACGGCGGCTGATCTGCCGACACCCTATATCGTGCTGGCCGGCGATACTGTTGTCGCCCTCGGACGCCGTATCCTGCCCAAGGCCGAAACCGACCGCGATGTTGCCGATTGTCTTACCTTGCTGTCCGGACGCAATCACCGGGTGCTGTCGGCGGTGCATATGCTGACCAGTGACGGGCGTTCTGCATCCCGGCTGGTGGCAACCAAGGTTACCTTCAAGCGCCTGAGCGATCAGGAGAGCGCCGCCTATGTCACCTCGGGCGAGGGGCTGGGCAAGGCGGGCGGCTATGCCATTCAGGGGCGGGCCGCCGGTTTTATCAGCGGCATGAGCGGCTCCTATACCGGCGTTGTCGGTCTGCCCTTATTTGAAACCAGTCAGATGCTCAGCGGGCTGGGCTACAGGAACAGCAATGCGACCTAGTCTTGTCTTCGATGCCGAAAACGGCTTTCAGCGGGCGGCGGCAGTTTCCGCGCAAGGCCATCTGCTTGATCTCTGGATCGAGAAGGCTGTGCCGGATGTTCTCGCGCCCGGCGCCATTCTGTATGGTCAGGTGGTCGAGCGGTATCCGGCCCTGAAATCGGCGATCGTGGCGTGCGGTGAGGCGGGGCGTGTACAGCTCCGTGACCGTGAGGTGCCGCCCGATGATCGCGGCTTTCTGGTGCAGGTAACAGCAGCAGCACAGCGCAGCGCCCTCAGCGGTAACGACAAGCACGCCCGTGCCAGTGCCGAGCTGACCTTTGCCGGACGCAATCTGATTTATATGCCCTATGCCGCCGACAAGGTCCGGGCATCAAAGCGTGCCGACGGTCCCGATCTTGAGACGCTGTCAGCCCTGCTTGGACAACACAACGGCGGCTGGATCGTTCGGCGACAGGCGGCTGCGGCAACGCTCGACGGCCTGACGGCTGAGGCGGCCGCACTCGTGGCGCAGGCAGGCGCGCTGGTACGCGATCAGTACGAACCGGGCCTGATTGCTGCCGCGCCCAATCTGGCCCATCGTGCGATCCTTGAGGCACCTTTCAGCACCATGGATGCCGATGTGATGACCGAGGGGGATGTCGCACTTGCCCTGTGGCAGACGGCAACCGAAGCGCTCGGGCTCGACAAGGCCGCGCAGGCCTATGATGACGCCAGAACCGGACTGTTCGAGAGCCTCGATCTGCCAACCAGAATTGCCGCACTGGCCAATCCGCTGGTCTCGTTCAAAGAAGGGCGGGCGGTGATCCAGCATACCGAGGCGCTGACCGTTATCGACCTCGATCTTGCGCGCAAATCTGCTCTGGATGATGCCCTGACCGGGATTGTCGCCCAGTGCCGTCTCCGCAATATTTCCGGTGCTGTGGTTGTGGATCTGCCCGATTGGGTTGATACTCGGCAGGTCAGCAAGCGGGCAGGGCAGCTGTTCAGTGCCCATCCGCAATCGGTGGCGGTGCATGGCGTCAGCCGTGGTGGCCTGCTCGAACTGGCGATACCGCGGCGCTATCCGATGCTGCATGAAATCTATATGTTCCCCGAGGATTGATATGGCTGATCCGGTTGGCATTGATGGACACAAGAAGGCGGTCGCCAAAAAACTGGCGCGCAGCAAATGTCCCATGTGCGGAGAGCCGACCGTGCAGCAATTCCGTCCTTTCTGCTCCAAGCGCTGTGCCCATCTCGACCTCGCCAAATGGCTGAACGAGGATTACGCAATCCCGGTGCGTGAAGAGGATTTGCGCGACGATGAACGGGTGGATGTTGATCCGGGCGATGCTTAAGCAAAAATTGTCCGGTCAGATGCAGATCATGACTGGACAGCACGCGGCTGGTTTTCTATAAGCCTCGAACCAACACGGCTGATGGCCATCCGCGCCATCCCCGACCATGGTTTGCCCAGATAGCTCAGTTGGTAGAGCAGGGGATTGAAAATCCCCGTGTCGGTGGTTCGAATCCGCCTCTGGGCACCATTTACTTTCAATGAATGCCGTTCCCCAAATAGTTTCGGGTATTGACGTGGCAGATTGATTTCTGTCGTGCTCCTCTCCCGTTTGTTTAATTGAGATTAAATTAGACGTTGCGCATAGGTTTTGTTTGCGACCCGGATTGTGCCCGGGTATGACATTAGCCTCACGCGTTATGTCGTGTGGGGTGGTCGCCAGTCGGAGGGGCAGGAGACGACCGTTTCGTCTTGCGCTTTGTTTCTTATGTAAACATTGGCTGTACGAACGATAGCGGTCCCATGTCTGCCGCTCAGTCTCTGGGCAAAAACAACAGGGAGACATCTGTTCTGGGCAATTTATTGAGCAGATGGCCAATTCAAAAACAAGCAAAACACCAAGGGGCAATTCATCATGGTTGATACGGTTCTCGGCATTGGGGATGACAGCTTTGCCGGTACAGCTGATGCGGACAGCATCCATGGCGGTAATGGGAATGACTACCTCACTGGCGGCGACGGCAATGACACCATTTATGGAGATAATGGTTCCGATTTCATTGAAGGTCAGGGGGGCGATGACCTGCTCTATGGCGGTGATGATGCGGAATACGATCTCTCTGGCGGTGATGGCGACGATACCCTTTACGGTGGTGATGGCGATGATCGACTGACAGGTCAGGCGGATGATGACCTGATCTATGGTGGCAAGGGCGATGATTCCAATCTTGTCGGTGGCAGTGGCGATGACACCATCTATGGCGATGGTGGCAGCGATCTGATCTATGGTGATCAGGATAGTGACCTGCTTTATGGCGGGGCTGGTAACGATACGCTCTATGGCGGTGCTGACAATGATGTGCTGGTTGGCGGTATGGATACCGACAGCCTCTATGGTGGAGAGGGCACGGATCTCTATATCGGCACCGGTGCCGAAATCCATGGAGACATTTTCTTTGGTTATGAAGATGGCGAGATCGTTCGTATTACCGATGCAACCAGCATTGTGCAGCAATCGGCAAATTACGACACCCTGACCGGTGACACCGAAATCACGCTGGTTGCCGATGGTTCCGACACCATCACCTTCACCATTGGGGGGGGCAGCTATGATATTGATACGGTTGCGTCTTCCGGTTCTGATGTTGTCTTCTCAGTCGTGCCGTTCGGTGATCTCGATGATGGTTCGAACCTGTATTACGGCGGTAATGCGGGCGATACGATCGATGCATTTGCCGGTGACGATACCATTTACGGCCTGACCGGTGATGACAGCATCTATGGCGGCGATGGCAATGATGTCATCAGTGGCGGCGATGGCAATGATGTTATCAGTGGCGGCGATGGTGAAGATTACCTTGTCGGGGATCCTCGCTTTAAAGGGGGCGTCTCAGGGAACGATACTTTCTACGGCGGGGCTGGTAACGATACGCTCGTTGGCGGGTACGGTAATGACCTGATCTATGGCGATGATCTCTCAGATACGGCTGGCGGTGGTGACTTCCTTTTTGGCGGTGAGGATCATGACACCATCTATGGTGGATATGGCGACGACAGTATCGATGGTGAGACTGGCGATGACCTGCTTATCGGCGGTGACGGCAATGACAGGGTGTTTGGCTCTGACGGTGCCGATACTGTTGAGGGGGGGAGCGGTAATGATTACATTCGCGGTGGTGATGATCAGGACACCATTTATGGCGGTGATGGCGATGACAGCCTGTTCGGCGATTATAGTGAAGCGCTGATCTATGGCGGTGACGGCAACGATATCATCTTTGGCCATATGGGTGACGACACGCTTTATGGCGGTGATGGTGACGACACGCTCTATGGTGATTATGGCGGCGATATTCTGAATGGTGACCTCGGCAATGACAGCATCATAGCGGGGCAGTATGGTGCCGACACGATTATCGGTACGCTGGCCGAGTTTGCTGGCGACACCATCTATGGCAACTTCCTGCACAGCAATGAGGATTACCGGCCGGAGATTGTCATCACCGGCGGTACCGATCTCTCGACGGCTGTGATCAGTAATCTGCAGGATACGCTGGCCGGAACAACCGAGATCACCATTGATGGCACGTCATTCGTGATTCGGAATGCCGTTGGCACTCAGTTCGAGGCAATCAATGGCGCAGGCAATACCCTGACAATCGCCCATGTGGCATCGGGAACCGGCACGGCTGGTAATGATATCATCTATGGCTCTGCCTTGGTCGACGACACTATTGATGGCGGGGATGGCAATGACCGCATCTTTGGCCAGGGTGGCGGCGATACCATTGAGGGTGGCAATGGCCAAGACCAGATTTACGGTCAGGATGGTGCTGACAGCCTCTCCGGTGGAGCCGATGACGACATCATTTATGGTGGCGATGGCAATGATACGATTACCGACAGTGCATCTGTTTCCCTCAACTATCTTTCTGGTGGTGCCGGTGATGATCTGATTATCGGCGGAACCGGTAATGATGAGATTCATGGTGAGGATGGTGCCGATACCATCATGGGCGGCAACACGGCTGACTTCATCCGTGGTGGCGCTGGTGACGACCTGATCTATGGCGGTGCTGGCACTGATGACATCTATGGTGAGGCAGGTGCTGACACCTTTGTTGCCAGCGGTGCTGATATCGATGGTGATCAGTTCTATGGTATTGAAGAAACTGATACTTTTGTCGTTACCGATGGTGCATTTAGTAATGCGGCTGATATCGGTGTCTCTGATCTTGGCTCCGGTAATTACAGCGTCAACTTTGATGCCGGTGCCAGTACGCGGACGATATACTTTAATGGTATTGGCGCATTCGCTCTTACCAATGTGGTTTCCAATTCCTCTTTCCAGATTGAGCTTGTGCCTGGTGGAACTGCAACAACCGGCGATGACCTGCTCTATGGCGGTGGCGATAGCGATATGATCGATGCGCTGGCCGGTGAAGATACCATTTATGGCCGTGCCGGTGATGACAGTCTCTATGGCGGTGCCGATAATGATACCATCTATGGCGGCGATGGCAATGATGTCATCAGTGGTGGCGATGGTGAAGATTACCTTGTCGGGGACAGGGATCCTCGCTCTCCAGGGGCCGTCTCAGGGGCCGTCTCAGGGAACGACACTTTCTACGGCGGTGCGGATATCGATTTTGTAATAGCTGGCGGTGGTGATGATCTGATCTATGGCGATGATCTCTCAGATACGGCTGGCGGTGGTGACTTCCTTTTTGGCGATGAAGGGGATGACACCATCTATGGTGGATATGGCGACGACAGTATCAATGGTGAGTATGGCGATGACCTGCTTATCGGCGGTGACGGCAATGACAGGGTGTTTGGCTTTGACGGTGCCGATACTGTTGATGGGGGGAGCGGTAATGATTTTCTCTCTGGCGGTGACGGTGACGATCTGTTCCATGGCGGTGATGGCGACGATACCATCTATAGCGGCGATGATTCCAATACCGTCTACGGCGATGGCGGCAATGACACCCTGTACGGTGGTCTGTGGGATGATACGCTTTATGGCGGTGACGGTAATGACGAGATCTATGGCGACAGCACTGATATCCCTGATGCTGTCGAATATGGCGGCGGTCATGACTATATTGATGCCGGAACCGGTGAAGACTTCGTGGCGGGTGGTATCGGTAACGACACCATCGTGGTTGATGGCGATGACACCGTCTTCCTCGCCTATGGCAACTATGTCGGGGATGAGGATGTCATCATTATCAATGACGACGATTCCGAAACCTTAATCTATGGCTTCGAGGCCGGGGTGGATGAGATACAGTTGGCAGAGGGCATCTCTACCAGTGACCTGACCATCAACCAGAGTGGCAGGGAGGCTACGATCACAACCGCAAGTGGTCTGACATTGACCATGCTTGAGGTTGAGGGAACAATATCCACCACTGACTTTGGCGACGATGACTCTGATAGTTCCGGCGGTGGTGGCGGCAGCTCTGGCGGTGGTTCATCAAGCCAGCCGGATACCGTTCAGGGCAGCGATGGCGATGATGATATCATCATCGATGACACCAATACCGGACAGGTTGATCTGGGCGGCGGCAATGATACTGCTACCGGTTCCAACAACAGCGATACTGTCTATGGCGGTGGTGGCAGCGATAATGTCAGTGGCTCGAATGGCGATGACGTTATCTATGGCAACCTTGATAATGACAGCATCAATGGTGATGACGGCAATGACACCCTGTTCGGTGGTCAGGGCGATGACACCGGCTTCGGTGGCAACAGCAATGACAATGTCTATGGCAACAAGGGGGCGGACGTCGTCTATGGCAACCAGGCTGACGATGTTCTCTACGGCAACGAGGATAACGATGCCGTCTATGGTGGTCAGGACAATGACACGGTCTATGGTGGTCAGGGTGACGATACCGTCTTCGGTAACCTTGGCGATGACGTTCTGAACGGCAACCGGGGCGATGACGTTCTGATCGGTGGCGCTGGCAGTGATGTCTTCACCTTCACCGGTGCAGAGTTCGGCGATGATGTGGTCAGTGACTACAGCGTTGGCGAGGACAGCATCGATCTCGGAGACGCGACGATCCTGGGGTCCGAACTGACGGATGACGGGCTGGTCATCACTCTCGATGGTGGCACGATTACACTGACCGGGGTGACCTCAATCGATGATGTTACCTTTGTGTAAAACATTATCGCGTAAGGCATTATTGCTAGACTAATAATCTCGGCGGCTTCATTATTGAGGCCGCCGATTTTATTTATGCCTATATTTTATGTCTTTCGGGGGAAGGGCCATGTCAACGATAACCGGAACTGCCGATGCCGAGGCGATTGACGGCACGGCGTCGGATGATCTTATTCATGGCGGTAGTGGTCGGGATACCATTCTGGGCAATCTTGGCGATGACACGCTATATGGGGATACCCTGACGGGTCTTACTGGCAATGACGGGGACAGCCTGAACGGTGGTGATGGCAACGACCTGATCTACGGTGGCGCGGACGCAGATCTGATATGGGGCTCTGTGGGTGCGGATGTTGTCTATGGCGGTGATGGCAGTGACTGGATTGAGGGCAATGATTTCTCTCAAAGTAGTGGCGATCTCGGGGATACGCTCTACGGGTGGAATGGAGATGACCGTTTATATGGCGGGTCAGGAAATGACCTGATTTATGGCGAAGCCGGCAATGACAGGATCGGGGACTATAACGACTTTGGCCAAAACACGATCTATGGCGGTTCCGGTAACGATTACATCGAAACCTGGTTCGGTAACTCGGACATTTATGGTGACGATGGCAATGATACTATTATTTATTATCAAACGGGTAACGAGATATACGGTGGTGATGGCAATGACCTGATCCGTTTGGGGCCTGTTCAGAGAGACTTTCCAAATCTATTGCACGGAGACAATGGCAGCGACACGATTTATGGCACATATGGTGGGGATACGCTAATTGGCGGTGCCGGGCAGGATGAATTGCGTGCGGATGCCGGTGATGACTTGTTTGTCGGCAGTTTCGCAGATTTTGATGGCGATACTATCGTTGGCTACGAAATTGGTGAAACAATCCGATTTACCGACGTCACGACTGTGGTGCAGGACAGTGTTTCTCTTGATGGAACAACAGGCACTGCCACGGTTACTCTGATCGCTGATGGTACTGAGACGATCAGTCTCGTATTTACGGATGCCGGTATTCTGGGCGTGGATACGGATTTGTCGTCCGGTGGCGATATTGTGTTTCAACAGGATGCAGCTTCGTCACCTACCGGTAATAGTGATCTGCTCTATGGCGGCGAGTTTGCCGATACAATCGATGGACTTGGCGGTGCTGATACCATTTATGGGCAGGATGGGGATGATGACCTTTCCGGCGGGGATGGAAATGACTGGTTGCACGGAGGGAATGGGCACGACCTGATCCTTGGCGGCGCAGGCGATGATACCGTATGGGGGTTGTCTGATGATGACAGTCTATCGGGTAATGCCGGCAATGATTACCTTGATGCCGGTAGTGGCGATGACTCATTGGATGGCGGTGACGGCAACGATGTCATCTATGGTGGCGCAGGTGATGACATCCAATATGGCGGCGCAGGCTATGACACGATATATGGCGGGGCTGACAATGATCTGATTTACGGCGGCGATGATCGTGACTGGCTGCGTGGAGATGATGGTATTGATACGATTGATGGCGGAATAGGTAGGGATTCTATTCAAGGCGGCGATGGTGATGACCTGATCTATGGCGGTGATGGTAATGACTATGTGCGTGGTGGTTATGATAATGATACGATTTACGGTAATAGTGGTAACGACCACCTTCTGGGGGATGTTTCATCTGCGGCGTATGGTGGCGATGATATTATCTATGGAGGGGATGGGAACGATACCCTTGACCCGCATGGTGGCGATGACACCCTCTACGCGGGCTCCGGCGATCGACTTGGCCTGAATATCGGACATACAACCGGAGATGTGGAAACCATCTTTCTTCAGGACGATACCGGCAGTTTACTGATTATTGGGTTTGACGCTGGTATAGATGTAATAAACCTACCGCTTGGCCTGACATTTGCCGACCTTGAGATCGACCAGGTCGGTACTGATGCCACCGTAACAAGTTCTACGGGCCTGGTTCTGCAGTTTTATTCGCTCACAGGCAGCATTTCTGAGAGTGACTTCAATTTCCTTGATGTTGCAACACCGCCCACCACGCCGGCACAGCCGGGTGATGGTGATGATGATGTCGACATTCCGGCTCGGGTTGATGGTCCGCCGATTGACTTGGGAATTGGCAATGATACGGCAAACGGGTCGGCGCTGGATGACATTGTCATGGGCGGCGATGGGGATGACCAGATCAATGGCAATCTCGGCAATGACGCGATTTATGGCGATGCCGGTGATGATGTAGTCTATGGCCACCTTGGCAATGACAGCATCTTTGGCGGTGAGGGGGCCGATCACTCCTATGGCGGTGAAGGGACAGATGTTTCCTGGGGCAATGATGGCGCAGATGTTGTCTACGGTAACGAGAATGATGACGTCGTCTATGGCAATACCGGTGATGATACCGTCTATGGCGGCAAGAACAGTGATACCGTTTATGGCGGGCAGGGGGATGATTTCGTTTACGGCAATCTCGGCGATGATCTCCTGATCGGTAATGCCGGTAACGACATTCTGATCGGTGATCTCGGCAGCGATATCTTTGCGATTACAGGCAAGGGTTTCGGTGATGACGTGATCGCGGATTACACCATTGGCGAGGATATTCTGGACCTCGGCGGGGCGTCAGTTCTGGAAACCCAGGTAATAGATGGCGATCTCGTGCTGACTTTGGAAGAGGGAACCGTAACCCTGCGCAATATCTCATCGTTCGACAATCTGACCATCGTCTGATTATAAAAAAAGCCCGGAAGTTCCGGGCCTTTTTTATATCGGGATAATCAGGGCAGCCTAGCGCATGCCGGGGACCGGGATTTTGTGTACGCGGCGGTCTTCGTGGATGCGGGCGTGGAGATTGTGCTCGATGCCCATGAATTTCATCACCTTGTCGAAATCGCGCTTGTCGCCGAGGCTGCCGATCACCAGTGACGCCTTGTCGGAAATCTCTGCCGGGTCTTTCTGGATCTGGATGCAGGCGATCCCGGCGGCATGGGCGGCCTCGACACCGGATTTGCTGTCCTCGAGTACGACAATGCGCGACTTCGGAATGCCAAGCCGTGCCGCACCCTTCTTGTAGCCCTCGGGATCGGGTTTGGGGGCGGAGACATCACCGGCGGTAAAACGGAATTTCAGGTGCCGCTCGAACTCCTGCAGCTGGGCAATCTTGGTCTTTGCGGTTTCGGCGCGGGAGTTGGTGACGGCAGCAATGCGGATGCCGCGCCGTTCCATCTCACGGAAGAAACCGGGCACGCCGGGCAGCACTTCGATCTTGTTGCTGTTCATGGCGGCATAGACCTTCAGCTTGTCGAGCCATACCTTTTCGTCCGGCGCACCGCTGGTAAAGCGATCGGCATCGGCGAAATGGCGGAAGCGTTTCTTGGCCGACCAGCCAGTGGTTTCGTCAAACTCTGCCGAGCTGATATTCAGGCCATAATCCTGGCCCACGACCATGAATGCCTCTTTACCGAGGGATTCACTGTCGATCAGGGTGCCGTCAACATCCGAGAGAATGGCATCGAAACGGGGCATAAACTGTTTCCTCATCTGGCGCAGCTGGTAATGCTGCTTGTCCATTTATTGACGGTAAATTGTGTTTTAGAAAGTGGATACGCAATTTTTGGCGTCTTTAGACGCCGCCGAGCGCGATGGTGGTGATCGCCATCACCACCCCGGCAATCAGCGCGCCGAGGATGATCGTCCCCAAACCGCTGCCGATATAGGCGAGGAATGCACCGATCACGAGGGCACCGACCACAAAGGACAAGATCGGGCCGAGCAGGATTTCGGTCTTGAGCGCGATCACCCGCGATTGCTGTTTCTCCGCTTCATCTGCCTGATGAAAAGCGTGGCGGGCGCCGGTATGGGGCGGGGTGTTGTCTTTATCCTGTTCGACCATGGTGGCGGTTCGTCTCTGTTATTGGACAGGCTTGGTTCATTCAGTGTTATTCAATGAAGTGTAAGCCCTGGCCATGATTTTACCACCGCATTCATATGGGCGGGGGCTACCTGATCATAAAGTGTGTAGGGCAGGTCGAGCCGTTGCGCCTGATCCCGACCGAGCGCGCGGATCGACAGGCGTGGCTCGATGCTGACAAGGCTGTTGAGCACGCTGCCAATGGGAACGCGCAGGCGCAGGCCGAAATCGGCACCACCGGTCTCGGCAAATTGCGCGATCCGCTGGCTTGAGCGTTCATCGGCATCGCTGAAGGTCAGATAGCCGTCCAGCATCCAGCCATCGCCAAGTGGCTGGCTGAAATCCAGCGCCAACCCGACATCGGTGCCCAGATAGCGCACCAGTCCGGCCTTGGCCATCAACCCGCCGGGAAAATGGTAATAGCCGCTCAATTCTGCCGTCAGCACCTGATCGGTAAAGGCATTCAGCAACTGGTCCTGGTCGCGGGCATAGGCCTGGGTCAGATGCCCGCCAATCGCCCATTTGGCATCATGGGGCCAGTACAGCACCTGCGTGCTGATCCCGCCGAACTGTTCTTCCAGCAGGCCGGCCACGCCACCGATATAGAGATCAGGGGCAATATGCTCGGCGGTGCCGTAATAGGCCCGGTCGATCCACAGCCGGTTATCGGCAAAGGCCTCGAGATTGCTGCGCACCGGATAGGTGGTGAAGCCGCGATCGCGGGTCAGGCGGTCCAGATTGTCGGCCATGTTCAGCCGCAGGCTGGCCCCGATCCGGGTTTTCTGTTCGGCATAGCGGGCGTCGAACAGCAGGCTCTGGCGCGCCACAACGCCGCTCGATGCCTCAAAGCCGTCGATGATTGTCTCCGGTGCCAGTGTCAGATGCAGGTGGTCGAGCAGGCCGGTGGCGGCAGGCCCGGCTGTTTCTGCTGTGTCGGGCAGGCTCTCGCTGCTGCGGCTCTCGCTGTTGTGCCAGACCTCTTCCGGTGAGGCATCGCCGCTGGCGAGCTTGCGCAGATCGGTGCTGCGCATGGTGAGGCTGCTGACCGGCAGTCCCTGATTGCCAATGCTGGTGGTGATGGTTTCGCTGTCGGGTCGGGCATGGGCCGCCGCGATGCCCTGATCGAGGATGGCGCTTGCCAGCTCACCAGCCGGAACCGTGGTGGCATCAAGCCACAGGGGTGGGCTCTCCTCATAGTCGGCATCGGTAACTGGTGCCGGGTTGTGTTGCGGTTGCCGGAAGCTGTTCTGTAAAGGTTTTTGCTGATGTCGTTTGATCGGGTTCCAGCTCCATGACAGCCGTGCGCTGAGTGTCTTGAAGCGCTCCGAGGAAATGCCTGCCCGAAAGCCGCTGCCGAGGGCGGTTTCCAGTCCGATATTGACCGGTATCCGCCCCGGATCGAAACCGGGATCGAAGCGTTGTTCGGCCCAGTACTGGTCGCTGTCATATTCGAGGATCAGGCGCGGCTTCTCCGCCTCGGGCAGCCAGGGCAGGGACCATGGCAGTTGATAGCTGGCGCTGCCGAACAGCCCGACACGGTTGCCGGAGAACCACTCATCCGGGCCGCGGTCGAATTCCTCCCGTCGCGATGGCTTGTCGAAATGCCCGCCGATCAGGCTGAAGCCGTTGCTCAGCGGTCCACCACCGGCAAGGCGCCCCCAGCCGAGGCCAAGGGACAGATCGAGCGGGCCGACCCGTTTGCTGGCAACAAGATATTCCGCGCCGAAGATGCCGTTTCCGGCAATCGCGTCAATGCCGAGGCTCAGCTGTGGGGCATAGGGGCCTTCGCGCACCAGCATTGCCTTGGCATCCAACCCGCCGGAGAAGCGGAAGCCGCGCTCGCTGGCCGAGCGGTTATCGACGGTGCGGCGGTAGGTGAGTTCGAGCCTGCTCAGCGGTTGCACGGTGACGCCAGCCACCCAGTACGGTTCCCGTCGCGCTGTATGCAGGCGGATTGTGCCAGCCTCCGCCATCCGGGCGGTCGGGGTGTTGATGGCACCGAGGCGGCCCATGGTGCTGACCGGGCCACTTGGGGGCACGGGTTGCAGCCATGGTTCAATGGCCGGGGCGGCAGGGTTCTCGATAACCGGCTGGCAGGCAGCCGTAATCAGGCCGAGCACCAGCAGTGATGGTCGGGCAATGCCCGGCACCATATGACGTGCCATGCGATGTGCCAAAGCTGCGCACAGGCCGAAAACCGACCGATACCGTCCGATGCTGTGAATAGCCCCGTAACCCCATTACCGGACAGCAAAACGCCGCCCATGTCTCTTCCCCGTTATTATCTTAGGGGCAGGACATGGACGGCGCAATGTTTTGAGTTTATTGGCTTTTAGCCAGCGCGCTTACCGAGTGTTGGCTTGCGGTCGTTGGCTGGAGCCTTTGGAGCAGGGCCGAGTGCCTTGCCATTCTCATCAACCGGCTCGTAGACGTAATCCTGTTTCCACATGCGGGCGACCGGATCTTCCACGGTATTGCGGATGCCGAGGAAGCGGGCTGGCTCCTTCGTTGGGGTGACAATCACGTCCTGACCGATGACCACACGGTCGCCATTGCGCATTTTCTCGAGCTTGAGGTCGAGTTCCTGCGCGCGGGTTGCGATACGCTCGGCATTCTTCTCCATCAGCTCGACCGAGCCATGTACCGGAATGACGGTCCGTGCCTTGGTTGATTCCAGATACTGGTCGACATCTTCGGAATAGCCGTGGCCGGATGAGTGGACCATGGCTTCCTCAGTGGTGACCAGGCGGGCAACGCCTTGTGAGCGAACCGCGCTGTCCATGGCACCGATTGGTGCTTCATTGCCTGGAATGATCGAGGCTGACCGAACAACCACATCATTGCTGCCGAGGAGCAGGGTCTTGTGATTGCCCATGGCGGCCATTGGCAGGGCTGCGTTTTGCTCACCCTGAGTACCGGTCGCGAGAACCATCTGTTTTGATTCAGGGATGTTGTCGACTGCTTCGTCGCGCCCTTCGAGGATGCGGACCTTTCTGCCCACATAGCGGGTCAGGATGTCGCTGATCTCGCTCATATCATAGGCTGGAGCGTTGCTGCTGCGCTTGCCTTTGCCTTTCGGTGCGCGTGCCTCGATGCCGCGTGAAATCTGGTCGGCACGAGCAAGAGCCTGCAGGGACAGGATAATGGATTTGCCATGAACGACCAGCGTGCGGTCGTTTTCAGCGGCCACTTTGGCCATATTGATGATCCGCTCGGTGCTGCGACCCATAACGGCGGTTACAACGCGATGGCCATTGCTTTCCTTGACGATCTTGTCCATCTCGCTCTTGACCTTGCCCTCGGTCGGGGTGCTGCCCGGCATATAGGCACGGGTAGAGTCGACGGTGGCAACGTCAAAGCGCTCATGGCCGTAGCGGGCAAGGGCCTTGCGGCATAGCTCTTCGGTCTGTTCTTTCTCGAAAATCTGACCGATTGGCAGGGTGGCATCGGCCTTGTAGTCGCCGGAGTGCATCATGGAGCCGGTCGGGGTGGTAATCGCCAGTGCCATGGATTGTGACACCGAGTGGCTGACCGGGATCGGCATGATATTGATGTCGCCGATCTGGATCGCTTTGCCCGCTTCCATGGTGTTGAACTGGGGCCATGACTTCGGATCCTTGAAGCCACGACGGATGAAACTTTGCTCGACAAATGCCTGGGTCAGCGGGGTGGCATAGATCGGTGGCAGAACCTTGCCGCGGTTCATGTCGTGGCAGATAGCGCCGATATGGTCCTCATGGGCATGGGTCAGGACGATGGCATCGACCATTTCCGATGGGTGGTTGCCGCTGTCGCGATCCTGGAAATAGTTGCTGGTATCGACCATCAGGCTGTCATAGCGGCTGTCCGGATCGGCAAATTTCACACCGTTATCGATCATGATGCGGCTGGTTTTCTTGCCCTTGCCGCCACCATAGCGATTGAACTCGACAATGCCGGTATTGGCGCCGATGTCGTCAGGATTGTTACCGCCGATCGGGCGATAGATCATATCGCCGGTAATCAGCTTTTCAGCTGCAGTGGGAGCGGTGGGGACGGGATCGGCGGGAAGGCGTCGGGTAACGCTTTCGGTTGCTTCGATCTCGGGGGTATCCTGATGCCGGTTACGACGCTTTTTGCGAGCCATAGGGGTGCATGCCTTTTAGGTTAGCGTTGCAGTGGAATGCCTGAACCGGATGGGCTCAAGGCATCAATGGTTGCTACGCGCCAGCATCCCAACGTCCATCATCGTCATCTTCATCCAGATCGATCCATTGGATGATCAGGCGGTTGAATATGTCATCATCCGGTGGTCCGGAGCCGTTCATGAAGCCCGGCAGGCTGCGGATCATTTCCTCCAGTTTTTCCGGTGTCAGATTGAACCGGGAAACGCGAGGATAGGCAGCCTCAAGAGCACGTACGATGGCCGTTTCATTGTCCCAGCTGAAACGTGATGCGGGATGTGGAATTGGCCGTGTCATACGCGAGAGCTCTTGTGAGTGACGAGACGATGAATATCGAGTAACGAACACGCTATGCTGTTTGCGTAATAAGTTTATGTTGCAACACCATAGCGAAAGCTCAGAGTCATAATCCGAGGGTTCGATACAAAAAATTAAGGGCCCTTGCGGGCCCCTAAAATCTCTGTATCAGCCGCACTGTTTATAGCGCTTGCTTTCCAGTATCTGCAAATCATCCTGAATGCGTGACACGCGATTGCCGATGATATTGAGACGGTGGCGATAGGTCTCGCAGCTAGCCGCACCCTTGAGGTTCACGGCATCGACGATGTCGGCCAGTGACGCGCGGATGGAGACCATCTGGTCGTTTACATCAGGCTCCATACCCGCATCGCTGGCAAGCCGGTAGGCGGCGTTGCAGGCGTGGCTGCGGCAGTGGGCCATCATGGTGAGAAGGTTCTGCAGGCGACGCGCCAGTGCAGGGGTGCTTTCGCGGAAATCGTAATCAGCGGCAGCGGCCATACGATCCAGCTCGAATTGAGCGCGACCGACAAAGGCGTCAAACGAACGCCAGCCATAACCTTCAAAGTGATTTGTCTGAATGAGAGCCATTGTTGACCTCCCAGTGGTATCGAATGTCAAAACCCGAAGACCGCGCCAACTATCAGAACATTCCGATACTTGTCGATTATAAAACGCCGCTGTTCTGCTTTGTTTCCAATCGGTGTGATCTTCTTCGTCTCAATCCCCGTATACCCGGCAGTTTTAACCTGGTGCCGGAGATTGACCGGGCGGCTTCGGCTGATCCGGTTTACGATCCGCCACATCCAGTGTGGTCAGTCGTTCCGGACGTTTCTCAGCATCCGCTGCCAAGCTTTGCAGGTCTGGATAGACCTTTTTATCAACATAGACCGTCAGCTTTTTCTTATGTCGACTGATGCCGACAATCGCTTCCGGTGCTGACCATGGTCGCGTAACCGCAAGAAAGCCCCTAGTTAAAGTCGAGCCTTGCGGTGACTCAGCCGGGTCAGGCTGCGTCAATTCAATAGCATGAGCGTGGGTCATGCGCATCTTTTTTTGGATCGGAATGACCATTGATTGCTCAGTGCCATCAAGGGTTACCGTCATGAAGCCGGGGTTGAGCGCGGTAATGGTTGCGACAGAACCTTTGTGAATCCGGCTATTTAGACCATCGGCGCGCAGATCGATGCGCTCGCGGAAGATGACCCGGTCGTTTGTGGAAAACTCTTTCGGGCCATAGGCGGTTTCGATCTCGATTCCCGGCGGCAGATACCCCGACTGTTTCAGATTCTCGCGTGCCTTGGCGTTGATTGCCTCGGCGGAATCCATATCCAGGACGAGGATCGCGGCGCTCTTGCCGTCATGATCCTGCTTGGAGCGCCATTTGGCATAGTCCTTGGCCACCTTGGTGGTGACATCCCCGGCATTCTCCAGAAACTTCAGGCGGCCACGCACGCTGTATGATTTGAGTGCAGCCTCGGCGTCACCGCCATGCATGTTGAGGGTCGCCTGCTTGTCGACCTCGTTCTTCTGGCGCAGCACGCGGTAAATAACCGCCGGTTCGATGTGCTCCAGTAGCTTTTCCATCGGTGCGCCGGGGCTGGCGGCGGCAATCTGCTTCGGATCACCGATCAGGCGCAGGCTGAGCTTGTGCTTGTTGGCGAGCTGCATGACCTCATACATCTCGCGGGTGCCGAGCATGGCAGCCTCGTCAATCACGAGCGTACCGCCCTGACGTAAGCCCAGGTCCGGGGCATCTTCGATATTCCGGACCTTCTTCATCTGCTCGATCACTTCCGAGAGCGGCAGGGAGTTATGGCCGGTTTCCTGTTCCAGCTTCTGGCTCAGCATGCCTGACTGGGTGGTTACCAGCATGCTGTGACCATCCTGCTTGAGCGCATCGCCGATCAGACGGATGAGGGTGGTTTTACCAGCGCCCGGCGGTCCGATCAGGATCGCGAGGCGCTTCTTTTCCATCATTTTGGCCGAGGCTTCGCGCACTTCCGGATCGACATTCGGGTCCTTGCCCTTGGCGAGGCGTTCAGCCGAATAGGCTTCAATGACCTGATCGACGATTTCCTGAGGTGTGCCGGTACCCTTGGCCTGTGCCCAGCGCTTGCCGGTGCGGATGACCTGATGGTCCTTGTTGAACAGCTCGACCGTGGTGAAGTGATTGCCGCTGTCAGGATGCTGGCCCAGCATGGCGGGCTCATATTCCATGACCTTGCTGAGATCGCTCAGCAGCGCGTCCTGAATGGCTTGCGGCAGGTTGTCTTCTTCCGGCGTGTCATAGGCCGCGACACGGGCATGCCATTTGGCATTGTCCTTCAGTGTGCTGGCGACATTCTCGGCGGTGAAGAAGCTGTTGGCGGCAGTCAGGTCCTGCAGCAGGGCGTCGCCATACTGCTCCAGAAAGTCTTCGGCGATAATGCCGATATCTTCCGATCCGGACGACAGCTGTTTTGCAACCGCTGAGGCCTTGTCAAATTCTGCCGGGTTAGGTGACCTGCTCAAGATCGTATCATCAGCTACGGATAATTTATGACCATTATAAGTGAACACATAAATGCGAAAGGCGCAGGCACTGAATTGCTAAGGTTTTTTGACACGTCAAATGGCTTGACGGTAATTGCCTTGGCTTTTCAATGCCTGCGCCTTGCAAATCGCGCTGTGTATAGCCGATCAGTCGCCGCTGCCGATGGTCTCCATTTGCGACAGGTCGCGCGGGACCATCGGGCTGTCATCGGATGATGCGCCGTAATAGATGTCAGCGGCACCCATCGGCACCATCCCCATGCTGCCCTGTCCGGCCTTGTTGACCGGCTGACGCTTTGGCAATGGGCGAGAGATCGGGCTGGACAGTGGACGGGCTGCAGGGGCGGTTGCCATGGCAGGTTCCGGCTGTGCCATCTGTTGCGGGCGTGGGGTCTGACGATCAAAGACAGGAGACTGCACCGGTGGCCGTGCCGCCATCGGGCGGTGCGGTTGTGCGGCCTGTACTTGATTAGCCTGTACCTGAGCAACTTGTGGCTTCATCGGCTGCCGTGCAGCCATTGGCGTTGCACCGCTGCGCTTGATGCCGCCCATCATCAGATTGGCCGGACGCGGTGCGGTCATGCCGGTGGTCGGCGATGGCGCATAGGTTGCCTGCTGTGGTTGCTGTTGCTGGGGCGCCGGGCCAAGAGACTGCACCTCAACCTGATAATCATCCTCAGCAGCCATCTCGGCAGCATGACCGTCATTGTATCCGGCAGCGTATCCGACAGCCGTGGCGGTTTCCGCAACCGCTGGCTTGTGGATGGTCTGGCCGATCAGCTGTGCCGCAGAAGCGGGCAGAGGCGACTGCGCAACCCGTGCGGATACTGCCTTCGGCGCAACCGCATAATTGGCGGCAGCCGGTGGGGTAGGCAGCAATGGTGGCGCGGTCGGGCGGGTCGGCAGTTGCGGCGTCTTGGCGGCAAAGGCGCGTGAGGCAGCAGCGGCCAATACGGGATCACCGCCGGAGAGCGCACGGACCCAGAATTCACGCAGCTTGGCCGGTACGTCGAACCATTCGGCAGCTGCCTTGGCCCAGACCCAAACGGTTTCCGCCCGTGCCTGGCTTGGCAGGGCATGGAACAGGTCGCGGAACCAGTCATCGCGCATGCACTCCATAAAGGCGTGCAGGGTCCATGTGCGGACAGCGCCGGGGGCAACGGTCTCGCCGGAGCGGGCCAGCACTTCGTACTCGACCTCATAGAATTCCGGAGCCCGACCATCGCGGACATTCTCCGCCATCACGATGGCGGCGGTGGCAGCGGTGGTGATGGCGATCGGTGCCAGCCCACGAGCCTCGAACCGGGCTTCGATGGTTGCCTCGAAATCACGCATCCCACGGGACGCGAGCTTTTTCTGCGGTGGCTTGGCCATCTGTTGGGCAACCGGCACACGCGGGGCCATGGCAACCGGTGCTTGTGCGCGGTTGATGGCTGGTGCTGGTGCAGGCTTCGCTGTTTGTGGAGCGCCCGGCTGCTTGCTGATCTGTGGCTGTGGCGCAGGGCGCTGCATGCTCGGGCGCTGGTGTTGAGCGGCGGGCGCTGCCTGCTGCTCTACCCGTGGTTGCACCTTTCTGACTGGTGCGCTCTGGCCCTGAGCCTGACGCATGGCGACTTTGGGTTGCTGTGGCTTACCATTGGTGCTGCGACGCTTGCGCTTGGCGTTCAGGCGCGGTGCGCCGGATGGCCGCTTGATGCCCTGTTCCGGATCGAATTCCGGGCGGGCATTGCGCTGTTTGCCACCACGATCGGCACTGGCGGATTGTGGTTTGCGTGGCCGGTTCGGTTCGCTGCGCAGGGCAATCGCGCGCAGACCGCCCCACCAGCCGCGTTTCTGCGTGCCTTTCAGCTCAAGGCTGAGGGCATTGGCCAATGCTTTGCGCAGGGATTTGGTCTGACCGGCGAGCAGATTGATAGCCATGGCCGGTTTGCCGGCAATCTGGTCATCGGGATAGTCGTGATACAGGCTGGCAGCCAGATCGGCCCATTCGTCATAGAAACGGTAGCGGTCGGCAGCGGGCAGGCGATCAACTGCCTTCTGGAACGCCGGGTGGCGCATGGCGTCGCGCACGACCAGAACAATCCGGGACAGGGTCAGCCATTTCGGCAGTTCCTCATCGGCCAGTTCGGTGGCAATCTGCCGCTCGATCCGACGCAGGGACGGGGCCTGACGCATGGACAGGGCAGTGGCGACCTCATCGATCAGCCATTCGGTCGCGCTTTCCTGCTGCAGGCGCATCGGGTCCGATGGCTCGCCCGGCAGGGAGGCCACGCTCTGGTTAATGAGCAGGTCGATGTCGTCTGCGGTCAGCATATTACCCATGCCAGTCACCTTGTTCTCTTTACTATATGTTGTGCGATCACCAGTTCTGGTCACCGCCCAACGGCAATATTCACAACTGATAGTGCTCTTCCTGAGTGCTTAACACCACATCTAGCATTGCCTGTTTCCGAGTCGGAAGGATGAAATGCATGGATTCGCAGATTTTCAGTGGATAATTTGTGGTTGAAATCCGCTTCACCCACAATATTTGGTGTTCTGTGCCGTTGTGAGGGGCCGTTTTCCGTCTCTCGAATCGATTTTTGCCGAATCGGCTTTTGTGGTGCCGGGCAATGAAACCTGCCGGATCATGGGCAGCGGTTACCGTGAAACAGCGCCGGAAATCTGCCGATTTGCAATTTGGCTCGACAGGCAAAACGCCATAGTCTTGCCAAGCTGAGCGGCAATAATGCAGGACATGTTGAACAAACATACCGTCAAGATGAAGCAACCAATGTCAGTAGCAGCAGCATTCGATCCCCGGTCCAACCCCCAGCGCGGTGGCGGTGCCATCGCCGGGTGCCATGTGATTGTCTTCGGTAACGAGAAGGGCGGTTCCGGCAAGTCCACGACCGCCATGCATGTGATCGTCGGCCTGCTGCGTGAGGGCTACCGGGTCGGCTCGATCGATCTTGATGCCCGTCAGGGTACGCTGACCCGCTATTTTGAGCGGCGGCTTGAGCGGCGTAATGCCCGCTCCAGCGATCTGCCTTGTCCGAACCACCGGGCCGTGTTCCGCTCCGATGCTGCAACCAAGGCGGAGATGGAGGCCGAGGAGCGCGCGGCCCTCGGTGCCGCGATTGAGGCGCTGGCACCGGAAGCGGATGTGCTGGTGATTGATGCGCCGGGCTCGGACAATTATCTGAGCCGTCTCGGCCACAGCTATGCCGATACGCTGATCACGCCGATGAATGACAGCTTCATCGACCTTGATCTGCTGGCCACCATTGATCCCGAGACCCTCGCGGTTATCAAGCCGAGCGTTTACAGCGAACTGGTCTGGGAAACCCGCAAGCAGCGGATGATCCGGGATCGTGGGTCGATTGACTGGATCGTCATGCGCAATCGTCTCGGCCACATTGACGCCCGCAACAAGCGCGACATTGCCGCGATCCTCGCCCAACTCGGCAAACGGATCGGTTTCCGGCAAGCGCCGGGTTTCGGTGAGCGGGTGATTTTCCGCGAGTTGTATCTGAAGGGGCTGACCCTGCTCGATCTGGTCGAGGATGGCGAGATTACCCTCAATATGTCCCATATCGCCGCGCGTCAGGAAGTGCGCAGTCTGATCGACCAGATCAACCTGCCGCCACTGTCGGAAATCGCCCAGAGCAGCGGCCAACTATAGGTTCAAATGATACCAATGGTTGTCCTTCCCGCTCGGGAACTCTATGACTGTTGGTGCGTTTTCTCTCGGTGACACTTCCTGTCACCGATATTCACAGATAAAAAATTGAGTTCATGACACGTCAAGTACGTAAAGCTGTTTTCCCGGTAGCCGGTCTCGGCTCCCGTTTCCTGCCTGCAACCAAGGTCATGCCGAAAGAGATGCTGACGCTGGTTGATAAGCCCCTGATCCAGTACGCGGTTGAAGAAGCCCGTGCCGCCGGGGTCGAGAGCTTCGCCTTTGTTACCAGTCAGGGCAAAACCCTGATTGAGGACCATTTCGACAGCCATTACGAACTCTACGAAACGCTTGAGCGCCGCGGCAAGGAAGCCGAACTCGCCAGTGCCAAGGCGACCGAGATCGCCGCCGGTGACCTCGCGATCATGCGCCAGCACACGCCGCTCGGCCTCGGCCATGCTGTCTGGTGCGCCCGTGACTTTATCGGCAATGAGCCATTCGCGGTTATCCTGCCTGACGATGTGATCCTGTCCAAAACCCCGGCGCTGAAACAGATGGTTGATGCCTACAGCAAGGTCGGCGGCAATATGGTTGCGGTTGAGGAAGTGCCGATGGAACAGGTCCATCGCTACGGCATCCTCGATGTGGATCAGGATGATGGCAAGATCGCCAGTGCCAAGGGGCTGGTTGAGAAGCCGAATGCCGAGGATGCGCCCTCAAACCTGTCGATCATCGGGCGCTATATCCTGCAGCCCGAGATTTTCGACATTCTGGACAAGCGTGAGACCGGTGCCGGTGGCGAAATCCAGCTGACCGATGCGATTGCCAAGATGATCGGCCCGATGCCGTTCCATGGTTTCCGCTTTGATGGTACACGCTATGACTGCGGCAACAAGGCTGGCTTCGTGGCGGCCAATGTCGCCTTTGCCATGGCGCGCGAAGACGTCGCCGATGATGTGCGCAACATGGTAAAAGATCTGGTCTGATCCATTTATCTGTCGTCCGGTAACGGGCGAACCCGACGGGGCAGGGAAGTAACATGCGTATAGCGATGGTTGGTACGGGCTATGTCGGCTTGGTATCGGGGGCCTGCTTTTCCGAATTTGGTCACGAGACGGTTTGTGTCGATCTCGATGCCAACAAAATCGATGAGTTGAAGCGCGGCGTGATCCCGATTTACGAGCCGGGCCTCGACACGCTGGTCAATGGCAATGCCGCCGCCGGGCGCCTCAGCTTTACCACCGATCTTGCGCAGGCGGTTGCCGAGGCCGATGCGGTGTTTATCGCGGTCGGCACCCCAACCCGTCGCGGCGATGGCCATGCAGATTTGACATATGTCTATGATGCGGCCCGGCAGATCGCCATGGCAGCAACCGGCTATACGGTTATTGTCACCAAATCTACAGTTCCGGTCGGCACCAGCCGTGAGGTCGCCCGCATTGTCGCCGAGGCCAATCCGCATGTTGAGTTCGATGTCTGCTCGAACCCGGAATTCCTGCGTGAAGGGTCGGCGATCAATGATTTCATGCGTCCTGACCGGGTGGTTATCGGCTGTAATTCCGAACGTGCGCTTGAGGTCATGACCGCGCTGTATCGTCCACTGTTCCTCAATGAAACGCCGATCCTGAACACGACGCTGGAAACGGCGGAGCTGACCAAATATGCCGCCAATGCCTTTCTGGCGACCAAGATCACCTTCATCAACGAGATGGCTGATCTGTGCGAGAAGGTCGGCGGCAATGTACAGGATGTGGCGCGCGGGATTGGTCTCGATGGCCGGATCGGGCGCAAGTTCCTGAATGCTGGCCCCGGCTATGGTGGCTCATGCTTCCCCAAGGATACGCTGGCGTTGTGCAAGACCGCAGCGGATTATGACGCGCCGTCCCGTATCGTCGAGGCAGTGGTCGAGGTCAATAACAGCCGCAAGGCCGCCATGGCTGACCGCGTCCTGAAGGCGCTGGGCAGCAAGGCGAAGGGCGCAACCGTTGCCGTGCTCGGCGTTACCTTCAAGCCGAATACCGATGATATGCGCGATGCACCCAGTCTCGACATCATCCCGGCACTGCAACGGGCAGGTTGCACCATCCGCGCCTTTGATCCGGTCGGGATGAAGGAGGCTGAAAAGCTATTGCCTGATGTAGCCTGGTGCCGCGATGCCTATGATGCCATGACCGATGCCGATTGCCTCGTCATCATCACCGAATGGAATGAGTTCCGTGCCCTGCAGATTGACCGGGTGCGGGAACTGTTGAGCGAGCCGCTGGTTGTTGACCTGCGCAATATCTACAAGCCGGACGATATGGCCGAGGCGGGCTTTACCTATCTCTCCATTGGCCGACCCACAATTCCACCGACCAGGGAAGCCGGTGTTACGCTGGTGGCCAATACCTGATTTTGAATACTAAAAAGACTGGATGATTTCCTCATGACCGATACCCATAAATTCGACCCCACCGTTCTGCGTGAATACGATATCCGTGGCATCGTCGGTGATACGCTGACCGTTGAGGACGCCCGTGCCCTTGGCCGTGCCTTCGGCAGCATGATCGCCGAGCAGGGGGACAATCACGAGGTCTGTGTCGGTTATGATGGCCGGATCAGCTCTCCCGATCTTGAGGAAGGGATTGTCGAGGGGCTGGTTTCCACCGGCATGCGGGTAAACCGGGTCGGCATGGGCCCGACGCCGATGCTGTATTTCTCGGTCAAGCATATGGGCGCTGCCGGTGGCATCATGGTTACCGGTTCGCACAACCCGCCGGAGTATAACGGCTTCAAGATGCTGACCACTGGCGGGCCGCTGTTCGGTGATGCCATTCAGGCGCTTGGCAAACGCGCAGCAGAAGGACGCTTCGCCAATGGCATGGGCGATGCCGAGAAGGTTGATGTCAAGGCGGCCTATGTCGAGAAGCTGATGTCGATTGCCGATATTCCCAATCCGCTGAAGGTGGTCTGGGACTTCGGGAATGGTGCTGCCGGTGCCGTGGCGAAGGAAACTCTCGCCGGGCTGCCGGGTGAGCATATTACGCTGTTTGAGGATGTGGACGGTAACTTCCCGAACCACCATCCCGACCCGACTGTACCGAAAAATCTGGTCGATCTGCAGCAGGCGGTCGCCAAGCATGGTGCCGATCTCGGCGTTGCCTTTGACGGTGACGGTGATCGTATCGGTGCCGTGGATGAAAAGGGCGAAATCCTGTTCGGTGACCATCTGATTGCGATCTATGCAACCGACATTCTGGCCCAGCATCCGGGTGGTACGGTGATCGCTGATGTGAAGGCAAGCCAGACCCTGTTTGACGAGATTGCCCGCCTCGGCGGCAAGCCGGTGATGTGGAAGACCGGGCACAGCCTGATCAAGGACAAGATGAAGGAGCTCGATGCCCCGCTCGCCGGTGAGATGAGCGGCCATATCTTCTTCCGCGACAATTACGGCTTTGATGATGCGGTCTATTGCGCGATCAAGCTGATCTCTATCGCCTCACGGTCCGGTAAACCGGCCTCGGCGCTGACCGCCCATCTGCCCGCAACCCATGCGACACCCGAGACCCGTTTTCAGGTCGATGAGTCCAGAAAGTTTCCGGCCATCACCGAGGTCCAGAAACGCCTCGCCGCAGTCGATGGCCTTGAGGTGAACGATATGGACGGTGTACGGGTGAATACCTCTGACGGCTGGTGGCTGCTGCGTGCATCGAACACGCAGGATGTGCTGGTTGCTCGTGCGGAATCCACGACCGAAGAGGGGCTGGAGCGCCTCAAGAAGATGGTCCGCGACCAACTGGCCGAGAGCGGTATCGAAGCACCTGCCGATTTCTGATTACTGCGTGCCTGTGCAGGTCAGCGGGGGACTGCCAGTTCCACAGTGGTCCCGCCATAGCCATGCACCTTGTCATGAGCACGGATCGTTACCGTATCTATGCCCGGCGGGATGAGTACGCTGGTGGCACTGCGGGTGAAGGGTTGTTCCTCAACATGCGGATGCAGCAATTCCCGTGTGGCCAGAACCGTGCCATCCGGTGACACGATCTCGAACCCGTCCGCATAGTGATCCCAGCCGGTGTCCGCATGCTGGATTGTCGCTGATACCTGATAGCTATCGAGACCGGTCTGTTTGATCTCTGCCCCAATGACATCAGCCTCGCCGGCATGTGCGGGCGAGGCTGTGATCATGGCCAGCAACAGGCCCAATAGTAGCGGGCGTTTGGCTGGCAGTTTTGCCGACATTATTGTGAAGCGGTGTTCTGGATCGCGAGGCAGCCGATGCCGCTACGCTCCAGCTTGCGGCAGGCATCGCGTGCGGTTGTCTCATCAAGACCGGCGAGGCGGGCCCGATACAGGGTGCCACGACCGGTGACCAGCGGCTTGACCCGTGGCTCGGCCCAGCTCAACAGTTCCGGTGCAGCAGAAACCGCATTTGAGATGGCAACGCTGGTGCGATCCTCACTGCGGAAGGCTCCGACCTGAATGCTCCAGCCGCCAAGCAGGCTGGCGATCGAGGCGCTGTCACCGTCAAGACTATCCGCAGGCAGGTCTTCCAGATCAATGGCACCCAGTTCGCGGTCGCCCTGACCATGCTCATCCTCGATATCGAAGTCTTCAACCGATGGTGAGACCGGGCCGAGGCCGGCGATAACCAGTTTTGGTGCCGGGGCGGCAATGTCAGGTTTGGCTGATGGAATTGCCGGGACATTGAGCATGTCTTCCGGCATCACATCAGGCTGTGGCTGGTTGGCGGCAATGGTAACCGGCAGGGCAGCAACCGCCTGGGTGTCAGCTTTGAGGAAGGTTGGCTTGTCGGTCATGGCAACCTGCAGCACCCGGTTTTCAGCAACAGCAACCTCGGTGGCATTTGCACCCGGACGACGGGTCGGGATCGGTGGCGTGCCGGCCAGTACCAGACTGCGGGAATTGGCTGTTTCAAAGCCGCGATCCAGCAGTTTAACCATGTGATTGTTGCGTCGTGCCGAGGTGCGGCCACCGAAGACAACACCGATGATCCGGCGGCCATCACGCTGGGCCGAGGCCACGAGATTGAAACCGGAGGCATTGATGTAGCCGGTCTTGATGCCGTCCACGCCGTCATAGTGGCCCAGCAGCTTGTTATGGTTGCGATAGCTGCGGCCCTTGTAGGCGAAGCTGCGGGTGCTGAAATAGGTGTAGTAATCCGGGAAGCGCGAGATCATGACCCGGGCGAGGGTGGCCATATCGCGTGCGGTCGAGCGCTGATAGCGATTGGGCAGGCCACTTGCATTACGGAAGGTGGTGCGGCTCATGCCGAGCTGGCGGGCACGGTCGGTCATCTTGCGCGCAAACTGGATTTCCGAACCGGCGATTGCCTCACCGATCACTACCGCAACATCATTCGCCGACTTGGTCACCAGCGCCAGAATGGCATCTTCCATCTTGATGGTGGAGCCGACCGGCAGACCCAGCTTCGATGGCGGCATACCGGCAGCGCGTTTGGAAACTTTCAACTGATCGTCGAGTTTAATCTCTTTGCGTTCCAGTGCCTCGAATACCATGAACAGGGTCATGATCTTGGTCAGGGAGGCAGGATAGAGCTGCTTGTCCGCCATATCTTCCGACAGCACTTCCCCGGTATAGGCATCAACAACGATTGAGCCGTATTTGGGGTTGGCATGCGCGGGTTTCGGCGATGCAGCAGTGATAATTGCCAGGGCAGTGACTGCCATCAAAACAATGCCGACTTTGCGGCCCATATGGCGAGATTTCACTCGCATGGTTGTTTTAGCAGATAGATTCATAAGGGGGGCTTTCCGATCTACAGCTCTAGGTGACCTAAAGGTTATGTGTGAATTTTTGCTTTGTCCAACCCTTTAAAACCCTAGCCTTACAAAGGAAAATGCGGATTCAGAATTGTCACAGTCTGGCTTAAATCCGGTTAAAATTTAATTTGAAATTTAATTGTTTGTATGTGGGCGTATGTTGCGCTGCACAAAAACGGTTGACATGTTCCCATATCATCCCATATCCCATTGGCGTGTTGCGGTGCACAAAAAGCATTTTGGCCCGGCAACGCATCAATTAGGGACGAGTAATTGAGGCTTCTGACATGAGCGAACAAGCACAAGAAAAACCAGCGGCATCTGCAGAGAAGCCAGCTGCCGACGCACCGGCAAAGGCTGCGGCACCAGCTGCCAAGCCAGCTGAGAAAAAATCGGCAACCGCCACCACCGACAGCCCGGCCAGCGTGCGCCGCGCCGCTGCCAGCCAGGCCGCTGCTGCCAAAACCGCAGCAGAGACCGCGCCAGCGGCTCCGGCTGCCAAGGCTGCACCTAAAGCGGCACCAAAGGCAAAGGCACCGGCCAAACCAAAAGCCAAGCCTGCTGCGAAAGCGGCCGCTAAACCGGCTGCAGCCAAAAAAGCTGCGCCAAAGAAAAAGGCTGCTCCTGCCAAGTCACGCGTGACCAAGGCAAAGGCAACCAAACCAGTCTCCAAACCAAGTGTGTCAGCCAAAAAATCTGCCACCAATCCATTTGCTACCTTGAAAGGACTACCAGTTATGAACGCTTCTGTTATGGGTAACCTCGAAGACTTCCAAAGCATGGGCAAAGACAATGTCGACGCCATGGTTCAATCTTCCAAAATCCTCACCAAAGGCATGGAAGACCTGACCCGCGCATTCTTCGATCTGGCTCAGAATTCTGTCGAGCAGTCTGTTGCTGTCAGCCAAGCTATGCTGAAAGCCAAGACCCTCAAGGAAGTCACTGACATGCAGAACGACCTCGTCAAAAAGAGCTTTGACCAGTTCGTTGCTGAAGGCACCAAACTTTCCGAACTGTCTGTGAAAGTTGCCAACGACGCTGCTGAACCTCTGACCAGCCGCATGAACGAAGTTGCTTCACGCTTCAGCGCTTCTGCATAAGCGGTCGTAAACGACATATCTGACTGATATCGACATCGATAATCGGTCGGCGAATCATAGCGCCTCGGTTGCCAAAACCGGGGCGCTATTTATTTGCGGTTAGAACGATCGGCGACAAATGCCGGGCTTATGCATATTTTTGCAGGTTTTTTTATTTTTAACGGGATAGCTCTTTGAATACGGAGTTCGCTTCTCATATCATATACTGAGTACTGGCAGAGGTGGTCGGCCTCGGGTTTCCTGACATTGCAAGAGCCGAAGCTGACCATATCGCGGGGCATACCGATCAGGATAATGCCGGATAGATTAAAGGGTCAGCGGCTTCGGGAATGATGGAAGATATCAGATCAGCAGGGCAGGAGGACGATAACGACAATGACGGTGGTACCGGTACCGGCGTCGTCGTTAAGCCGAAGGTCCAGACAAAAAAGCCATCGCTCTATCGCGTACTCATGCTGAACGACGACTACAC
This sequence comes from Micavibrio sp. TMED2, assembly GCA_002168225.1. Taxonomy (NCBI): domain Bacteria; kingdom Pseudomonadati; phylum Bdellovibrionota; class Bdellovibrionia; order Bdellovibrionales; family Pseudobdellovibrionaceae; genus Micavibrio; species Micavibrio sp. TMED2. Next base: position 1,579,105 of record NHBH01000001.1, read on the forward strand.
ACCGATGGAATTTGTGGTCCACGTTCTGGAACGTTTTTTCAACAAGACCCGCGAGGAATCAACACGCATCATGCTGCATGTGCATAAGCGTGGGGTCGGGGTTTGTGGCGTTTTCACCTATGAAATCGCCGAGACCAAGGTTCAGCAAGTTATGGACTTCGCCCGGCAGCATCAGCATCCGCTGCAATGTACGCTGGAGAAGGAATGATCGCCGCAACGAAAGGATGGCCACTGGATGTTATCGCGTAATTTAGAACAGACGCTACATCGGGCACTCGGGTTCGCGAATGAGCGCAGTCATGAATATGCGACGCTTGAGCATTTGCTCCTGTCCCTGACAGATGATCAGGACGCCGTTGCGGTTATGCGCGCCTGCAATGTCGATCTCGACAAAATCCGCGGCGAGGTTGTCGATTATCTGGACAATGAATTGTCCAACCTCGTGGTCTCGACGCCTGAGGATGCAAAACCCACCGCCGGTTTCCAGCGTGTGCTGCAGCGGGCAGCCATTCATGTCCAGTCTTCCGGCCGGGAAGAGGTAACCGGTGCCAATGTGCTGGTCGCCCTGTTCTCCGAACGGGAGAGCCATGCAGTCTACTTCCTGCAGGAACAGGACATGACCCGTTTCGATGCGGTCAATTATATCTCGCACGGTATCGCCAAGGTGCCGGGCAAGGGCGATGCCAAGCGCAGCGCGCCAAGCGGTGCCGATGAGGAAGCTACCGGCGAGAAGGTGGTCAAGAAGGGCCGCGAGGCGCTTGATGCCTATTGCGTCAACCTCAACGAGAAGGCCGCGAGCGGCAAGATCGATCCGCTGATCGGTCGTGAGCATGAGGTCGAGCGTACGATCCAGATCCTGTGCCGTCGCTCCAAGAACAACCCGCTTTATGTCGGTGATCCCGGCGTGGGTAAAACCGCCATTGCGGAAGGTCTCGCCCGGCGTATCGTCAAGGGCGATGTGCCCGAGGTGCTGCGTGAAGCCACCATCTTCTCGCTCGATATGGGCGCGTTGCTTGCCGGTACCCGGTATCGCGGTGACTTCGAGGAACGCCTGAAATCGGTTGTCTCCGAACTGGAACAGATTGATCAGGCCGTGCTGTTCATCGATGAGATTCATACGGTGATCGGTGCCGGTGCCACCTCCGGTGGGGCCATGGATGCGTCGAACCTGCTGAAGCCGGCATTGGCCAGCGGTGAATTGCGCTGCATCGGGTCTACCACCTACAAGGAATACCGCAATCACTTCGAGAAGGATCGGGCGCTGGTACGCCGGTTCCAAAAGATCGATGTGAAGGAACCATCGCTGGAAGATGCGGTGAAAATCCTCATGGGCCTCAAGCCCTATTACGAGGAGCATCACGGTGTAAAATACACTGCCGATGCGATCCGTACTGCGGTTGACCTGTCGGCCCGCTATATCGGTGACCGCAAGCTGCCGGACAAGGCGATTGACGTGATCGATGAGGTCGGGGCAGCGCAGATGCTGGTACCGCCGAGCAAGCGCAAGAAGCAGATTTCCGTCAAGGATATCGAGGCTGTTGTCGCACAGATCGCGCGTATCCCGCCGAAGAGCGTCAGCCGCGATGACAAGGAAGTGCTGAAGTCGCTTGAGAAGAACCTCAAGACCATGGTCTTCGGTCAGGACAGTGCCATCGAGGCGCTGACCAGTGCGATCAAGCTCGCCCGTGCGGGCCTGCGCGATCCCGAGAAGCCGATCGGCAACTACCTGTTCTCCGGTCCGACCGGTGTCGGTAAAACCGAGGTCGCCAAGCAACTGGCGATGAATCTCGGCATCGAACTGACCCGTTTCGACATGTCGGAATATATGGAGCGTCACAGCGTCTCCCGTCTGATCGGTGCGCCGCCGGGTTATGTCGGTTTCGATCAGGGCGGTATGCTTACCGATGCGGTTGATCAGAACCCGCATTGCGTGTTGCTGCTCGACGAGATCGAGAAGGCGCATCCGGATCTGTACAACATCATGCTGCAGATCATGGATTACGGGAAGCTGACCGACCATAACGGCAAGACAGTGGATTTCCGCAATGTCATCATCATCATGACGACGAATGCGGGCGCTGCCGAACAGGCCAAACCGGCAATAGGCTTCGGGTCATCTGTGCGTACCGGCGAGGATATGGAAGCGATCAACCGGATGTTTACGCCGGAGTTCCGCAACCGTCTCGACGCCATTATCCCGTTCGCCGCACTGGCGGAAGACACCATCGACAAAGTGGTCGAGAAGTTCGTCATCCAGCTGGAGGCGCAACTGGCCGATCGCGGTGTGACCATCGAGCTGTCCAACCCGGCTCGCGGCTGGATTGCCAAGAAGGGCTATGATCCGGTCATGGGCGCACGGCCTCTGGGACGGGTCATTCAGGACGAGCTCAAAAAGCCATTGGCCGAGGAGCTGCTGTTCGGTGATCTGACCAAGGGTGGTATCGTTCATGTGGATCTGAAGGACGACAAGCTGGTGTTCAGCTTCGAGGAAGTCAAATCCGCGGCCAGCAGTTCGAGCAAGAAGACAACTAAAAAGCGCACGACCAAGAAGAAGTCATCGCCGAAATCCGGTGACGGCAAGCCGCTTGAGGAAATCTCTTAACCTTTAGCCATCAAAGGCAGTATCAGAAGACCGGCAGATATTTCTGCCGGTCTTTTTGTCTTCAGAGGTCTGGTGATCATGACGGATCAGACAACAGCGCTGTTGGCTGGTGTGCGGGTACTGGATTTGAGCCAGTATCTACCCGGTCCCTATGCCACCCAGTTGCTCGCCGATATGGGGGCAGAGGTGGTGAAGGTCGAGCCACCCGCCGGTGATCCCATGCGGTTTCTGGATCAACCGGCAGACAGCGATAAGGTCAGTCCGGTCTATCGGGCGATCAATGCCGGCAAGGCCGTCATCAATCTCAATCTGAAAGAAGAAGCAGACCGGGCGGTTCTGCGCGACCTTGTGGCACGCGCCGATATCCTGCTGGAGAGTTTCCGGCCCGGTGTGATGGCCCGGCTCGGCTTCTCGCCTGACGAACTGCGGGGCATGAATAGCCGGCTGGTGCATGTGGCTTTGTCCGGTTGGGGGCAGACGGGCCCCTATGCCTTGCGTGCCGGGCATGACATCAACTATCTGGCGCTTGCCGGTGGGCTGGCCGCGACCGGTACGGCTGACGAACCGGTAGCACCGTTCCCGCCGACCGGCGATATGGCGAGCGGTATGATGGCGGCGCTGTCAGCGCTCGGCGGGTTGTTGCGCGCACGGGCGACGGGTGAGGGCTGCTTCCTCGATGTGAGCATCATGGAGACGGCGTTGTCGTGGCAGTCATTCGGTCTGGCGGCTGCCGCAGGTGGTGCGCCGATCCAGAGGGGCCAGTCGCTGCTCAGCGGTGGTGCGGCCTGTTATCACCTGTACCGTACTGCCGATGACCGCTGGCTCAGTGTCGGCGCGATCGAGGCAAAGTTCTGGCAGCTGTTCTGCGATACGTTGCAGCATCCCGAATGGGCGGCGCGTCAGCATGAACAGCCGATGCCGCAAACCGGGCTGATCGGGGATGTGCAGGCGGTCATTGCCGAACAGTCGCTCGACCATTGGTGCGATGTGTTCCGTAATGTAGATTGCTGTGTCGAGCCGGTTCTCGACTGGCATGAGATTGCGCATCACGAGCATATCGCGGCGCGCGGCCAGATTGATGTATCCGCCGATATCCCGGCTGCCCTGATCGGCTTACGGATTGATGGCAATGCACCCGGTCCGCGCCGACCGGTCCGGTCGTTGGGCGCGCCTGCTGTGCTGGCGGCATGGCAAGGGGATTGAGATGCGGCGGCAGTTGTTGAAGGCAGGGGAGAAGGCGCTTGCCGGACTGTTTCTTCTGACAGTCGGTATCGCCGCCGCCTGGTTTTTGCGGGTCGACAGGGGCGCTCATGAATATCGTGCGCTGGTCCGCAGCATCATCGCGACCGATGCCGAGATATGGGATAATCGTGAGCAACCCTATGGCGGTTATGTGCTCTATCAGCGGCATTTCGAGTCCGACCCCGATTATGCCTGTACGCTCCGACAGCAGGCACCGAATGCACTGTTCATGACTGATCAGGAAGGTGGCTCGGTGGTTCGCCTGCATGATCCGGCAGAGGCGGTACCGGTAGCGCCTGCCGATGCTGTTGCGCTTGGCTTCGATGGATACCGCGCGGCCAGCATTGAGGTCGCGAGCCAGCTTCGGCAGCACTGTATCGATATCAATCTGGCACCGGTGATGGAACCGGCCACCGGCGATGTGATGCGCAGCGCCTCGACGGATATGGTGACGGCGGCTGAATATGCGACTGTGTTTGCCGATGCGATGCGGGCAGGCGGGGTTGTTCCCGTCTTCAAACATTTCCCCGGCTCAACCGGAGCCGCCCGCCGTCTGGATACCCATCCGGCCCTGATCTCCGGTGCGGAACCGATCCAGTATATCGAGACCTATGACGGACAGTTGCGGGATATCGCGCTGCATTATGGTCTCCTCTCTGCCGATGATATCGTCATGATCAGCAATAACCTCTATGACGGCTATGGCGATGGTCCGGCTGTGTTCAACACGCTGTTCTACGACTGGCTGCGTCAGGATATCGGCTTCAGGGGGCTTATCATCACCGACGACCTCGACGAGGTGCAGCTGCGCTATGATGATGTGCTGGTTGCCGCCAGAGAGGCAGATATGCTGATGGCCGTGCGTACGGCCCAGCGCGACAGGCTGGAGGCCATGTTGCTGAAGGCGATTGATATCGGCGATCTCGATCCCGAGATGCTGAAGCGCAAGGCCGCACGCTGGCAGGCATTGGTCAAGCGCCGGGCTGCCACGGCAAACTAACCGGTATCGCCGCTTTGTTTGAACGGGCTTTCCTGTTTCAGGGCGGCGATCTGGTGATCGATGGCGGCGCGTTCCTGACTGAGGAACTCCGAAACCGCGGTGCGGAAACCGGGATGAAAAATGAAATGTGAGGAATAGGTCTTGGTCGGCAGATAGCCGCGCTGGATTTTATGCTCGCCCTGCGCCCCGGCCTCGACGGTTTTCAAGCCATGCTCAATGGCGTGGTCGATGGCCTGATAGTAGCAGGCCTCGAAATGCAGGAACTTGTACTGGTCGAGACAGCCCCAGTTGCGCCCATAGAGCGTATCGCTGCCAATCATGTTGAAGGCACCAGCAATGATCTCGCCGTCATCCTCGGCTGTAACCAGCAGGATGCGGTCGGCCATGGTCTCATGGATGCGGTGGAAGAAGTCGCGGGTCAGATAGGCGCTGCCCCATTTGCGGTCACTGGTGTTGAGGTAGAACTGGAAAAACCGGTCCCAGTGTTCCGGCTTGAGATCATCACCGGTCAGGCGGCGCATGGTCAGGCCGCTGGTTTCAACCTGTGCCCGTTCCTTGCGGATTGCCTTGCGTTTGCGGGAGGTGAGGGCGGCCAGAAAATCATCGAAGCTGTCATAGCCGTCATTCTGCCAGTGATACTGGCAGCCGGTACGCGACAGCCATCCGGCATCCTGCAGGGCTTTCCATTCCGTTCTGGTGTTAAAGATCACATGGATGCTGGACAGGTCATAGCGCTCGGCCACCTGTTCGATGCCGCGCGCCATCAGGTAATAGCAATGCGTCGGATCGGCATCGGGATGCAACAGCAGGCGTGGGCCGGTCGCGGGTGCAAACGGTACCCCGCCGAGCAGCTTGGGATAATAGTTGCCACCGGCGCTCTCGAAGGCATGGGCCCAGCCATGGTCGAAGACATATTCGCCATAGGAATGGTTCTTGATATAGAGCGGCGCCACGCCGAGCACCTGATCGGTTGACTGCCGCCGCAGCATGATATGGCTGCCGAGCCAGCCGGTTTCCGGCGTTGCGGAGCCGCTCGCCTCAAGCGCATGAAGGAAGTCGTAGCAGACAAACGGATTGTCGGTTCCGGCACAGGCATCCCAGACTTCACGATCAATGTCATCGAGGCTGTGGACGGCCTCGATGATCAGATCATTGGTTTCCGGCGGTGCGGAATCGAGTGGGGTATCACTGCTGTCAGGCATGAAATTCATGATGTGCTGGGTGCGGACATACAATCATGTCGGCCATCCGCGCCCCAATGCAAGGGGACAAATGGCCCGGCACATCAAACAACAGTGAGATCAAGAGGGCGGGGCGGCTCAGGATTTGAGCGCAATGATTGCTTCAATCTCGACGCTGGCATTGAGCGGCAGATTGGCAATGCCAACAGCCGACCGGCTGTGACGGCCCGCATCGCCCAATACCTCAACCAGCAGATCGGATGCGCCATTGGTCACCAGGTGGTGTTCGGCGAAATCGGCGGTGGAGTTGACGAAGCTGGTCAGTTTGACCAGACGGTCGAATTTCGACCAGTCGCCATCAAGCGCGCGGTTGGTCTGGGCCAGAATGTTGAGGGCGCAATGGCGGGCGGCTTCCTGACCCTGTTCAACGCTGACCTCATCGCCGAGCTTGCCGGTCTGTACCAGTTTGCCCTCGGCCAGTGGCAGTTGGCCGGAGATGAACAGCAGGCCGTTCTGGATAACGGATGGAACATAATTGGCGGCTGGGGCGGCGGCTTCGGGAAGTTTTAGTCCCAGCTTTGTAAGATTATTCTCAATCATTGATTGGTGCTTTCAACGCGGCGTGATGGGTTGCGATGGATACTAAAATGCAGGGCGGTGATCGGCCTGTTCAGACGCAGCCATGGAAGGCGTAAATACCATGATCCGTCAATCCCCCAGCGCAGTCTTGCGTTCAAAATCTCCTGAACTTGCCGATGCCGTCGAGGCGATTGAGGCCCGCGGTCTGATCGCCGGGCAGGAAGTCGCCGTGCGCGGTTATTCGGCAGCAGACAAGGATCTGCACATCATCCAGTTGAGCATCGGCAACGGCAAACGCGGTTTCGATTTCAACATGCAGTTCAATCCCGATGGCGGGCTGATCGTCACCCACTCCTCCCGTGAGGGCGTGCGGGATGCAAAACCGGCGGTGGTCATGGAGCTGGGGCTTGATCCCAAGGTAAGAAAAGCCGCGCAAAGCATTGCGGAATCCAATGCCCAGCTTGCCGGTACCATGATTGATATGGCGACGCTGCCAGCACGGATAGGTCTCGGTATAATGGGGGCTGCTTCAAATGATGAGCCGGTTGCGGCGGCGGATAATGTCGTGCAGCTTTCGGCTTACAAGCGTCCGGCACGCAGACAGCAGGGTTTTGGCCGCACCAATGAGCGGACCATTTCAGGTCCGGTTGATTTCACCAATCCCGCCGATGCGCTGACCAGCCTGCACAAATGGGCCGGTGAGTTCCTGCCGACTGCCATGAAAAAGCGTCAGCCGGAAGCGGCACCCGCTCCGGCCAAACGCCCCGGCGCGTAAAACGTCTTAACCTAATGCCTCATCATAGCTGTGGCCCGCCTTTGAGCGCGTGCCACAGGTTCGGCATGTCGGCCCCATATCGGTCGGCATGACCGTCAGATTGCCGCAATGGGCGCATGGCTCGGCGAGATAGCCCATGGACATGGCCTTGGCCTGAGCATCGCTCTTGCCGATGGCCCCCTCATGCAGCCGTTCGCGGATATAGCCGCGTGATGTCAGACGATGCAGCAGGTCGGCGGCCAATGGTGCATCGGGCAGGTCGCCCTGGGCATCACCGGTGCCGAGGCTGTCATGGCGCACATCTTCCGGCCGGGCATGGGCGAGGTCGTCGCGCCCCAGATAGGAGATTGCCAGTTCCCGGAACAGATAATCGAGCACCGAGGTTGCCATCTTGACCGTCTCATTGCCCTCGACCGGTCCTGCCGGGTCAAAGCGGGTGAAGGTGAAGGCTTCGACAAATTCCTCCAGCGGCACGCCATATTGCAGGCCCATGGAGATGGCGACGGCAAAGTTGTTCATCAGCGAGCGGAAGGCGGCACCTTCCTTGTGCATGTCGATGAAGATTTCACCGAGGCTGCCATCCTCATACTCACCGGTGCGCAGATAGACCTTGTGCCCCCCAACGGTTGCCTTCTGGGTATAGCCCTTGCGGCGTGCGGGCATTGATTTGCGGTTACGGGATTGCTCCACGCTTTCAGCAAGCGCAACGGCCTCCGGCTGCTCTTCGACCTCATCGTCCAGTTCGGCCAGCTGATAGGGCAGGCCCCATGGCTGGTCGCTCGGTCCGGCGGTGCGGAACAGCGACAGCTGTTTGCAGCCCCGACGCCATGCTTTCAGGATCAGGTCGCTTGTTGCTGCCAGTTCGGTATCGGTCGGCATGGCGACGGTCATGGCAATGCCGCCGGAGAGATATGGCTGGCAGGCGGCAATCATCTCGATCTGTGCCAGTGCCGATGGTTCCTCATCCGCCATATAGGCATAGGCGGCGGACAGGGCGGGCTGGAACACATCGGCGATCAGGTCGGCGCGGGTCGGCTCGCTGATACAGGTGGTGAACAGGTTGCGCTGACCGCATCCGGCGACAATCGTGCTGGCATCGGTCCAGGCGGAGATGACAGCTTCGCCGAGGCCATCAATGACGCAATCATCGGCATTGAACGGGATCGGCTGGATACCGAGCGCGTCATAGCCGCTCTCGGCCCCCTGTGCGGCGAGTGCACGGTTCTGCATAACCCGCAGCATGTCCGCATTGCCGGTTGATCCGGCAGGGCAGGTGCCAAGCTCCTGTGCCAGCTCGGCGGAACAGCCGGTGGCGATGGCTGATTGCAGAGCGATAAGGCCGGAGGTGGTGGCGCGCGCCTGATCGCTGTCATAGGGCAGGTGCAGTGCCTTCAGAACCGGACCGATCGGGCCGGTGCTGATGGCGACCGGGCGATAATCGCGGGCGTGGAGTGCGGCACTCTGACTGCGCCAGTGCTGCATGCTCAGGGTAATGTCGAGGCTGATCAAGGCGATCCGGCTGGCCTGTACATAACCGGCGAGATCGAAATCCGGGGCGGCATCGGCGTCGGCATTGGGGCTGAGGAACATGGCGGGCACGATGCTGGCCATGGGCATTTCCACGCCCGGCACAAACTGTACTGCGCCATTGGCGGCATTGGTCATCTCCTCGGCGGGCACCGGTGACCAGTCGCGGACACTGTCATTAAAGCTGGTTGCGGGCTGGCCCGAGGTCCATCCGGCCCAGCCGAGACCATCGAGCAGGCTTGCCGCCTCGGCCATGGCACCGGTGGCGACAGCGTTGTCGTCACCGGCAGCCTCGGCCATCACTGCCTGTTCCAGCAGCTCATTGCTGAGACCAAGGGTCAGGCGGTCACGTTGCGCATCGGACAACCCGCTGTTGCGGCTCGCCTGTTTGGCCCAGGCGGCGAGACGGTCACTGCGACCGCTGGCATGAAGCTGCAGGGCACGGGCGGTCAGGGTGTCAGGAACACCGGCCTGTCGGCAATCCATGATCGCCCGGGTAATGTCCGGATTGGCGACCAGTTCGGCAACCGGTGCTGGAGTGACTGCTTTCAGGGTTTTGGCGAAGGCATCAAGAGTGGTGTCGAGCAGTTGCGCCCCAACCAGCGTGCTGGCGGCCTGCCAGTCCGTGGCCGCTGCCTCTGCCAGTGCCGCCATGGCAGCGTCATGGTCTCCCGCAGCATCGATCCTGCGCTCGGTAACGGTTGCCGTGCCGCCGCCGAGGTCACTCAATCGCGGATATTCAAGCAGCGATTCGGTGTGCTCGACGCCCTGCTGGTCCTTGCTCAGGCAATAGCCGCCGAGGCCATCGGTATCATCGCCATTGATGCCATAGGCCCAGTGCAGGCCAGCTTCGGCCCAGATATGCGGGCCTGGCACCATCCGGCGAGTGAGCAGCAGTTCGGCCAGTTCCGCGCGGAAATTCAGCGCCTGTTCCGCATCGTCGAAATAGCCCTGCCGCCATCCGGCATAGGCGATGCCACCACTGATCCGGGCAATGACATCGAAGGCATTGTTCTCGAAGGTATAGCGCTGTTCCTTGGGCGCTGCCTTCAGCGCCTGCTTGTCGAGGCCGGAACGCCAGAGCGCTTCCGGCACATTGGTGGCTCCGATCTGGCGGGTGAAGCGGGGCAGGCGGCCCTTGTAACAGGCGATCTCGGCAAAGGCGCGGGCGGCATTATCGGACCAGTCGGCAGGTACGATCACATGATCGGGAGCCTGACCGCCGCTGGTTGTATCCTGATTGTCCCAGAGGCCGGGTGACATGGAAACACGCCGCCGCGGGGCGGTACTGTACCGGTCGGTTTCCGACAGTTCGGGGTTGTTGCCAGTGAAATAGCGATGAACAAGCATGATCGCGCCCAACAATATGTAGTGCCAATAATGTTGGTCGACACTAAATATGGGCAAGTCTGAGCGCGAGTCGAAAAACGAGTCGCGCGCATGTTTTCGGTGGAAAACCCGTCTGGTCGCGATTTCAGGCTGGCTAACCGGCGCTATCGAGTACCCGGCGGATATGCCGGAAAACATCCTCGAACATCTCGGTCGTCAACCGACCGGTGTTGGTGTTGTAGCGTGAGCAGTGATAGCTGTTGAACAGGGTCAGCGGGGCATCCTCATCACCGACCGGATGGGCTGCATTGTGCTTGAAGGCAAAGGCGCTTTGCTTGAAGCCCAGTGTTGCCAGCGTGGATTTATGCGCGATCAGCCCGAGGGCGAGAATGGCGCGCAGCTTCGGCAGGGTGGTCAGTTCGCCATCCAGATACGGGCGGCAGTTGGCGATTTCCACAGTCTCCGGCTTGTTCTGTGGCGGTACGCAGCGCACGGCATTGGTGATCCGGCAGTCGCTCAAGCTCAGCCCGTCATCACGATGCTTGGCATAGGTGCCCGTGGCAAAACCGAACTTCACCAGCGTGGCATAGAGCAGGTCACCGGCATAATCGCCGGTAAACGGGCGGCCCGTCTGGTTCGCCCCGTGCAGACCAGGGGCGAGGCCGACAATCATCAGTCGCGCATCGGTCGGGCCAAAGCTCGGCACCGGGGCATTGTGATAGCTGGGGAACTTGTTGCCATTGGCATGACGGAACTCCGCCAGTCGGGGACAGGTCGGGCAGTCCGCTGGCGGGGCCGGGATGGTCAGGGTGCGGGCATTCATGACGGCATCGGACAAAGTTGTTCGTCCTTAATCGTCATAACCCTCATCATCGTAATCATCCCTTGATCTGCTGCGGCGGTTCTCGTCCCGGTCACCCCGAGAGAACTGCTTGGCCAGATCGGACAAGTCAAAGAAATTATCCGCTGTGCGGCGCAATTCATCGGATACCATCGGCGGGCTGGTCTTGGTGGTGCTGACCACGGTCACGCGGATGCCCTTGCGCTGGATCGCCTCGACCAGCGGGTGAAAGTCGCCATCGCCGGAAAACAGCATGACGTGATCGAGATAGGGGGCCAGTTCCATTACATCGACGGCCAGTTCCACATCCATATTGGAGCGGGTCTTGCGGCGGCCGGTGCTGTCGGTAAATTCCTTCGGCGGCTTGGTCACCATGGTGTAGCCGTTGTAATCGAGCCAGTCGACCAGCGGCTTGAGCGGTGAATACTCCTGATCCTCATCGATCGCGGTGTAGTAATAGGCACGGATCAGGCGTCCGCGCTCGGTCGCCCAGCGGAGCAGGGATTTGTAGTCGATATCGAAATCGAGATTGCGCGCGGCGTGATAGAGATTGGCCCCGTCGATAAACATCGCGAGCCGTTCTTGTTTGTAAATAATCATGACTATCCCTTATCAAAATGGATTATTGAAAATGTCATCGGCAGGGCCGGATAACATTGACATTGCATCCGGCTAATCTTTTACAAGTGGTTTGACGAAATCTTTCGCAACATGGCCACATTTTCCATGGAATACAAGTGCTTATGAAGCTCGTCGCCCTTGGTAGCAACCTGCCGCATCCGGAATACGGCAGCCCACAGGCTGTGCTGGAACAGGTCATAGCCTGTTTGCCGGATTATGACATTAAACTGGTTCAACAATCGCGCTGGTATGCAACCAAACCCGTGCCGGTTTCCGATCAGCCGGATTTCGTGAATGGCGTGATCGAGGTCGCCTATGATGGTACGGCGGATGCCCTGTTAAGCACATTGCATGAGATCGAGGCCCGGTTTGGCCGGGTGCGGGGGGTAATCAATGCCGCCCGGATCATTGATCTGGACCTGATCGATTTCGACAATCAGACAAGTGAAGCGGGGACGGGTGGGCCGGTTCTGCCCCATCCACGGATGCATGAGCGGCGTTTTGTGCTCCGGCCCTTATGTGATTTCGCGCCTGATTGGCAGCATCCGAAACTGGCACAAACTGCAGCCGAATTACTTCAGGGCTTGCCGTCTGCGGATGAGGGCGATACGGTGGCTTTATCCGAATAGGCAAATGCTGTATTGAGGCGCTTAATCGAGCGGGGCTGCCAAGCGTTTTGCGCGCGTGCAAAATGTCGGTGACCTGCCTATATTAAACCATCCGTTATCAAGACGTTAGAAATTGGAGTTCATGGCCCATGGCCCGCGTGACAGTTGAAGATTGTGTCGAAAGAGTACCCAACCGGTTTGATCTGGTGATGCTGGCATCCCAGCGCGCCCGCGAGATTGGCGGCGGTACCGCATTGCATGTGGATCGCGACAATGACAAGAACCCGGTTGTCGCCCTGCGCGAAATCGCCGAGGACAAGCTCGACCACGAAGAGCTGCGTGAATCCCTGATCAACAGCCATCAGCGCGTGACCCTCGAGCCAGAGGCACCGCCACCGGCAGCGGAAGTCCTGCTCGAGAACAAGAGCGAGGAAACCGCAGAGGGGCAGGAAGGCGGCACCTTCTCCGCAGCGATCAGCCAGCCAAGCATGGGGGCCTATCGCTTCGAGGACGATCAGGACGCTGTCGAAGACAAGTAATCCTTTCCGATTTTGCTGCCGCTCAGGTTACACTTGAGCGGCAGTATTGTGTTTGACCAATGGTTTACCGGGTTATGCGGGAACCGGATGAGGCAAGAGGCTAGATGATCCGGCAATTTGAGCTGGTCGAGAGGGTCAAGGCCTATGACCCCCATGTGGATGAAGACGCGCTGAACCGTGCTTATGTCTTCTCGATGAAGGCTCATGGCTCACAGACACGCGCCTCTGGTGACCCCTATTTCACCCATCCGTTAGAAGTCGCCGGTATCCTGACCGAGATGCGGCTTGATACTGCCTCGATCATTACCGCACTGCTCCACGACACGGTTGAGGACACCGAGGCTACCGACGCGCAAATCCGCGAGTTGTTTGGCGATGAGGTGGCCAATCTGGTCGAGGGGGTTACCAAGCTCAGCCAGATCAAGCTGAATTCCGACCAGTCGAAACAGGCGGAAAACTTCCGCAAGCTGGTCCTCGCCATGTCCGAGGATATCCGCGTCCTGCTGGTAAAGCTCGCCGACCGCCTGCACAACATGCAGACGCTGGAGTTCATTCCGCGGGAAGACAAGCGCAAGCGTATTGCCCGCGAAACCCTTGATCTCTACGCGCCGCTCGCCGAACGTATCGGCGTTGCCAAGATGAAGGAGCAGCTCGAGGACCTTTCTTTCGCACAACTGGTGCCGGAAGCGCGTGAGAGCATCCTGACCCGTCTGCAGTTCCTGCGGGAAGAGGGCGGCAACCTCGTTGACAACATCCTTGGCGAATTGCGCGAGTTGATGACCGCCAATGAAGTGGATGTCGAAATCTATGGCCGCGAGAAAACGCCCTATTCAATCTGGCGCAAAATGCAGCGGCAGAATGTGGCGTTTGAACAGCTGTCCGACATCATGGCGTTCCGGATCATCGCACCGGATATTGCCACCTGTTATCAGGTTCTGGGCGTTATTCACGGCAATTACCCGCTGGTGCCGGGTCGGTTCAAGGACTACATCTCGACGCCGAAGCCCAATGGCTACAAGAGCCTGCACACCACGGTTATCGGGCCCGAGCGCCAACGGATTGAAATCCAGATCCGGACCCAGGACATGCATGAGAGTGCAGAGCTGGGTGTGGCGGCGCACTGGGCCTACAAGCAGGGTACGCCGGGGGCCGATACGCCGAAGTTCCGCTGGCTGCGCGACTTCCTCGACATTCTCGACAATGCCCAGCGTCCGGAAGAGTTTCTCGAGCATACCAAGCTCGAGCTGTTTCAGGATCAGGTGTTCTGTTTCTCACCACGCGGTGACGTGATTGCCCTGCCGAGCAAGGCAACCGCGGTTGACTTCGCCTATGCGGTGCATTCGGATATCGGCGATACCTGCGTCGGGGCCAAGGTCAATGGCCGTCTGGTGCCGCTTGATACCGCCCTGAACAACGGTGATCAGGTCGAAATTCAGACCTCGAAGAACCAGACGCCGTCACCGACCTGGGAACGCTTTGTCGTTACCGGTAAGGCGCGGGCCCGTATCCGCCGCTTTGTCCGTTCACAGCAGCGGGCGGAATATGCCTCGCTCGGCAAGGCCATGGTGCAGAAGGTCTTCCGTCAGGAAGGCTACGAATTTACTGAAAAGGCGGTTCAGAACGTATTGAAAACAATGCGTTTTGATGAGAATGATGATCTCTATGCTGCGGTCGGTATGGGCAACCTGACCAGCCGTGAAGTGTTCAACACCATTTTCCCCGGTCACCGCAGCGAGGTTGCCGAGCAGCTGCGCGCGAAGTCGGATGAGAATGTCGTCCCGATCCAGAAGGCGCGTCAGGAACGCCGCCGCCGGAATGATCACCCGGTCCCGCTCCGTGGTCTGATCCCCGGACTTGCCGTGCACTTTGCCCGCTGCTGTCACCCGCTGCCGGGCGACCGTATTGTCGGTATCGTCACGTCTGGTAAGGGGGTAACGATCCACACGATCGATTGCGATACGCTGGAGAGCTTCGCCGAAACGCCCGAGCGCTGGATTGATGTTGCCTGGGATGTGGGGCCGGAAGCACCGGAGGAACATACCGGGCGTCTGCAGATCACGCTCGCCAATGAGCCGGGCAGCCTCGGGACGCTCTCGACCGTGATCGGCAAGAATGATGGCAATATCCTCAATCTCAAGGTGACCAACCGGTCGCTCGATTTCTGGGATATGCTGATTGATATTCAGGTCAAGGATGTGCGTCACCTGACCAATATCATTGCCGCCTTGCGGGCAACGCCAGTGATCAATGCCGTGGACCGCGCCCAGGGTCGGTAAGCAGGAACGGTAATTCGTCCTGCGACATTAAGCGTTTCGCAATGCCGTCGTTTTATCAAAAGAATTGAAAACCATAGGCGCATCACGCTGGCATTTTTGTTATGATCGCCTATGGGAAGGCGTGAAGCATACTGACAAGCGGTGGCGATCCGGTATTTCGTCCCTATATAAGCTTCACGTATTTGGATGTGGGAATGGCTGTTGCCCGGTATCTGCCGGTTGCTGACAGCCCGTAAATAACGACAGAGCGATGTTTCGACGGCGGCGGCCATTAAGTTGGCTTCATCTATTCAAGGAATTATTCTGGCCCAAGGCCGGTTGGCGCCGTGTCGTAACCTATCTGAAGCATCGTGTACTCCGACTGCGCGCTTCCCCTTATGCCATTGCCACCGGGTTTTCCTGCGGGGTGGCACTGTCCTTCACACCGCTGGTCGGCTTTCACTTTATTATCGCGGCCTTGCTTGCTTGGCCTCTGCGCGGGAATATCCTTGCCGCTGCATTGGGCACACTGGTTGGCAATCCGATAACCTTCCCGATCATGTGGGGCACCTCCTATCAGATCGGCCTGATCCTGCTCGGTCGACAGGTTGGGTTCACCGGCAGTGGCACGGCGATGTTCATGGAGGCTTTTGATCATCTGACGATCAGCACCGTGCTCAACCAGATCGGCGAGATCACCTTCCCATGGTTGCTCGGCAGCATGATAACCGGACCGATTGCGGCGGTGATTGCTTTCTGCATCGTCAGGGTCGGGGTTGCTACCTATCGCAAGCAACGGGATGAGGCCAAGCTGCAGGCGGAGATTGCCAAGGGCTCGATCAAACCGGCAGAATAGACAAAGTCAAATCCCGTCCTATCTCCCTGATACATTCTGCCAGTCGAAAGTTTCCTTTATGTCCAGTAGTTTACGCCTCGGTGTGAATATCGATCATGTGGCGACCCTGCGTAATGCCCGTGGTGGTCTGCACCCGTCACCCCTGCGTGCCGCTCAGGTAGTACAGGCGGCTGGAGCTGATGGTCTGACCATCCATCTGCGCGAGGACCGTCGCCATATCCGGGATGGCGATGTCAGCGAGTTGGTGCAAGCCATTGATTTGCCGATAAATTTGGAGATGGCTGCGACCGATGAAATGCAGCGTATCGCCCTCGATAGCTTGCCGACCGCTGTCTGTATCGTGCCGGAAAAACGGGAAGAACTGACGACCGAAGGCGGGTTGAACGCGCTTGGTGCTGAAGCCGCGCTGACCAAATTCGTGAAGCCGCTGGCTGATGCCGGGATCAGGGTGTCATTGTTTATTGACCCCGATCCGGCACAGGTCGCTGCTGCTCATCGCATCGGGGCCGGTGCGGTGGAGTTGCATACCGGCGCTTATGCCGAGGCCTATGACAACGCCCATGATGATCCGACCCGTATGGCCGAGGAACTGGATCGCCTGTATCAGGCGGCCAGAGCCACCCGCGGTACCGGTATGGAATGCCACGCCGGGCACGGTCTGACCTATGGCAATGTCGAGGCGGTGGCGGTCATCCACGAGGTCGTGGAACTGAATATCGGGCACTTCCTGATTGGCGAGGCCGTGTTTGTCGGGCTGGAAACTGCGGTATCGCGGATGCGGCACCTGATGAATGCTGCCCGTGCAGATGTTGTAACCCATGAGTAATCGCAACCCATGAGTAGGCTGGCATGATTATCGGTATTGGCAGTGATCTGATCGACATTCGCCGGATTGAGAAAACTCTCGAACGGTTCGGCGAGCGGTTCATCAACCGCGTCTTTACACCGGTCGAGATCGCGCGTTCGGAACGCAAGGCCCAGCGCATCCCATCCTACGCCAAACGCTTTGCCGCCAAGGAAGCGTGCTCCAAGGCACTGGGCACCGGCTTTAGAGCCGGGGTGTTCATGAAGGATCTGGGGGTGGTCAACCTGCCATCGGGCAAACCGACCATGGCGATGACCAACGGTGCCGGGGAACGGCTGGCCAGCCTGATTCCCGACGGTTATGAGCCAATGGTGCATCTGACCATTACCGATGAGCCGCCATATGCTCAGGCATTTGTGATTATCGAGGCGGTGCCAATATCCGCTAAGCTGCCGGAATAGGGGCATTTGGCGGGCATTTCTGCCATGTTACGGGCGATTGGGTTCTGGACATTGCGGTGGTAAGGTCCTAACCCTTGTCCAGCGCAGGGGTGAGCAGGCCCTGTCTGGTTCTTGAACATTCTTGCGGGCTTGCCCCGGCATATTTCTCGGTCTTTTGGCGGGGACAGGATTTTGGCAGATCATTTTTTGAAGACCGGTAGCGAGACAGTGGAAGTCCAACAGACAAAACCCAAGGCCGATGGCGGCTTTACCGAAGTGCTGAAGATTTTTGTCAGCGCTTTTTTCATTGCCTTCCTGATCCGCAGCTTTGCCTATGAGCCGTTCAGCATTCCGTCCGGCTCCATGGAACCGACCCTGCAGATCGGTGACACCCTGTTTGTCTCGAAATTCGCCTATGGCTATGGCCCGTACTCAATTCCGTTCATCAAGCTGCCGTTTGATGGCCGTATCGGGGGGACCGGACCGGAGCGCGGCGATATCGTCGTTTTCAAGCTGCCGACCGACACCTCGACCGATTATATCAAGCGGGTGATCGGCCTGCCGGGCGATCAGGTGCAGGTGGTCGATGGCCGCCTTTATATCAATGACAAGCTGGTCGAGCGTGATTTCAAGGCCGATGTGCTGGAGTTCAACAGCGGTATCCGCCTGCCGCGCAAGCTCTATCACGAGACGCTGCCCAATGGTGTCGTGCATGAGATTTTCGAGGAAAACGACAATCAGCCGCTCGACGATACCCGCATCTTCAAGGTGCCTGAGGGCAAGTACTTCATGATGGGCGATAACCGTGACGGGTCGCAGGACAGTCGCGTGATCCTCAAGGTCGGCTATGTGCCGGCTGAGAATATCGTCGGTCGAGCCGAGCGGATTTTCTATTCGGTCAAGCCCGGTGAGCCATGGTGGCAGTTCTGGCGCTGGGGCGAGGTTATGCGACTTGATCGTACCTTCCTGTCAGTTGACACGGTACCGGACAAATGACCAGTGATGGCGCTTTAACGGCGGTCGATCTGGCGCCGCTTGAACAGGCGCTTGGTCACACCTTCTCCGACAAGACCCAGATCATCGCAGCACTGACCCATCCGAGTGTTATCGGCACCGGCGCGGTAACGGCTGCCGAGGCCTATGAACGGCTGGAGTTCCTCGGTGACCGGGTGCTGGGGCTGGTGGTGGCCGAAATGCTGCTTGAGGCCTTCCCGGACGAGCGCGAGGGCGACATCGCCAAGCGCCATTCGGTCATGGTGCGCAGCCAGACCCTTGCCGAGGTCGCCAAACGCATCCGCCTGGGTCATCTGATACAGGCCGCCCCCGGCGATGCTGCGATCAAAACCGATGTGGTCGAGAACAAATCCATCCTCGCCGATGCCTGTGAGGCGGTGATCGCCGCTCTGTACCGCGATGGCGGGATTGAGGCTGCCCGTGCCTTTATCAGGCGCGAATGGACCGGCATCATGACTGCAGCGGAAAAACCGCCACAGGATGCCAAGACCAGCGTTCAGGAATGGGCACAGCAGCAGGGTATTCCACTGCCGCAATACAAGGTGCTGGACCGCGCCGGACCGGATCACGCGCCGACATTTACCATCGGGTTGTCGCTACAGGGTTTCGATATGGTTAGTGCCGTGGGAACATCTAAACAGAAGGCAGAGCAGGCCGCTGCCCGGCTGATGCTCGATCAGGTTTCTGCAACTGGAAAGACAAAGTCATGAGTGATGCCACTGCCGAAACCCGCTGCGGTTTTGTTGCCCTGATCGGTGCGCCAAATGCCGGGAAATCGACGCTGCTCAATGCGCTGGTTGGCACCAAGATCGCCATCGTCACACCGAAGGTACAGACCACACGTACCCGTATGCTGGGGGTCGCGATCGAGGGCGAGAGCCAGATTGTTTATATCGACACGCCGGGTATCTTTGCACCCAAGCGGCGGCTCGACCGGGCCATGGTGGCAACCGCCTGGCAGGGGTCGTCCGATGCCGATCTGACCCTGTGGCTGGTGGATGCCAAGCGCGGCCTTGTTGAAGAGGTGCGCCGGATTGCCGAAGCCTTGAGTGAACAGAACCGCCGGGTGACGCTGGTGCTGACCAAGACCGACTTGATCAAACCCGATGCGCTGTTGCCGTTATCGGCTGCGCTCAACGAACTGGCCCCGATTGACCAGACCTATATGATTTCCGCGCCCAAGGGCGACGGGCTTGAGGATCTGCGACAGCTTCTGGCGCAGTCCATGCCGGTAGGGCCATGGCACTTCCCGGAAGACACCCTGACCGATCAGGCATCGCGCATTCTGGCAGCGGAAATGACCCGCGAGGCGCTTTTCCTCAAATTGCATCAGGAACTGCCATACGGCATCGCGGTCGAGACCGAGAGTTGGGAAGAAAAGCCCGATGGCTCCGCCCGTATCCAGCAGGTGATCTATGTCCAGCGCGAGAACCACAAGCGCATGGTGATCGGCAAGGGTGCCTCGATGATCAAGGCGGTGGGTGAGGCGTCCCGCAAGGAGATCGAAGCCCTTCTTGATCGCAAGGTGCATCTGTTCCTGCATGTGAAGGTGCAGGAGAACTGGGCCGATGACCCGGATCATTACAACGCCATCGGATTGCCGTTCAACGTTTAGGGGCTGTGACCGGCCTGTTCATGGGCGGGCTGTCCGCCATGGGATATTCAGACAATGAACCTGACGCAGACCCGCAGTCTGATAGCCATTTACGGCTCGATGTTTGCCATGGGGCTTGCCTTCGGGCTGGTGCTGCCGACCATGTCCATCCGCCTCGATCTGGCCGGGTACAGCCCGGCGGTAATCGGCGGTGTGGCGGCCATGGCATCGCTGTCGATCCTGCTTGCGGCAGGCAAGGTGCCGGCACTCCATGCCCGGTTCGGCATGGTGACCATCATTGTGGTCTCGCTGCTCGGTGAGGCCATCACCTATCTCCTGCTGACCCAGACCGAGCATATCATCGCATGGTTTGTACTGAGCTTTGCCTTCGGCCTGTTCAATACCATCCCCTGGGTGATGGGCGAGGTCTGGCTGAATGCCGTGATCCCGAACGGCAAGCGCGGTCGCTATATGGCGACCTATGCCGGTATCTGGGGTATCGGCATGGCGCTCGGCCCCCAGATCATGCTGATGGTCGGTGCCGATGGTGATGGGCCGTTCTACGCGGCGGCACTGGTCTATCTCGCCTCTGCTATCTGGGTCTTTGCCCTAAGAAAAGGTGCGCCGAAGGTCGAGCCGGATACCGACCGCAGTACCCTGCGCGGTACGCTCGGCATGATCGCCCTGATGCCGGTGCTGGTCATCTACGCCATCGCCGGTGGGCTGGCCGAGACCATCATCTATTCCATGATGCCGGTCTATGCCCTAGGACGCGGTTATGGTGAGGGCTATGCTGCCCATCTGATTACTGCCTTCGCAGCCGGTGGCATCGTGCTGCAATATGTTTTCGGCTGGCTGTCCGACCGCTATCAGCCGCGACTGGTGATGACCTGCCTGCTTGCGGCGGGGGCGATAACGGCGCTGGCGCTGCCACTGGCGGGCCAGATGCTCTGGCTGGCCATCGTGCTTTGCTTCCTGTTCGGCGGTATGGCGATGAGCGTCTATACCCTTGCCATCACATTGGTCGGGCATGGCATTGCCCGCCAGTTCCTGCCAACCGCCCATGCGCTCATGGTGATGTGTTATACGTTGGGTGGTCTCGTTGGGCCCTGGCTCGCCGGCATAGCCATGCAATGGTTCCAGCATTCCGCGATGCTCTGGCTGGTCGCTGCCATCTTCGCACTGGCATTCTGTCTGGCGATAGCGCCTGCCGGTCGACAGCTGGTTTCGGCCAAGCTGCAGGCGGTGATTGAGTAGGTGATGGCGCATGGATTGGGTTGATCGTGGCATCGTGCTCTCTGCCCGCCCTTACGGTGAGGGCAGTGCGGTCGTAAACATCCTGTGCGAGGAGCAGGGGCGTCATGCCGGTCTGCTCCGTGGCGCACAATCAAACCGTCAGCGCGGCGTTGCCGAACCGGGCACGCGGGTACAGGCGCAATGGCGTGCGCGGCTTGCTGATCATCTCGGCACCTGGGCGCTTGAGGCTGACCGGCACTTTGCCTCTGATCTGCTAGATGAACCGCTGCGCCTCAGCGGCTTGCAGGCGGTCTGCACGCTGGCCGATGCCGCCCTGCCGGAGCGTGAGGCCCATGCCGATGTTTATTACGCGACCGAGGCACTGCTCGAAGCCTTCGGAGGTGAGTTCTGGGCCGCTGTGCTGGTAATGTGGGAAGTGAAATTGCTTGAGAGTCTCGGCTTCGGGCTTGATCTGACCCGTTGCGCGGCGACCGGGGCAAAAACGAATCTGACCTATGTCAGCCCCAAATCCGGTTGTGCGGTGTCCGAGGAAGGGGCCGGACCGTATAAGGAACGGCTTTTGCCGCTGCCGGGGTTCCTGATCGGCAAGGGAACCGGCGAACCCCCTGAAATCGTGGCAGGATTGCGCCTTACCGGGCACTTCCTGCAACGTCATGTCTTCGATGTTACCAACAAGCCTTTGCCCGCAGCACGGCTCAGATTTGCGGAAAGCTATTCCAGATATGCCGGGGTTTCGGCTACGGTGGACGACGCCGAGGACCTGCCTGACGGGTGATCCCGGCCCTATCTGTCCGTAGATGAAAACCGTTTGAATATGGAAACAGTCATTGAGCGCGCCTTTGGCGATCTGTTGAGCGAGAAGTATCTCGCCTACGCGCTATCGACCATTACCTCACGCTCGCTGCCCGATGTGCGCGACGGCATGAAGCCGGTGCACCGGCGTCTGCTGTTTGCGATGAGCCAGCTCAACCTTGGTCCCAATACCTCGCCCAAGAAGTCGGCCCGCGTGGTCGGTGATGTGATCGGTAAATATCACCCCCATGGTGATACCGCGGTTTATGATGCCATGGTGCGTCTGGCACAGGATTTCGCCCAGCGTTATCCGATGGTCGATGGTCAGGGCAACTTCGGTAATATCGACGGCGATAATGCCGCTGCCATGCGATACACCGAGGCGCGGCTGACCCGGGTGGCCGAGCTGATGCTCGAGGGCATCGACGAGGATGCCGTCGACTTCCGCGAAACCTATGATGGTGAGGGCAAGGAACCGATCGTTCTGCCCGGTGCCTTCCCGAACCTGCTGGCCAATGGTGCCTCGGGCATTGCGGTTGGCATGGCGACCAATATCCCGCCATTCAATGTGGCGGAGCTGTGCTCGGCGCTGCTCGCCCTGATCAAGGACCGCAATATCGGTTTTGATGCCCTGCAGGCCATGATCCCCGGCCCGGACTTCCCGACCGGTGGCACGCTGGTCGAGGACCCGGCGAATATCCGCATCGCCTATGAGACCGGGCGGGGTGGTTTCCGTCTGCGCGCGAAATGGGAGAAGGAAAACCTCGGCAACGGTCAGTACCAGATTGTCGTGACCGAGATCCCGTATCAGGTGCAGAAGTCCAAGCTGATCGAGAAAATTGCCGATCTGCTCAATGAGCGGAAGCTGCCGCTGCTCGATGACGTCCGTGATGAATCCACCGAGGATGTCCGGGTCGTACTGGTACCGCGCTCGCGCAATGTCGAGGCGGAAATGCTCATGGAGAGCCTGTTCCGCAATACCGATCTGGAAAACCGGTTTTCACTCAACATGAACGTGCTTGAGGACGGTCGGGTGCCGCGGGTGATGAATATCCGCGAGGTGCTGCTGTCATTCCTCGATCACCGCCATGAGGTGCTGATCCGCCGGACCCGCCATCGCCTCGACAAGATCGCGCATCGTCTGGAAGTGCTCGGCGGTTATCTGATTGCCTATCTCAATCTTGATGAGGTGATCCGTATCATCCGGGAAGAGGATGATGCCAAGGCAAGCCTGATTGCCACCTTTGACCTGACCGATGTGCAGGCCGAGGCGATCCTCAATATGCGCCTGCGTGCCTTGCGCAAGCTGGAAGAGCTTGAAATCCGCAAGGAGCATGATGCGCTGAGCGCCGAACAGGCTGATCTTACCGATCTTCTTGAGAAACCCGCGCGCCGCTGGAAGGCAATCGGCTACCAGATTACAGAGCTGCAAAAGGAATTCGGGCAGGATACCAAACTGGGTGCCCGTCGCACGGTGATCGGTGAAGCCCCGGCCTTTGATGACGTGCCGGTTGAGGCCATGGTCGAGCGTGAGCCGGTGACGGTGGTTTGCTCCGCCAAGGGCTGGATCCGCGCGGTCAAGGGCCACATCAACAATGCCGATGATTTGCGTTTCAAGGAGGGGGACCGTGCGCGCTTTGCCCTCCATGCGGAGACGACGGATCGGCTCGTGGTTTTCGGCACCAATGGGCGGTTCTATACGCTCGGTGTCGACAAGCTGCCGCCGGGTCGTGGCTATGGTGAGCCGGTGCGTCTGATGATCGACCTGCCGAATGACGCCGATATTGTATCGATGATGCCCCATGATCCGAAACGTGATCTGATCCTCGGTGCCAGCGATGGCCGTGGCTTCCGGATCGCCGAGAAGGATGTGATTGCCCAGACCAAGAACGGCAAGCAGATCATGAATGTCTCCGGCGACATTGAGGCCAAGATTTGCCTGCCGATTGCCGAGGGCGCGGATCATGTTGCCGTAGTTGGTACCAATCGCAAGCTGCTGATTTTCCCACTGGATGAACTGCCTGAACTGGCCCGTGGTCGCGGTGTGATCCTGCAGCGCTACAAGGATGGTGATCTGTCGGATATCGTCACCATGAAGGCTGAAGAAGGCCTCCAGTGGCGCCGTGGTGATGGTGTTCGTACCGAGCCAGACTATCTCGCATGGCTCGGCAAACGCGGGCAGGCGGGACGTATGGTGCCGAACGGCTTCCCACGCTCCAACCGCTTTACATGATGACGCATCCGGCCATGAAACTTGCATCCCCCCGCCGTGCCGGGTAAGCCAATGGCCAACGAATAAGCAAATAATGCTCTAAACATCTGTTTATTGAGGAAAAACCCCATGACTGCTGCAGTTAAAGCCCCCGTTACTGCTTCTTCCCTGATTGAACGCATCTTTCCCGTCGGTGACAGCCGCCAGTTGGCGATGCTCCGGGCGGTTCTGGTGACCGTTATCGGCGCCCAGCTGCTCTGGGTTTCCGCCAAAGTGCATGTCCCGTTCTGGCCAGTGCCGATGACCATGCAGACCTATGCCATTCTGGCGCTTGCCGGTCTGGCTGGCTGGCGCGTCGGTACAGCTGCTGTCCTCCTCTATCTCGCCGAAGGTGCCATGGGGCTGCCGGTCTTTTCCGGTACGCCTGAGCGTGGTCTCGGCGTTGCCTATATGATGGGACCAACCGGTGGTTATCTCGTCGGTTTCGTGCTCTCCGCCCTGATCGCCGGTTATGCCTGTCAGGTGCGTGGCAGCCTGCGGTTTGTCGCTGTGCTGTTCGGCATGATCGCCGCCCATCTTGCGGTCTTCATCCCCGGTGTTGCCTGGCTCGGCACGATTATGGGCTATGAGGAAGCACTGATGCTGAACGTCACCCAGTTCGGTTTTGCTACTCTGCTGAAAACCGGTCTGGCCATTGCAACCGTCTATGGCGTCTGGCAGTTCACCGGCGCTGATCGTCGCTCGAAACTGGCTGACTGATATCTCCGATGACTGCTGTTCTCGCGCATATTGTTCGGTTCATTGACGGGCTGAACGAAATAGTCGGTCGCGGCGTTGCCTGGCTCCTGCTGGCCATGGTGCTGATGACCTGTTTTGTGGTGCTGCTCCGCTACGCCATTCTGCCGTTGTCGACGGTGGACTGGATGCCGGAACTGCTGGCCATGCCGCTGGTCTGGCTGCGCGAGAACTACGTCAAGCTGCAGGAAAGCTATGTCTGGATGCACGGCATCACCTTTATGGCCGGTGCCGGTTATACGTTGCTCCATGACGGGCATGTGCGGGTGGATATTTTTTATCGCGGGGCCTCGCCGAAATATCAGGCGCTGGTGAACCTGTTCGGCTGTCTGTTCCTGCTGGTGCCGGTGCTGTGCATCATCGGCTATTACGCTTATCCCTATGTCATGAAGAGCTGGGCCATCTATGAAGGTTCCCGCGAGGCAGGGGGGATGCCTGGCCTCTACATCTTGAAATCGATGCTGCTGGTATTTGTCGGCCTGACCCTGCTGCAAGGCCTGTCGCTGATACTGCGCTCCATTCTGGTGCTGTGCAAACATCCAGAGTTTCTCCCACCGGTCGAGCCGCAGGTTGAGGGCGTCTAGAGATGGATCATACATTCCTTGGCGAAATCCTTGCCGTCACCATGTTTGCCGTGGCCTGTGTCACGCTGATGGCGGGCTTCCCGGTTGCCTTCACGCTGGCCGGTACCGCGCTGGCCTTTGCCTTTCTCGGTCATTTCCTGCCTGACATTCTCAGCATTTTCGGTGTTGAGGTCAGCGGGGTTGTGTTCCGGCTCGATATCTTTGCCGCCCTGCCATCGCGCTATATCGGTGTGATGACCAATGAGGTGCTGGTGGCCGTGCCGCTGTTCATCTTCATGGGCGTGATGCTGGAACGGTCCCGTATCGCCGAAAATCTGCTCGAGACCATGGGCCAGCTGTTCGGTGAAATCCGTGGCGGTCTCGGCCTGTCGGTGATCTTCGTCGGTATGCTGCTCGCGGCCTCGACCGGTATCGTTGGAGCAACCGTTGTTACCATGGGCCTGCTCAGCCTGCCTGCCATGATGAAGGCCGGTTATGATCCCAAGGTGGCTACCGGCACGATCTGTGCGTCCGGTACGCTCGGCCAGATCATTCCGCCATCCATCGTTCTGGTTCTGCTCGGCGACATTCTGCAGGGTGCATGGACCGAGGCGCAACGTGCCGTCGGCAACTGGGCACCGGAGCCGATCAGTGTTGTCGACCTGTTCGTCGGAGCCTTCATCCCCGGTATGATGCTGGTGGTGATGTATATGCTCTGGATCGTGATTCAGGCCATCATCAATCCCAAGGCAACCCCGGCACTGGTTATCTCGCCCGAGGACAAGGCCAGCCTGAAATACCGGGTGTTCAAGGTTCTGATGCCACCGGCCATGCTGATCTTTGCCGTGCTTGGCTCCATTCTGGCCGGTATCGCAACCCCGACCGAGGCGGCTGGTGTCGGTGCCGTAGGCTCGATGGTGCTTGCCTTCTGCTATAAGCAACTGGATATGAAGACCCTGCAGCATGTGATGCGGTCTACGCTGCAGATCACCACCATGGTCTTTATCATTCTGGTTGGCGCATCGCTGTTCAGCCTCGTGTTCCGTGGATTGAATGGTGAGGAACTGGTGGAGCAGGCATTGCACAACATGCCCGGCGGACCGTTCGGTGCCATGCTGATCGTCATGCTGATCATGTTCGTCATGGGCTTCTTCCTCGACTTTATCGAGATCGTGTTCGTGGTTGTGCCGATCGTTGGGCCGGTGCTGCTGCAGATGCCCGGCTTTGATCCGATATGGTTCGGTATCATGATCGCCATCAACCTGCAGACATCGTTCCTGACGCCACCATTCGGTTTTGCGCTGTTCTATCTCCGTGGTGTTGCGCCACCGGAAATTGCGACGATGGAGATTTACAAAGGGGTTATTCCGTTTGTTCTGATCCAGCTCCTGATGCTGGCTATTCTCGCCATGTTCCCGGAACTGGCCACATGGCTGCCGAGCGTCCTGCTGTAACCACCTGATCCGGTGTTACCCCATGCTGATCCGTACCGAACGACTGGTCCTGCGTGCGCTCCGTCCGGCGGATCGGGAGCGGATGCTGGAACTGCTCGCCGATCCGGTGGTGACGGCCAATCTCGCGATTTTCTCGCAACCGGCGACGGCGGACGAAATCACGGCATGGATCGACGGCGCGATTGATGCTGCCGCGTCGGGTCAGGAGTACCGGCTCGGTATCTATCAGCCCGACACCGATCTGCTGATCGGCAATATCGGCCTGCATCCCAAATGGCCCGATGGTGAGGAGGCCGATTTCGGTTATTGGCTCGGCGCTGAGTACTGGGGCAGGGGCTATGCCTCGGAAGTGGCGCAGCGCCTGATCGCCGATGCCAGAGTACTGGTGCCCGGGCTCACGGCGCTGACTGCCACAACGGCACCGGAAAATGCGGGGTCGATCAAACTGCTGGAGCGCCTCGGCTTTACCCAATCTGGCATGGGCGAGCGCCCACTGGCCAGTGGTGGCGTCCGGCAATCAACCCTGTTCCGGCTGCCCCTTTAATGGTCGCAACCTGCGCAGCAGGCTGGTCATGACATCGAAATGCAGTGCCAGATTGGCAACCAGTACGAGTGCAAGCCCGAGCCATGCTGTTCCCGGCACGTCGGCGGCGAAGAATGTGCGCAGCCAGATAACCGACAGAACCGGTGAGAAGAAGGCAACTGCGGCAACGGATGTGCTGCTGGCAATCGACAGCCCCCAACACCAGAGAATCTCTGACAGCAGGTAAGTCGCGATACCGATCAACGCCAGTATCAGCCAGTGATCGGTCGCAAGATTGGCAAGAGGCAGTAATTGGTGCCCACCCAATGCCAACAGGCAGGCACCAACGGTCAGTGCCACCAGATTGAGCAGCGAGATAACATGAAAACTGGCGCTGACCCGGCTCCGGGTAATCGGCTCCACGAGTGCAATGGCCCGTAAGGCAAATGGCAGGTAGAGACCTGCGCCGACAGCGGCGAGGGCGGCATAGAGCATCAAGTGATATTGCCCGCTATTGCCGCTGGCGGTTATCGCCGCACCGATAAAGGCCAGTCCGAGGAGTGGATATTCCCATATATGAAGTGGCCGGTGCAGTGCCGGGGCAAAGCGGCGTATCGCAAGAATGCCGAGCAGAGGCCATGTGAAGGCGATGATCGTTGCCTGTGCCGGTACATCACCGCTGAGCGCCTTGTAAAACGCCCAGTACCATACCCCAATGCAGAGGCCGCTGAGGGATGTAAGGCGGATGATCGCCCAGCGCTTGTCCGATCTGAGGATGGTTGCAGTCTGCCTGAGACGACAAAGCCATATGATGATGCTTGTGGCTGCTGCGATCATGCCAGCCAGAAAGAATATCTGCTCGGAACTGAGTACCGGTTTCAGCTGCTGGACATAAACGGGTTTCATACTCCACAGCAGCACGGCGACCATTGCTGCCATTGCACCTGCCAGTTTCGATAGTGCTGTTTTGAGCTTCATCATATCGATCCAAAGCAAAAGGGCGGCCAAGATGACCGCCCTTTGCTGTTCTTGTGCTGTCGCTCTTAGAGCTGAACGTATTTGAATGGCAGTGACCGTGCAGCGGTAAAGGTCTGCTCGGACAGCTTGGTCCACTCGAGGGCACCTTTACGGAAGTTCACGATGCTGGTGCCGACCTTCTTGGACAGCGGATCCTGGCTCATGAACTCGGTCATCAGCTCACCGGAGATGCGGCCCAGTTCCTGCAGCAGATCGTCAGGATATGGACGGACATCAACATTGTGCTCATTGACCAGCTTTTGCAGGCTGTCGTTGTTGCGGGCCATAAATTCGCTCAGCACGAGCTGGTTGGCGACTGTATTGGCTGCTTGAACGATTGTTTTCAATTCATCATCAAGGCTGTTCCACGCATCGAGGTTGATGAAGTTTTCCAGCGTGGTGGCGGGCTCATGCCAGCCGGGATAGTAGTAGTACTTGGCAACCTTGTAGATGCCGAAGGCAAGGTCGTTATACGGGCCGACCCATTCCATCGCGTCGATGGCACCGGTCTGCATGGCCGCAAGCAGTTCACCGCCCGGCAGGTTTACAACGGTCGCACCGGCTGCCTTGATAACCTCGCCGCCGAGGCCGGGCATGCGCATTTTCAGACCCTTGAAGTCGTCGACGCCGTTGATTTCCTTGTTGAACCAGCCGCCCATCTGGACGCCGGTGTTGCCTGACGGGAAGAACTTGCAGTTCATTTCCGCATAGATTTCATCGGCGATTTCCTGACCACCGCCATATTGATACCAGGCGTTCTGTTCCTGCGCGGTCATACCGAATGGCATAGCAGCGAGGTACTGGGAAGCCGGAACCTTGCCTTTCCAGTAGTAAGGGGCGCCGTGGCCCATTTCGACGGTGCCGGAGCCGACCGCGTCGATGGATTCAAAGGCCGGAACGATCTCACCAGCGCCATAGACTTTGACGCTCAGACGACCACCGGACATACGGGTAATGTAGTCAGCAACGATTTCCGCACCGGTGCCGAGGCCAGGGAAGTTCTTTGGCCAGGTGGTGACCATGCTCCATTCTTTGCGGCCTTGCGAGATAGCGGGTTTCGGGAAGCTGGATGCGGCGACTGCGCCTGCAGCGACGCCGGCCACACCGGCTCCCTTGATAAACTTACGACGTTCCATCGTTAACTCTCCCTTGAAGTCGACCATGATGAACACATGGTCATTTTACTGCCTGTTGCAGCGCAACATATTGGTTTGGCAGCGTTTTTAAGACGGGTCAGAGTATAGACGGGATTGTTTCTGGATCAATGGAAACCGTTATCTTGTTCACATCTCTTGCCAAATAAACCGGTGAGCGCGTAAGCCTTGCCGGTAAATTCACGGGTTTCATAACAACAAGGCCGGAAAACATGCCGATTATTGCTGCGGTTACCGCATCCATTCTTTTGATTGTGCAACAGCTTCTGATGCTTGGCATCGGCATACAGCGCCGCCGCAAGCGTATCGGGGTCGGGATCGGTGACAATGACATTGATATGGAACGGATCGTACGCCGCCACGGCAACCTTGCCGAAAACGGTCCGATTTATGTGATAACGCTGGCGCTGCTTGAGTTGGTCGTCGGCTCGACGATCCCGGTTGCGGTACTAGCCTGCCTGTTTCTGATTGCCCGGGCGCTTCATATCATTGCGTTTTCATCCCTCGGCGGCTCTCATGCCAAGGGCAATCGCAAGTTTCTGCTAGTCCGTATGAGTGGTGTCATGCTGACCGCTATCGTCAGCTTTGTTACTGCCCTCTATCTGCTGATTGCCGTCATCATCGCCTAGTTCGTGCCAGCCATTGGGGCCGAGTGCTTCCAGTGGCCGGAACCGGGTTTTGTAGGCCATCTTACTCGAATTCTCGATCCAGTAGCCAAGATAGATGAAGTCGAGATTGTCATTCTGCGCCAGATCAATCAGGCACAGGATCAGGTAATTGCCGAGGCTGCGGGTATCATCATCCGGGTCAAAGAAGCTGTAGACCGCCGAGAAGCCGTCGGGCAGGCGATCTACCAGCATGGCACCGATCAGCCTGCCGCATTTGGTGCGGGCCTCAAGCAGTTCGGTATTGGCGCGGCCCTCATCGATCATCGCGACATAGTCGCTGAGGCCCATCCGGGCCATGTCGCTGTCGGTATGGCGGGCATTCTGATAGGCGGTGAACAACTCATATTGCTCGACCGTTGCCGTTGCCGGCACCAACGTCCAGGTCAGATCCTCGTTACGGTTGAGAATACGGCGCATGGAGCGGGTCGGCTTGTAGTCGCGGGTCGGTATCCGGACTGGAATACAGGCGCTGCATGACGGACAGACCGGCCGATAGATAATGTCGTGGGAGCGCCGGAATCCGGCCTGGGTCAGTGAGGCGTTGATGGCCACGGCGTTGGTGGCACTCAATCGGGCAAACAGCTTGCGCTCAATCTGCCCTTCAATATACGGGCAGGGCAGGGCGCCGGAGCGGAAAAATTGCAGCAGCGGTTGTTGCGGGCGATCAATCAGCGACATGGGCAGGCCCCATCGGTACAGGACGGATGAGCGGTATCGGGTCGGGTGCTGTTCCCATAATCAGTCATGACAAAAATGGTATGACAGCAAATCCGCTTTGTCGATGCTCCTGAATATCCGCAATCAATATCCATGAACGGCATCAGGTGGCTGTCAGGGAGCAACCAGATCTTCAAGCTGGCGGCTGCTGTTCGGGTCAACCACACCGGTTGAGGGTAGCGGGGTGATCGCTTCCGGTACCGGGACGATCCGGCGATAATTCGGATCATTTGCCTGTGGATTGCTGGCCGAGGCAACGCCGGGCTGCGGGCGTTTGTCCTGATCACGCAGCAGAACCATGCTGATTCGGCGATTGGCCGGGGCCAGGGGCATGTCCGGCAGCAGCGGATCGCTTGATGCCTTGCCAACCACACGGGACAGGCGCTCGGTATCAAGCCCGGCTTCCTGCATCACTCGGCGGGCGGCATTGGCCCGGTCAGCGGACAGATCCCAGTTGTCATAGGGCACACCGCGCAGCGAGGTCAGTGCCGAGGCATCGGTATGACCGCTGATATCGACCTTGTTGTCGAGGTCGGCGATGGCAGCGACGATATTGGTCAGTATCTCACGGACGAAAGGCAGTGGCTCGATACCGCCCGGCTCGAACATGGCGCGGCGTTCACTGTCGACGATCTGAATGCGCAGGCCCTCGGTGGTCTGCTCGACAATCAGGTTTTCCTTGGCCTCATCGAGCATGTCCTGCGCAGCCAGAGCGGCGAAGAGTTGCTGGGCAACATCGTTGTATTCGCGGATTTCCTCGACGCTCAGCATTTCACCGCCGTCGAGATCGGAGAAGCCGCCATCGCGCACCACATCCCGGCTTGAAGAGGCGTCATTACCGCGATCATCGCCCGAGGTATTGGCCGTTGGAATGGCTGTTTCCGTGCCCGGCGCGGTGGTTGTGGAAATGGAGGCACCGGGGGCGAGCATGGACTGGCCGCCCAGAATACCGCCGCTGCCGCTGTTAGAATTGGAGACGCTGAACGGGTCGAAATAGAAGGCAATCGCCTGTTTCTGTTCGGCGGTGGTGACGTTGAGCAGCCAGAGCAACAGGAAGAACGCCATCATTGCGGTCACGAAGTCGGCATAGGCAACCTTCCAGGCGCCGCCATGGTGGTCGTGACCACCTTTCTTGACCTTCTTTACAATAATGGGAGCAATATCGTTACTCACGCCGCGTATCCCGTTGTTGCGTCAGATGTGGATTAGGCAGGGGTGGCAACCGCTGCAGTGGCTTCCTCGACCTCGGCGAAGGATGGACGAACATCCGAGAACAGGGTCTTGCGGGCAAACTCAACCGACAGGGCAGGGGCATATCCCTGCAGGTTGGCCAGTAGCGCAACCTTTATCGCCTGATAATACTTGCCTTCATTCTCGTGCCGTATCTTCAGCGAGCTCGCCAGCGGACCGATGAAGCCGTAGGCCAGCCAAACCCCGAGGAAGGTACCGACCAGCGCACCACCGATCAGTTTACCGAGAACTTCCGGCGGCTCGGTGATTGAGCCCATGGTTTTGATCACGCCCAGAACCGCAGCAACGATACCGAGCGCGGGCAGGCCATCGGCCATGGTCTGCATAGCACCGGACACCTGATGCAGTTCCGCATGGTGGGTTTCCAGTTCCTCATCCATCAGCGCTTCGATTTCGAAGGCATTGTCCGAGCCCATGGAGATGATGCGCAGATAGTCACAGAGGAATGTGACGGCATGATGGTCGTTATAGAAATTAGGGAATTGCTGGAACAGCTCGCTCTCATGCGGGTTCTCGATATGCTGCTCCAGTGACAGCCAGCCCTTGGTCTTGGCCTGACGGAAAACGGCATAGAGCATGGACAGCAGCTCGAGATATGAATCCTTGTTGTAGCGCGCACCCTTGAAATTGGTTTTCACCTCTCGGCCCGTGGCCTTGAGGATCGTCTTGTTGTTTGCGACGATATAGGCACCACAGCCGGAGCCGAAAATAATAACCAGCTCAAATGGTTGCCACAGAACGCCAAGGTGTCCGCCCAGTGCGACATAGCCGCCAAGGGTACAGATTACGACCGTGATCCATCCAACAATTACCAGCATGATTGCCTTCTCATTTGCCGCGAAAATGTCTTGAAACCAAGCGTTTGCTTTATGCAATCGACAATGATTTCATCTGTTCTCAAGTTTAACTGGAGTTAATGATGCAGGCACTATCATGCTGATTATCCTGCACATAAACTGTCTTGCAGTGCACTATATACCACACGGACTATTGCCCGATTATGCGCCTGACGCCAGTGCAAATATATGCGTCGCCAGCCCGATGTTCCATTGGTCACAACCATGTGCAAGTGTAGCAGATAATTATGACCATGTTATTGCCGATCAGGGATTGGCTTCGGTCTTGGGCTCCGCCAGTCGTTCGACCGGAAAGCCTTGTTTTTGCAGGGTTTCAACGATCTGTTTGGCGTGAAGCGGCCCGCGGGTCTCCATCACAATGTCGATAGTGGTGGATTTGACCGAGACGACATTGAACAACCGCTGGTGCTGGACCTCGACGATATTGCCACCGGCATTGCCGATCACGGTCGAGATCGCCGCCAGTGCGCCGGGGCGGTCGGGCAGGGCAATTCGCAGCTGGATGATCTTCTGTTCATTGACCATGCCGCGCAGCAGCAGGTTGGAATACAGCCGGTCATCGATATTGCCGCCACAGATCACCAGCCCGACCCGCTTGCCGGCATATTTTTTGCGATTGGCCATCAATGCTGCGAGGCCGGCAGCGCCTGCGCCCTCGGCCACCAGCTTGGCGCGCTGGGAAAGATCATAGATCGCACGCTCGATCAGGCTGTCTGGAACTATTTCAATATTATCAACATGCTGTGCGATGATCTTGCGGGTCAGGAGGCCCGGTTCCTTGACCGCAATCCCTTCGGCGAGAGAGCCGGTGCCGGTAACCACCGGTTCGTTGTTCAGCACTTGTTTCATGCTCGGGAACTCGGCGCTCTGCACGCCGACAAGCTCAATGCCCGGCTGCAGGGCACGGGTGGCGATCGCCATGCCGGACAGCAACCCGCCGCCGCCGATCGGGACGATCATGGCATCAAGCGGTTCGTCGAGCGCTGCCAGCATCTCAAGCGCAATGGTGCCTTGACCGGCAATCACATCGGGATCGTCGAACGGGTGGACGAAGGTGAGGGCATCGCTGGCTGCCTTCTCACGGGCAAACTGCGTGGCCTGGGTCAGGGTCTCGCCGTGCAGGATCACCTCTGCGCCGAAGGATTTGGTGCGGGTAACCTTGGTGAAGGGCGTGTCCTGCGGCATGACAATGGTGGCCGCGATGCCGAGCTTGGCGGCATGATAGGCGACCCCCTGGGCATGGTTGCCAGCAGACATCGCAATGACGCCTGCTTTTGCTTGTTCATCAGTGAGTTGCTGGAGTTTGTTCAAAGCGCCGCGCTCTTTGAACGAGGAGGTGCGCTGGAGGTTTTCCAGCTTGGCGATTACGGTGCAGCCCAGATGATCGCTGAGGCCTCGCAACTCAATGGTCGGTGTCTTTAGCACATGGCCGTCAAGGCGATCAGCCGCCGCCTCGATATCGGCAAGGGTCGGGGGCAGCATGTCGGTGGTTCGGGTATCCATCACTGGGTTGCCTGTTGTTGGCTGCTGGCTTGTGGGCTGAATGTTAGTATGGCGGCACCGCTCACATCATCTGCCGCATCTGCAGTAAATCGCGGTATTTGAATGAATTGTCCAGCCTGCCATTGTGCGACAAAGCTGTCGAACCGCGATGAAAACGGCCGCCCGGACTGTCCGGTTGCAATCATCATCAGGCTGTCATCGAGATTGGCCAGATCATAGACAGCGCGGTAACCGGCCCCATGGGTCACCGGATATTCACCGGCATCGCCAGCGCGCCCGGCAGCCCGCAGGACGGTATAATTACCGCCATCCATCTCCACATCCTGCCGAAACAGCCCACCGATCATCGGCAGGCGGCCAAGCAGTTGATGGGCGAGCGGTGCCTTGTGCGCCGTACCCCAGCGCCAAGCCTGCCAGTTATAGCCATAGCGCTCGATCAGAATACCCAGCGCCCGGCTCAGCCCGTTGAGCACGGCCTGTTCACAGCTTTCGCTGAACGGCTGGGTATTGATGTCGTCGCACCAGTGCTGGTCATTGCTGATGATCCGCTCGATCAGGCGCGGGTCGCTGCTCGGCAGCAGGGCCGCCTGACGCCCGAGTTCGTCGGAGAGCAGAACAATCGTCATTTCCCGCAGCCATGTGGCGAAGATCAGTGGTTCCGGGCGATCCCGGTCCATGCGTCCATCCCATGATTTAAGCCGCTGCAGGACTTGCCGCTGCATGGCGGTTTCACCCTCGATGCTGTTCAGGATTTTCAGCATGTCGCGGGCGGCCATGGATTGGGTGTCGGTCATCAGGGCGGCGTGATCTGCAGGTTTGGCGATGGCATTGTTGTGCAGCCATTCCTCAATCCGGCGGGCGCGGTAATCCGGCTCCCAGTCATTGGTGATGTGATAGGGGTAGTCGGGCGGCGTCAGGCGATTATTGGCGTTCACGATCATGCCGTCATCCGGGTTATGCACCCGTGGCAAACTGTCGACCGGTATCCAGCCCTTCCAGTTCGGCGCTGTCATTCGGCCATCGAGCGGCACCGTG
Source organism: Micavibrio sp. TMED2 (assembly GCA_002168225.1). Lineage (NCBI taxonomy): Bacteria > Pseudomonadati > Bdellovibrionota > Bdellovibrionia > Bdellovibrionales > Pseudobdellovibrionaceae > Micavibrio > Micavibrio sp. TMED2. Next base: position 1,614,711 of record NHBH01000001.1, read on the forward strand.
CCATCGCCAACTGCCCGGATCGGGATGCGGGCCGGGGCAAACAGCCCGATATCGCCAGCAGTATTGGCAAAGACGGCATTCTGCTGCCCGCTCTTGAACCCGGACATGGCCTTGATGAAGTCATCCCAGTTGCGGGCCCGGTTGAGGTGATAGATCGCCTCCCAACTGGTATCGTCCGGTTCCGTCAGCGTGGTGCGGAGGCTGACAAATTTGCCGTCCTCGGTTAGTGCGCCAAGCCGGTCGTCGAGATCGCTGATCACCGGCCCGTGCCGGGTCTGGCGCACGATAAACGGCACGCTGTCGCCATGCTTGCCGATGCTGATTTCCTCAACCCGGTACTCAAACGCCTCATCACCGGTTTCGGTCAGGTAGCGGTCCGGGTCGTCCGGATTTCCCTGTTCGATGAACAGGTCCATGACATCACCGCCGGTGGTGGTGAAGCCCCATGCGGCCTCATCGTTGTGCCCCAGAATGTGGAACGGCACGCCGGGAGCGGTAGCACCGGTGATGGTCAGTTCCGGCGTCTCGATCCGGGCCAGATACCAGAGGATCGGGGCTGCCAGACCCAGATGCGGGTCATTGGCGAGGATCGGCTTGCCACTGGCGGTATGTCGGCCATCGATTGCCCAGACATTGGAGGCGCGGTTCGGCCCGAGGCGCGGTATCGCGGCATCGAGCCCGGCCCAGTCTATCGCGGTGCTTTTCAGGTAATCGACGGCGCTCAGGGTGATGGAACCGTTGCTCTGGTCGAACAGGGTGAGATTGGCGATTTCCTCGGCGCTGAGTTCGGTGGCGAGCAAGGCGCGCATGATCTCGTCATACATATTGCCCGAGAGCTGCAGCCCCATCAGCTTGCCCCAAACCACGCTGTCCGCCGGTTGCCATGGTTCGGGTTCATGCGGACGAATACTGCCCTGCATCAGGCCGAGCAGGCGGAACTCCACTGGTGGCGGATCATCGCTTGTGGTCAGATAGAGATTGACCCCGTCGGCATAGCGCTGGGCCGCCCGTTTGGCCGCGGTGCTGCCCTGTTCGTAATCGGCCTTGGCGTTACGGTAGAAATCGAATGTGCGCATCATGCGGTCGACCTGCAGGGTCAACCGGCCGAGCAGTTCCGACAGCCGCCCCTGACCGGCACGGCGCTGCATTTCCATCTGGAACAAACGGTCCTGCGCATGGACATAACCGAGCGCCACATAGGCGTCATCCATGCTCTCGGCGAAAATATGCGGGATACCATACTCATCCCGCACGACTCGCACCGGTGCCTCAAGCACTTCCCCGGTCATGATTTCGCCGTCGGTTTTGGGCTTTTCAAGGCTCAGCCAGACATAGATGCCGGGCACGGCGATGACGATAAGCACCAGAATTGCGGCGATAAACCAGAGGATAGAGGTCAGGAAACGGTGAAACATCAAATGGGGCTGGATTGGGGCTAAATGCGCCACGGGTTTGGCGCTTTTGTCATAGCACATATATAGTCATGTTAAGCGCGCTGATGATAGCGCATGAACCGGATTTCTTTTACGGGATGGAGTTGATCATGAGTGGTATCCAACCACTGCCACGCCCCGTGGTGCCACCACAAACCTTTGCCGATGCCAATGAGATGGTGCGTACCCTGCGTCCCGATGATCCGGTGATCTGCCTGCGCTCCCACGTCCTGCGTGAAACCGCGGAGAATTTCCGCAACCATTTCCCCGGTCGCGTGCTGTATGCCGTCAAATGCAACCATGAGGCATCATTCCTCGAACCGCTCCATGCCGGTGGCATTGTGGATTTCGATACCGCCTCGATCGGTGAAATTCGCAAGGTACGGGAATTGTTCGGGCGGGGTGTCGGCTCGTTCTTCATGCATCCGGTCAAGGCGCGCAGCGCGATCTATGAAGCCTATTACACCCATGGTGTGCGCACCTTCGTTCTCGACCATATGGATGAGCTGACCAAGATCCGTCAGGAAACCGGCGGTGCCACCGATACCATGCTGATGGTGCGGCTCGCCACGGCGCGCGGTGCGGCGGTCTATGACCTTGGCGGCAAGTTCGGTGCGACGGTTGATGAAGCCGCTGAACTGCTGCGAGAGATTGACCGGCTTGGTCACAAGACCGGTATTGCCTTCCATGTGGGCTCGCAATGTATGGAGCCTTTGGCCTTTGCCCGCGCGCTTGAATTGACCGATGAGGTGCTGAAAAAGGCCGGTGGCGTCAAACCGGCGGTCGTTGATGTGGGTGGTGGTTTCCCTGTCGCCTATATGGGCCTCGATCCGGTGCCGTTTGCCGACTATGCCAAGGCGATCAAACAGGCCTTTGACAGCTATGACTGGTCGAAGGAAGCCGAACTCTGGTGCGAGCCGGGGCGGGGGCTGGTCGCCAGCGGTGCTTCGCTGGTGGTCCGGGTGAAGATGCGTCGGGGCAATTCGCTTTATCTCAATGATGGCATGTATGGCGGGCTGTCCGACCTGCGGTTTGAGGGGCTGACCCCGGCCATGCGCTGCCTGCGCCTCGATGCCGATCCGGTGCGCGGCTGGACGCCGTTCCGGTTTTATGGCCCGACCTGTGACAGCTGCGATGTTATGGAGGGACCATTCTACCTGCCCGAAGACATTGCCGAGGGGGACTGGATCGAGATCGGTCAGGCCGGTGCCTATACCATGGCGCTGCGGACCGAATTCAACGGCTTCCACAAGACCAAGGTTGTCCGGGTACGCGAAGGCGTTTGGGAGAATGCCGATACCGGCCCACTGACCCTGCCGATCCAGGCTGCCGAATAATCTATGGCGGTTTATCAACGACATGAACTGACGCTGCCAAGCCCGTCAGAACCGTTCCGGCAGGTCTATCATGAGTGGCTACCGGATATTCGTGGCAGCAAGGAACTGAATACTGTTTTCTGTGTGCACGGCCTGACCCGCAACGCGAGGGATTTCGACGTGCTGGCCAAGGCGCTGACCGATCGCGGGCACCGGGTGATCTGTCCCGATATTGCCGGGCGGGGGGAGAGCGGCTGGCTGCACAATCCGCTGGAATACAACAATCCGAACTATGCCCAGCATATGGCCGGGCTGATCCTGACACTTGGCATCAGTCAACTGGACTGGGTCGGCACATCCATGGGTGGCCTGATCGGCATGGGCCTCGCCTCGGTGCCAAACAGCGCCATCAACCGGCTGGTGATCAATGATGTTGGCCCGCTCATCCCGGCGGCGGCGCTGAGCCGGATTGGTGAATATGTCGGCCGCAAGCCGGTATTTGCCTCTCTGGAAGAGGTCGAGGCCTATCTGCGCAAGGTCCATGCGCCTTTCGGGCCGCTGACCGACGCACAGTGGCAGCATCTGGCTAAATACGGTGCGCGGCTGGAGGGTGGGCAGTACCGGCTCGCCTATGACCCGAATATTACCGATGCCTTCGTGGAGCCGATTATCGAGGATATTGTCCTCTGGCCGGTCTGGGATGCCATCAAGGCTAAAACGCTGGTGATCAGAGGTGCCGAAAGTGACCTGCTGCCCGCCGTTGTTGCACAGGAAATGGCCCGGCGCGGTCCCAAGACACGTGTGGCCGAGATCGCCGGTTGCGGTCATGCCCCGGCGCTGATGGCGCGCGATCAGGTGATGCTTGTCTGCGACTGGCTGGACCCGTAACTCGACTGCCCATATCCCCATGTTCGACACTCTGGAACGCAGACGTAACCGGCTCGGCTTTACCCCGTTTCAGGCTGAATTCCCGTGGCTGGGCGGTGATCTCCAGACCTTGCGCAATTCCTTCCGCGAAAGCCGCATCACGCCGCTGATTGATGCGCCCGCGCGCAGCATTCGCTTTCCCATGGATGATGGCAGTGGCGATATCCTGATCGGGCAACTGCATGAGGGGCAGGGCGACAAGCCATTGATCTTTCTGGTCCATGGCCTGACCGGTTGCGACGGCAGTCCCGACGTCATTGTGGCGGCCCGGTATTTCATCGAGCGCGGCTATCCGGTTCTGCGGCTCAACCAGCGCGGTGCCGGGCCAACCGCCAGCCTGTGCAAGGGCTTCTATCATGCCGGGCGCAGTGATGATCTGCGCTGTGTCCTGAACCGGCTGGCCGAAGAGTTCAGTGCGCAGGGGATCGTCGTGATCGGCTCTTCCCTTGGTGGCAATGCAAGCCTGAAACTGGCCGGGGAATATGGTGACGAGCCACCGTTATGGCTGAAAGCGGTGGTCAGCATCTGCGCGCCGATCGACCTGTTTGCTACCTCGTACCAATTCCTGAAACCGCGCAATCACTTCTATCACCGCTGGCTGCTGCAGCGGATGAAGCGCCAATGCGCCGATCCGGAGCGACCGCTGCCGGACTGGGCACGGGCGGCGGCGATAAGCGCCAAGGATACCTATGATTTCGATGAGAAATTCACGGGGCCGCTCAATGGCTGGGACGGGGCGCGGCAGTACTATACGGTCAACTCGGCCAATCGCTATATGGATGATATCCGGGTGCCGACACTGGCGATTACGGCGGATAATGACCCATGGGTGCCGTCAGAGCCGTATCACCTGTTCGACTGGTCGCGGAACCAGCGTTACCTGACCCCGCTGATTGCCCGTAGCGGCGGTCATTGCGGCTTTCACGGCAAAACCGGCCCGTGGCACCTGCAGATGGCCGAGCTGTTTCTCGACAATCTCGCCGACCTAGCCTGATTTCAGCAGCTTGGCGGCTTCGACGGCGGCATAGGTGAGGATGCCGTCGGCACCGGCGCGTTTGAAGCAGAGCAGGGATTCCAGCACGGCCTTATCATTGTCGAGCCAGCCGTTCTGTACCGCTGCCTTCATCATCGCGTATTCGCCGCTGACCTGATAGGCGAAGGTCGGCATGGCGAACCGGTCCTTGATCCGGCGGATAACGTCGAGATAGGGCATGCCCGGCTTGACCATGACCATATCCGCGCCTTCCTCAATATCGAGGGCGGTTTCGCGGATGGCTTCATCGGTATTGGCCGGGTCCATCTGATAGGTTTTCTTGTCGCCCTTCAGGTAGCCGTCGGATTGCAGTGCCGCCCGGAACGGACCATAGAAGCATGAGGCATATTTTGCCGAATAGGACATGATCCGCACATGCTCCAGACCATCATTGTCGAGGGCATCACGAATGGCACCGATACGGCCATCCATCATGTCGGACGGGGCGATAACATCAACCCCGGCGTGGGCCTGTGCCAGCGCCTGTTTGCACAGAATGTCGATGGTTTCGTCATTCAGGATACGCGCGTTCTCATCGAGAATGCCGTCATGACCATGGGTGGTGAACGGGTCGAGGGCGACATCGCAGATCACGCCGACATCGGGCACCTGACGCTTCAGCTCGCGCGTCGCACGGCAGGCGAGGCTGTCGGGATTGTAGGATTCACGGCCATCGGCGCTGCGCAAATCCGGTGGTGTGACCGGGAACAGGGCAACCGCCGGGATGCCGAGTTCACCGGCAGCGCCGACCTGATCGACCAGACGGTCGATGGAATAGCGGCTTATGCCGGGCATGGCGTCGATGGCTTCCTCACGATCATCACCATCGAGGATGAAGACCGGCCAGATCAGATCATCGGTGGTCAGGCGGTTTTCCGCGACCATCGCCCGTTGCCAGGCGTCATGACGGTTGCGGCGCATCCGGGTGCGCGGATAGCCGGTTTGGCCGGTACGGTCCTGGTTTGCCTTGCCGGCTGGTTCTGCGCTTGGCTTGGGAAAATCGGAAATATTGCTCATGGGAAGCGTCCGTGCTGGCCTGTTTTGAAACTGAATTTTCGTGACCCTATAGCGACCGGGCTGTTTCGGCAATTATCAGTTCTTGTTATTCTTTGACGCATGAGCGGTATCAGGCATATCCAGCGCGCCCTTGCGGCCTGCTTCACCGGGGTTCTTGCCCTCGGCATCGGCGTTGCTGCCGAGGCGGCGGACCGTGCGGTCATTCAGATGACCCTGCTCGACAGCCCGGATGGGATCGGCCGCATCGTCATGACCGACATTGCCGGTGGCGGGGTCAGCATCGACCCGTTGCTGAAGAACCTGCCGCCCGGCGACCATATGCTCGTGGTACGCCCGGTCCCTGATTGTGACGCCGTCGATAGCGCGGCGGCGGGCCATCTCAACCCGGTGACCAGCGGTGTCTATGATGACCGCGGGGAGCGGGGGGAGATGGCGGTGAATTCGCCTGCCCGGGCAACCCGTCTGGCGGCGTCCAATACCGCGTTTCTTCAGCAGTTGAATGATGATCCGCAGATAGAATTTACTGCTGATGACGTGCCGCTGGCCCCTGACTACAGCCGTGAGGAAGTGAGGCTGGCGCTCGGTGATCTGCCGGATATCGTGGTCAACCAGCATGGGCAGGCAACCCAGATCAGCTACGCGCCACTGATTGCGGTTGCCCAGCTCTATGGTCACTCGCTGATCATCAAACAGAAGACCGAGGTCGGGCAGGTGATCATTGCCTGTGGTCCGATCAGTTACCCCGCAAGACCCTGATATTCCACGATCCTGTTGCGGCGCGTCACTGATTGCCATTGCGTGGTGGCCAGTGACGCTGTTCTATACAGGCAAAAGATAAAACATGGAGGAAGCGGCATGTCGACGGCATTCGATTTGTCAGAAGATCAGGTGCAGTTTCAGGACATGGCGCGCAGTTTTGCCGATGCGTCACTGGCCCCTAATGCCGCCGAGTGGGACGAGCAGGAAATCTTCCCGGTCGATACCCTGCGTGAGGCGGCAACGCTCGGCCTTGCCGGTATCTATTGTCAGGAAGAGTTCGGCGGCACTGGTTTGACCCGTCACGACGCGGCGGTGATTTTCGAGGAACTGTCCACCGGTTGCGTCTCCACCTCGGCCTATCTCTCCATTCACAATATGGCTGCCTGGATGATCGACAGTTTCGGCAATGGCCAGCAGCGCAGCCGCTATCTGCCGAAGCTGTTCTCCATGGAGCATTTTGCCAGCTATTGCCTGACAGAACCGGGGGCGGGGTCGGATGCAGCCTCGCTCAAGACCCGGGCGGTACGCGATGGCGATCATTATGTGCTCAACGGTTCCAAGGCTTTTATCTCCGGCGGTTCCATATCCGATGTCTATGTCGCTATGGTGCGCACGGGCGAGAACGGGCCGAAGGGTATCTCCTGTCTGGTGATCGAAAAGGACACGCCGGGGCTTGGCTTTGGTCAGAAGGAGAAGAAACTCGGCTGGAACTCGCAACCGACCGCTGCCGTAATTTTCGAGGATTGCCGGGTGCCGGTTGCCAACCGGCTCGGCGAAGAGGGCGATGGCTTTAAAATCGCCATGAAGGGGCTTGATGGCGGACGGCTCAATATTGCAGCCTGTTCCCTCGGCGGCGCGCAAAAATGTCTCGATCTTGCGATTGATTATGCCCAGCAGCGCACCCAGTTCGGGCGCAAGATCGCCGAGTTCCAGTCGCTGCAATTCAAGCTGGCGGATATGGCGACAGAACTTGAGGCAGCACGGCTGCTGCTGCACAAGGCGGCGCAGTATCTCGACCGCAGCCACCCGGAGGCGACGCAATATTGCGCCATGGCCAAGCGCTTTGCCACCGACACGGCGTTCAAGGTTTGTAACGAGGCGCTGCAAATCCATGGCGGTTACGGCTATATCCGGGCATACGGCATCGAGCGCTATCTGCGCGATGTGCGGGTGCATCAGATCCTTGAAGGTACCAATGAAATCATGCGCCTGATTATCGCCCGGCGATTGCTGAGCGACATGAAGGCCGCTTGATCTGGCCTGCATTGTCGTGAACATTGCGGGCATCCGATTTTCTACTCTCCACCGATAAAGATTTTTCCATGTCAGAAGCTGAAATCCTGTTTGAACAACGCGGGCCGTTAGGCGTCATTACCCTGAACCGTCCCAAGGCGCTGAATGCCCTCAACCTGCCGATGATCCGTGAGATGACGTCAAAACTGCAGCAATGGGCTGATGATGACAGTATCAGTGCGGTGGTGATTCAGGGGGCGGGGGAGAAGGCCTTCTGTGCCGGTGGCGATGTCAAATCGGTATATCAGGACGGCATGGCTGCGAAGTCAGGTGAGGGCGATGGTCAGATGACCAAGGATTTCTTCCGCGAGGAGTATCAGCTCAACCGGATGATCTATCGCTTTCCAAAACCCTATATCGCGCTGATCGACGGGATCACCATGGGTGGTGGGGTCGGGCTTTCGGTCCATGGTTCGCACCGGGTCGCGACCGAGAAAACCATGCTGGCCATGCCGGAGACGGCAATCGGCCTGTTTCCCGATGTTGGTGCTACCTATGTGCTCGCCCGCTGTCCGGGTGAGACCGGCATCTATCTGGCGCTGACCGGGGATCGTCTGGGCGCTGCCGATGGCCTCTATGCCGGTATTGCCACCCATTATATTGCGTCCGGCGATATGTCTGCGCTGGTCGATGCGTTGGCGAGCGCTGACTGGTCACAGGCGGTCACCGGCAATGAGCGGGCCTTTGTCGATGGCATCATCGCGCAATTCAGCGCTACGCCCGAGGATGGCAAGCTGGAAGCGCTGCAGGATACCATCGATCAGGCCTTCGGTGCCGGTTCGGTCGAGGAGATCATGGCCGAGCTGACCAGCATGACCGGTGACTGGGCGAAGGAAACGCTGGAGACAATGAGCAAGCGCTCACCGACCAGCATGAAGGTGGCTTTCGAGCAGCTGAACCGCGGCGTGGCGCTCGATCTCGAAAGCTGTCTGGTGATGGAATACCGCATGACCCAGGCCTGTATGGCCGGGCATGATTTCTATGAGGGCATCCGTGCGGTGCTGATCGACAAGGATCACAGCCCGTCATGGGAACCGGCCACGGTTGCCGGGGTCAGTGACGATCTGGTGGCACGACATTTCGAGCCGCTGGGTGACGAGGATTTGAGTTTCTGATTACCCGTTTTCAAAACCGCCAATAATAAAATCCGAGGGAACATTCATGAGTACAGCTATCGCCTTTATCGGTCTCGGCAATATGGGGCTGCCCATGGCCAAGAACCTGCTGGCCAAGGGATACAGCGTTACCGGTTTCGATATGTCCGCCGATGCGCTCGCTGCGCTTGAGGCCGCCGGTGGCAAGCGGGCGGAGAGCGCTTCCGCTGCTGCCATGGCGTCCGAGGTGGTCATCACCATGCTGCCGGCAGGCGATCATGTTACCGATGTTTACCTCGGTGATGGCGGGGTGATGAAGGCGTGTCAGGCCGGTACCCTGCTGATTGATTGCTCGACCATTGATGTGGCGAGCGCGCGGGCGGTGGCCGGGGCGGCGGAAACCGCCGGTTTACCAATGCTTGATGCGCCGGTCTCGGGCGGCGTCGTTGGCGCCGAGGCGGCAACCCTAACCTTTATGGTCGGCGGTGATGACGAGGCATTCAAACGCGCCGAGCCGATCCTGAACACCATGGGCAAGAAGGTGGTGCATACCGGCGGGGCCGGGAACGGGCAGGCGGCCAAGATCTGCAACAATATGATGCTCGGCATCCAGATGCTCTCGGTCTGTGAGGCCTTCGCCCTTGCCGACAAGCTGGGACTCGATCCGGAGAAACTCTATGAGGTCAGTTCAACCTCATCCGGCCAGTGCTGGTCCCTGACCACCTATTGCCCATACCCGGATGTGCTCGAGGGCACGCCATCCTGTAATGGTTACAAGCCCGGTTTCACCACGGCGATGATGCTCAAGGATTTGCGCCTTGCCCAGCAGGCAGCCGCTGTAACCGGCGCTGTAACGCCGCTCGGGGCGGAAACCACGGCCATGTATGCCATGCATGTAAACGGTGGCAACGGCGCACTGGATTTCTCGTCAATACTAAAGATGTTGCGTGGCGCTTGACGATTCAGTCGAAAAACGTTGATGTAGAGGGGATATGTTTGGTTCTGGCGCTGCTATTGGGCGCAAAGGGTCGGATCGGCTGATAATCGGCTTGAATTAGGGCGCGAAACTGCCGGTCCCGTTAAATGTGGCAATGCCATCTCATTGATGTGCTACGGATCATGAGATAACTGGCTCGCTACTGTTCAGTCTATGAGGAGGTTACCGTGCAGCACCCCTATTTTGAGTGCATCACGCTCGTTGAACGTCTGCACCGACAATTTCTCGATGTTCTCAAGATTGAACTCGAGCGTGCCGGTATTCAGGACATCAACAACGTCCAGTCGCTGATCCTGTACAACATCGGACAGGATGAACTGACTGTCGGCGAGTTGACCGCACGGGGCTATTATCTCGGCTCGAACGTTTCCTACAACCTCAAGAAGATGGTTGAGAATGGCTATCTGGTTCAGGAGCGTTCCGTACATGACCGCCGCTCTATCCGGGTCAAGCTTTCGGAGAAGGGGCATGCGATCCGCACCCTGATGAACGAAGTGTTTGAGCGTCATATCGCCAATGTCGAGAATTCCGGCCTCGACCTCGAGAAGCTGAAGGACGTCAATGACGCCCTGAAGAATCTGGAGCGTTTCCTGACCGGTCAGGTCGGTTACTCACCTCTCAATCAGGTTCCCGCCTAAAGCCGGGTGCGGGTGCCGCGCCTGACTTGCGATATTGGTTTGCGACCAGAGGGCAGATCGAGCGCATGGCACGCGACGACGACCAGCAAAAGCCAAATAGGCCAAAACAGAATACAGCGCCTGCCGGTACGCATCTGAATGCCTACCAGCAGGCGTCTTTGCTTGGACAAATGGTGCCGGTGACATTGCCGGGCAGTACCTCACCGAAGGCCAAATCGGCAGCCGGACAGCAGGGCGCTTCCCGGTCCCGGCAGGGCAAGCGTCAGCACGCGCGGCCCGAGGGCGATATTATCGGCCCCAATGACGAAATTATCTTCGAGCACGCGACTCGTGGTGCCTTTACCCAGATTTCAGCGATGCATGTGCCGACACTGACCGAGGTATCGGCAGTCGGGTCCGCGCAAGCGAGCGAATTTGAATTACAGCAGCTGGCGCTGGCAAAACTGCGCTTTGTCCTGCGCAAGAAGCTGGGCGAGGGATCATGATCCTGTCGTGATCCGGCAGGCATTTGTCGCGTTTGTGATCCTTGCAGGGCTGGTGCGACGCTTCCGGCGATTGCCCTTGGTGCCCCGGATGCGTATTGTCCGCCCCACACGAAACATTTGCTGCCCGGAGTACCATTGCAATGAAAGTTGCCGTCGCGTCGGATCACGCAGGTTACGACCTGAAACAGGAAGTCGTTGCCTATCTCAAGGAACTGGGGCATGAGGCGCTTGATCTCGGTACCCATGAGGGCGCTTCGGTTGATTATCCCGACTATGGTAAAAAGCTGGGTGAGGCAGTTGCCGATGGCACGGCTGAACGCGGGATTGCCATCTGCGGTTCGGGTATCGGTATCTCGATTGCTGCCAACCGGATTGCCGGTGTGCGCGCCGCCCTTTGTGGCGATGGATTGATGGCGCGCCTGAGCCGCCAGCACAACGACGCCAATGTTCTGGCGCTCGGTGCACGGCTGATCGGCGTGGAAACCGCCAAGGATTGTGTTGTTACTTTTCTGAACACTGCCTATGAAGGCGGCAGACATGACCGCCGGGTTGCAAAACTCGGCTGATATTTCACCCCGTGCCGGACTGAACAGAGTTACACAGACAAGATAGGGAACAGGCCTGATGTCAAACGCAGCAACCAACACCAATGTCGCATCCCATAACATGCACCATGAAGGTTTCTTCGATCAGGACCTTGCCGCGCGCGACCCGGAAATTTTCAAGTCCATCAAGGACGAGCTGGCCCGCCAGCAGCATTCGATAGAGCTGATCGCTTCTGAAAACATCGTCTCCAAGGCGGTGATGGAAGCCCAAGGCTCGGTTATGACCAACAAATATGCCGAGGGCTACCCGGACAAGCGCTATTACGGTGGTTGCGAGTTCGTTGATGTCGCCGAGAAGTTGGCGCAGGAGCGTATCTGCAAGCTGTTCGATTGCAGCTTTGCCAATGTCCAGCCGCATTCCGGCGCACAGGCCAACCAGGCGGTCATGATGGCGCTGGTTCAGCCGGGCGAAACCATTCTCGGCATGTCATTGGCATCCGGTGGTCACCTGACCCACGGTTCTGCCCCGAACCAGTCCGGCAAGTGGTTCAATGCAGTCCAGTACGGCGTGCGTCGTCAGGATGGCCTGCTTGACTATGATGAAATTCAGGAACTGGCGACCGAGCACAAGCCAAAGCTGATCATCGCCGGTGCTTCTGCCTATCCACGGGTGATCGACTGGGAACGCTTCCGCAAGATCGCTGACAGCGTCGGTGCCTATCTGCATGCGGATATGGCGCATTATGCCGGTCTGGTTGCCGTTGGTGAGTATCCATCACCGCTGCCACACGCCCATATCGTCACTACCACCACCCACAAGACCCTGCGTGGTCCACGCGGTGGTGTGATCCTGTCCAATGACGCCGATCTCGGCAAGAAGATCAATTCTGCCGTATTCCCCGGCCTGCAGGGCGGCCCGCTGATGCACGTCATCGCGGCCAAGGCGGTTGCGTTCGGTGAAGCGCTCCAGCCCGAGTTCAAAACCTATATCAAACAGGTTCTGGAAAATGCCCGGGTTCTCGCTGGTACCCTCGAGGCAGGCGGTGTCGACATCGTCTCCAACGGTACCGACAGCCACATGATTCTCGTCGATCTCCGCCCGAAAGGCCTGACCGGCAATATCGTGGAAGAGGCTCTGGAGCGTGCGGGTCTGACCTGTAACAAGAACTCTGTCCCGTACGACCCCGAAAAGCCGTTCGTTACTTCCGGTGTCCGTCTCGGCACCCCGGCGGCAACCTCCCGCGGCTTTGGCGCTGCCGAGTTCAAGAAGGTCGGCGAACTGATCATCGAGGTTCTCGACGGCCTGAAAGAAAACGGTGCCGAGAACAATGGTGCGGTCGAGCAGAAAGTCGCGGCGGAAGTGCGCGAACTCTGTGATCGTTTCCCGATCTACGCTGACTAAAAATATACATTTGGGGTCTTATTTCGGCCTTTTGGGTGATGTAATTCGCGCAGAATCAGCGTGTTTTGCATCATTTATACGCATTTCGCGTAGTTTTAATGATGCGTTTTGCGTCATTAAAGCGCTATATATGCATGGTGTCGACTAACGAGACCACTAATTGTTGAGTACCCATGCGCTGCCCATTCTGCGGGAATCAGGACACCCAGGTTAAGGATTCACGCCCGACCGAGGATAACACCTCGATCCGTCGGCGGCGGTTCTGTCCGCAATGCGCTGCCCGTTTCACGACATTCGAGCGGGTACAGCTGCGCGACCTCGTGGTGCTGAAATCAGAAGGCAAGCGCGAGCCGTTTGACCGGGACAAGATCCTGCGCTCGATGCAGATCGCCCTCCGCAAACGTCCGATCAGTGAGGAACAGCTGGAGCGCATGGTCAATTCCATCGTGCGCCGCCTTGAGTCCAGTGGCGACAACGAGGTTCATGCCAATCAGATCGGTGAGGTGGTGATGGAATCCCTCGCTGAACTCGATCCGGTTGCCTATGTGCGCTATGCTTCGGTCTATAAGGACTTCCGGGAAGCGGCAGACTTCAACGAGTTCCTTGAGGAAATCGGTCGCGATCCGTCCGAACTGCCGCTGCCGGGCAAGAAGAAGTCCACCAAGAAGAAATAACAGAAGAAAAATAACAGACGCTGGAGTCAGCGCTATTTCAGTCCAAGCAACCCATTCCGAGGACCTGCGGTTTATGGCGATCGCCATAGCGCTGGGCAAGCGCGGTCTCGGCCATTGCTGGCCCAATCCCGCTGTCGGTTGCGTTATCGTCAATAACGGCATGATTGTCGGTCGCGGTACCACCCGACCGGGCGGTCGGCCCCATGCCGAGGTGGTGGCGCTGGGGCAGGCGGGGGAGCGGGCGCGTGGCGGTACGGCCTATGTCACCCTTGAGCCCTGCGCCCATTATGGCCAGACACCACCCTGTGCCGATGCCCTGTTGGTGGCGGGTGTGCGCCGGGTTGTCATCGCCTGTGATGATCCCGACCCACGGGTTGACGGGCGCGGGATCGACAAGCTGCAATCCGCCGGGGTTGAGGTCGTACTCGGCATCGGTGCCGAGGCTGCTGCTGCCGATCTGCAGGGTTTTTTCCTGCGGGTGCGTGAGGGCAGGCCGCTATTCACGCTCAAGACCGCGACCAGTGCCGATGGTCGTATCGCGCTCGCCAGTGGTGCCAGTCAGTGGATCACCGACCCGGAAGCCCGCGCCATGGGCCATGCCCTGCGCGCCAGCCATGACGGCATTCTGGTTGGCAAGGGCACTGCCCTGACCGATGATCCCATGCTAACGGTACGCCTGCCGGGTCTCTCAGGACAGTCGCCCGTGCGCATCTTGCTCGATACCGAACTTGCCGTCCCGGCCACTTCCCGGCTGGCGGAAACCGCATCGGAACTGCCGGTCTGGGTTGTGACCCTCAATGCCGGTATGGCGGCGGAGACATGGGCCGAATGCGGTGCCGAGATCATCAACCCGGCAGATATGAAACCGCTTACCATCGCCAGGGCTCTGGGGGAAAAGGGGCTGACCCGGGTACTGATCGAGGGCGGCGGACAGGTGGCCGGATCGTTCCTTCGGCATTCACTGGTGGACCGGATCGAGTGGTTCCGCAGCAGCCGGATTATTGGTGCCGATGGCCGTCCCGCCATTGCGCCGCTTGATCTCGATGACCTCGAGGACAGCAACAAGTTTCGACGCGAGGCGATCCATACCCTTGGCAGGGATTGCTGGGAACGCTATGTGCATATCTAACAGATGCGGATACGCCATCCGCATACCCGTCATTTGAAGCCCAATATATCTATGTTTACAGGCCTGATTACCGATCTCGGCACGCTCACCAAAATCGAGCAGCCGGGCGATACCCATCTCACCATCCGCACCGGCTTTGATATGGCCAGTGTCGATATGGGCGCATCCATCGCCTGTTCCGGTGTCTGCCTGACGGTGGTAGAGAAGGGCGCGGACAGCTTCCGTGTCGTGGCGTCCGGTGAGACCCTCGACAAGACCACGATCGGCAGTTGGCAGACCGGGCGGCGGATCAATCTCGAACGCTCGCTTACCCTCGGTCAGGAACTGGGCGGGCACTTCGTATTCGGTCATGTCGATGGTCTCGCAACCCTGCGCGATGCCCGGCAGGAAGGCGAGAGCTGGCGTCTGACCATTGCGCCACCGGCAACGCTGATGCCCTATATCGCCTCTAAGGGATCGGTGACACTTGATGGTATCTCACTGACGGTCAACGAGGTTGGTGCGGACAGTTTCGGGGTCAATATCATTCCCCATACATGGACCGCGACCTCATTGCATCTGACCGAAGCCGGACAACAGATGAACATCGAAATTGATATGCTGGCCCGCTATGTGGCACGGCAATTGGAGTATCGGTCATGACCGAGGTAAGCACTGCGCCGACAGCAGAGATGGCGACCGCCGAGGAGCTGATCGAGGAAGCGCGTCAGGGCCGCATGGTTGTGCTGGTCGATGATGAGGATCGCGAGAATGAGGGCGATCTGGTCATTCCCGCCGATTGCGCCGATGCTGATGCCATCAACTTCATGGCGAAATACGGTCGCGGGCTGATCTGTCTCGCACTGACGTCGGAGCGGGCCGATGATCTTGGCCTCAAGCTGATGACCTCGCACAACTCGTCCCGGCACGAAACCGCGTTCACTATTTCCATCGAGGCGCGGGAAGGGGTGACCACCGGTATTTCCGCCGCCGACCGCGCCCATACGATTGCGGTTGCGATCAATCAGTCCAGTACGGCAAGCGACCTTGCAACCCCCGGCCATGTCTTTCCTCTGCGCGCCCGCGATGGCGGGGTGCTGGTCCGTGCCGGCCATACGGAAGCGGCGGTTGATCTGGCGCGCCTCGGTGATCGCAAAGCTGCGGGCGTGATCTGTGAGATCATGAATGATGACGGCACCATGGCCCGTCTGCCCGACCTGATCCCCTTCGCCCGACAGCACGGTCTCAAAATTGGCACGATTGCCGATCTGATCGCCTATCGCCGCCGGACCGAGAAGCTGGTGCGCCGTGAGTTGGAAGCACCGTTCACAAGCAGCTTCGGCGGTGAGTTTCGTATGATCGTCTATGCCAATGAGAGCGAGTATGCCGAACACGTCGCCTTTGTCATGGGCGATGTGGACAGCGATGAGCCGTCACTGGTGCGGATGCACGCCCTAGATATCTTTGATGACCTGCTCGGCTTCAACAACAGCCAGCGCGGTGCGGAACTGCAGCAGTCGATGCAGGCCATTGCCGAGGCCGGGCGTGGTGCCGTGGTTATCCTGCGTGAGCCGCAGGCAAATACTCTGTCCCAGCGCTTCCGTACCAGAATTGATGAGAAATCCAGATCGTCACATGAATTGCGTGACTATGGTGTCGGTGCCCAGATACTACGTGATCTTGGCATCCGGCGAATGATCCTGTTATCAAACAGTCGTCGGACTGTTATTGGTCTCGATGGTTATGGTCTGGAGATCACCGGCTATCAGCCTATCCCGATCTGAACCATCACAGCATGCTGCAAGGAAACTCCCAGAAGTGATTGAATCACCACATCTTATGATTGTCGAGGCACGCTATTACGAGGACGTGTCTAATAATCTCCTGAAGGGCGCAACCGAAGCCATCGAACGCTTTGGTGCCAGCTATGAAGTCTATACCGTGCCCGGTGCCCTCGAGATTCCTTCTGCCATTCGCTATGCCGTCCGCTCCATGGATTACTTCACCGCCCGGCGGCGCTTTGACGGCTACATTGCCCTTGGCTGTGTGATCCGTGGCGAGACCAGCCATTATGATGTGGTGTGCAACGAGAGCGCTCGTGGTATCTATCAGATGGCGCTGCAATATACGCTGGCAGTCGGTAATGGCATTCTGACCTGCGAGAATATGGATCAGGCAATGGAACGCGCCGATCCGGCCCGCAAGAACAAGGGCGGGGAGGCGGCTGACGCCTGTCTCAACCTTATCAAGCTGAAACACCAGTTCCGCCTCTATCCACGTTGATCACGTCTATGACCGAGCAAGCCGCACAACCAGCCAAGAAGAGCAAACGTCCCGACAAGGGCGGGTTTCGTGCGCGCACCACAGCGCGGCTCGGTGCCGTTCAGGTTCTGTATGAGCTGGAGATGAACCCGGACCGGATGGCGGAGCCTGCGGTTCGCGATTATCTGGAACGGCCACCACCGGTTGATCCCGACAGTGCCGAGGACACACGCATTGTTCCACCCGATACCCAGCTGTTGTCAAAGCTGGTTCGGGGCACGACGGCCCAGGTATCCGATCTCGATGCCATGATCGACGGTGCTGTGACTGCGCCCTGGTCGCCGGAGCGGATCGAGCCGCTGCTGCGCTGTGTCCTGCGTGCCGGTGCCTATGAGCTCCTGTCCCATGGTGAGTACGACACCTCACTGCTGATCAAGGAATACATGACCGTGACCGACAGCTTCTT
This sequence comes from Micavibrio sp. TMED2, assembly GCA_002168225.1. Lineage (NCBI taxonomy): Bacteria > Pseudomonadati > Bdellovibrionota > Bdellovibrionia > Bdellovibrionales > Pseudobdellovibrionaceae > Micavibrio > Micavibrio sp. TMED2. The sequence continues at coordinate 1,632,160 of NHBH01000001.1, forward strand.
CAGCGAGAAGGAGCCAAAGCTGGTCAATGCGGTGCTGGATCGTCTCGGCAAACAACTTCGGGGCTGACCCTTGGCGTGGAAGATTGGCGAATTTGACCGGATCGACCGCTTTCTGAAGCCTTTGGCTGCCGGTTTCGAGGGTAGCCTGAACCTCACCGATGATGCCGCATTGCTGGCCCCGATAGCGGGCGAGGAGCATGTGGTCACCCTCGACACCATGGTCGAGGGCACGCATTTCCTGCCCGATACAGAGCCTGAGCAACTGGCGCAGAAGCTGCTGCGGGTCAATCTGTCAGACCTCGCCGCTATGGGTGCGCGTCCGGTTGCCTATTTCCTGTCACTGACCCTGCCGGATAAATGCGATGAGCGCTGGCTGCATGCCTTCACCGACGGGTTGGCGCGCGATCAGGAAACCTTCGGCCTGCATCTCGCCGGTGGCGATACCACCTCGACCAAGGGCCCACTGGTTATCAGCATCACGATTATCGGCAGCGTTCCAGCAGGGCAGGCTTTCAAACGGAGCGGGGCAAAAGCCGGGGATGCAGTCATGGTCTCCGGTACCGTAGGTGACGGCTATCTCGGGCTGATGGCGGCGCAGGGTGGTTTGGGCACCTTGCCGGATGTGGCCCGTGATGCCCTGATGAAGCGCTACAACTTGCCCAATCCGCGCGTTACGCTGGCCCGGTGGTTGCGTGAGCAGGGGATTGCGGTACATGCGGCGGTTGATCTCTCTGATGGTCTGGCGGCCGACCTCGGCCACATATGCCGTCACTCGAATCTGCGGGCGGAAATCGGGATAAATCGCATTCCGCTATCCCAATCCTCGAAAATGGCCATTGAAGCGCAATTTATTTCTGCCGTCGAATTACTCGGTGGCGGGGATGATTATGAGCTGATTTTTACCGTCCCCGAGGCCAATGCTGAGGCACTGATTGCCGCTGCCGACCGGGCCAATATGCCGAAACTGAGCATGATCGGGAAGATGGTTTCCCCTGATACGGATCAGGGAAAGTCAGACGTATGCGTATATGTTTATGATGCAGACGGGCGGGAATTGCCCCTGTCTGTTTCGGGCTGGCAACACGGCCAATAAACCGCGCGTTTTTGCTAAAATTTTCGCTAAATTTTAATTTAATCAGCAAAAACAAGCGCTTACGGCGCTCGGTCAAGCTAAAAATTTTACAAAATTTACGTTTCTTTACTTGTGCAATGCGGCATGGCCCGGCATCTTATCACCTGCGTGGGGGTAAGGGATCACGCGCTTCCCGGCCTTTGTTTCAAGGGCCACCAATATATCCGAGGGGGATATGCCGATGAAAGCTGCAATGATTGCAGTCGTTTTAGCTGTGCTGTTAGCGGTTGGTGGGATTGTGTTTCAGATTTCGCCGGTCACTGCCGCTTCTCCTGGGGGGGATGCAAGCGACAGTAGCCATGGTGATGATGGGATTCTGAAACCCGTCGGTCCCGCATTCGTGCAGTTGCCGCCAATGCGGATGCCGGTTGTTCACGACAAACGAACCATCCAGTTCGTTGAACTCAATGTCATGATTGAGGTCGAGGACACCGATGTTGCAGCTCAATATGAAGAGAAGATGACCTATCTGCAGGATAAGGTGTTTTCCAATCTTCATGGACGATTTGATGTCACCGTTGGCCAGGATGGTGCGCGTATCGACACCAAACTGTTGAAGCGTAAGGTTGCGGCCGCTGCTGCTGCTGTCATGGGGCGTGAAACGGTCAAGGATGTACTCATCCAGAACCTGCGTCAGCGTCGCATCTGACCTTATTGCTCAATCGGCATTGAAGGGGCTGATCCTCGGGGATCAGCCCTTTTGTCATTTCCGGTGCCGGTTTTTATGGTCCTGACAGACGGTTTTCCGCAGGAAAGCGGTCAGAACAAGCATCCCCGGTTGCTTTCTATCGAGTGCTCGGGCATCTTCTCGCCGCTTGGGCAGTGTTGTTTCGTATGAAAACAATCCTGATTGCAGGCATGAAATTCTCGAACCGCCACGGTTCAATAATCAAAAGCATCGCAGGAGCAGCCGATAAATGTGCTGCTCTGCTTCAAAAAACAAGCGGTGCAATAACGGATATGAGGAAACGGATAGATGGTATTAACCCTTATCATCGTTATCGCATGTGGTGCGATGGCCCTCGGTTACGGCGTGTTCGCCGGTCGTCAGGTGCTCGCCGCCAGTGCGGGTAATGAGCGCATGCAGGAGATCGCCGGTGCGATCCAGGAGGGTGCGCAAGCCTATTTGAACCGCCAGTATCGCGCGATTGCCTTTGCCGGTGTTCCGGTTGGCATCCTGCTCGGAGCCTTTCTCGGTCTGCCGGTCGCCATTGGCTTCTTTATCGGCGCCATTCTGTCAGGTATCGCCGGTTACATCGGCATGAACGTATCGGTCCGCGCCAATGTGCGTACCACCGAAGCCGCCCGCAACGGTCTCGTCCCGGCGCTCGACATTGCCTTCAAATCCGGTGCGATCACCGGTTTCCTCGTGGTTGGTCTCGGCCTGCTCGGCGTGGCGATCTATTACGGTCTGCTGCTGGCGATCGGTGTTGAGGAACGTCACATGCTGGAGGCGCTGGTTGCGCTCAGCTTCGGTGCGTCCCTGATCTCGATCTTCGCCCGTCTCGGTGGCGGTATCTTCACCAAGGGTGCAGATGTCGGTGCTGACCTCGTCGGCAAAATCGAAGCCGGTATCCCGGAAGATGATCCCCGTAACCCGGCGGTGATCGCCGATAACGTTGGTGACAATGTCGGTGACTGTGCCGGTATGGCGGCTGACCTGTTCGAGACCTATGCCGTGACCATCGTTGCGACCATGCTGCTGGCTGCGATCACCTTCACCGGTGACATCAAGTCCAGCATGATGGCATTCCCGCTGGTTGTCGGTGCGGTCTGTATTCTTGGCTCCATCGTCGGTACCTTCTTCGTCAAGCTCGGCGAGAACAACAACATCATGGGCGCTCTGTATAAGGGCTTTCTGGTCAGTGCCGCGGCATCCGCGATCCTGATCATTCTCGCGATCTCGATCATGTTCGGGTTCAGCACCGAGTTTGATAAGGGCATTACCGGTACCAGCCTTCTGGCCTGTGCGTTCACCGGTCTGATCGTGACCGGGCTGCTGGTCTGGATCACCGAGTTCTATACCTCAACCGAGTTCCGCCCGGTTAAGTCTGTCGCTCGTGCATCCGAAACCGGTCATGCAACCAACATCATTCAGGGTATCGCGGTCTCGCTTGAGGCGACGGCTCTGCCGGTGATTGTGATCTGTGCCGGTATCATCGCGGCATACTCTGCTGCCGGTATCTATGGCATCGCCATTGCGGCAACCACGATGCTGGCGCTGGCCGGTATGGTTGTGGCGCTCGATGCCTATGGTCCGGTTACCGATAACGCCGGTGGTATCGCCGAGATGGCGGAACTGCCCGACGATGTTCGTGAGACGACTGACGCGCTCGATGCGGTCGGTAACACTACCAAGGCTGTAACCAAGGGCTATGCCATCGGTTCTGCCGGTCTTGCCGCCCTCGTGCTGTTTGCTGCCTATATCGAGGATCTGAAATTCTACTTCCCCGATGCGGTGGTGAATTTCTCGCTGCAGAACCCTTATGTAGTTGTCGGTCTCTTTATCGGCGGTCTGCTGCCATATCTGTTCGGTGCCATGGGCATGACTGCGGTTGGTCGTGCTGCCGGTTCCGTCGTGGTTGAAGTCCGTCGCCAGTTCCGGGAAATCCCCGGCATCATGGAAGGCGAGGCCAAACCCGAATACGGCAAGGCGGTCGATCTCCTGACCCAGTCCGCGATCAAGGAAATGATCATACCATCACTGCTGCCGGTTCTGGCGCCTGTGGTGCTCTATGTCATCGTTCTGGTTGTGGGCGGACAGGTTGCTGCCTTCGAGGCTGTTGGTGCCATGCTGCTCGGCGTGATCGTCACCGGCCTGTTCGTGGCTATCTCCATGACCTCCGGCGGTGGTGCATGGGATAATGCCAAGAAGTACATCGAGGAAGGTAACCATGGCGGCAAGGGCTCGGACGCCCACCATGCCGCGATTACCGGTGATACCGTGGGCGACCCGTACAAGGATACGGCTGGCCCGGCGGTCAATCCGATGATCAAGATTACCAATATCGTGGCGATCCTGCTGCTGGCCATTCTCGCCAAGCTGTTTGCCTGATCCTGACAGCTTGGCCTTAAACGAACAAAAGCCCCGGTCGATTGATCGGGGCTTTTTCGTTGGTGATTGTTTGATGCCTGAGGGGCTTAACCGCCCTCGGGATTGAACTTGCCGAGGTTGCCGAGCAGCTGTTCCAGCGCGCCGAGCTCGCGGCCACGGGTCGGGGTCTCGCGATCGACGAGGTTCACGTCCTGCGCATCCTCGAGGCCGAGCTGTTCCATGCTGACCAGCGTGCCGTCCTGATCGAATTGCAGCTTCAGAATCCGCCGCTCCACCACATCGGGGTTGAAGAAGGCGGTTTTCTCGGTGATCTGGCCGATATAGTACCAGGTGTCCTGATCGAAGGTCGCGCGCGAGGTCGGGGTGCCGAGGGCGTTCAGCACCTCAACCCGGTTCATCTCGCCGACCTTGATCCGCGACAGTCGCGCGTCATCAATCAGATTGCCGCGCTGCGCCGTCACCGGGCTGCAGGCCGCAAGGCCAATCAGGGTGAGGGCAATCGCAACGGTTTTTCCGCCGGAATTAATCGAGTTTGTTGTAAACATCCAGGTCACCGCCTATTGAAGGGCATACATGCCCTGTCACTATCTTGCGCACATGAATAGCCTACCCGGTATATCCTTGTGAAGCGCTTGTCAGCAGGGATCGGGTTCCCACATTTAGGGGCAACACATGGATTGCCCGGAAGCTGTCGCCGTATCATGCTGAAAAATCTGTTGAATCGCCTGCAGAATGTCTCGCCGCTCTATAACGCCGTGGTGCGACAATCCCGCCTGCCGGTATTTTATTCCGGGCTCGGTGTTGCCGATACGGTCTGGGGACGGCTCGATATGCTCTATCTGCACGTCTTTGTGGCGCTGAGCGGGCTGTCGGATTCTGAGCCTGCCGATGGCCGCTATATCGATGCGTTTTTCCAGAACATGTTCAAGCGCGATATTGATAATGCGCTTCGGGAAATGGGCGTTGGTGACCTCAGTGTCGGGCGCAAGGTCAAGAAGATGGCTGAGGATTATCACGGTCGGGCAACGGCCTATCGCTCGGCGCTTGCCAGTGACGACTTCTCCGAACTGCCACCGGTTATCACGCGCAACCTGCTGGCACATATCGAGGATGCCGAACTTGCCCGCGGTTATGCCGAGGCGCTGGCCGGTTATATGCGACAGTCGATGCAGATCGTCTCCGGCCTTGATCGTGCAACCCTGCTGTCCGGCAATATCCCATGGCCGGTGGTGACGCTGGCAGAAGATACATCGTTGGAAGTACAGCCGTTACGAATCCCGGCTGAATAACCCTTTTCAGGACAAGGCATATGGTTACGCCCAAAAATGAACCCGAATTCAACCGCCCGGTTTCAATCGAACAGATCGACCGCCGGGAAGGTGTCTGGACCGAAACCGCCAGCACCGACGAATGTGTGTTCGTGGCTGAACGTCTGAAAATTCCAGCTGTCCGCAGTCTGTCGGTCGAGGCGGAATGCACGCTGCTCGATGGCGGTCGCTTTGTTCGCATCAAGGGCGAGGTGAAGGCTGATGTGACCCTGACCTGCAGCCTCAGCCTTGAGGAATTCGACACCAGCTATGCCGAAAGCTTCGATTTGCGGCTCGCGGTTGCGGGCAAGGTAAAGCCGGAGCGTGAGATAATTCCCCATGAAGAACTTGACGTTGATGAAGCGACAGACCTGTTCCCGGACTTTACCGATGGCCAGTATGTCAATCTCGGCGAGATCGCGGTTGAGGCGCTGAGCCTTGCAATCCCTGACTATCCGCGTGCCCCCGATGCCGAATTGCCAGCCGGTGTTCAGGCTGAGGAAGAGGGCAAAAAGCAGGCCGAGGAAGAGAATACCCACCGGCCATTTGCCAAACTTGCGATCCTGAAAGACCATAAACCGGACGCAGAGTAGCTATCTCTTTCATCGCCCGACTTGATGCGGCGGAAGAATTTGGTTACAACCACGCGGCTCACGGGCGCGCAACCGGCTGATGCTGGCTGGATTGCAGCCTTGCCCGATGACAAAAGTTTCGATTTTGCCGTAACACGTTCAACTTGCTTTCCAGTTACACGGCATGGAAAGCACGGGTTCAGAAGGCTGTGAACGGGCCTGACCGGACCTATAAAAGAAGACATATTAGTGAGTAGAGACCATGGCAGTTCCAAAGAGTAAAATCTCCAAATCCCGCCGCAACATGCGCCGGGCCCACGATGCACTGACTTCACCAACCTATGTTGAAAACCCCGACACAGGCGAAGTGCACCGTCCACACCACATCGATCTGAAAACCGGCATGTATCGCGGTCGTCAGGTCATTGAGGGCAAGGATCAGTTCTGATCCAGACCGGAACAGCCTCACCATAACCCGCACCGTCCCGGTGTGGGGCATGGTGGGCTTGTGTCCGTTTCAATGTGACTTTTCAAACTGTATTGTTGTGGTTCGGCGGTTCCGGTCCCAGATAACAATCTGATCGGATGTCGTCATCATGACCAAGTCGGGTAAAGCCATGTCTGCGGGATATACGATCGCCATTGATGCGATGGGCGGGGATAATGCCCCCGATGCGATCGTTGCCGGTGCCGAACTGGCACTCAAGCGCTATCCGGACATTCGCTATATTCTGGTTGGTGATGAAGCCCGGCTGAAGCCGCTGCTGGACAAGCACCGGCAGTTGCAGGCCTGTGCCACCATCCATCATGCCCCGGATGCCATCTCTACCGATATGAAGCCGTCACAGGCGCTGCGTTCCGGTCGGCAGTCCAGCATGCGCATGGCGATTGATCTGGTCGATGCGGGCGAGGCGGATTGCATCGTCTCTGCCGGCAATACCGGTGCGCTGATGGCCATGGCCAAGTTTGTGCTGAAAACCCTGCCGGGAATTTCCCGTCCGGCGATTGCCTCCTTCTTCCCGACCCAGCGCAGCGAGAGCGTCATGCTCGACCTCGGCGCCAATCTGGAATGCTCGGTGCCGAACCTCGTGCAGTTTGCGGTTATGGGCGCTGTCTTCGCCAATACCGTGCTCGGACGGCAGAACCCGACCATCGGCCTGCTCAATGTCGGTGCCGAGGAGCAGAAGGGCAATGACACGATCCGCGAGGCCGCCGCCACCCTGCGTACCATGACGCTGCCTGGTGAGTTTCAGGGCTTTATTGAGGGCAATGATATTCCCTCCGGTTCCGTTGATGTGGTTGTCACTGATGGCTTCACCGGCAATATCGCGCTGAAAACCGCGGAAGGCACGGCTCAGCTTTATTCCAGCTTCCTGCGCAATACCTTTGCCGCCTCGCTGATGGCGCGGCTCGGTTATCTGCTGGCCCGTCCGGCGTTCCTCAAGCTGAAGAAGCGTACCGATCCGCGCCGGTATAATGGCGGCGTCTTTCTCGGCCTGCGTGGCATCTGTGTGAAGAGCCATGGTGGGACCGATGCGGTGGGTTTCAGCAACGCTGTCGGTGTTGCCTACGACCTGCTAAAAGAAAACTGTAATCCCAAGATCGAAGCGGGTATTTCTGAGCTGCCGGCCGAGCTGCTGAAGGGCAATGGCGGTGCTGCATCTTCCGAGGCGGAAGAGGCGGCACAACCGGAAACCGACAAGGCGGCTGCCACTGATCTGGCCGGTTCGTGAGTTTGACTTTTTCAGGCCCGCATTCAGGGCAAAGCGTTTGTAGGTTCATATGATCCGCCGTGCCCGTTTTATTGGCTGTGGTTCCTATCTCCCGTCACAGATTCTGACCAATGACGATCTTGCCGAACGGCTGGAGACGTCCGATGACTGGATCCAGCAGCGTACCGGCATCAAATCCCGGCATATTGCCGCCGATGGTGAACTGACTTCCGATCTGGCGATTGCAGCGGCCCGTGACGCGTTGGATAACGCAGGCATTCCGGCGACAAGCCTTGATGGCATCATTCTGGCGAGCAGCACCCCGGACCAGACCTTCCCGGCAACGGCGGCAAAGGTACAGGCCAGCCTCGGCATCGGTGGCGGCTTTGCCTTCGATGTACAGGCAGTGTGCTCCGGTTTCATGTATGGCCTGTCTGTTGCCGACAACTTCATCCGGGCAGGGCAGGCGAAGCGGCTGCTGCTGATCGGTGCTGAAACCTATTCCCGCATCCTCGACTGGGATGACCGCACAACCGCCGTGCTGTTCGGTGATGGTGCCGGTGCCGCTATCCTCGAAGCGGTCGAGGTGCCCGAGAGCGAGAGCACAACCGGTCCCGGTGTTCTCTCGACCCATCTGCATTCCGATGGCGATCACTGGCAGCAGCTCTATGTCGATGGCGGTCCTTCCACGACCCAGACGGCGGGCCATGTGCGCATGAATGGGCGTGAGGTCTTCCGTCATGCGGTCAAGAACCTCGCCGATGTGGTTGATGAGGCGCTTGAAGCCAACGGGCTGCAGGCGTCCGATATCGACTGGCTGGTCCCCCATCAGGCCAATGCCCGCATCATCGAGGGCACGCGGCGCAAACTGGGTATGGCCGAGGACCGTGTGGTCCTGACCGTTGACCGCCATGCCAATACCGCTTCCGCTTCGGTACCGCTGGCGCTGTGTGAGGCGGTGCATGATGGCCGGATCAAAACCGGTGACCTGTTGCTGCTGGAAGCAATGGGCGGCGGCTTCACCTGGGCTGGTGCTCTGGTTCGCTGGTAGATTCGCACGGAAAAATCAAAGAATCCGCTGATGCAAGCCTCTTGGGGCTTTCCTAAATGTCAATAATCGGCTTTAACTACCTTGAATTGACTTGGGAACTGTCTCATCGCTAAGCTGAAGCATGATTATAAAAACAAGGGGCTGTCCATGACTTCCGAAACCGTCACTCGCGCTACTCTCAGTGAGTCTGTTTATCATCAGGTTGGCCTGTCCAGAAACGAGTCTGCACAGCTGGTTGAGGGTGTTCTCGACGAAATCTGTGATGCCCTTGTTCGTGGTGAGACGGTCAAGGTTTCATCATTCGGCACCTTCTCCGTGCGTGAGAAAGGCGAGCGTATCGGCCGCAATCCGAAGACCGGTGAGGAAGTGCCGATCAGCCCGCGCAAGGTTCTGGTATTCCGTGCCAGCCACGTGCTGAAAGACCGGATCAACGGTATCGATGCCGAAGACGAGTAAGCATCCCGTCAATTTTCATCATTCCTTCCGACCGTAAAGCGCCCCCAGTCCAATGAGTGAAAACAGCGACGCAACGGTGGCCGACGATAGCAAGCCTGCGCCCAAGAAACGCAAGACCGCCGGATCATCCAAATCCTCCGCCGCCAACAAGGCCAAGAACGCATTCCGCACGATCAGTGAAGTGTCGGAAGAGCTTGATGTGCCCCAGCATGTCCTGCGGTTCTGGGAAACCAAGTTCACGGTCGTAAAGCCGATGAAGCGGGCTGGTGGCCGTCGCTACTACCGGCCACAGGATGTTGAGCTGCTGAAACAGATCCAGCGCCTGCTTCATGATGACGGCTACACCATCAAGGGTGTGCAGAAGGTTCTGAAATCCGCACGCGGGGTTTCCAGCGCGATCGAAAAGGTTATGGAGATTGGCACCGAGGCAACCGCTGAGAGTGTCAGTGACGACCTGACAGCAGCAGAAGAGGGGACAGCGGAAGCAGCCGAAGCCACTGCCAAGGTTGAGGACAAGCCTGAGGCGCCGCCGCAGGGCGATACGGTCGTTGCCATCAGCGCCAAACAGGAAGCACAGCTCGAGAGCAAACAGCCTGCTGCTGATGTGGTGCCTGATTCTGTTCCTCCTGCGCCTGCCGGTCCATCCGAGCGTGAGCAGGCGATGGAGACGGCCCTACGTGACGCACTGGCCGAGTTCAAATCCCTGCGTGCTGAAATCGACGGTTTGATCGATCGGGTTTCAGCCGGATAATTCCGCGCCGGATAATCCTGCTCTGGCATTTCTGTCAGGTGATGATGATCCTATGGCTTGTCAGCCGGGCACGGATGATTTACCAAGCGGGTTCAAGTCGGAGCGTAGCGTAGCCTGGTAGCGCGCTCGCCTGGGGGGCGAGAGGTCGTGGGTTCGAATCCCGCCGCTCCGACCATTTCCTGCAAATATAAATTTTCCCGAATTTCGGACAAAAAAATGCCCCCTCGAGAGGGGGCAAATTTTCTTGTTTTTCTTCTTTTGATCGCGGGCGAAATTCGCTTTGTTATTGCTTGCTTACTTCCGCGTTAATGCCTCGTCCCTAAACTCAGGCATACGTGATTAACCAGTAATATCGCCCCTGAGTCAAGAAGAGCATGTGCTGCATTGCAGCATCGTTCCGGGTGCAGCATAAAGGTAAGTTATGCTGACCTTTTTGTAGGTTTATCAAAAACTTGGCCGTATAGTTTCACCATGAACATGAAGCTGACTACCACTGCATTCAGGCTGGTTTATGTGACGGCACCGGATAGCGAAATCGCTGCCGGGATTGCATCAACGATTGTCTCCGAGCGCCTTGCCGCCTGTGCCAATATCCTGCCGGAAATGCACTCGGTCTATCACTGGGAAGGCAAGGTCGAGCAGTCACGCGAAGCGGTACTGTTGTTCAAGACGCAGGTCGATCTGATCGCCCCGTTGATGGAGCGGATCACGGCGCTGCATCCTTATGACGTGCCCTGTATCATGGTGCTGGATATTGCCGATGGCCTGCCAGCATTTCTCGACTGGATTGCCGCAGAAACAAAACAGCCCGCCACGGATGCGTGAGCGGGCTGTCTGGTTGGCTGGCCAAACCGACTGAGTTTATTCGGCTGCCTGTGCGTTGCCGTGCATGGCGACGGCGAGACCGCGCTCCAGATCGGCGATGATGTCTTCGGCGGTTTCGATGCCGATTGACAGGCGGATCACGTCAGCGGTCGCGCCTGCTGCCTTCAGGCCCTCTTCCGACAACTGCCGGTGGGTGGTGGAGGCGGGGTGAATGATCAGCGAGCGGGTATCGCCGATATTGGCGAGGTGGCTGAGCAGTTCAACACTCTCGCAGAGCTTAACACCGGCCTCATAGCCGCCCTTCAGGCCGAAGGTGAAGACGGCACCGGCACCCTTGGGCAGGTATTTGCGCGACAGGTCATAATATTTACTCGATGGCAGCCCGGCGTAATTGACCCAGGCAACATCGTCATGCTCCTCAAGGAACTCGGCAACCTTCTGGGCATTCTCGCAATGACGCTCCATGCGCAGATGCAGGGTCTCGATCCCGGCGAGGGTGAGGAAGGCGTTCATCGCCTGCTGGTTCGGCCCGAGGTCACGCAGGCCGACCGCATGCCCCCAGATGGTGAAGGCGAGATTGCCGAAGGTCTCATGGAATTTCAGGCCGTGATAGCCGGGCTCGGGCTCGGTCAGGGCCGGGTACTTGCCAGCAGCACTCCAGTCGAACTTGCCGCTGTCGACCACGACACCGCCCATGGCATGCCCGTGACCGGAGAGGAACTTGGTGGTCGAGTGGATGACCAGTGTCGCACCATGATCGATCGGGCGGCAGAGATAGGGGCTCGCCATCGTGTTATCGACGATCAGCGGGATATTGAACTCTTCGGCAATGGCAGCGATTGCCTCGAGATCAGTGATTACACCGCCCGGATTGGCCAGGCTCTCACAGAAGATTGCCTTGTGCTCGGGCGTGATGGTTTTGCGCAGGGCCTCTAGATCGTCGAAATCAACGAAGTCGCAGTGCCAGCCGAAGCTGCGCGGGAAGGTATTTTTGAACTGGTTCAGCGAGCCGCCATAGAGCCGGGTCGATGAGATAAAGCGATCACCCGGACGCATCAGGGCGGAGAGGGTCATCATCTGTGCCGCGTGACCGGATGCGGTGCAGGTAGCGCCGATGCCGTTCTCGAGGCTGGCAATCCGCTCTTCCAGTACCGAGACGGTCGGATTGGTCAGGCGGGAATAGATGAAGCCGACCTTCTGGAGATTGAACAGGGCGGCGGCATCGTCGGAATCCTCGAACACGAAGGCGGTCGATTGCACGATTGGGGTAACGCGCGCGCCGGTGGCCGGGTCGGGGGCAGCGCCAGCGTGAACGGCGCGGGTTTCAAAGCCGAAGGTCGGTTGATCGGTCATGGGTAATGTCCTGCAGATTTTATCTTTGTTGTCTGGTGAACCAGTGCGCAGAAGGTAGTGGTTCACATGAGTTTTTTAAACGGTTTAATTTTCTGCCGCTTGGAGGAAATGACACGGGAATTGACACCGGTTCTGCCGATCTCGCCGAACAGCCGCTGATACTCGATCTTCGGACAGCGGTTCATGATGACGGCCAGCCCGGCATCCTCGGCAATTTGTCGCGCTTCTTCACTGATCACGGTGATCTGCATCCAGAACACTTTCGCCCCGATGGCAACCGCCTGTCGGGCCAGTTCCGGGGCTTCGCGCGGGTGGCGGAAGACCTCGACCATGTCGATTACGCCGGGGCCGAGGGCTTCTGCCGCCTCGGCCAGACTGGCGTAACATGGCTCGCCCAGTATCTCGTTGCCGGCCTGTCCGGGATTGATCGGGATAACCCGATACTGCTTTTGCTGCAGGTACTTCATGACAAAATAGCTGGGCCGGTTCCAGTTGGCGCTGGCCCCGACCATGGCAATGGTTTTCACACTGCGCAGAATGTCCAGCAGGTGCTGGTCGGTATAGCTTTCGTGCCCCTTGGGCAGGTCGGCTTCCGTTGTCGTTGTCATCAAATGCCTGTCCTATTGTCCCTGCCAGACCGGCGGGCGTTTCTCAACAAAGGCGCCGATACCTTCCTCGGCGTCACGGGCGAGCATGTTGCGGGTCATCACCTCGGCGGTATAGGCATAGGCCTCGACCACACCATGTTCCAGTTGTTCATAAAAGGCTTGTTTGCCAATCGCCAGTACATATGGGGATTTATCCGCAATCTTTCGAGCCAGCGCCATGGCTTCGGCGGCAACATCCGCATCATCGGCGATCCGGTTGATCAGGCCGTAGGCGAGGGCGGTCTCTGCGGTGATCGGGTCGCCGGTCAACAGCATCTCCATGGTCTGTTTGCGTGGTATGACCCGGCTGACGGCAACCATGGGGGTTGAACAGAACAGACCGATATTGACGCCCGGTGTTGCAAAATGCGTGCTGCGACCGGCAACCGCCAGATCGCAACTGGCGACAAGCTGGCAGCCCGCGGCCGTGGCCATGCCCTCGACCCGGGCAATCACGGGCTGGCGCAAATTCTGGATCGCCAGCATCAACTGGCTGCATTGCTCGAACAAGGCACGGAAGAAGGCTTCATCGGGCTTGTCCCCGCCGCTTCTGGCTGCGCGGATTTCCTTCAGATCATGCCCGGCACAGAAGGCGGGGCCATTGGCCGCGATAATCACCACCTTGATGGCGGGGTCCTGTCCTACCGCATCAAGGCGTTCATGCAATGCTGCCATCAGGGCGCGGGAGAGGGCGTTGCGTTGTTTCGGGCGGTTGAGGGTGAGGGTGGCGATACCGTCCGCATCCTCACGCAATACCAGCTGTTTCGATACGGCAGTTGCATTCCCTGTCTGGTACGACGGTTCATTCATGGACCTGTCTCCGTCTTATGTTTATGTCGCAGAGGGTATGGGATTCCATGTATGAATGCGAGAAAACAGACTAGGGGAGGAATATGGGATATGCGCAGTCCGGATGATGATCGGCAGAGCGTGCTGTCGGTAGCCGCATTTCAGGCGCTGCTCGACAAAGGGCTGCCACAGATGGTGGAACTGCAGGCGGTGGTTGATGACATGCGCTTCGGGTATTGTCAGATGCGCCTGCCGGCCAATGAGCGTTTCGTGCGTCCGGGTGGGACGGTATCCGGGCCGACCATGTTCGCGCTGGCCGATGCCAGCCTCTGGGGTGCGGTTCTGTCTGCCATCGGCCCGGTTGAGCTGGCGGTGACCACCAATCTCAATCTGAATTTCCTGCGCAAACCCGAGCTGGCACGAGATCTGGTGGCCGAAACCCGGCTGATCAAGCTCGGCAAACGGCTGGCTTATGGCGAGAGTTTTCTCTATTCCGACGGGCTGGATGAACCGGTTGCCCATGCTACCGGAACCTACTCGATCCCGCCCGCTGAAACATCGGCTGCGAAATGAGGGTATTATAATACCTCAATCACTTTTTTCGCAGTTTTATGGGTGTTAGCGCTTGACCTTGTCGCCCTGACTGCGTAATTACCCGCCCCAAGCCACCACCGGAAGGTTGTGGCAATGCTATTTCACACAGGTTTACAGGTTTTAAAAACATGAGCACCTATTCCGCAAAACCGTCGGAGGTGGAGCGCAAGTGGTTGATCGTTGACGCGGAAGACGTTGTCCTCGGCCGTCTGGCCAGCATCGTTGCCATGCGTCTGCGCGGCAAGCACAAGCCAATGTTCACCCCGAATATCGATTGTGGCGACCATGTTATCGTAATCAACGCCGAGAAAGTGCGTCTGACCGGTAACAAGGCAAATGCCGACATCTTCTACTGGCACACCGGTTACCCAGGCGGTATCCGTGGCCGTTCCAAAGGCGAGATCCTCTCTGGTAAATATCCGGAGCGCGTGGTCACCAAAGCCGTTGAGCGCATGCTGCCGAAAGGTGTTCTGGGCCGTGAGCAGCTGAAAAAGCTGCGCGTTTATGCCGGTTCCGAGCATCCCCATGAAGCCCAACAGCCAGAGACGCTGGATGTGGCCAATATGAACCCCAAGAACAAGCGAGCGTAAGACGGCATCATGGCTAGTGACGTTGCAACCCCAGAAATGGAAACCGAGGGCAAAACCCTCGATAACCTGCAGGCACTCGGCGGCGCGGCAGAGGCTGACAAGCCATTGCCCGAGCCTGAGCTTGATGAATTTGGTCGCGCTTATGCAACCGGTCGTCGTAAGGACGCCGTTGCCCGCGTCTGGATCAAGCCCGGTACCGGCAAGATCATGGTGAACGGTCGTGAAGATACCGTTTACTTTGCGCGCCCGACCCTGCGCCTGATTATCAACCAGCCGTTTGGTGTTACCGATCGCAAAGGCCAGTTTGACTGCCTCGTCACCGTTAAGGGTGGTGGTCTCTCCGGTCAGGCCGGTGCCGTGCGCCACGGTATTTCCCGTGCCCTCAGCAAGTTTGAGCCGGCTCTGCGCTCGAACCTGAAGCAGGCCGGGTTCCTGACCCGTGATGCGCGTATGGTTGAACGGAAAAAATACGGTAAGGCAAAAGCCCGCCGGAGCTTCCAGTTCTCCAAACGCTAAGGCGACAAAGTCAAATCAACCGTGGATTTATCACCATGGTTCCGATAACAGAAAAAGGCCGCATCGTCCGATGCGGCCTTTTTCTGTTTTACTGGTGATGTGATGTTTGATTTTGAGCGCCGCGTGTCGATCTGTGATGTCGGGGCCGCTATCAGTGGTACTGGGAATGGCCAACCTGAATGGCATGGTCTCGTTGAGGCCGGTCTTGCCAACGTCATTGGTTTTGAACCGGATGAGCGATCAATACCTGCCTTGCAGGCCTATACGGATCATTACGAGTTCCTGCCGTATTTTGTCGGCAATGGTGAGTCACAGAAATTCCATCTCAATGACTTCCATGAAACCAGCTCTCTCTTGCCAAGCAACACCGAATTTCTGAAGCATTACCTTCAGATCGGTCCGTTGATGAACACCAACAAAATCATCGATTGCGAAACCACCAAACTCGATGATGCGCTGGGTGATCGCAAGATCGATGTGCTCAAGATCGATGTTCAGGGCGCGGCTCTCGATGTGCTCAAAGGCGGTCTGAGCGTATTGGCCAATACCCTGTTGGTGCAATGCGAGGTCGAATTCAATCCGCTATACAAGGGTCAGCCGCTATTCTCGGATATCGATATCTTCATGCGTGAGCATGGTTTCATGCTCTACACATTCTCCTCGCTCAAGAATTTGCCGCTGCGTCCTCTGGAGTTGACCAGAGAGCAGTTACAGACGAATGGTCAGCTTGGCTGGACCGACGCCGTCTATATTCCGAATCATGAACGGTTGTCAGAACTCTCTGCCCATGACTTGCATCTGCTCGCGCTGTTTGTGGCCCTGCGTTATGGCTACACTGATTTGTCATGTCATCTGCTGATGCGGGCGAATCCGGAGGCCGGTATGGATGATGTCCGTCATTTCCTGAATGAAGTTGTGAGTTTGAAATCGATATCCTTCAAGGTCGCGGGCCAGATACATCGCATCAGGCTGTAGGTTTCGCTTGAATGCCCGGTGTAAAGAATCCTTTATGGCATATATCATCGCAATGTTTTGAATGACTTGTGACTGTGTCCGATGAAGAGAGTGCCAGTATGAATGCCAAAACAGCTATTCTTGGAGCCAGTGGTTATACCGGGGCAGAATTGCTGCGGCTGATACGTCAGCATCCGGCGATCGAGATCACGGCGCTGACTGCCAGCCGTCAGGCGGGCAAGCCGATGAGCGCGGTATTTCCCCATTTGGGACTGGATGGCCTGCCTGATCTGGTCAAGATCGAGGACGTGGATTTCAGCGATATTGATCTGGTGTTCTGTGCCTTGCCCCATGGCACGACGCAGACCGTGGTCAAGGAATTGCCGGAAAGCGTTAAGGTGGTCGACCTGTCGGCGGATTTCCGTCTGACCAGTGCCGATACCTATACCGAATGGTATGGCAAGCCCCATGAGGCAATCGAGATGCAAGGGCAGGTGGTCTATGGCCTGACCGAACTGCACCGCCCGGCGATCAGCATGGCGCGGGTGGTTGCCAATCCCGGCTGTTATCCAACCGCCAGCCTGTTGCCGTTGCTGCCATTGCTGCGCGACCGGCTGATTGATCCTGCCGAGATCGTCATCGATGCTAAGTCCGGGGTGAGTGGGGCCGGACGTAGCGAGAAGCTGGGTAATATCTTCACCGAGGTAGCCGAGGGCTTGCATCCCTATGGCGTCGCCCGTCACCGCCATATGCCGGAGATCGAACAGGAGTTGAGTGCCGCCAGCGGGACTCCGGTGACTATTTCCTTCACGCCGCATCTGATTCCGATCAACCGGGGCATGCTGGCGACTATCTATATCCGGATGAATGACGGCGTCAGCTTTGGCGAATTGCGTGCCTCGATGGCTGAGGCCTATGCCGATGAGCCGTTTGTTCACCTTCTGGAACAAGGGGTTGCGCCAGCCACGCGCTATGTTCGTGGCACCAACCAATGCCTGATCAACATTTTCGAGGATCGGCGCGAGGGTTGCGCGATCGTCACGTCGGTCATCGATAATTTGATGAAGGGGGCGAGCGGACAGGCAATCCAGAACGCTAATGTCATGCTGGGGCTGGACGAAACAACTGGCCTTGAAGGTGGCGCGCTGTTCCCATGATACGAAAACTGCCGGTAACGCTCGGCCTTGTGGCTGCACTTCTGGGCGCTGTCAGCCTGCTGCCGCTGACGACCCGTGATGCTTCAGCGGCGGAGTTGATCCGCCCGCAACTGGGCCAGCCGATTGCCAATGTAATTCAGCGTCGGGCCAAGACGCTCGCGACCCACCCGGCACTGCATCGCTCGCTCAACAGCGGCAGTCTGGTGTTCATTGATGATGTGGTGACCACCGACCGCAACGGCTATCTCGGTCTTGAGCTGATTGCCGGTGGCGAGTTGCGTATCGGCCCGAATACCCGCCTGAAAATCACCAGCGTTACCAGCGACATCCGCTATCCGAAGGCAATCCATCTGGAGCTGGAAGAGGGCGGTTCGGTCCGCTATATCCCGGCCGAAGTACAGCACGAGACCTTTCCGCCCTATCGCATCAGTATCAAATCGCCTGCCGGGACAGTTACCGGCTCAAACAGCGATTTCTGGATCGGCTGGATGGATGAGAGTTACACGGTGCTGCTCAATCACGGTGAGGTTGAAATCGCTACGCTCGCCGGTGCCGTCACCATCACCGAGCCGGATGAAGGGGTGAAGCTGCGCGATATTGCCCTGCTGCCGCCGAAACCGGTTCGTCTGCGTGACCGTCAGTTGGAGCGCATTGAGGCGACCACCGTACCGCGTGACGATAAGCCTTATTACTAGAAGAACGTCAGGACGGTTTGAATGGCTGCGATGATCCTGCCCTATAAGGGCATCATGCCGAAAATTCACGAGACCGCCTTTATCGCCGAAAATGCTGTCATCATCGGTGATGTGGAAATCGGTGCCGGGTCTGGCGTCTGGTATGGCTGTGTGCTGCGTGGCGATGTGAACGTTATCCGGGTGGGTGAGAACTCCAATATTCAGGATGGCACCGTTGTTCATGTCTCGAGCACGACTCAGGGCACCTATATTGGCAACAACATCACCATCGGCCACATGGCACTGCTGCATGCCTGTACCCTTGAGGATGGCTGTTTCATTGGCATGAAGGCCTGTGTCATGGATGATGCAACCGTTGCCAGCGGTGCCATGGTCGGGGCCGGTGCCATGGTCACGCCGCGCAAACAGGTGCCATCCGGTCAGCTCTGGCTCGGCTCCCCGGCACGCTATGCCCGAGACCTGAGCGAGCAGGAACGCGCCTATCTGATCGAAAGTCCGGCCCATTATGCCCGGCTGGCCCAGACATACCGGGCGCAGCAGGTATCCTGACGCTAACTGCTTTCGTCGGGCTGCCTGCTTTCATCGGATTGTGTTGTCTTGTCAACCAAGCACGGGACAACTTTCCACGGTCATCTACTCCATGGCGCGCAATATCACCCCATCATCGGGCACGGGTTCATCCGGCAGTGCCGGAAATCCGCAGGATTTTGCTCATGTGGATACGATTGTCATGGACCTCGACGACACGATCGTCGCGGGCACACCAGCCATTCTCGCCTATATCGAAACCATCTATGACGGTCTGCGCCGCGAGGCCAGAATGAGCGCGGAAGATGTTGCCGCCGGTTTTGCCGCCATTCGCGGGCAGGAAATTTATGCCTTTACCAAGGCGTTCAACCAGCATGGCCCGCTGCGTGAGAAGTTCCCCCATGGTGATCTGAACGAGCGCTTCAAACACATTGCCGAGCGTGCTGACCGGGCCTTTGTTGAGGCGCTGACCCCGGATGAGGATTTTGTCGCGGCTATCGATACCTGGCGCAAGCAGGGCTACCGCCTGATCCTGATGACCGAGGGGCCGGGTTCGGCAACCGTGGTCAAGATGGACGGCACCGGTCTGGGCGAGAAGATGGACCAGATGCTGGTGGTTGCCGAGGGTGACCCGGATCCAGCCATTCCTGTGCGTGAAGGCTATCCGAGCAAGCTGTGGGACAAGATCAGACAGCTGCCGCCCGGATTCAAGGAGAGCCGGGACGTGATCAGCAAGGCGCTGGCGGAGATCGGCGTTGATCCGAAACGCACGGTGATGATCGGCAACCGTACCGACCGAGACCTTAAACCGATGCAGGAACTGGGTGCCGCCACCATTCTGGTCAACCAGTTCAATCGCCGCCCGGATGAGGGGGCGATGAAAAAGCGGCTCGCACAACATCTGTTCGGTGGCAAGACCATGCCCAAGGGCGCGGGAGCTGCCACGACCGAGGATGCGGGCGGTATCGTGCCCAATGCAGTGCTTGAGCGGACGGCGCGACTGACCGAACTGCTGTCCGGCCCGCCGGGTTATACGCCGGATGTGCCTAAAGCACCTGGACCTTCACATAACGGCCCGGCGCCGGCTCAATAGGCTTCAGCTTGCCTTTCTTCGGGTCGCGGGCCGGAATCTCGCCATCGGTGAAGTTGGCAATCCAATCCTGCCAGTTGCCCCACCATGATCCGGCATGTTCTTCGGCCTGTTCCAGCCAGGCATCGGCGGTTTTCGCCAGCTTGTCATTGGTCCAGAAGCAGTATTTCTCTTTCGATGGCGGATTGACGACACCGGCGATATGGCCGGAAGCGGCCAGCACGAAATGGGTGTTGCCCTTGAACAGCTGGGTCGCCTTGTAGGTTGAATGCCATGGCGCGATATGGTCATCGCGGGTGGAGAGCATATAGGTCGGTGTTTTCACCTTGCGCAGATCAACCGGCGTACCGTCGAGGGTGAGGGCATCAGGTACGACCAGCAGGTTCTTCTGATACATATTGCGCAGATAGAACAGGTGCATGGCCGCGGGCAGGCGGGTGCTGTCGGAGTTCCAGAACAGCAGGTCAAACGGGAACGGGTCCTTGCCCAGCAGGTAGTTATTGACCACGAAGGACCAGATCAGATCATTGGCCCGCAGCATGTTGAACACGCGGTGCATGTCCAGCGCCTCGAAATAGCCGCTGTCGGACATGCGCTCCTCGAGCATGCTGAGCTGCTCTTCATCAACGAAGACCGAAACCTCGCCGCTCTCCTCGAAATCGGTCAGGGTGGTGAAGAAGGTGGCGGAGGCGATGCGATTATCGGTGCCGCGTTCGGCCATGACCGCGAGGGTGGCCGAGAGCAGGGTGCCGCCGAGGCAGTAGCCGATGGCATTGACCTGTTTCTCGCCGGTCTGATTCTCGACCTGATCGAGCATGTCGAAGATGCCGAGCTTCATGTAGTCCTCGAAGGATTTATTCGCGAGGCTCTGGTCCGGGTTTACCCATGAGACGACAAACACCGTATGGCCCTGTTCAACCGCCCAGCGGATGAACGAGTTTTCCGGCTTCAGATCAAGGATATAGAACTTGTTGATCCATGGCGGCAGGATCAGTAGCGGACGCTTGAAGACCTTTTCGGTGGTTGGCGTGTACTGGATCAGCTGGGCCAGTTCGTTTTCATAGACCACCTCGCCGGGAGTGACAGCAATGTTTTCGCCGACCTTGAAGGCTTCCTTGTCGGTCATGGTGACCACCAGCTCGCCTTCGCCGCGCTCCAGATCACGGAGCAGGTTTTCCAGGCCGTGGATCAGGTTTTCGCCGCCGCTCTCCATGGTCGCCCGGATGACGGCCGGGTTGGTGCCAACGAAATTGGACGGGGCGAGGGCATCGACAAACTGACGGGTATAGAAATCGATTTTCTTGCGCTGCTTGTCATCAATGCCATCGACCTTGTGGACCGTGTCCTGCATCCAGCGCGCGGTCATCAGATAGGATTGCTTGATATAGTCGAAGACCGCGTTGTCTTCCCATTCCTGATCCTTGAACCGCTTGTCACCCTTGGATGGGCTGGCAATCGGCGCGGCTTCCTCGCCCATCATGCGTTTGGCCGTGTACTGCCAGAGATTCATGTAACCCTGCCAGAGTTCGGCCTGTGCCTTCATCAGATAGGCGGGGTCGGCCATCATCCGCTGGGTCAGTTCCAGAAACGCGCCGCCGATATTGAACGGGTCGACGGTTGATTTGGCATCTTCCGACTGGCTGCGCTTTTCCATGAAATCGAGGATCAGCTTCTGGCTGCGCTCGGCGATTTTGGCGACCGACTGGGACAGCTCGACCGGGTCAGGCATTTTGACATGGGGTTGCTCATGCGCCTTGTCAGTCGTTTTAGTCTGGGGTTTCTCCTTCGGAGCCGGTTTGGATTTGACGCTGGCTTTGGAGGTCGTCTTGCGCGTAGCACTGCGTTTGGCGGCTGGCTTGGACTCTGGCTTACCGGACTGGTTACTCATCTGATCTGACTCACTCATAAAGCGCATATGGGCGGGTTATCCCCGGCACTGGCGGTGGTGATCCACCGGCTATTCCAGTGGTTCACAATATTTACGGCGGTTTTTACCGCGCACAGTTGTTTTACGTGGGGTGGCAATGGTACCACTCAACCCTCAACTAGGGCCGGTTTTCGGCAAAAGACCCCTCAGCCGACATATTCGGCGCAGTACATGGCATGACAGACCTTGGCGCGTCCACCTTTGAACCATAAGACAACAAACGAATTTCGATATAGTGGAACTGTTACCAAGCCCGGTTTTCCTTTGCTTGTCGCGGGGAGCTTGCTGCTGCTGACCGCCTGTGCCAATGGCCAGTCGGCTGCTGATCGCATCCTGCCATACTGGGATGCGCCACGCTCCAGTTCGCCAACGGTACTGAAGGCGGCACAGGAATTTGATCTGGAGAGCAAGCCGTACCCAAATCTTGCCAGTGTCCCGCCACGTCCCAAGGTGTCGGCGACCGAGCGTATCGCCAGTCTGGAACCGGAGTTGTCCGGCGATCTCGATCTTGCAACCGAGTTGCGTGGCAGTGATGGCCGCCCCGATCTGCCGCCGCCCGGCGATGGCGACGGACTGGAAGCATACAAGGTTGATCCGGCACCCGAACCGCCGACCCTCGTAACCGCGCCAAGGGTGGATTTTACAGCCCCCGCCGTGCGTATCCCGACCAAACCGGTGCCACAGGATGCCGGGGCGGAAGAGGGACTGCCGGAACGCACCAATGCTGTGCCAACTCCACCACCGCTCCTTGATGCCGAGGAGCCATCAACCGAACTGGCCGTGGGTGAGATCATTGAGGCACCGCCCGAACCGGTAATCGAGGAACTGGCCGTGCCGGAACCGATCACCACGGCACCACCGGCATTTGTCGTTGATCCGATTGAGCCACCGCCACCGGCATTCGAAACCCCGCCTGAACTGGCGGAAGCGCCCAGCTTTGAGCCGCTGCCCGATATTGCCGAGCCGCCACCGGCGTTTGAGGTCGCATCCGCGGTCGATCCGATCGAGACCGGGAAACCCGTGGAGCCAACCCTTGCGGGCCTCGCTATCACTGACAGCGGTGATTTGAGCGATGATGCCCGCGCCCGGCTGGATGAGCTTGTGCTCAACGCTCGCCGTGACAGCACGCTCCGCCGGTTCCGCATCGTCGGTTATGGCGATGCTGATACCGTCACCGCGGATACAGCCCTGACCAATGCCCGGCTGGTGGCCGATTATCTACAGCAGAACGGCATTGATCGGGGGCGTCTGATCCTTGCCCCGCCGGATATATCCGGGGAGGGGGCCCGCACTGGCAGCGTTGCAGTTTTTGCGTTGCCGTAATCAATCTCCATCGGCCATAGTGCCACCGCTTTCACCCATACTTTCGGGCCGATCCCCGGCCATATTGTCTGAAGCCATGTCCAAGAAACTTTCCATCGCCATTGCCGGCCTTGGCACCGTCGGTGCCGGTCTGATCGAACTCCTGAACACCGAGAGGGAGCTGATCACTGCGCGCGGCAGTACCGAGATCGATGTGGTGGCGGTATCGGCCCGCAATCGCAACCGCGCTCGTGGCGTCGACCTTGAGGGTTATCGTTGGTTTGATGATGCCGTTGAGATGGCATCTGCTCCCGGCATTGATGTGGTGGTCGAGCTGATCGGCGGTCATGACGGTGTCGCGAAGTCGGTGGTTGAGGCGGCATTGCGAGCCGGTCGCCATGTGGTGACCGCGAACAAGGCGCTGCTGGCGCATCACGGCACCGAACTTGCCGCTCTGGCACAGGAACATGGCGTTACCCTCGGTTACGAAGCGGCGGTTGCCGGTGGTATCCCGGCGATCAAAGGACTGCGCGAAGGGCTGGCCGCCAATGACATTACCGAGGTGTTTGGCATCCTCAATGGCACCTGCAATTACATGCTGACCGAAATGGCCGCCACCGGTGCGCCGTTTGACGATATTCTGAGCGATGCACAGGCACTCGGTTATGCCGAGGCCGAGCCGTCGACCGATGTGGATGGCTATGATGCCGCGCACAAGCTGGCGCTGCTCGCCTCGCTGGCTTTTGCCCGTCCGGTTGATTTTGATGCGGTCAGCATCGAGGGTATCCGCTCCATTACCCCGATCGATATCAGCTATGCCGATGAGCTGGGCTACAAGATCAAGCTGCTCGGCCATGCCAAGCGTGACGGTGCCCGCGTGGTGCAGAGCGTGCGCCCGCGTCTGGTGCCCAAATCCCTGCCGATTGCCAATATCGATGGCGTGCTCAATGCCGTGGTCATGCGCGGCAGCTTTGTCGATGAAGTGCTGTTGGTGGGTCGTGGGGCCGGTGGCGGGCCGACCGCATCTGCCGTTGCTGCCGATCTGATCGACATCGCCCGTGGTATCAAGCCGCCGATCTTCGGCATTCCGGTCAGCAGGATGCAGAGCGACGACTCGGCTGCTACCACAGACCCGGAATCCTCGAAAGATGCCTATTACCTGCGCTTGTCGGTGAAGGACGAGCCGGGCGTTTTTGCCGATATTGCCGCTACCCTGCGCGATCAGCGGATTTCCATCGAAACCGTTGTGCAGCGGGGACATGAGCCGGGTGAGGCCGTGCCGGTTATCATCACAACCCATCCAGCGACCGAAGATGCGATGCGCACGGCCCTTGCCACCATCGCTGCAATGGATACTGTGTTGAGTGAACCGCAGCTCCTCCCGATCGTTTCTGCTGAGTGAGCCGCCATCGAGTGATCGGCTTATCCTGTCCCGCTTCATTCCTGTGAGAAAAAACATGGCAACCAATACCGAGAAAACCGCCCCGGCCAGTGCGCTGGATGATATGCAGGCCGCGGTGATGGACCGTAACCTGGCGCTGGAAGCAGTGCGGGTGACCGAGGCCGCCGCCCTGTCCGCATCCATGCTGATGGGTCGTGGTGATGAAAAGGCCGCCGATCAGGCCGCCGTCGATGCCATGCGCCGCGCGCTCAACGGCATGGCGGTGTGCGGCAAGGTGGTGATCGGTGAGGGCGAGCGCGATGAAGCGCCGATGCTCTATATCGGTGAGGAAGTCGGCATGGGTAAGGGGCCACGCCTCGACATTGCTCTCGACCCGCTGGAAGGCACGACGATTACCGCCAAGGGTGGCTCGAACGCGCTGGCGGTTGTCGCCATGGCCTATGAGGGCGGCTTCCTGAATGCACCCGATGTTTATATGGACAAGATCGCGGTCGGTGGTGGCCTGCCCAAGGGCACCATCAATATTGAGGATGAGCCGGTTGAAAACCTGAAGCGTCTCGCCGCCGCCAAGGGTGGTGAGGTGGAAGACCTCGTGGTCTGTATCCTTGATCGCCCACGACATGAGGAACTGATAGCCAAGGTGCGTGGCGCCGGTGCCCGGATCACCCTGATCCCGGATGGCGACGTATCCGGCGTTATTGCCACCGCAGAAGCGTCGAGCGGTATCGATATCTATATGGGTTCCGGTGGTGCGCCCGAGGGCGTTCTGGCGGCGGCTGCGCTGCGCTGTATCGGTGGCCAGATGCAGGGTCGCCTGCTGTTCCGCAATGATGACGAGAAGGCCCGTGCCGCGCGCTGGGGCATTACCGATCTTGATCGTATCTACAACCTGCATGATCTGGCATCGGGCGATGTGATGTTTGCCGCGACCGGTGTGACCAATGGCGCGATGCTGCGCGGTGTGCGCCGGTTCCCCGGTGGTGCACAGACCCATTCGGTTATCATGCGCTCGAAATCCGGTACGGTTCGCTACATCGACGCCCATCACAACCTGAAACGCAAATCAGGCCCGATGTCGGTGGAATTGCCACCCGACAGCTTTATCGAGGAGTAGGCGTGATCCCGAATGCTTGATATCGCGCCCGACGACCCCGACTACGATACAGACAAACAGGACGCACCTGATGGTGCAATGCCCGTTGGTGCCTCCGGGCGGCCATGGGCCTTGCGTGACTACTGCACCGACGAAGCCGCCAGCATTGCGCGCAATTTCGACCTGCCACCGGCGTTGGCGGCGGCACTGGTCGCACGCGGCATCAATGGCGATGGTGTCGAGGCATTCCTGACGCCGCGGCTCAAGACCAGCATGCCCGATCCCTATGCGCTCCGCGATATGGATGTGGCGGCACGCCTGACCGCCGATGCGGTACAGGGCAATAGCAAGATTGGCATCTTCGGTGATTTCGATGTGGACGGGGCGAGCAGTTCGGCCTTGCTGCATCGCTATTTCGAAGCGGTGGGCATTGATCATGAGGTCTATATTCCTGACCGGTTGAGCGAGGGCTATGGCCCGAATATCCCGGCGATGACCGGGCTGGTCGAGCAGGGCTGCGAGCTGATCATCACCGTTGATTGCGGGATTGCGGCGCATGAGCCGATTGCGGCGGTGGCCGATCTCGGTGCGGCAACCATTGTCCTTGATCACCACCGGCCTGACGAGACACTGCCGACCGCCGATGCGGTGGTCAATCCGAACCGCCGCGATGATGACAGCGGCGTCGGCTATCTCGCCGGTGTCGGGGTTGCTTACCTGTTCCTGATTGCCCTCAACCGGGTGTTGCGGGAAGACGGGTTCTTCGAGGGGCGGGAGGAACCACCACTGCTCGAATGGCTAGATCTGGTTGCCCTCGGCACGGTTTGCGATGTGGTGCCGCTCAAGGGCCTGAACCGGGCACTGGTGGCGCAGGGACTGCGCCTGCTGGCAGCACCGACAACCGCCGGGTTGAGCGCGCTGCATTCCATGGGCAAGATTGATGGCGCGGTTTCCACCGATCATCTCGGCTTTCAGTTCGGCCCCCGGCTCAATGCCGCCGGGCGGATGGGCCAGAGCCGTCTCGCCTTTGAACTGCTGTCAGCGCCCAGCCATGAGGAGGCAGCCTCGATCGCGACTACTCTCGACCTGTTGAACAAACAGCGGCAGGGGGTTGAGCAGGACGTACTGAAGGCCGCGCGCGCCGCACTCAAGGACAGCGCTGATGATCTGCCGATCCTGCTCGCCTATGGTGAGGGCTGGCATGGCGGTGTGCTCGGTATTGCCGCCGGACGCCTCAAGGAACGCTTCGGTCGGCCTTGTCTGATCGGGCATGTTGAGGACGGTCTGGTGAAAGGCTCAGGCCGATCCGTGCCCGGCATCAATCTGGGTGAGGCCATGCATCAGGCACTGGCCAAGGGGCTTGCCGTCACCGGTGGTGGTCATGCCATGGCTGCCGGGTTCGGCGTACCGCTGGACAAGATTGATGCCTTCCACAAGCACATGTGCGATTTCGCCCTGCAGGCGATGGATGGCGAGCCGATTTCTGATCCGCTCGTGCTCGACAGCTGGGTTGCCGCCGGTGCGGTCAATCCGGGTCTGGCCGACCGGCTGGCGCGTTTGGCGCCTTTCGGCAGTGGCAATCCCGAGCCGGTTTTCGGCGTGCGTGGGGTTGAGCTGACCCAGGCCGATATCGTCGGACGTAACCATGTCCGCTGTCGTTTTGTCTCCAACGGGTCATGGGTGCAGGGCATTGCCTTCAAATGCGCGGAAGAGCCGATGGGGCAGGCACTGCTCTCGGGTATCGGCAAACGCTTCGACCTTGCCGGTACGATCCGGCTCAATGAGTGGAATGGCCGGGTAAAGGTCGATTTCGTGCTCTCCGACGTGGCCAGCTACCGCTGATCCGGTTGTCTTGCTGCTCCTGATTCAATCAGTGCGTGCACTGTTTTGCGGAACGTTTTGGCACGCCATCCGTTTCTTCTCTAAGGACGTTTGATACGAAACGACTGCAGGGAGAACGGCTATGACCGCAGAGAAAAAGAAGAAAATCGAGCAGGAGGACATCGACGAAACCCTCGACGAGTCCTTCCCCGCGAGCGATCCGCCATCATGGACACCGGGCGGCGGTAAAACGCCTGAGAGCGACAAAAAAGAAAAAGAGAAGTCGGATAATTAAAGAATGTTATATGGGGATCTTCGGAGCCCCATTTCTTTATGGATAGCAAGGGGTGTTCACTTGGCTGCTTTGCAAGTCCGGTGATGTTGTTAAGCCATTTGCCGTGCTGATGTCCCACTTATAAATGCCTGATATTATCTATATTCTTCCTGCAGACAGTGGCCCTGTTGGTGGTGTGAAGGTTCAGTTGCAACATGTGCGAATGTTGCGTCAGGCCGGGTTTTCAGCAGAGGCATATGCTCTCGCCAATTTTCATGATTGGTATGACGCCGGGTTCCCGGTCACGATTTTCGGTCAGCAGACTCACTGGATCAGGCCGGGGTCAATCGTTGTCTTTCCTGAAACGGAACTGCCGAGACTGAAGCAAACCGCGGATTGGCCTGATATTTGGCGCATAATCTTTTGCCAGAACCATTATTTGGCCAATTCCGGTGGTTTGGCGCGCCGTGATCGGTATGGAATTCACGGGGTCTTTTCCTGTTCTGCCATCATCTCAACCTATCTTGAGGCACATTTCGGGCTTGGGCATGTGCCTGTGGTGCCAAACGCTATTGATCGTGGTGTCTTTGGTGCTGCGGGAACAAAACGGCCCGGGTCGATTGCCTATATGCCCCGAAAATACAGCAATGCGGTTGGGTGGTTGCGTGACAATGTGCCTGAGGCGGCAGCGTGGAATTGGCTGCCGCTGCACAATCTGTCACAAACCGAAGTAGCAAGCGAACTGGGGCAGGCAGAGGTTTTTCTGGCCTTGTCCTATCGCGAGGGATTCGGTTTGCCGCCGCTTGAGGCCATGGCCAGCGATTGTATTGTTGCCGGTTTTCATGGTGATGGCGGTCGGGAATATGCCACGTCGGATAATGGCTTCTGGCATGATGAGGATGATTTTATCGGTGTCGCGGGTAGCTTGAAGCGTGCTGTTGCTGTCGCCGGCAACAGGGATGCAGAGTGGGCGCAGATGATACAGGCCGGTCGCCGTACCGCGGATGCCTATTCGATGTCCGCCATGAATACAGTGCTGATTGATTATTGGCGCAGGCAGATCACCGCTCTGGGCTGCTCTGTTGCCGACTACATGGCCTGATGCTCAGTAGCTGATACCCAGCTTTTTATAGAGAAAGCTCATCAGCCAGGCCGGTCCGATCAGCAGGAACTGCACATCTTTAAAGAAGGAAGGTTTCTTGCCCTCGATCCTGTGGCCCCAGAACTGCCCGATCCAGGCAATGACAAAGACGATCAGCGCTGCCTGCCAGAGCGGGAAGGCGGTTGCAGCCTCATATCCCAGAATAACCGCGACACAGATCGCGGCGTAAATCGCAAACCCGACCGCCAGTGGCGGGGACAGCCAGACATAATAGGCAAGCGCCAGCGCCAGCAGCAGCGTTGCCCAGTTGACGAATGGTACGGCAACCGGGTCAGGCAAGGCCCAGAGCAGGGCAATTACCGTCCAGACAATCACCGGCACACAAACCCAATGTACCGCCTTGTTCGTCTCGTTCTGATGGCTCTCCCCATACTCGGCCAGCAGCCGGTCAATCGGGCGCCCAGCGATACCCCGGTCGGCATCGGTTCCGTCAGCATCAGTCATGGCGTTTCCTCTTATGTTTTAGACATAAGGGTACGCTGGTCGTGACACATGCACAAACCTGATTTATTCGCTGATTTTTCAAGGAGGTAAATGGCGTCCCCTACGGGAGAGGACACCGGACAGTCTGTAAGTTTCTGAAACTATGTAATTCAAAGGTTTACAGGCAAAGAGTTCCACACAATAATGCCCCACATGAGGAATAAAAACCACCATCTCGCCCAGCGTAAATCACGTTGGTACTTGCGTATCAGGTACCCCAAAAAAGTAAGGGTGATTCTAGGGCTGCAGCCAGACGCCGAATATGAAGTTACGCTCGAAACTGGGGATGTACGTGAAGCAAGAAAAGCGAGAGATGCGCGTCTGGTAATCATTCGTAAAGAGTGGGACAGAATCTGCTCAGAAGCCGGTTCTGACGAATCCAGCCTTATCAAACAAGCCTTAGAATTGAAAAAGAGGACAGAAGGTAATCCGGCAGCTATTGAGTTTGATCGAAATGTGCAGGTGGATATCTGGAGGGATAAGATACGTGATAGAGCTTTTGCTCTCGGCTTGATTGACAAGTATGGGGCAGGAGAGATGGATATCGATGTTGCGGAAGACATAGCCGCCTCTATGGACCCAGAAGCAAAGAAATATGAAAATGCTATACTGGTAGCAATTGGAGAGAGTGTGCCTATCTCTGAGGCCTCGGAACGTTTTCTAGGTGTCTGTGACCTAAGCAAAAGCACCATTGCCAACTACCGCACAGCTTATAAAGTTCTGCTGTCTGAGTACTCTTATTTTAATGAGCTAGATAAGCCCTCTGTTAGAGATTTATTCAACAAGCTGGGACAGAGCCTTACAAAAGCGACGCTCCATAAATATCGTTCAGCATATCGCCAATTATGGGAATTTGAAAACCTTCCCTCAGATATATGGGAACAGAAGATATATAGCAGAGTAAAGGGCACTAAAAGGAACAGGTTTGCTGATGAAGATTATGGAAGGTTACTCATTGAGTGTCAGCATTCTAACCCGCAATTATTTCATGCCATTCGGATAGCGGCCCATACTGGGGGGAGGCTTGCAGAAGTTACTAACTGCTCTTTGGTGGAGGTGGTTGAAGGGACTTACTTTATAATATTGCCCGGCACAAAAAATGAACAATCAAACAGAGAGATTCCTTGCCACTCGGCGATAGTTGATAGCGTAAAGGTGTGGTGCGCAAATCCACTCTCAACAAAGGACTTGGGGCGAGATTTTACAGCCTTGAAGAAGAAGCTGGGGTATAGCGATGAACACGTCTTTCACAGCTTCAGGCACTCATTTACCCACAAACTTGAGATGGCCGAAATACCTCTAAATATAGCAAAGAAGCTGCTTGGGCATAAGCTTGCAGACGTTACTTTCGGTTTGTATGGGGGCAGGTTAGGCGCAAATGAGAAGATTGCAATAAGGGCCATCGAATCAATCCGGTGGCAAGGAGACATAGTAAGGATATAGAACTTCAAGGTTCTACGTATCCGACCGATAAGCCGCATCACATTCAACTATCAGGAAGGAAACGACGTGACAGCAATCTCATCACCATCAAGCCTCATTGAGACAACCCCATATCAACTCGCGGTAGCTCTTGAGGAAGCTGCCGGAGAGTTCATTTACTCGGATGCTCTCAATGGCAATGAAGAGGCATTCAATAGTGCCAACGTCATTCACTTGGCGGCAGAGCAAGTCATGGCTAAAGCCCCTGCGTCAAACCTGAATGAACTTAAGCAGAAACTTTTCGCTGGTATCAATCTGGCCAAAATCCGTAGTGACGAGCCTACGTTGCTCCACCTGCATGAGACCTTAAGTGACTTGGAGGTTATTTTAGGTGAGCCGAGGCAGGAGCGCGGAGATATGCGTCTGGCCTTTAATGAGGCAGTGGGCAACGTCTACAAAGAGATTGATCGTCATACGAGCAAGTGGGAGTTTCAAGATGATAAGCAATATGGTGAACGTCTGTTCACGCTGAAATGTGCCTTGAGAAAACTGGCAGAGGCGTATGCAAGCTGAAAGGAATGGGTAATTGAGACATCAGGTATCTTGCCTGTTTACACTGGCGTTAGTCCTCGTTCTTTCGGGGGCTAGCGCCTTTGCTGCTTCTGAGGACAACCCAGCACAACCCACAGCACACTCGGAGCACCCCGAGCAAGACCTCAGGGTGATCGATGGTGATACCCTCAAGATCGACGGGACAACCTATCGTATGTGGGGCATCGATGCGCCTGAGAAGGGCCAGCAGTGTGAGCGTAACGAGGGTGAGTATTATGATTGCGGTGCTCACTCCAGCTTGGCCCTCAAGACGATCATCGGAAAGAACAAAGTCACCTGCGAGAAGGTCAATACGGACAGGTATAAGCGTTTGGTTGCCCGGTGTTACCTTGGGGGAACCATGGACCTTGGGTCGTGGATGGTGAACGCTGGGTATGCTGTGGAGTACAAGAGGTATTCCAAAGGGTACTACCAGACGGAGCAGGATAACGCTGAGGAAGCTCAAAGAGGGCTATGGGCTGGGGACTTTACAATGCCTTGGGATTACCGGAAGGAACGGCGGTAGTACTGATTTTATATTTGGCAATAGCCACAAATGGCTTTATATAAAACTGCCACTGGCAGGAGAAAAATGATGCTTAATATTTTTAAATTATTTGTTGTTGGGCTTCTCGTATCAGGCTGTGCCAGCACCATTCAGAGTCAAGTTCAAACATTTTCAGATATTGAAGATTCTATACAGTACAGAAATGTATTTATCACGAGTAAAGACGAGAAAAATATAGAAACTCTGGAGTGGAAAACATATTCTGAAATTCTTGAGGTTGAATTGCTAAGCAAGGGGCTATTCAGGGGGGCTGACCGCAACGATGCTGACCTTATTGCAATATTCAGCTACGGAATAGATGAAGGTGAAACCACAAGTTCAACATATTCAATTCCACAATATGGACAAACTGGGATTTCCAGCTCCTACACAACCGGGTCATATTCATCATATGGGACATATAGTGGAAGAACCATAAATGTACCCTCGTATGGCGTGACCGGGTACAGAACTGGCACTAAAGTTAAACAGCTTTACACTCGGTTTGTTCGATTAGATTTTTTTGATGCAAAAACGAATGAGAAGAAATACGAAGCGTCAGCAATAAGCAAAGGTAGCTGTGGAGCATTATCATCGGTCGTTAAGCAAATCATAGCTGCATCATTATCGTATTATCCTCAATCAGGGACTGGCTTTATTGAGTTGCCCTATACAGGGAATTGCTAACCAGCGCCGACCAATTCCCTCCACCTAGTCGTATATCCCGGTGTCATCCTGTTGCGCTGCATGTGCCATGCCTTGTGGCTCCGGGTGCCTGAGCTGGCAGTCCTCAGGGCGTGCGATCCATAGCGCCCATTGATTGCATCCAGTGCATCCATGAGCTTTACCGAGCTGTCACTGTCAGGCTTACCAAACAGACTCTGTTGTTGCTCTGAGGCGGCTGAGAGGTCAACCAGCATTACCCCGGCCTTCATGAAGCGCACACCCGGCTTGTAGATGCCGTCTATGCCTCTGACGGCAGCCTCGGCCAATCTGCGGGTATCGGCAGTAGGTACCTCAAAGCGTATCAGGACAGACTTCGCATAGTACGGCTCGTGAGGGATGAAAGGGCTGGACCGGGCTGATACCTGAATGGCTCCACAGACGGAACCTTGTGAGCGCAGCTTCTCAGCCGCTCTCGCTGCATGACCGGACACCGCTTCAATAAGGCTCTGCTTGTCTGTGACCTTCTCCCCAAATGACCGGGAAGCAATGATCTCTTTCTT
Organism: Micavibrio sp. TMED2; assembly: GCA_002168225.1. Classification (NCBI taxonomy): domain Bacteria; kingdom Pseudomonadati; phylum Bdellovibrionota; class Bdellovibrionia; order Bdellovibrionales; family Pseudobdellovibrionaceae; genus Micavibrio; species Micavibrio sp. TMED2. The sequence continues at coordinate 1,665,184 of NHBH01000001.1, forward strand.
GGGTTCTATCTCCTCGAAGCACAAGCACGGGACGCCGCGAAGCTCCATAATGAGCCTTTGCATCACAACATTGTACCGCTTACGCATCTCGGTAGGGTCACTGTTGCGGAGGTCCAAGGCGGTATAGATGCCGATACGGTTCAGGCTCTCCTTCCACCGACGACCGACACCCCAGACATCACCGACCTCGAAGGACTGCAACACAGCATCAAGGTTCTCAGCGCTCCCTAGATTAAACACACTGCCCGGTACCTTGCGTTTCTTGCAGATACGGTTGGCGACCTTGGCGAGCACCTTGGTAGGCCCTATGCCCATCGAGACAGGGATGCCGGTATGCTTATGGGTGGTTGAGACGATCTCACGGGCATAGGCATCGAGCGTGCTGAGGTCAAAGCCGGTCAGGTCTAGCCATGCCTCATCAATGGAATAGACCTCAAACTCAGGGGTGAAGGAGCCGAGGGTATTCATCACCCTGGCTGACATATCGCCATACAGCGCATAGTTGCTGGAGACCACCACAGCACCGAGGGCTTCCAGCTCCTGCTTGTGCTTGAAGTATGGGGCACCCATAGGGATGCCAGCTTCCTTCAGCTCGTTGCTTCTAGCGATGATACAGCCGTCATTGTTAGACAGGACACCTACAGGTTTGTTCTGCCAGTCAGGCCGGAAGACCCGCTCACAGGAGGCATAGAAGTTGTTGCAATCCACTAGGGCAATGCGACGTGGCCAAGGCTTCTCAGTATTTGCGGATGACACCTGAGACCACTCCCCAAACCTCGAACTCAGAACCATCGGTAAAGCTGATGATTGAGTAGCTGTCATTATCCGGGTGCAGCTCGATATGCCCATCCCGGCGCTTGACCAAGCGTTTGACTGTCAGTTCCCCATTGATGACCGCTATGACAATATCGTTGTTCTTGGCGTTCAAGGCCCTGTCCACGGCCAAGATATCCTCTGGGAGTATCCCGGCATTGACCATGCTGTCGCCGGTAACACGGACATAGAAGGTGGCTGAGGGATGCTCGACTAACAACTCGTTCAGGTCCAGCTCTCCCTCGATGTAGTCGTCAGCAGGAGACGGGAACCCTGCCTCAACCGAGGACAGGACGAGGGGTAACGCTAGGCGCTCAGGGGATGCTTTGGGTTTGCTCAGAAGGCTCACTATGGGTGCTCCGTGGTGGACCGTTGGTGAGCACTACTAGATTCCTGAAACAGCAAGATGCGTCAAGAACATTGTGAGAACATTTGGTGGGGCCTAGATTTGCGCCCAATATCTCCGAGCCTATATCGTTATATCAACAGCTCCAGAGTTTCCCCCGGTGGGTACCCCTAAGTCCACTCAAAGTTGACCGGCAGCTAACCCAAGGTGGCTCTGGTTGATACAAAGGGGGGCTACTTATTAGGGGGCAGGAAGCGCTCCTGACAGTTTGAACCAGACACACATTGCCCTGTGTTCAGATCATAGACGGCAATATTCTTGGCCTTCTGATAGGTGGGCACAGGAACCCCTTTGGCGACATTGAAGTGGCCCCAAGGCAGATCACCGGGTAGCCTGTTGATTGGTTGCTTAATCAGGTAGCTGCTTCCATATTCGCCGCGCTCGATGGCCCCGCTGCTCTCAAGCTGTAGCAGCCCAAGGTTACCCGGCAGGACTTCATACGACCTAGCCTCCTTGTCGCTGGCAAATAGCTCATCCACCTCAACGTTGACTATCCCGGCAAACCCGGAGTTCATCCGTATCTTCATATCGTGAGTTGTAAACGGCTCAGGGAGTACAGCCGTGCCATCCGGGCGGAAGGCCTGAACACCATCAGTGGTGAAGCTGTACCGCAAGCCGCCTACAGCGTACTCGAACGGTACCTTGGTGATGCTGTTGAAAACCTCATAGTCAGCATCATTAAAGCTATCCCCCGGAATTACGACATAGGGGGCTGAGTTCATTATCACGAGGTTATCAATGGGCTTCTGGAAGTAGTTGGTTAGCCTCTCTCGCTCCAAGCGCTCTCTGCCCGAGTTGGGCTTGAAGATATATTGCTCGACGCAGCTCCCGGATGCGGTAAAGATCACTCGTTCCTTCGGGATGCCATAGGAACCTGACCCCGCTTCTGAAGCCTTCTTGTCAGGGTGTTGAATGACCAGTTGGCGTACCCTGTTCGTATCACCAGTGAACTTCCAGACGATAGGCAGCTCAGTCATGGCAAAGACATATAGCGGGCCATTGCCTTCTGCTACCCGGACAGTTGCGGCGGTGATGGTTTCGTAAATGTCGCCTATGGAAACTGTGGAAACGCTGGCTCCCTCCTTGGCGCTGATAACGATTACGGTGTCACTGCCAATAGGCTTAGGGACATTGCAGGTGCTTTCAGCAGCCACAGCGTTGAATGTGGGTGACCAAGCCCAAGCGATAACGAGGATAGAGAGAGCCATCAACTGATAACGTAGCCCCACCATGTGACACCCCCCCCCCTCCATGTCATTGCCAGCTTGTAAATCACAAAGCTGATCGAGAGCGTATCTGTTTGCTGTTGGCTCAACAAGCAAAGGAATGGGGGATAGGGTGGGCGGAGCGTGGCTGTTCTAGTGGTCCCAAATCGCAGTAACCGCAGGTAAAGCTTCCCGGACCTCTCAAGGGAAAAACCTAGGGTTTCTGCGGGTTTCCTAGCGGTCCACTATAGAGTAAGCGCAACCAATGCCTCCCATGGTCAACCATCTGTAATCATTGGGTTATTCTAGCGGCGCTCTATAACATAACCGCAGGTAAAGCTCGGATAGCTAAGTGGCTGATTTAATTGACATATCCTAGAGACGGGCACTGGCAGCAAGCGGAGGTAGGGTTCTTTGGTCCTCCTCATCATTCAGCAGAACCCAGCGTGTCCGCGAGGGTATACCCATGTGGACAATCAAGAAGCATACCCATGACAGTCCGTTAGACTTGACATGCGCCATACGGACATATAGCTAAGTGGACACGAGCTATACGGACATATCATGGGAGCTATCCGGTCATGACCACAAAAGCGAATAAGACGATCCTGTACGCACGGGTATCAACCACCGAACAAACATTGGAGCATCAGATTGAACAGGCAAGGAAGGCCGGGTTTGAGATTGATGATGTCATTGAGGACCACGGAGTATCCGGAGTGAATACCCTCATGAAGGACAGACCGGGGGGCAGACGCCTGTTTGACTTGCTGAGAACTAATGATGTGCTGGTAGTGCGATGGGTAGACCGGCTTGGCAGAAACTACCGGGACGTCACCGAGACAATCCGTGAGTTCATGGATAGAGGCGTTGTTATCAGGACGGTCATTAACAACATGACCTTCGACGGCGCTGCACAAGATGCCATGTCAAAGGCTGTCAGGGATGCCCTGATCGGTTTTATGGCAGCAACCGCTGAGGCACAGGCGGAAACACTCAAGGAAGCCCAAAAGGCGGGCATAGAGCACGCTAAAGGACAAGGGAAGTTCCGAGGGAGAAAGCCGGGGTTTGACCGGCAGCAATACGCGATGATTGTGGACCTGTTGAGCAAAGGTGCCCCCATGACCAATATCGCGAAGGAAGCCGGAGTTAGTCGCCAGACTGTCTATCGAATTAAAGACGATATGGCGGGTGCTGAGGCGATGCTGGAGCGATGGGAATGAGTTAAAAGCTCATCACTCGTCTGCCTCGTTATGGTAGGCCCATATCTTCTCTGCCAGAGCTTGGTAATCCTGATCTAGCTCTGGTGCCTCAACCAATTGGTTAATCGTCTCAACTACGATTCCCCAGTCCTCAGAATCAACGAGACGAAGAGGAAGCTGGGAGTTGTAAAGACGGATTGCTTTGGCGAATGCCTCAGGGTTCGTCGATAGTTTATCGCTGAACTCTTTGATAAGACGGTCTTTAAATTCAAAGGCCAACTTATCATCGTCATAGGAATCGTCTAGCGACGCCTCAACGCCCCGGTAAATACCTAAGGCCTTGCCCCACGACCATCCTGAAATCTCATTAAGTTTTCTGCCGTTGGACAGCAATTCGTCACGAACATTCTGCATGGTGCTCAGTTGAGATTTTTTTCTAACTGTTAAGCTCTCAAGTTCACGTGCTGACAAATCTGAAAAGATACAAACATCCTGCCAAGCGATATTACTCAATTCTTCTCGTCTAAGAGGAAGCTTTAGCTTTGAATTCTCCTCAGTAGCTCTTCCCCTTGGGTTTGTCTCAGATGAAGGCAAACAACGAACAGCAACTTCCGTATCTGGACCATAGACCTTTTCATACGCCCTGTAGCGATGATGGCCGTCTACAAGATAAAAACCTTCTCCGCCCCACCAAATGGTTAACGCATCCAACTCGCCGGTAGACCGCAAACGTTTCTCCACAGCTTCCAAGAAATATTTATCGACATCCTCACCGTCTGGCAGGTCCCTTACCTGAAAGACATGTGGCAAAACCTGTATTTGAGAAAGCTTTAGTTTTTCAGGGTAGCCGACTGCTTCAGGAGGCTCAGGCCGCTCGCTCTGCTCTTTTTGTAATCTCTTATAAACCGCTAATATGAACTTCGACATATCACTCGCCGCCCTTATCGACAACGATGTCATTGCCTGCTGAAAGAAAACTATAGAAACCACGCAGAGCTGATAGATTTTTGCCTATCTGAGACACCAAGGGCGATGGGTCTAATTCATTTTGGAAATCTTCGATAGCGGCCAGTAGATCACCCACACTTTTCACATCGGATTTGATGCTGTTTTCATAGATTTCACGTAGGCCACTTGTCTCAAAAGACATGGGGAAGTGACGCTCACATATAGCAGCTATGTCGTTGAGACGTCCCGATAAGAACCTGATAAGGACTGTAAGCCTCCAAACAGAACCACGCGTGGACCAGAAAGCTATGTCTTCTTGTTTATTTTGCAAAACAATCCTCACTAATCATACGACACCTATGTCCAATCCTATGGGGTGTCCAAATGGACATAACACAGGATATCAAGCAACGCGACGATGAATCTGTTAAGGAGTATCAAGAAGCGCTTGCAGGAGCAGCAAAGAATGTCTGAATTTTGTGGGGACACCCGGTGGGGACAAACGGAAACCCAAGGAAACCGGCAGTTTCAGCTATAAGTGACCCGTGGGGGCATGAGGATTCACGTATGTGTCTTCTGCCCTCTTTTAATTTTTAAAGCAGTCCCCACAAGAACTATTCCCTAACAGCTATTTCCAAGGTCTATCAGGCCTTGATAGCGCCAAGCACAGAGGAATAATTATCTCGTACACATTCTGATTTTGCTGATATTCTGCTGTGTCAGTATCAAGATCACTAAAAGCTAGAATGATAAAAACATGCTTATTGATGTTAGTGGGGTATGCCAAAAGTGTAAAAGTGACGTGAGTATCTTGGTTAACGATGGAGCACCCCAAGGTGAGTGCCAAGAATGCGGTGAAGCACCATTCGCGTTCAAAAGACTAGAAGGCATAATCTACGTGGTATCCAATCCCAACCAAAGAGGGGTCAAGATAGGAAGAACCACGAAAAGCGTTCACGACAGAATTAAACAGCTCAACTCAACTGGAGTAGCTGGTAGCTTTGAGCCGATTGCCATTTTCCCATCGAAGAACACCAAGAAAGATGAGAAGAAGGCTCACGAAAAACTTAAACGCTTTCATTTAGAAAAAGAGCACTTCGATATTCATGAGGTAGAAGCTGTCTTGAAAACGCATAGAGCTCTCAGGACAACTCCGATATTCTTCAACGACGACATCGAGGAGCGTTTCAAGCTCAAGGCTGAACAGGCAAAGATTGAAATGAAGCTGAAAATTAAAGGCAAAGTCTGATGGATGTTCATTGACCTCCGCCAACTCGTCGTAAACTCAGAGGAATTGGCGGCTTTAGAGGGTGTGCGGGAAATTGCGCATACCCCCAAGAGTAAGTACCGGGGGCACTTCAAGAGCACCTCATATATCCATCACCAGAACGGCCAGGAATATGAGATGTATGAGATGGATCGCACAGGGTTCGCTATGTTGGGTAGTGGCTAGCGCTCGCCCTCCTGCTCAGCCCAATAGCCCCTTAGGACTTCATCCTTGGCATCCCCAAGCTCCCCACAGAACACCTGAGCTTTACCTAGAGCTTCACCCTGTTCATCAGCCTTGAGTCCATCAAAGGCTATCTGTTCATACTCTGCTAAGGCATCTACCAAGCCCTCCTCTCCGAGCACCGGCAGTGCCAGCAGGACAGCAACCTCACGTGCTCCTATGGCATTCTCAAGGTACAACTCGCGTTCATCCTGTGGTCTATCGAGAGCTTCAAACTGCCAGACACCTGAGCAGCCAGCGAGAGCCTGAGCCAAGGAGAGGCGTTCATTACCTGTCAGGGATAACTCGGAGATACCCTCCTGCTTGAGCTGCTGGGCGTAGTCGAGGATGGGGCTATCGGTGATGCTCTGGGCATGAGCAACAGGGAGTGCTGTCAGAAGCAAACCTGCGAGAAGGAGCGCTAGCTTTGTCATGGTCACCTATTCCCCGCTTTAACCAAAGCCAGACACTCGTATAACCAGCACCACAGGGCCTCCCACAGTTTACCATGCCGTACAACATGAGGTTCCACCAACTCACCGAACTCCCTCTGGAATAGCCTCATGGCCCTCGGCATGTGGGACTTGTGGGTGACCACTATCACCTGCCTGTCTCTATCATGGCCTAGCAGCACCGAGCACTCCTTGGCATTACCTGCGGTGTTCATGGAGTTCTGCTCCAAGATAATCTCTGGTTCAGAACATTGGGTATCAGCTAGGAGTTCATGGGCCAGATTAGCCATGCACTGAGCCTCTGTAATAGGCCCTGAGCCTTTCCCTGAGAGCACCAAGGTAGCTTTAGGGTGCCGGTTGCCCATGAGAGCTACACCAGCCTCTATGCGCTCCCTGAGGAGCTTGGAGGGGGTGCCGTCGGGGAGAACCTTGGTACCAAGTATGATGATGATAGGTGGGGATGTGGGGGACGTGTTCACGGTTGTGTTGAACTACCTTCCACGAGCCTTCCATGCCCTAACCATTGCATCGGTCACATCAGCCTCATAGCAGACAGGTCAGGGGCGATCTTGCGCTCAGATATGATTTGTGTCGCGGTACCGTAATCGGTTGTCGTTGCCGATTAATGTTAATACCGATGTTCCACACAATATGTCCCACAAACAAGTGTGGTGCTTGACATTGATGTTTGTGAAAGGCAATGATTCTGCGGTTTTCAGAACGGCAGAAATATATGGCGTCCCCTACGGGATTCGAACCCGTGTTGCCGCCGTGAAAGGGCGGTGTCCTAGGCCTCTAGACGAAGGGGACGGACAAGAGAGCGGTTTTGTATCCATAGCCGTTGATAAAATCAAGAGCTTCTCGACATGCTCAGGTCGAAAAATTGCATTTTCTTCAAAATGGTGGCCGCGGCCGGACTTGAACCGGCACGAGCAAAGCTCGAGCGATTTTAAGTCGCTTGCGTCTACCAATTTCGCCACGCGGCCACTTATGGGCTGCTGCATAGCATCCGCCTGCGGTGAGGCCAAGACCGAATGCGCATTTCCGGGCCTGAAATTCGGGTTACAGTGGCTGGAACTGTTCCTTGATGATCCGCTCACCGAGATTCTGGTCGGGGTCAAACAGCAGGTTCAGGTCGATGCTGCGATCCTCGGTGATCTCGACCGAGACGATGTCGCGAATTTCGGTGGAATCCGCCACAGCACTGACCGGGCGCTTGTCAGCTTCCAGCACCTCGAATCCGATGCGGGTGGTGTGGGGCAGGAGCGCACCGCGCCAGCGGCGGGGACGGAACGGGCTGATCGGCGTGACGGCCAGCAGTTGCGCGCCCAGCGGCAGGATCGGGCCATGGGCGGAGAGGTTATAGGCCGTGCTGCCCGCCGGTGTTGCCACCATGGCGCCGTCACAGATCAGTTCCTCAAGCCGGGTAACACCATCGACCATGATCTTCAGTTTGGCCGCCTGTCGCGTCTCCCGCAGTACCGATACCTCATTGATGGCATAGGCGGTCTCGATCGAGCCAAGCATGGTCTTGGTGACCATGGACAGGGGATGCAGACAGATCTGCTGGGCAGAAAAAATCCGATCAAGCACCTTGTCGATCTTGTATTCATTCAGCAGAAAGCCAATCGAGCCGCGGTTCATGCCGTAAACTGGCGTGCCGCGCCCCATGGTGGCGTGCAGTACCTCCAGCATCGTGCCGTCACCGCCAAGGGCAATGACCACATCGGCTTCATTGAGCGGCGACAGGTTGTGCAGTTGGGCCGCGAGCTTGACCTTTGCGGTCTGGGCGGCCTCATGGCTGCTGGCATGGATGGCGATGCGCGGGTTTTCCGGCACCGTCGGTTCGGTGACAGATGCCTGTGCGATATCTGCTGCTACTGTCACCATGAACGTCAGAAATCCCTTAGCGATTTTGGCCTTGTGGCAAGGTGCCGACCATCTGCTTGAAAATATGCTGAAAAACCGGGGCGGTGTCACCCTTGACTGCAGCAGCGACAGGAAAGCCGGGCCTGCCTATGGCAAGACTGCATCCCGTATTTCGCGTCAGCCGCCGGTCGTGCTCATATGGCGATTGACGTGCCGTTCGGCAAGCCGCCGGTCGAGGATGAAGTCATGGCCCTTGGGCTTGCGGGCAATCGCCTCATGGAGTGCGGCTATGATGGCCTCATCTGATCCCGGATCAGCGCGCATGATATCGCGCAACTCAGCCTTGTCATGCTGGCCCAGGCACATGAACAGCGTGCCGGTGCAGGTGAGGCGGACCCGGTTGCAGCTCTCACAGAAGTTGTGGGTCATCGGTGTGATGAAGCCGAGGCGTCCGCCGGTTTCCTCAACCCGCATATAACGCGCAGGACCGCCAGTCTGGTCAGGCAGGTCGGTGAGGGTCCATTGCTCGCGCAGCTTGGCACGAACCATGGACAAGGGCATGTACTGGTCCAGCCGCTCACCCGCGCCGATTTCACCCATAGGCATGACCTCGATAAAGGTCAGGTCAAAACCCCGGTCGCCACACCAGAGGACCATATCGTGAAACTCGTCATCATTGGTGCCGCGAAGGGCAACCGCATTGATCTTGATCCGCAGGCCGGCCCGGTCAGCAGCGTCGATGCCCTGCATGACCTGCTCCAGCTTGCCCCAGCGGGTGATCTGCCGGAACTTCTCCGCTTGCAGGGTGTCGATGCTGATATTCACCCGCTCAACACCGCAATCGACCAGCGGACCGGCATATTTCGCCAGCTGTGTTCCATTGGTGGTGAGCGTCAGTTCATCCAGCGCATTGCTGGTGAGGTGGCGGGAGAGGCGCTCGACCAGCCACATGATATTGCGCCGGACCAGAGGCTCACCGCCGGTGAGGCGCAGCTTGCGTACGCCGAGATCAACAAAGATGGAGCAGAGGCGGTCCAATTCTTCCAGGCTGAGCACATCCCGTTTCGGCAGGAAGGTCATGTCTTCGGCCATGCAATAGACACAGCGCAGATCGCATCGATCCGTAACAGAAACGCGTAAATAACTGATATGACGATCAAAAGCGTCAATCAACGTGTCGCGCGTCAGGGCTGTATCTGGCGTTTTGTCGAGCAAGGTAGACTGGTCCGGGAGAAAATTTTCTGTCTCAAGGATATAGGGTTCTTTGGCAATCAGGCCAATGATTTAGCCGTGAGCGTGCGGTGAAGCCCGGAAATTCGGTATTCGCGCTTTCATGGCAGGGGCGTATCACACGCTTATCCACTATCTGATGCGCCGATGAAAGCGCCGTGCATCCACCAAATACGTTGTGAGGGCACTATGATTGACCGTGTTGAAGAGTTCCAGCCTGCTACCCTTGAAATCGCCGAGAGCGGTGAGCCTGTTCTGACAGTCTCGGGCGATCTGGTGGCCAATGACCTGATTGAGGTGCGGCTCGAGAATGAAGCTGTTGCCGTTATCAGCGATGGCAAGCTGATTGGTCAGAGCCATCACCTGACCAATACCCTGCAGAACTGGCTGGTTCTGGCAGAAGAGGTCGCCGTTCGTGCAGCGAACTGTGAAAATGCTGTCGAAGCAGTGGTTTACGCGCCGGTCTATAACTACAATCCAAACAGTCAGCGCCGCATCTGACCCTGTAAACAGGGCAGGTGGTTTAGGCTGCGGCCTGATCCCGGCTGCGCGCTTCGATGCCAGCGGCGGTATCAATAATCTCATGCCAGCTGATATCGGCATTCTGCGGAACCGATGACAGGGTGCGACGCCAGAGGCGGGCACCTGCGCGGCCATTCATCAAGCCCATCATGTGTCGGGTAATGCTCTTGAGCGGTGTACCAGCCGCCAGACGGTTGGCAACGTACTCGCTCATACCGGTCAGGATCGCGCTCGGCTCTGCCGGAACATGCGCGTTGCCCATGATGGCTGCTTCCGCCTCGGCCATGATCAGCGGGTTCTGATATGCCTCACGACCGATCATCACGCCATCAAGGGCGGGCAGATCATCGCTTGCCTGCATGGCTGCCTGCATTTCATCGACGGTTTTAAGGCCGCCATTGAGCAGGATTTCCAGTTCGGGGCAGCGTTTTTTCAAGAGGCGAACCCGGTCGTAATCCAGTGGCGGAATGTCGCGATTTTCCTTTGGGCTCAATCCTTTAAGCCAGGCTTTTCGTGCGTGGATGTAGAAGGTTTCACAGCCCGCTGCTGCAAGGGCATCAACGAATTCATCGAGAAACGGGCCAGTGTCGCAATCATCGATGCCGATACGGCATTTGACCGTCACCGGCAGATCCGTGGCTCCGCGCATCGCTGTCACCAGCCGGGCCACATGTGCCGGCTCGGCCATGAGGCAGGCACCGAAGCTGCCGGATTGCACCCGATCCGACGGGCAACCGCAATTCAGGTTGATCTCGTTATAGCCATAGCCGCTGCTGATTTCGGCTGCACGGGCGAGGTCGTCAGGATCGGACCCGCCCAGTTGCAGCGCTATCGGATGCTCGGCAGCGGAAAACGCCAGATGCCGTGCCTGATCGCCAAACAGGATCGCGCCCGTGGTTACCATCTCGGTAAACAGCAGCGTATTCGGCGCGATGGCACGCATCAGCATCCGTTGATGGCGGTCGGTCCAATCCATCATCGGTGCCACCGACAGGCGTCGGTCCACGGCCTTTGTCGCGGGTGATTTGGCAATTTCCCTGTTCATGGGGCGCACCATAACGGCAAATGTTGGAAATCAAAATACATCATACCCAATAAACCCATGTTTTTCAGGGTATTTCACCCATGAACCATTGTTATATTCCAGGTTTTGCGCTTGGTTTGGCTCAACCAAATTGACGAATTTGCCGAGGGAATGATGGCTGCCAACGCCAATGATGATGACTATATCGAGATAGGTGGCGAACGCCTGCGGGTCTATTCCCGTGAGCATCTGGAGGTACAAAACCCCTATGCAGCCTTCTCCGATGCCCGTTTACTGCAGGAATTCGAGCGCTATATCGAAAAAGTCGGGGATCGGACGCCGCTTGCGATCCTGTCCATGCGGCGGGTGTTGCGGGACGGGCCGATGGTGGATGGCAAGGACATCAGCGGCGCGGTTATCCGTGTCGGTATCCATGAGGGGCATATGTATGGCCTCGGCTCATCGCCCCAGGTGTCGACCGAAGCCTATCTGCTCTGGGCCGGTGCGGCACGGTTGATGGAACGCGCAGGCTATGCCCCCGATGAGCCGGTACGGCGCAAGGGTGAGGAGCCGCCAAAACCGACTCCGCCACGGACCATGCGTCCCGGTGGTTGATCGCCTGTTTCTATTATTTTTCAGTTTCTTGCGCGGTTTTGATAACAGCGCTGATCGAGAAATCGACCAGCCCATCTGCCGCCAGATTCAGTTCCGGCATAACGCGGAACATGACCGCATCCAGAATACGATGCACGCTGTCGCGGCTGCCATTGACCATGGCCGAGCAACCGGCATTGAGGAAATAGGTGCCGGGCATCAGTGAGCAATCGAATTCAAACACCACATCGACAATCTGTCCCGACTTGACGCTCAGCTTTTTCGCCTGTGGCGGGCTGGAGGCGCTGCCACCCAGATCAACGCCGGTCTTGGTGCGGATGAACATGCCGAAATGCACGCCCTCATGCGCGGCATCGAACTCGACCCGGAACCGGTACTGGTAGCGCTGGCCGCGGCTGATAACGTTTACCCGTCGGCCATCTGCGGTGGTGATATGCGGATCGCTGATCCGACCGCCGTTGGTTTCATAGGCATTGGCGGTGGAGCTGACGAAGTTGGGATCGAAATAGGGCTCGGCATCACCGTCAACCGGGGCGTCAATGGCCGCTGTGGGCTCAGGGATTGCCTCTGCCACCGGTTGTGCTGCCTGACGCCGGATTTCCTCAATCAGCGCTGCAGGCTCGGTTGCACGGTCATAGAGCAGGCGCTGATAGTACTGGACCACCCGTTTCGGACTGTCATCGAGGATCAGCTCACCGCCATGGAGGAGAATAGCGCGGTTGCAGAGTTCGGTAACCGAATTGGCCGAATGGCTGACAAACAGCAAGGTGCCGCCGTTTTCCATCAGACGATGGAGGAAGGCAAAGCATTTACGCTGGAACGCCTCGTCACCGACCGACAGGGCCTCGTCAACGATCAGGATTTCCGGCTCCACCGCAATCGCCACGGCAAAGGCGAGGCGCATATACATACCGGTCGAATAGGTTTTTACCGGTCGGTCGAGGAAATCACCAATCTCGGAAAATTCAACAATTTCAGGGTATTTTGCGTCGATCTGTTCACGCGACAGTCCGAGGACGGCAGCATTCAGATAGACGTTTTCCTTACCGGTATATTCCGGGTTGAAGCCGGCCCCGAGTTCGAGCAGGGCGGCTAGGCGGCCACGGGTCTCGAAATGGCCAGCGGTCGGTGTGACTGTGCCAGCGAGCAGTTGCAGCAGGGTGGATTTGCCCGAGCCGTTACGCCCCATGACGCCGATTGCCTCGCCACGGCTGATGGTGAGGTCCACATTGCGCAGGGCCTGAAATGGCGTGAACAGCTGTTTGCTACGGAAGATCGACTGTAGCAGGCGGTCTTCGGGCCGTTTGTAGATACGGTAGCTCTTGCCCAGCCCCTTGGCCTCGATCACCACATTGCTGTCGGCATCGGGCGGGCTCATAGCCTCGGGTTGCAGCACGCTATCAGAGGACATCAGAGAACCCCCGACGCGATTTGACAAACATCCAGTAACCGAGCTGGGCGAAAGCAGTGGCGGCAACGGCATAGATCGCGAGACCGGTCCAGTTCGGCATCCGGCCAAAGATCGCAACATCGCGGACTGCTTCAATAATCAGTGTTAATGGATTGTAATATAACAGAAATCTTAGCTGTTCCGGGAACTGTTCTATGGGGAAAAAGATCGGCGACAGGAACAGCAGAATGGTGGTCATGATCGCGCTGATCTCGCCAATATCGCGCAGAAATACACCGAGGGATGACAGCATCCAGCCGAGCCCGAGGAATAGCGGGATGATCGGCAGAATGACGATCGGCAGCAGCAGGATGGTCAGTGGTGGCAGGCCGATAAACAGCAGATGGGCCACGATCAGCACGAAAAAGCTGATCCCGGCATGGAACAGGGCAGAGATCAGCAGGACATAGCCGAGGCTCTCCAGCGGGAAGATCACCTTCCGCACGTAGTTAACGTTCTCCAGTATCAGGCTCGGTGCCCGGGTCAGGCAGTCGGCCAGCAGCCCGTGGACGATCAGTCCTGCAAACAGGACAACCGCGAAGGTAAAGCGGTTGCTCTCGATTGATGGCTGGTTCCAGCGCACCTCGAAGATCACACTGAACACAAAGGTGTAGACCGCCAGCATCAGGAGCGGGCGGCCAAATGACCAGAGGATACCGAGCATCGACCCGCGATAGCGGCTGGTGACATCCCTTTTGGACATCTGCCAGATCAGGAACGGATGCTGGATCAGTGGGGCTAGAAACGGGCGCATGGATAACTACGGATACGGTAAGCATATGGCCGATCGGCAGGACCGGCGCCGCACCATAGAAAAAGCCGGGCGGTTAATCCATCCCGGCGTTCATTCTTTTGAATTTTATCTCTGGTGAAGACCCCGACGGCAGATCAGACGTGGAAGCTCTCGCCACAGCCGCAGCGGCCTTTTTCATTGGGATTGGAGAAGACAAAGCGGCTTTCGAACCGGTCCTCGACAAAATCCATCTCACTGCCGATCAGGAACATGATCGCCGCCGGGTCGATGAACACCCGTGCGCCCTTGTCCTCAACCACTTCCTCGAATTTCTTCTGTTCATGGGCATATTCGATGTCATAGGACATACCGGAGCAGCCCTTGGTGGAAACGGCGACACGAAGCCCCAGAACCGGGTTATCCGCGCGTTCCATCAGTTCCTTGACCCGTGCAGCAGCGGCATCGGTCAGCTTGATCGGGGGTGGTAGTTCTCTTGCCATCGTCATTACTTTCCCAAATGCTTCAGGCCAAAACGCTTCCGGGCATCAATACCCGTCAGGCCATCAGAACATGCCGAGTTCCATCTTGGCGAACTCACTCATCATATCAGGTGTCCAGGGGGGATCCCAAACAATCTCCACATCCGAACCCTTGATCTCCTCAACGGATTCAACCGCATCGGCAACCCAGCCCGGCATTTCACCGGCGACAGGACAGCCGGGGGCGGTTAGGGTCATTTTCACGTCAATCGTGTTATCCGGCTTAATCCGTAAATTATAGATAAGACCGAGTTCAAAAATATCGACCGGAATTTCCGGGTCGTAGACTTCCTTCAGCGCCTCAACCAGCTTGCCATAGAGCGGGTGCTGGAAATCCGCCTTGAGGAAAGGCGGGGGCGGGAAATCGTCGTCATCGCTGAACTGTTCGGCAGCATTATCCGCTGTTGCCGTCAGCTCCGCTTCCGGTTTGGGGCTGTTATCCTGTTGATCCATCGTCATAACGCCTGTCTTTACCTTTAACCCAGCAGCATTTTGGCTTTTTCGATCGCTTCGGCGAGGCGGTCGACTTCACCACGGGTATTGTACATGCCGAATGAGGCCCGTGCGGTTGCACTGACACCCAGACGGTCCATCAGCGGCTCGGCACAATGTTTGCCGACACGCACGGCCACACCAAACCGGTCAAGGATCGTGCCCATATCATGTGCATGAACGCCATCAACCGAGAAGGAGATGATCGCCGCCTTGTGGTCGGCTTCACCATAGATGGTCAGACCGTCAATGGCCTTGAGCCGTTCGGTGGCATAGAGCAGCAACTCGTGCTCATGGGCGGAAATGCAGTCCATACCGATCGCGCTGACATAATCAATCGCCGCTGCCAGCCCGACCCCTTCAGTGATAGGTGGGGTGCCGGCCTCGAATTTGTAGGGGGCGTTCTTGAAGGTCGTGCCGTCAAAGCTGACACGTTCGATCATGTCGCCGCCGCCCTGAAACGGCTGCATACGGTCCAGAATGTCTTCCTTGCCGTACATGATGCCGATACCGGTCGGGCCATAGAGCTTGTGCCCGGTGAAGATATAGAGGTCGCAATCGAGCGCCTGTACATCAACCGGCATATGAATGGCCGCCTGTGAGCCGTCAAACAGTACCGGAATGCCAAGCGCATGGGCGCGCTCGACAATGGCCTTGGCCGGGGTGATGGTGCCGAGCACATTCGATGCATGGGTGACCGAAACCAGCTTGGTTTTCGGATTAAGCAGCTGCTCGAACGCGTCCATCTGGAAGTTGCCGCGGTCATCAATCGGGACCACCCGCAACACGACACCGCGTTCAGTCGCCAGCATCTGCCATGGCACGATATTGGCGTGGTGTTCCATCTCGGTGATGATGATCTCGTCACCAGCGTTCAGATGGGCGCGGCCATAGCCGTGCATGACCAGATTGAATGCCTCGGTGGCATTATGGGTGATGGCGATATTCTCGCGGCTCGGCGCGTTCAGGAAGGCTGCTGCCTTGTCGCGCACCGCTTCATACTGCTCGGTCGAGCGTTGGCTCAGCGTATGCACGCCGCGATGGACGTTGGAATAGTCATGCTCAAGCAGACGCGACATGGCATCGATCACCTGTCGCGGCTTCTGCGCACTGGCACCATTATCGAGATAGGTGAGGGGGTTGCCGTTTATTTCCTGCGCCAGTGTCGGGAAATCGGCACGGATTGCCTCAACATCAAAGGTGTTGGCACCGTGGCGGGCAACGGGCGAGGCAGCATCTGGCATGTCGGTTTTCAGGGCTGGATTGGTCATAGGCTCCGCAACCGTTTGCGCATGATCTCCATGAACTTTTCCTGAACCGCCTCATGCTCGATCAACTCGATGGCCTGTGCCAGAAAACTTTCGATCAACATGGCGCGGGCCTCGGCATGTGGGATGCCGCGCGAGCGCAGATAGAACAGTGCCTGCTTGTCCAGCTGACCTGCGGTCGCGCCGTGACTGCACTTCACATCATCGGCATAGATTTCCAGCTCCGGCTTGCTGTCGATTTCAGCGGTGTCGGAAAGCAGGATTGCCTGATTGAGCTGATAGCCATCGGTTTTCTGGGCGCCCGGATGCACATGGATCTTGCCCTGGAACACCGCATGGCCCTTGCCAGCCACCACACCCTTATAGGTCTGGTTGGAATTGCCGTGCTCGACCAGATGGTCGGTATGGGTGGTGGTGTCAGTGTGCTGGTCACCATCGAGCAGATAGGTGCCGTTGAGGTGAGACACCGCACCGGTACCGCGCAGGGCAACATGGATTTCATTTCGTGCCAGTTTCGCCCCGGTGGTCAGGGTGAAATTGTCGTAAGAGGCATCGCGACCGACAATCGGGGTGATGGTCGAGATGTGGCTTGCTTCATCGCTTTCGGCATTCAGACGGTAATGGCCGAGATGGGCATTATCGCCGACAACCACTTCGGTCACGCTGTTGTTCAGATAATCACCCTGTCCGTACCAGTGCTCAACAACCGTGGCATTTGCACCGGCTTCGAGCACGATCAGATTGCGTGGCTGGAAAGCCTGATTATCCGCAGTGGCGGTGCTGATGAAATTCACCTCAATCACCGGCTCGACCACGACATTGCGCGGCAGGTGGATGAACAGGCCATCGGTCATGAAACTGGCGTTCAGGGCCGGGAAGTGGTGGTCCTGCGCACTGGCAATGCGGCCCAGATGCGGCTCGACCAGTGCCTTGTGCTGTTCAACAGCCTCGGCAAGGCTGGTGACAATCGCGCCCTCTGGCAGGTTCGCGATATCGGACGCCTCGGCATCGAAACGGCCATTGACGATCACCACGGAAACAGCGCCGTCGATCAGCTTGCCCTTGCTTGGATCATTGGCGGCGACTTTCCGGAAGGTCGGCAGATAAGGCTGCTTTTCCAGCGAGCGGATCGGGGTAAAGCGCCAGCGCTCATGCTTGGCACCGGGCAAGCCGTTCTCGGTAAAGGCGGCAAGAGCCGTATTGCGCAATTCCTGCACCCAGTCGGGACCGGTGAGGTCGTCGGCATGGGCAGTGAAATGCGCCTTGTAGGCATCTGTCGTCTTTAGTGAATTATGGACTGGCATGGTACGGGCCTGTTCTCAATAACTGAATGATATCAATGCTTACGCGGCTTCTTCGTCGACGCCGAATTCGGCATAACCCTTGGCTTCCAGCTCCAGTGCCAGTTCCTTGCCGCCGGTTTTCTGGATCTGGCCATGGGCGAGAACGTGAACCTTGTCCGGCACGATATAGGTCAGCAGGCGCTGATAGTGGGTGATGACGAGGAACGAGCGTTCAGCGGAGCGCAGGGCATTGACGCCATCGGCGACAATCTTCAGCGCATCAATGTCGAGACCGCTATCGGTTTCATCCAGTACGGCAAAGCTCGGGTCGAGCACGGCCATCTGCAGGATTTCATTGCGCTTCTTCTCACCACCGGAGAAGCCGACATTAACGGCACGCTTCAGCATATCGGCAGACATGCCCAGTTCCTTGGCTTTCGAGCGCACAAGTTTCTGGAACGTCACGGCCTCGATTTCGTCCTCACCACGCTGTTTGCGGATCGAGTTGACCGCGGTACGCAGGAAGGTGGTGTTCGGCACGCCGGGAATTTCGATCGGGTACTGGAAGGCGAGGAAGAGACCGGCTGCGGCGCGCTCTTCCGGCTCAAGCTCGAGAATATTCTCGCCGTTAAACAGGATTTCGCCCTCGGTTACCTCATATTCCTCACGACCGGCGAGGACATAGGAGAGGGTGCTCTTGCCGGAACCGTTTGGCCCCATGATGGCGTGAACTTCGCCCTTGCCAATCTCGAGGTTCAGACCTTTCAGGATCGGCTTGCCATCAATTTCAGCATGCAGGTTTTTAATCTCGATCATCGTATCTTCCGTTTTCTTTCAGTGTCTCGTGTTTCGTTCCGGTCAGGTGTTCAGCGCAGATTGTAGGATTTGCCGAACATGAACCAGGCAACGCATATTTCCATAAAGCCGACAAAGCAGATGATGCCGCCGGTCAGCTGTGTCGTTTCATCATTTCCGGCGATGAAGCCCATGAGCCATGCGGCACCGAAGCCGAGGATGGCAATGCCGCCGAGAAACATGGACAGGGCGATGGTTTTGAACGCCTTGGCCTTTTGCTCTGGTGTCGGGCTCTCGCTGTTTGCTTGTGTCATCGGCGATTACCCCACAGAGCCTTCGAGGCTGATGCCGACGAGTTTTTGGGCCTCGACCGCAAATTCCATCGGCAGATGCTGCATCACCTCGCGGCAGAAGCCATTAACGATGAGGGTGACAGCCTCTTCCTCGGACAAGCCGCGCTGGCGGGCATAGAAGAGCTGGTCTTCACCGATCTTGGCCGTGGTTGCCTCGTGCTCAAGTGCGGCGGTCGGGTTCTTGTTCTCGATATAGGGAACCGTGTGGGCACCGCATTTATCGCCGATCAGCAGGCTGTCGCACTGGGTATAGTTGCGGGCATTGTCCGCCTTTGGCCCCATGCGGACCAGACCACGATAGGTATTATTGGACTTACCGGCGGAAATACCCTTGGAGACGATCCGCGAGCGGGTGTTCTTGCCCAGATGGATCATCTTGGTGCCGGTATCGGCCTGTTGCGCGTTATTGGTGATGGCGACCGAATAGAATTCGCCGACCGACTCATCGCCCTGCAGGATACAGCTCGGATATTTCCAGGTTACGGCTGAGCCGGTTTCAACCTGGGTCCAACTGATCTTCGAGCGGGCACCGCGACAGGCCCCGCGCTTGGTAACGAAGTTATAGATGCCGCCTTCGCCATTCTCATCGCCCGGATACCAGTTCTGGACCGTGGAATACTTGATTTCGGCATCATCCATGGTGACCAGCTCGACCACGGCGGCGTGGAGCTGGTTTTCATCCCGCTGTGGTGCGGTGCAGCCTTCGAGATAGGAGACGTATGAGCCTTCCTCGGCCACGATCAGGGTACGCTCGAACTGACCGGTATTCTCGGCATTGATCCGGAAATAGGTGGACAGCTCCATCGGGCAGCGCACGCCCTTCGGAATGTAGACGAAGGAACCATCGGTGAAGACGGCAGAATTCAGGGTGGCGAAGAAGTTGTCGGTATATGGAACGACGGTGCCGAGATATTTCTTCACCAGTTCCGGATGCTCCTGCACCGCCTCGGAAATCGGCATGAAGATAACACCGGTTTCCTTCAGCTTTTCCTTGAAGGTGGTGGCAACGGACACGCTGTCGAAGACGTAATCGACCGCGACACCGGCGAGCATTTCCTGCTCCTTGATCGGAATGCCCAGCTTGTCATAGGTCGCGCGAATCTCGGGATCAATGTCGTCGAGGCTCTTCGGCTTCTCTTTCTGCACCGGGGACGCATAGTAATATGTGTCCTGATAATCGATCGGCTGGTACTTGATTTTTGGCCAATGGTGCGGCTCTTCCATGGTCAGCCAGTGACGATAGGCCTTCAGACGCCATTCGAGCAGCCATTCGGGCTCGTTCTTCTTGGCGGAGATGAAACGCACGATGTCTTCGGAAAGGCCCTTGGGTGCGCTTTCCATCTCGATATCGGTGACGAAGCCGTACTTGTATTTCTCTTTGCCGAGGGCTTCGACTTGTTTCACTGTTTCTGCAGTTGCGGCCATCTGGCTGGTTCCTCGAAATTGCGTAAAACGGTTTGATCGTTGGTATCAGCCTGCAGAGGCCGACACCGGTTTCTGTTCTGGTTCTGCTGCTTCCATATCCATGAAGGCAGCAAGGGCCTTTGATTTACCCGAGGTCATATCCCTGAGGGTGACTTTGGTTAAGGCATTGCGAATTGCCTGGTTCACTGTGTCCCAGTTCTGACGCATGGCGCAGAATGCCTCGACCGAGCAATTGCCATCGCCGCCATCAACACAGGCGGTGAGGGCGATCGGCCCCTCGAAGGCTTCGATAATCTCGGTGATCGAAATGGCATCGGCGGTACGGGTGAGGCGATAGCCGCCTCCGGCACCGCGTTGGCCGAGCACCAGATTGGCGCGGGCTGCGGTTTTCAGAACCTTGGCAACGGTCGGCTCGGGGATACCGGTGACGCCGGCAATATCAACTGCGCTGGCGAGCCGGTCATCACGATTGGACAGGTTGCTTAAAACAACCACGCCATAATCGGTAATTTTGCTCAATCGCAGCATCTGGCCTGAACCTGACAATTCCTGAAAAGCGCCCGACAGGCACCGAGTTCTGGCAGTAAATGCCCAACTCATCCTTAATCGGACTAAACATGTCCTATTTATTAGATGGAATCGTTCTAAACTTCAATGCCCAAACGCAACTTTATCCATGCGTGAGAGGCACTTCTGCTGCCACCAGATATATGCAGGCAAAAAAAGAGGCCGCGGGCGAACCCGACGGCCTGAGTTTAGGGAGGAAACGCCCAAGAGTGGCGTTGCAACATTGCTGTTGCACTGCACAATATAAGGGATATTTCAGCGATAGCAAGCCCTAATCCGAAACCGGCCTGAAATAGATTTAAAATCATAAGCGGCTGAATCAGCTCGGATTTTCCGAATTTTTTGCAGGAAATTTCAAACTTATACGTATTGTGCAATGCCGTTATGAATTCTGCGTACATATCCCGAATCAATCCCTGATGATTCGGCCTGTCTGTGGATTTATCCAAAATCCAAATATATTCAGCCTGTTAGTGATTGGCTGCTGCTGCTTTTCCGATTCGCATCCACAATATATGGGGTTCTGTGCGGATCAGTATCCACAAGATATGCTAAAAATCTTTCAAAGAAGCCTTGCGATTATCGCGTGGCTGGCGATACTCAGCCTCGTCACGGGCCACAACATATAGTGGTTATGACGCCAAAGACCAACAAGACGCTTCGATTTAGCCAGTATCTCCAGATGTTGTGTTTCGGGTGCGATGAGGGTCAACGGGATTTGAACATAAACGCGTTGCTTCAGGCGGTACTGGGGCAACCACAGTTAAGCGGGAATGCGGCAAATGACTTGGACTGATGAGCGAGTAGATGTGCTCAAACAGCTATGGGATGAGGGAAAGACAGCGAGTCAGATCGCGTCGGTCCTCGGTATCACACGTAATGCTGTTATCGGTAAGGCACATCGTATCGGCGTAAGCCGCCGGCCATCGCCAATCAAGCGCCGGAAACCCGGTGCCACCATTCTCGAGCTCACGGATCGTATGTGCAAATGGCCCATTGGCGATCCGCGTGACAATGATTTCCGGTTCTGCGGCAAGCAGTCAGCCAATGGCTTGCCCTACTGTCAGGACCACTGCCTACAGGCTTATCAGCAACCGTCCTCACGCCGACGTGACCGTAGCGACGAAGTCGCCGCGGATGCAAAGGCCGGGAACGCCAGTCGTTGATCCAACTACGCCTTCCCCAGGATGGATCAAAACACTATGCCGCAGTGTTGACTGGATAATCCCACGAGGAGCCTTCCCCGTGTGTCTCTAGCCAGGTTGCTGATAACGGGGTGTCGCGAACTAGCCCTTCGCGGCACCCCACTTCTTTTGCGGTATCAACAAAATTTCTAGGATTATGCCTGCTTTTTCGGCAGCAGCATACGCCATGTCTGGGTCACCACGGCCTGATCGGTATTCCGGTCCAGCGTGCTGCCGTTCATGATGACGAAGCCCCGCTCGGGATTCGAGCCGGGCAGAATTTCCATTACTTCAGCCCTGACGGTCAGCATCATGCCGGGCCGGGCCGGTTGGCTGAACCGGATATTGCTGATTTCCGCACCGATGAGCGGGGTGGTGCCAAAAGGCGTGGCATCAACCATCAGCCGCATGGTGAGGGCGGTCATATGCCAGCCACTCGCGGCCAGTGAGCCAAAAATTGTATGGGCTGCACCCGCATCCGATAGATGCATGGGCTGCGGATCAAACTGCCGGGCAAAATCGATGATGCTCTCGGCAGTCAGTTCAATATCGCCGGTCTCGAAGACCTGCCCGACGGACAGATCTTCGAGATAGACGGCGTTATCGGCTTCAGGGGCTGACATTATCAGCCCATAGAGGCTTTCAGGCGGCCATCAATGGCATCCATGAAGTCCTTGGTGTTGAGCCATTTCTGCTCTGGCCCGATCAGGATGGCGAGATCCTTGGTCATCTGGCCGTTTTCGACGGTCTCGATGGTGACTTTCTCAAGCTTGTCAGCGAAGTCGGCCACGTCCTGTGTACCATCGAACTTGCCGCGATAGCGCAGACCCTGGGTCCAGGCGAAGATCGAGGCGATCGGGTTGGTCGAGGTTTCCTTGCCGGCCTGATACTGGCGATAGTGGCGGGTAACCGTACCGTGCGCGGCTTCCGCCTCGACGGTCTTGCCATCCGGGGTCATCAGCACAGAGGTCATGAGGCCGAGGGAGCCGAAGCCCTGTGCCACGGTATCGGACTGCACATCACCGTCATAGTTCTTACAGGCCCAGACGAATCCACCTTCCCACTTCATCGCGCAGGCGACCATGTCGTCGATCAGGCGGTGTTCATAGGTAATACCGGCGGCATCGAACTTGGCCTTGAACTCACTGTCGAAGACTTCCTGGAACAGGTCCTTGAAGCGGCCATCATAGGCTTTGAGGATGGTGTTTTTGGTCGACAGATAGACCGGATATTTCCGCTCCAGACCATAGTTGAAGCAGGCGCGGGCGAAACCGATGATGCTCTCGTCGAGGTTATACATGCCCATGGCCACACCACCGGCCGGGAAGTCGAAGACCTCATGGGTGATTTTCTCGCTGCCATCGGCAGGCTCGAATGTCATGGTCAGCTTACCGGCGCCGGGCACGACCATGTCGGTGGCGCGATACTGGTCACCAAAGGCATGGCGGCCGATGATCATCGGCTGGTTCCATGTAGGCACGATACGCGGCACGTTGCTGATGATGATCGGCTCGCGGAAGACGGTACCGCCGAGAATGTTGCGGATGGTCCCGTTCGGTGACTTCCACATCTTCTTCAGGCCGAATTCCTCGACCCGTGCTTCATCGGGGGTGATGGTGGCGCATTTGACGCCGACGCCATATTGCTGGATCGCCTTGGCGCTATCGATGGTGATCTGGTCATCGGTGCGGTCACGCTCCTCGACGCCGAGATCGAAATACTTCAGGTCAACATCCAGATAGGGAAGGATCAGCTGATCCTTGATCCATTGCCAGATGATACGGGTCATTTCATCGCCATCCAGTTCAACGACGGGATTGGCAACCTTGATCTTGCTCATGGGACCTCTGTTGGTTTGGGCTTATCGCTGCCGGAATGCCGGACTGAATGTCCGGCGGGTGGCAGCACTGTTGAATTAGTCAAGGCTTATAGCACCGCAGGGTGATGCTCGCCAAGACGGCAGGTCCCGTATACCGGATTTCAGGCGTCTTCGAGATTGGTCGGATGGGCTGGATCATCGGCGGCATCGAGTGCGTCCATGGCTTCCTCGACCGTATTGACGACGGTCAGACCGGCGCGATGCTGCGGGCGGACAAAGCCGACTTCAACCGCATGGTCGATGGCCTCGACAATCTTGTCCCAGTAACCCATCCAGTTGATCATGATCACCGGCTTGTCATGCAGTTCCAGCTGGCGCCAGGTCAGAATCTCGAACATCTCGTCAAGGGTGCCGAGGCCACCTGGCAGGATGAAGAAGGCGTCGGAGCGCTCAACCATCAGCTTTTTGCGGGTGTGCATGCTGTCGGTGATGATCAACTCGGTCAGGGTGGTGTGGCGCTTTTCGCGGCGCTGCAGGTGGTCCGGGATGATGCCAACGACATCACCACCGGCGGCAAGCGCGCTGTCGGCGGTCATACCCATCAGGCCCACATGGCCACCACCATAGACAACGGTGATATTCCGTTCGGCGAGGGCTTTACCGACTTTGGTTGCGATTTCCTTGATGTCATCGGAGACATTGTTGGAGGAACCGCAATAGACGCAGACGCTGTTTAATGACTTCATGGCTGAACTGATTCTGTCGATTAGACTCTAAGGGGGCTGAAATCCGGAGGCAGGCGATGTCGGGAGAACCGCATCGCGCCAAATTCGCCGGGACGTTAGACATATTTTGCGTCGATAACAACGCGTGATCGATAAATCTGATGCCTGATGTGGCTAAGTCGGTTTTACCTGTTGCTCGCAAACGTCGCGACCGATACCGATATAGTATCAGTAGGAACTGCAAACAAAGGCTGAATAACCAGTGTCTGGACAGGATCGGCAATCGGCGGACCGCCTCATTATCGGGGCTGTTATCATCTGTGCCCTGATCGGTGCCGGGCTGCTCGGTATGCAACTGGTTGATCGTGAGCCACCGGCAGATACGCCGACCACGACAACCACACCGGCGGACACAGCACCGCCTGCGGGCGAGGAGACGGCGGAAGCCGCGCCGAGCGATCTCGATGAAGCGCCGGTCAATGCCGCGCCGAGCTTTGATATCGTACGGATTGACCCTGATGGCTCGATTGTCTCTGCCGGGCGCGCCGCACCGGACAGCCGGATACTGATTTACCGTAATGACCAAGAGGTCGCCGAGGTCACCACCGACAGCCGCGGCGAATGGACATGGGTGCCCGGTGAGCGGCTGCCTGCCGGTTCCCATACGCTGCAGCTTCGTATGCCACGGGATGACGGCACGGTTGCGCTCAGCGAGCCGGTGGTTGTGCTGGGCTCCGAACAGGTGGCCAGCGCCGATAGCAGCACGCCACGCACGGTCATCATGCTGGGTGAGAATGCCGATGGCAGTTCGGTCCCGCGTGTTCTCCAGCGCGAGGCGGCGGGCGAGAGCGATCTATCGCTTGATTCCGTGCAATATGGCATCAGCAAGCCGCTTTCCATGTCCGGCACCGGCCCGGCGAATGGCAGGCTGGCCATCGTGCTGGATGGCGACCGGCTGGGACAGGTGCTGATCGATGCTGATGGCAACTGGCGGTTTGAAACCAGCCGGATAATGGTCGAGGGCGAACACAGCGTTGAACTCACCGTCAATGATGGTGCCGCCCAGCGCTATCCATTCACCATTGATTATGAGACAGGCAACGAAACGCTCGCCAGCAATGAACGGCTGATTGTAATCAAGCCCGGCGCCAATCTCTGGCGGATTGCCGAGGCCACCTATGGCAGCGGTCTGCGCTATACCCTGATTTTTCAGGCCAATCAGGACAAGATCCGCGATCCTGACATGATCTTTCCGGGGCAGGTATTCACCCTGCCGACCGGCCAATGATAGACACCCGTCTGACCCGTCTACTCGGTATCGAGCATCCGATCATATCCGCGCCGATGGCGCTGGTCTCCGGCGGTGCGCTGGCCAAGGCGGTATCGGAGGCCGGTGGCCTCGGCCTGATCGGTGGCGGGTACTGTGATGACGACTGGGTCGGTCAGGCATGGCGCGATGCAGGCAACAGCGTGGTCGGTATCGGCTTTATCACATGGGCGCTGCACAACAATCCGACGCTGCTCGATCAGGCGCTTGAACATGAACCCAGAGCGGTCTGGCTGTCCTTCGGCGACGAAGCGCCGTTTGCAGGCCGGATCAAGGCTGCGGGTGCCAAACTGATCTGTCAGGTGCAGACCATCGATCATGTCAAACGCGCACAGGATAACGGCGCCGACATATTGGTGGCGCAGGGGACGGAGGCCGGTGGGCATGGCGCGAAGCGGGCAACCATGCCGTTTGTGCCTGCCGTGGTGGATATTGCCGGTGATGTGCCGGTTGTTGCGGCGGGTGGTATTGCCGATGGCCGCGGCATTGCGGCGGCACTGATGCTCGGTGCTAGCGGCGTTGCCCTCGGCACCCGGTTCTATCCGGCGAGCGAGGCCTTGACCCATCCCAATGG
Source organism: Micavibrio sp. TMED2 (assembly GCA_002168225.1). Lineage (NCBI taxonomy): Bacteria > Pseudomonadati > Bdellovibrionota > Bdellovibrionia > Bdellovibrionales > Pseudobdellovibrionaceae > Micavibrio > Micavibrio sp. TMED2. The sequence continues at coordinate 1,691,493 of NHBH01000001.1, forward strand.
CCGGGAGCGCGTGCTTGCCGCCACCGGTGATGAAACCGTGCGCACCAGCGTCATTGATGTGGCGCGTGATCTGCCATGGCCGGATGAGTTCGATATCCGGGTTCTGCGCAATGACCTGACCGAGACATGGCAGGGGCGGGAGCCGGAGTTGCGGCAGTCGGCAGAGGACAAGGCGGCAATCGTCAGCGCCTATACCAATGCGGTTGCCGCCGGTGATTTTGAGACCGCCGCCGTCGTGGTCGGTGAGGCCGCCGGGCTGATCCATGCCATCCAGCCTGCGGGCGAGATCGTGGCGCAGCTTATGCGGGAAACCGAGGCGTGCCTCGCCAACCCGCCGGGTCTCGCCGGTTAATCCATCTATTGCTGATTATGGTATTGGCTGTTTATTCGGCAGCGACCGCATAGCGGGCAGGCTCAAGCTGTTTGGCATAGAGCGGCATGTCCACCCGGCGTCGGCTTTGCGCCAGTATAGTGGCGAGCGGCTTGCTCGGGTTCATGCTCTGGCACTGGCCGGGCACCGGAATATCGGTTTGCGCGTGATCCATGCAATCGCCAAGCAGATCGACAAAGGGCTGAACCTCGTGGACCAGCTCACACAGCGCCATAAACATGTCGGTCAACTGGAACGGTCGCGCCATGCGCTTGCTGCCACGCAGCAGGATATGCTTGTTATCAACCACTTCCAGCTTGCTGTATTTCAGCTCGGCAGTGGCGGCGATAACGGCATTGATCGCATTGCGCCGGTCGCGGGATTCGATCGAGAAGGGCAGAAAGCCCAGATCGCCGCTGATGCTGATACGGATTGATTGCCCGTCGGAATGCATGCCGACCCGAATTGGAATGCCTGACAGCTCGAAACAGAAGCCGGTGCTGCGGGATTCCGACAGAAGCTCGATAATCCCGTCCTCATTCACAATCAGGGTGGCAAGATCAATGGTTTGGCCGCCGAGCATGGCGTCGAGAATGGGTGCCAGATAGCTTGGCTGTGCTACAGGATTTGCCATCTCTGCTTCTGCAGGCTGGCCCGAGACTTCAAAATTGACAGCAGGATTACCCATACGTGTCACTACCCCCTAAACATCAGACCGTCGGAACAGGTTGTCTGCCTGACAGTGATCCTGACGACCCCCATCGCCATTAGGGTATAGTATGCCTAATTCGCGCGTTTTGCCCAGCCTGAAAATGCACCGTATACGATCATTTCACCAGATATCGGGTTGGTTCCGTGGGTAACTATTCTGCCGGTTGGGCCGGAGGGTAGCTGCCTGCCTGTTTGCGCTCTTTTCGCTGGCGAATCCGCTCGCCGAGATTGCCGCGCAGCATCAGGGCCGAGGGCGTGACGATCAGGGTCAGCAGGGTCGAGAAGGCAAGGCCAAACACGATCGAGGTTGCCAGTTGCACCCACCACTGGGTTGATGGCGCGCCGACACTGATATCACGGGCAACGAAGTCGATATTGATCGACAGCACCATGGGCAGTAGGCCGAGAATGGTGGTGATGGTGGTCAGCATGACCGGGCGCAGACGCTGGCGGCAGGTTTCCAGAATTGCCTGATGATAATCGCCAAGCTCGCGATAGAGATGATCGAAGGTGTCGATCAGGACGATATTGTTATTCACCACGATACCGGCGAGCGCGATAACCCCGACACCGCACATGACAATGCCGAATGGCTGGCCGGTGATCAGCAGGCCGAGCAGTACCCCGATTGTCGACATGATCACCGTGCTGAGGATCATCAGCGCGCTGGAGAAGCTGTTGAACTGGGTCACCAGAATGATGGCGATCAGGAACAGGGCGATAGCAAAGGCATTGCTGAGGAACTCGCCCGCCTCGCGCTGATCCTCGTCCTCACCGCGGAAGGTGATGTTGACGCGGGGGTCAACCTCGATATCGGCGAGGGCAGCGCGCAACTGGCGCAGCTGGTCATCGACCAGCAGGCCTTCGGCGACGTCTGCCGTGATGTGGAACACGCGCTGGCCATCCCGACGCTCGATGATGCCGACCCGAGGCTGGGCCACCCGTTCGACGAAATTGCTGATCGGCACCATCCCGGCATTGGAGGCAACGCGGACCCGGTCAAGCTGGCTGATGCTGCGCTCATCACTGGGGTAGCGGATCTGGATGTCGATCTCGTCATCACCGTCATCGGGACGGTATTCGCCAACCTTCAGCCCATTGGTAACCAGACGGATGGTGTCGCCGACACCAGTCACATCGACACCGAACTTGGCCGCCTGTGGCCGGTCGACATTCAGTTTCCATTCAATTCCGGGCATCGGGCGGCTGTCCTCGATATCAACGAGGCCTGGCATGGTTTCCATCTGGTCGCGGATACGCTGCAGGACCGGCTCGATGACATCGGGCGTCAGGCTGCTGAGTTCGATATCAATCGCCTTGCCCTCGCTCGGACCGCCCTGTTCCTTGCGAAGCTCGATATTGATGCCGGCAAGATCGGCAGTCTGTTCCCGCAGATCGGCCAGAATTGCACTGGCGGTGTCACGGTAGCGCCAGAACTCGAACTCAAGGGACAGTTGGCCAATGACGTCTTCGCCATTGTTCTGCCGACTGTCGCTGCCGGTGCGGGTATAGACGGTTTTCAGCCCGTCATGGCCGAGCACACGATCCTCGACCTCACGCATCAGGGCATCTTTCTCCCAGATCGAGAGATTACCCCGGGCATGTACCAGAATGACCGCATTCTGTGGTTCCACATCGGGGAAGAACTCGACACCCTTACCAAAGGTGCCATAGGCCATGACCGTACCAACCAGCATCATCACTGATGCCAAGAGGATCAGGGCAGGGCGCTTCAGCGCGCGGTTGAGAATACCGAGATAGAATTTGACCCAGACCGTATTGGTCTCGGCATCCGGATCACCTGACGGAGCCTGTTGTTTATAGCCGATACCGGCGATGGTGGCGCCGACCGTTGGCACGAATACCAGTGCCATCAGCAGTGAGGCCGCCAGTACCGCGATCAGCGTGATCGGCAGATAGCGCATGAACTCACCGACCACGTCAGGCCAGAACAGCAGGGGCAGGAAGGCCGCCAGCGTGGTGATAGTGGAGGAGAAGATTGGCCAGGCCATTCGTTTTGCCGCTTCCCGGTAGGCTTCACGCGGGCTCGCACCCTCAACCAGCCGCCGGTTGGCATATTCGGTCACGACAATCGCACCATCGACCAGAATACCCACCGCAAGGATAAGGGCGAACAGCACGACGATATTGATGGTCAGCCCCATGGTGGCTATTACCAGAATGCCGGTCAGGAACGAGCCGGGAATGGCAACGCCGACAAGCAGGGCCGAGCGCACGCCGAGGGTGGCGATACAGACGATCATGACCAGCAGCACGGCGGAAATCACGTTGTTCTGCAGGTCGGTCAGCATGTTCTTGATGTCGGTGGAACGGTCCTGACTGTAGCCGACCACAACATTGTCCGGCCATTTGGCTTTTTCGGTCTCGACCAGTTCCTTGACCCGGTCGATTGTCTCAATGATGTTTTCGCCGGTGCGCTTGACGATTTCGAGCGTCAGCGCCGGTTGGCCGTTGACGCGGGCAAAGCTCTCCGGGTCCTTGAAGGTACGGCGAATATCGGCCACATCACGCACCCGGATCACCGCATCACCCTCGACCTTGACCGGCATGTCCCAGATATCACGGGCGGTTTCAAACAGGCCTGGCACCTTGACGGCGAAACGGCCCGAGCCGGTATCGAGATTACCGGCTGCAACCAGACGGTTGGAGCGGTTGAACGTCGCCAGAATGTCATTGCCGTTGAGTTCATAGCTCTCGAGCAGCAGCGGGTCGATGACGATCTCTACCGCTTCCTCGCGGTCGCCACCGATCTTGACCTCCAGCACTGATGGGATGGCTTCCAACTCATCACGCAGATCGCGGGCAATGCGCAACAGGGTGCGCTCGGGCACAAGCCCGGACAACTGCACAACCAGCACCGGGAACAGGCTGAAATTGACCTCGGAAACCGTTGGTTCATCGGTTTCTTCCGGCAGATCAACCTTGGCCTCATCAACCTTGTCCCGGACATCGGTGAGGGCCTGATCGGCATCGAAGCCGGCATCAAACTCAAGCTGGATGCTGGCCCCGCCCTGATAGGCGTTCGAGGTCATCTTCTCGACCCCGTCGATGGCGTTCAGGTCCTTCTCCATCGGGCGCAGCAGCAGGCGTTCGGCATCTTCCGGGGAGATGCCCTCATGGGTCATAGAGACATAGATGATCGGGATATTGATATCCGGATCGCTCTCCTTCGGAATGTTCTGATAGGTGATCGCGCCCGTGACCAGCAGCAGGATCAGGGTCAGGATAACTGTGCGCGAGCGGCTGAGGGCAAGGTCAATCGGGGACATGATAAAACGGCCTAACCTTCGCTGACCTGAGGATCGCTGGCCGGGCTGTCAGTCGCGGGTGAGGCGTCGGTTACCGGTTCAACCTCCTGACCGACCGTCACAAACTCCTGTCCGACGGTGATGATCCGCACATGCTCCGGCAGTCCCTGCACATAGATGCCGGACGGGGTGTCGTCGACCAGACTGACTTCCCGGAACACCACATGGTTATCGGCATCAAGAATCTTGACGCCGAGCTTGCCCGCTTCATCAAGAGTCAGGATCGAGGCCGGCAGCAGATGGGTCGGCTCTCCACTGATCGGCAGATAGATGGCTGAGGTCAGACCGGCACGGATTGCACTGTCCGGGTTCGGGACGGCAACCTCAAACTCGAAGGTGCGGGTGGTTTCATTGGCCTGTGGCGCAATAAAAGTGACGGTACCCTCAATCGGCTTGCTGGTGAGCGCGGCAATCCGGGCTGGCTGGCCGAGCTGTATCAAGCCGACTTCCGCCTCGGGGATCGAGCCGACGATCTTGATCGGGTCGAGATCGACAATCTCGAACATCTGGTCGCCGCGTTTGACGAAGGCACCGGTTTCGGTCATCCGCTGCAGCACCACACCTTCGATCGGTGCGGTGATCTTGGTATAGCCGAGTTCGTTGCGGGCCTGCTCAAGGGCTGCCTGCGCGGTTTCGAGGGCGGCTTTGGTTTCGGCGAGGCGTACGGCGGACTGGAAGCCGCGCTCACTCAGCTTGTCAGCTGCGGTGAACTCCATGCGACGCTGCTCGACCAATGCCTTGGCTTCGGCCACCAGATTTTCGCGGCTCTCAATGTCGATTTCAGCGATCAGATCACCCTTGGCAACGATATCGCCGCGATCAACCAGAACATCGGTCAGCTGTCCGTCGGTCTGTGAACTGATGACAACCGTGCGGTCCGCCTTGCTGCGGCCCTGAATCATCAACTCGCGGACATTGTCACCGGCGGTAAATTCCTCGACCCGGACGCGGGGCAGGGCCTTTGCCTGCTGTTCGGCGGTCGCTTCGGGGTGTGGCTCCTCAGCGGCCGATCCGACATAACCGGAAAGCATCCAGAGGCTGGCGAGACCGAGCACGGCGAGCGCAATAATCCAGGGGCGTAACATTCAAATCATCCATTCTGGCCACCTGTATCATGCAAATAGCAGGGAGGGCGGTGGCGTTCCTGTGGAGCCGTTTATATACGGACTGGCAAGTAATACCCTGCGCGATTGCAATACGCATCCACCATTTGACGGATGGCGCCCATGTCGCAGTGTTATCATGCAGTGTGCAGCAGGATCGAAAAACGCTGTCTAGCGCGCAACCCGCCGAGCGGTTGCCGGGGCGGTGCAGCCATTGGCAACCACATGTTCGCCGACCGGTTTCTGGTCGCGCAATTCGACTACCCGGATGCTCTCGACCTGCCTGATTCTCGACAACAGGCTGTCCGGCAGCTCCAGCAGCTTCACCTGACCACCCCGATTATCGGTCAAAACCAGATCCTCACCTCGTAAATCAAATTGATTAAACGGGTTGACGGTATTGGCCGCCGGGAAGACGAACAGCAGATCGCCCTTGCTGTTTCTTTTGATCTGATAAACATCAACGTTTCTAATGGCTTGCGACTTGGACATGTTGCTGCTCGATCTCTCTCGGCAAGAAAAGTTCATCAGGCCGTGGTTTCTTGACGGTGTTTTACTACTAGAAAACGCGATTATGCGATACCATATTTGTTCGAACTGCTAGCCAAAATTCGACTAGTAGCTTGATTATTCATAAAGATTTCACAGTTTTTGAGGAGGGAAATCTTCGTAACTTTCATATATTGGCCCTATTCTAAGTTTGATCGGATGTGGCGGCAATCACTTAGATCGTCGTGGCTACCGTAGCTGGTTTGAATAGAGATTATGATACCCAAGGCTGAGTTACACGTTCACATCAATGGAACAATCAGCGGCAAACTTCTCCCGGAGTTGGCCGAACGTAACGGTGTCGTCCTGTCGGATGCCTATTTCGATCAGGATGGTAACGCCCGCTGGGACGATTACTCGGATTTCCACGAAGCATACAGCGCCGGCTCCGCTGCGGTGAAGACACCGCAGGATTTTGCCGATGTCGCCTATGATTATCTGCGCCGGGCCCATGAGCAGGGCGCAATCTATGTCGAACTGATGGCATCCCCGGACAAGAGCAAGCGGGGCGGTGCGGGGTTCGACGAAAACCTTCACGGCATTATCGACGGTATCGAGCGCGCGAAACGGGATTTCGGCATCGAGAGCCGGATCATCCTGACCGCGAAGCGCCACCGCGGTCCCGAGGATGCATGGCGGATGCTCCGCGATGCCAAGAAATCACTGCAGGACCCACGGGTTCGCCACCACCTGACCGGTTTCGGCATGGCCGGTGATGAAACTGTCCACCGGGCCATCGAGTTCAAGAAAGCTTTCGAGTTCGCCAAGAACGATCTCGGCCTGCGCAATACGGTTCATGCCGGTGAGGCGCTTGGCGCTGATGGTGTCTGGGAAGTTGTCAACCACCTGCCGATCGAGCGGATCGGTCACGGTGTCCGCGCTATCGATGATCCCGAACTGGTTAAGGAACTGGCGGATCGCAAGCTGACCCTCGAGGTTTGCCTGCGCAGCAACATCACGCTCGACGTCTTCAAGGACTTCGCATCGCATCCGTTCAACAAGCTGCGTGAAGCCGGGGTCAAGGTCACGGTCAATTCCGATGATCCGGCCCTGTTCGACGGCTCGATCGGTGACGAATACGAACTGGCTGAAAAGCATTTCGGTATGTCAGCATTTGAGCAGCTGGCGATGACCCGAACCGCCATCGAAGCAGGTTTCGTTGATGACGTGACCAAGAAGCGCCTGCTGAAACGGGTCGACAAGGCCATAGCAAACCTCGCGAGCGGTAAGCCTCTCGACCAGATTGACGAAGGCCCGGTCAATGATGACGGCTCGGTTGCCAAACGCATCATTCGTGGTCTTCTCGGCAATGGCACCAGCAATGATGCTGCGCCGGATGCTCCAACGCCCAAGCGGCGTCCCGGTGAGGGACTTGCACCCGGCGCCTGATCTGTTGATGGCCCATAAGCGGATTGCGTGCTAGCTATACGCTGTGTTTCCTGCAACGACCTGCCCGCCGTCATAAGCACCGCCATGAACATCGATAAAATAGCCGTCCTTGGTGCCGGTGCCTGGGGCACGGCACTGGCCCTTGAATTTGCCGACCGTCATGCGGTCAGCATCTGGGCCCGTGATCCAAAGCACATTGAAGAACTGACACGCGAGCATGCGGGCTTGGCCGCTTCCACAGATATGCAGGCTGTGCTGGATGGTGCCGATGTGATCGTTGTGGCGGTACCATCCGGGGCCGTGCCCGAACTGGTGGCACAGATAAAAGCGGCAGGTGCCAGCACAACCCCGATGGTACTTGCCGCCAAGGGGCTGGATGAAACCGCCAACCGGCTGTTGAGCGAGAGCATCGCCGAGATTTTGCCCGATGCGCCGCTGGCGATCCTGTCCGGGCCGAGCTTTGCCAGCGATTTGCGGGCGGGAATGCCCACCGCCATTACGCTGGCACTGAAGCCTGATACGACTGAGTTGCGCGCGACCGGCCTTGCCCTGACCAAGGCGCTGGCCTCCCGACATTTCCGCATCTATCTGTCCGATGACCCGATCGGGGTGCAGGTCGGTGGCGCGGTCAAGAATGTCATTGCCATTGCCTGTGGTATTGCGGCGGGGCGGGATTACGGCAGCAATACTCATGCTGCGCTGATCAGTCGTGGACTGGCGGAAATAACCCGGCTGGCCACTACCCTTGGCGGGCGGGCCGAGACCATGATGGGGCTGGCCGGTGTCGGTGATCTGGTGCTGACCTGTTCGAATACCAAGTCACGCAATTACAGCTATGGTCTGCGGCGCGGGTCCGGCAAGGATCACGCAACCGCCATGGCCGAGAGCGCTGGGGTAGTCGAGGGGGTCAATAATACCGCCGCCGTCATGGCACTGGCCGAGCGATATGGCGTGGAGATGCCGATTGTGTCAGCGGTCAATGACCTGCTGCATCACGGCGCCGATCTCGACAGCGCCATCGGTGCCCTGCTGTCACGTCCGCTGAAGGGCGAAGGCGGTATGTGGGCCGATCAGCCGTTATCGGCAGACTTGTCGACAGATGACCGGCCCGCATAGCATTTCTGAACTTACCAGGTACCGGTGTTTTCCATGGAGGCCCATGGCTCGGCCGGTGGCAGGGCATCACCCTTCTGCAGCAACTCGATCGAGATGCCGTCGGGGGATTTGACGAAGGCCATATGGCCGTCACGTGGCGGGCGGTTGATGGTGATGCCTGCATCCATCATCTTCTGGCACAGCTCATAGATATTCTCGACGCGATAGGCGAGGTGGCCGAAATTGCGACCGCCGGTATAGTCTTCCGGGTCCCAGTTGTAGGTCAGTTCGACCTCGGCACCTTCCTGACCCGGCGCACGGAGGAAGATCAGGGTGAAGCGACCTTGCGGCACGTCCTTGCGACGCACTTCCTCAAGGCCCAGATGTTCGCAATAAAATGTGAGGCTTTCGTCCAGATCGCGGACGCGCACCATCGTGTGTAAATATTCCATACCACTCAAATCCTGTTGATGATCGATATTGCCCGGATGCGGGCCGATGAACTCGTCATCAACATGATGGCTGGGCCGGAAATTTCAATTCCAAACTGCTGATCGGGCGAGAAGTACTGTTATGCAAACAGGTTAAGAATGCTGCCGCGTTGCTGGTTTTGCTGGTTCAGGGTCTGGAACTGCAGCTGTTGCTGCACCTGAATCTGCTCATTACGGGCATCGGCACGGGCGAGGTCGGCATCGCGGAGTGCGCCGAGGCCTTCCTCGGTGGCATCACGAATGGCGGTATTGAACTCACGCTGACGATCCGTGCTCTGGATACCGCTGGCAATATTGCCGACTTCGAGGGCGAGGCGCTGTTCGGCATCACCGATGATGTCGTTCACATCGGTGAATTGCGTGGTCGGATCGGTGAGGTCGATATCGTCGAGACCGTCTTCGCCACCGGCAACACGTTCCGCGCTCAACCCTTCAGTGGAGAAGTCCTCGGATGCGATGTTGAGTTGCTCGCCATCGGTCTGGGCGACCACGTTCAGGCCGTTCTCGGGATCATCGGCAGCCAGATTGGTACCGTTGAACTCGGCGCTTTCCGAAATCTGGTTGATCTGGGCCAGATTGCTCTGGAACCCGTCATTGAAAATCCGCTGCTGTTGCGCATCGCTCGACGGGTTCAACGCCAGCAGGGCGTTGGTGGTGGCGGCGCTGAGCAGGTTGCTGGTGAAGGTGCTGGCGGCAAGGGCGGTAACGCCTGCGCCACGCGCTGAACTCAGTGACTGGTCAATGGCATCGAGGCCGCGAAGCTCTGATTGAACGCCTTGTGAGACGGAGAAATTGCCAGCCGCTTCCGGCCCGAAACGGTTGCCGGTGGAAATCTGGTTGCCAACGGCTTGGGACTGGCTGTTGGTTCCATTGATCTGTTGCAGCAGCGAAAACAGCGGTGCTGATGTATTGATTGATGACATTTCTTCCCCCTGGCGTTTCGCCGGCTCGCAATCAGAAACTGATTTCTCGCGCTCATCACCGAGCCAGTCTGGCCCCTATCCGCTGCTTGGTGATGCTGCATTCAGCAGCCTTGTTTTTCTAACACAGCAACGGGATGAACGCGAGAAGGTAAACAACCCGTGAGCCATCCGGCTCGGCTTTACTGATCGCATGGAAAGTTTAACAAAGGATTATCCGGCGGTTGCTTTTTGCACGCAGAAACAATGTTTGCGTGTAATACGGCCCATATCCGTTCAGCCTTTTTTAAAGTTCTGCCGGTTGGCGGGATCAGCAGCAGGCCCGGAACTTCGCGGATTAACTGGCAAGTTGCCACATTGCTTGCCATATTCAGGGATAAGCAGGTTTCAAAACCAAGATAACAAGCACTTACCTTTTAGAAATGGCCTCCTATATCCAACATCCCGCCGCAGAAACAGACGGCAAAGAACAACCGGTCGAAAGCCCCCTTTATGCGGCGATTGATGTGGGATCGAACAATCTGCGTCTGTTGGTTGCCAGCCTGAACGAGAAGGGCGAGCCGAGGGTCGTCGATGCCTTCTCACGCGCTATCCGCCTCGGTGCCCATCTGGATGATGACGGCAATATCGATCCGGTCGCACTGGAAAAGGCCGCCAATGCCTTGCGCATCTGTGCCGGCAAGGTGCGTCGTGCCGGTGTCCGCCGCTATCGCGCCGTGGCGACGGAAATCTGTCGTCAGGCCAAGAACCAGCGGGATTTCATCGACCATATCCGCCAGCGCACCCGGCTGAATGTGGAGATAATCTCCTGTGCCGAGGAAGCGCGGCTCGCGATGATGGGCGTCTCGCCGTTGGTCGATGAGCATATTACCGATTGTCTGGTCTTCGATATTGGCGGTGCCAGTTCCGAAATCGTCTGGGGCCAGAAACAGGATGATGGCAGCCTGAAGCTGATCGACCATATCTCGCTGCCATTCGGGGTGATTACGCTCGGCGACCGGATTGACGAGAGCGAGGCATCGCGCCGCGCATCATATGATATGCTGCGGACCGAATTGCAGGTCGCCTTTATGGAGGCGGAACAACGCTGGAAACTGCGTGACCGCGTGATGGCGGGCAAGGTGCAGGTGATCGGCGCATCCGGCACCGTAACCACGCTGGCCGGTATCCTGCTCGATCTGACCAGATATTCCCGCAGCCTCGTCGATGGCACCGACCTCAAGACCGCGGATGCTTCGGCTGTGATCAGCAAATTGCTGTCCCAGCCACCGCAGTTGCGGGCCAAACATGGTTGTATCGGGTTCAACCGGTGTGAAATGGTGCTGCCCGGTTGCGCGGTTTTTGAAGCGATCATTGGCATCTGGCCCGTCGATAAGGTACGGGTTGCCGATCGCGGTGTGCGCGAAGGTATTCTTCTGGATTTAAGCAGGCAGTACGGGTGAGCAGTTCCGGTAAAAAAGGTGGTCGCGGGCAGGGGGCTGATCGGCGCTTGTCGAAACGCGTAAAGTCGGCGCGCGGGCGCAAGACATCATCAACCCTCTGGCTGCAGCGCCAGTTGAACGATCCCTATGTCGCCGAGGCCAAGCGTCTCGGCTATCGCAGTCGTGCGGCGTTCAAGATCATTGAGCTGGATGAGAAGTTCCGCCTGTTGAAGCCCGGCATGCAGCCGCGTCAGCGGATTGTCGATCTCGGCGCAGCCCCGGGCGGCTGGACCCAGATATGTATTGAGCGCTTGCAGGGCAAGAATGCCAGTGATGAAAACCCGGTCGTGGGCATGGATCTGCAGGCGATTGACCCCATGCCCGGTGCGATTTTCATCCAGCACGATTTCATGGCCGATGATGCGCCGGAGTTGCTGAATCAGGCGCTTGATGGTCCTGCCGATCTGGTGTTGAGCGATATGTCACCGGCCACCACCGGGCATAAATCAACCGATCACCTGCGCATCATGGCGCTGTCGGAAACCGCCGCACAATTCGCCGTCGAGGTTCTGGCCCCGAACGGCGTCTTTGTCGCCAAGGTGTTTCAGGGGGGCGCGGAAAATGACCTGCTCAACATGCTGAAACGCAATTTCAGGACCGTGCGTCATTACAAGCCGCCATCCAGCCGTTCGGAATCCGCAGAGACATATGTGATTGCCCAAGGCTTCAAGGGCCGCACTAAGGACGATATGGATGACGGTGCAGATGAGGGTGACGTCTGAATTTTACGCATGACGGCCACGCCTTTCGTCTGGGGGCTTCACAAATCCGTTGCCATCACTATAGTCCCGGCAACTTCATTCATGACCCCTAGCCGGAAGTAAGGCCCATGCTGCAGATTCAAGACGCTTTCACCTTTGACGACGTCCTGCTGGTGCCCGGGCGCTCGGAGGTCATGCCGGCCGAGGCCGATACCAGCACCCAGTTCTCTCGCGGCATCCGTCTCGGCATTCCACTGGCCTCTGCCGCCATGGATACGGTCACCGAACACCGCCTCGCCATCGCCATGGCACAGGCGGGCGGGATCGGTACGCTCCACCGCAATATGAGCATCGAGCAGCAGGCCAATGAGGTTATCTCGGTCAAGCGCTTCGAGAGTGGCATGGTGGTCAACCCGATCACGGTAATGCCGGAAACCAGGCTGAAAGATGCTCTTGATGTCATGAGTATACATCAGATTTCCGGGATTCCGGTGGTAGAGAAGAGCGGCAAGCTGGTCGGTATCCTGACCCACCGCGATGTTCGCTTTGCCGAAAACCCCGACACGCCGGTCGCTGAGCTGATGACCAAAGAGAACCTGATTACGGTTCGTGAAGGCGTCGTTCGTGAAGAAGCGAAAAAGCTGCTGCACAAGAACCGGATCGAAAAGCTGCTGGTAGTCGATGATGCCTATCGCTGTATTGGTCTGATTACCGTCAAGGATATCGAGAAGGCACAAAATCACCCACTCGCTTCCAAGGATGACAAGGGCCGCCTGCGTGTCGCGGCGGCGGTTGGTACCGGTGATGCCGGTGTTGCCCGCGCCGAGGCGCTGATTGCGGCTCAGGTCGATGCAGTTGTGGTCGATACCGCCCATGGTCACTCACAGGCGGTGCTGAATACCGTCAAGGCAGTGCGTGACCTGTCAAACGAGGTGCAGGTGGTCGCCGGTAATATCGCCACCAAGGACGGTGCACAGGCGCTGATGGATGTTGGGGCCGATGCGGTCAAGGTCGGCATCGGTCCGGGGTCGATCTGTACCACCCGTATCGTTGCCGGTGTCGGTGTCCCGCAACTGACCGCGATTGATGAAGCGGTTCAGGCTTGCCGCGATCAGAATGTCCCGGTTATTGCCGATGGCGGCATCAAGTTCTCCGGCGATCTGGCCAAGGCAATCGCTGCCGGTGCCAGCTGCGCCATGATGGGCTCGCTGCTCGCCGGTACCGACGAAAGCCCCGGTGAGGTCGTGTTCTATCAGGGCCGTTCCTACAAATCATATCGCGGTATGGGCTCAATCGGTGCCATGGCACGCGGCAGCGCTGACCGTTACTTCCAGGGTCAGGTAAAAGAGAGCAACAAGCTGGTGCCCGAGGGCGTTGAAGGTCGGGTACCTTACCGTGGCCCGCTCGACAAGGTGCTGCACCAGCTGGTCGGTGGTCTGAAGGCCGCCATGGGCTATACCGGTAACCGCACCATGGAAGAGATGCAGACCAACTGCCGGATGGTGAAGATTACCAATGCCGGTCTGCGCGAAAGCCATGTCCACGACATTGAGATGGTTGCGGAAACCCCCAACTATCGTCTGGATTAAGGCCGATGCGTGACGGTCCACGCTGGCTGACAATCATCAACCTGCTGCATACGGTTCTGGATCAGGGCATTTCCGCCGATCTGGCCGTTCGCCGCTGGTCAAAGGCATCCCGCTTTGCCGGATCGAAGGACCGCCGCTTTGTTGGCGATACCCTGTTCGATCTGTGTCGTCAGCTTGGCCGTCTGCAATGGCAGCTTGAGGCGACTGGCGGCAATCCCGTTGATACCCGTGCACTGGCGCTTGCCTATCTCGGCGATGATGCCCGGATGCTGTTCGATGGCAGTGACCATGCCCCGGCACCGCTGAGCGGTGAGGAAGAGCAGTTGCTGGCCGCGCTCGATGGCCTGACCGACGAACCGCCGGTTGAAGCGCAACTTTCGGTGCCCGATTGGGCCTTGCCGGGGATGCAAAAGAGCTTTGGCGATGGCTGGCAGGTAGAGGCCGAGGCGTTGCTTGAGCAGCCTGCGGTTGATTTGCGGATGCGTGATCTTGGGCGGAACCGGGATGACATGCTGAAAAATCTCGGTGCACGCGGTCTGGATGTTCTGCCGACGCCCTATTCACCGCTCGGTTTGCGCCTGCAGGGGCGGTTTGCCGCCGGTGATGTGCCGGAACTCAATGACGGCCAGCTGGAAATTCAGGATGAGGCATCACAACTCGCGGCCCTATTGGTCGGGGTAGAGCAGGGCATGCAGGTGCTCGACCTCTGCGCCGGTGCTGGTGGCAAGTCACTGGTTATGGCAGCGAATTTGCGCGGTCAGGGGCAGGTACTGGCGGTTGACCGTGATGAGTATCGCCTGCAGGAAGCGGGCAAGCGCGCCCGCCGGGCCAAGCTGCCATGGATCAAGACGCTCTGTGCCGATGCCATCAACGCGCCTGATGAAGCACTGGCTGGCAGATGGGACCGTATTCTGGTCGATGCACCCTGTACCGGTACCGGGACATGGCGGCGCTCACCGGATGCCCGCTGGCGGATGAATGCGCTGGCGCTGGCCGAATTGACGGAAGTTCAGGCAGCCTTGCTCGACCGCGCCGCTGGTTTGGTCAGGCCGGGCGGGCAGATTGCCTATCTCACCTGTTCTTTGCTGGCCGAGGAAAATACCGATCAGATCGTACAATTCCTCAGCCGTCACGAAGGCTTTGAGGTGCTTTCTTTTGAGACGGTCTGGCAGGATGCGCTTGAGGAATATACGCCGCCATCCGTGCTGCTGCAGCCCCATGGCTGGCTGATGACCCCGGCCCAGCACGGGACCGACGGCTTCTTCATGACGGTTTTGCGCCGTGCAGGCTGATTCACCGGCTTGTGAAACGTATTTGGTTTGCGCTAGAACAGCGCGTAATTCATCCACTCAAATCGGAAAGTCCGGCTGTGTCATCAACCGCGCTCAATTCAGATGCTGAAATCAAGGTCGGCATCAACCATGACCGTATTCTGATTCTCGATTTCGGTTCACAGGTCACCCAGCTTATCGCCCGCCGTCTGCGTGAGATCGGCGTCTATTGCGAGATCCATCCCTTCGCCATGACCGATGATGCGATCCGGGCCTATGATCCCAAGGGCATCATCCTGTCCGGTGGTCCGGCCTTCGTGACCGATGAGAATGCGCCACTGGCACCAGAGGCGGTGTTTGACCTCGCGGTACCTGTGCTCGGTATCTGTTATGGCCAGCACCTGATGTGTCACCAGCTTGGCGGTAAGGTCGAGAGCCATGATCACCGCGAGTTCGGTCGGGCCTTCATTGACGTGAATGATGATTGCGACCTGTTCGCCGGTCACTGGAGCAAGGGCCAGACCGAAGAGGTCTGGATGAGCCACGGTGATCGCGTTACCGCTCTGCCGGAAGGTTTCCGCCCGGTTGCCGGGACCGACGGCGCGCCCTATGCGGTGATCGCCAATGACGAGCGCCAGTATTACGGCGTCCAGTTCCACCCGGAAGTGGTACACACCCCGCACGGCAAGGACCTGCTGCGCAACTTCGTGATGAAGGTTGCCGGCTGTACCGGTGACTGGACCATGGCCGCGTTCCGTGACGAGGCGATTGCCAAGGCCCGCGCACAGGTGGGTGAGGGCAAGGTTATCTGCGGTCTCTCCGGCGGTGTCGACAGCGCGGTAACCGCGGTTCTGCTCCATGAAGCCCTTGGCGACCAGCTTACCTGTATCTTCGTCGATCATGGCCTGCTGCGTGCCAATGAGGCCGATGAGGTGGTCACCCTGTTCCGCGAGACCTACAACATTCCGCTGGTCCATGTGGATGCGTCGGAACAGTTCGTCGGTCAGCTTGAAGGCGTTTCAGACCCTGAGGTGAAGCGCAAGACGATCGGCAAGCTGTTCATCGATGTGTTCGAGGCCGAGGCGGCCAAGATCGGCGGCGCGGACTTTCTGGCACAGGGCACGCTCTATCCCGATGTGATCGAGAGTGTCTCCTTTACCGGTGGCCCGAGCGTCACCATCAAATCGCACCACAATGTCGGTGGTCTGCCGGAGCGCATGAACATGGCACTGGTTGAGCCGCTGCGTGAGCTGTTCAAGGATGAGGTGCGGGCACTGGGCCGTGAGCTTGGGCTGCCCGAGAGCTTTGTCGGTCGCCATCCGTTTCCGGGGCCGGGTCTGGCCATCCGGGTGCCGGGCGAGATTACCCGCGAGAAGCTGGAAATCCTGCGCAAGGCCGACGCGATCTATCTCGACGAGATCCGCAAGGCTGGCCTCTATGATGAAATCTGGCAGGCATTCGCCGCCTTGCTGCCGGTCCGTTCGGTCGGTGTCATGGGCGATGGCCGGACCTATGATTATGTCTGTGCGCTGCGGGCTGTGACCTCGGTCGACGGCATGACCGCCGATTACTATCCGTTCGAGCACAGCTTCCTGAGCCGTGTTTCCAACCGGATCACCAATCAGGTGCGCGGCATCAACCGGGTGCTTTATGACGTAACGTCAAAGCCACCGGGAACCATCGAATTTGAATAAGGTGAAATAGGGCGGGCCGTGTGAGCCAGACCTGATCCCTGAAAGCCTTAATTGGCCTGCCAGCCGGTTGCGTAACGTGACCGGCTTGTTGGTCTTGGGGCACTTGAGGTATGGGTGGCAACGCCCTGTTTTGACAGGTTTATTTCCAGTTTTGCCAAGCTGCGACGCATGTTGTGCAACTGGCCCATCATGGTCATGGCTGCATCGGTGTTGCTCTCGCCTTCCTCGGCCTGTTTCCAGTCGCGATAGGCGGCAACGAGGGCGGCGGCATCGGCTTGCAGCCGTGCTTCCATCTCATCCACAGGTTTGCTGGCGGTGGTGGTGGTTGGTGCTGCACTCGGGGCGGCATCATCGCGTGGACGCAACTGGCTCGGATTGCTGATCGAACCGGTGGTCAGGCGGGTCGGGGTCGGCAGATGGTCGCTGCCGGTCAGGTCGCCATAGATCGTTTCCGCCTTTTTGACGATGTAGGAAATCGCGCTCGGCGTGCAGTCGAAGTCTTCCGCGATCTTGGTCAGTGTCGCGCCGCGCTGATACTGCTGCAGGATGCCCGGCCATGCGGTCTGCGGAATCCGGCGACCCCGCCGGGTTTTCTGTGCACTCTTGCTGCTGGCCTTGACGGCCTTGCCGGTCGTCTTCTGCTTTTTGCTATCCATCGGATCGTTGGCTGAAACATCTTCGGGTTCGGGTGACAACCCAAATTGCTTAAGCGACGCAGAGGCGCACAAACCAGTGAAAAAGCTGAATAATGTCAATGACTCGGGGAGGGGAACGAGTCGTCCGATTCACGGTAGATTTGAAACTTGTTAAATCAGGTGCAGAACCGGGATGAATGCCAAAAACGACAGGCCGATTCAGTGATAGCGGCTGAGTTTAGCGGCAGAGCGGCAGAAACTTGAGGATGCTTTCCATCACCAGTTCCGGGTATTCGCCATGGGGTGTATGGCCACAGCGTTTCAGGCCCTGCATCTCGACCGGTCCGGCAACGCTGTCGCGGATGGTGGTCAGCTGGCTGAAGCTGCCATACTGGTCTTCCTCGCCCTGAATGCCGAGGATCGGGCAGCGGATATGGGGCAGGCGGTTATAGATATTCCAAGCGGCAAAGCCCGGATTGGTCCATGTGCGATACCAGCGCATGAAGATGCCTTCAGGGTCTTTATGATACTTCGCCAGCCCGTCACGCAGGTCGCCGCTGGAATAGGCGCGGCTGGCACGGCGGATGCCCTTGACGGTGATTTCCTCGACCATCACATGCGGTGCCTCGACGATACAGCCGATAACCCGGTGCGGATTGGTTGCCGCCATCATCAGGGCGATGCTGCCGCCATCGCTGTGACCGACCAGAATGGCGCGGTCGATACCGGCGGCGTCCATGACCTTGGGCAGCATCTCGTCGGCTTCACGCTTCAGATACTCGGCATCGGGATCAATTTCACCGGCGGCATTCCGTGGCAGCGGGGTTGATGACCCGTGCCCCTGACGCGAATAGATCAGCGCGCCACAGCCGGTTGCGGCACACAGCCGGTCGGGAAAATCCCGCCATAACCCGACAGAACCCAGCCCCTCATGCAGGAACACCAGCGTTGGTGCCCAGCGCTCGGTAGCCTCGATCTTCCGATATTCGATGGAGAGCCCATCAATCGAAAAATATCCTGACGTGGTGGTCGTGGTTTGGCTGGCTGTGCTCATTTATGCGGCGAGGGCCTGTGCTTCGGTTGCGGTCCACAGATTGGCCGCACCACGCACACCGCTGCTGTCGCCATGCTTGGCCGGGCGAACCGGTACGTCGACCTGATCGGAGAAACAGTACTTGTTCAGGAGTGTCGGCACATTGGTATAGAGCCGCTCCACATTCGACATGCCACCGCCCAGCACGATCACATCCGGGTCGAGGATGTTGATAACTGAGGCGAGGGAGCGGGCCAGCCGGTCCTCATAGCGCTGGATCGCGGCGGTTGCCTGTTCGTCACCGCTAGCCATCAGGTCCATGATCGCCTGTCCATCGAGCGCATTGCCGGTCACAGCGGCATAATCGCGGGAGAAGCCGGTACCGGAAATCCAGGTCTCGATACAACCGCTCTTGCCGCAATAGCATTTTGGTCCGGGCAATTCGTCCATGGTCGGCCATGGCAGGGGATTATGGCCGAATTCACCGGCGATGGCATGGCGACCGGTAATCGCCCGACCGTCAATCGCAACGCCTGCACCGCAACCGGTACCGATAATTACGGCAAATACCACATGGGCCCCGGCAGCTGCACCATCGGTCGCTTCGGAGACGGCAAGGCAGTTGGCATCATTCTCGACCCGCAGCGGGCGATTGAGCGCTTTCTGCAGATCCTTGTCGAAGGCCTGACCGATCAGCCATGTGGAATTGGCATTCTTGACCAGTCCGGTTGCCGGGGAGATGGCGCCGGGCATCCCCATGCCGACGGTGGCAACATCGCCGACTTCCGTCTCCACCTGCTTTACCAGCTGGCAAATCGCATCAATGGTGCCGGGATAGTCATCCTTCGGGGTCGGCACCCGTTGTCGTAAGAGCTCCGCACCGCTGCTGTCGAGCGCGGTTGCTTCAATTTTGGTACCACCAAGGTCAATCCCGATCCGAATCATCTGTCTGGTATTCATTCTTTATTGGTTATCTGGACATAATCCGTGTGGCCTGTTTTCAACCCCGGCGGATTAAGTGACATGGCTACCCGATCTCTTGATATCGTCGGGCTACTCCCATAGGGGTCTTATTAAGCAGGTGACAAGGGGCATGGCAAGCCATGCCGGACACGGTTTTAACCCGGCTGTTGATGAAGCGCGACAAATTGTGGGCAATATTCGGTTGCCAAGTTTGTCCATATTGCGGCAACTTTGCGTACCATCAGAATATGAATTGGCACGAGTACAGACTGATATGGACCGCCTGCCAGTGATGCAGGCCCGATTTGCCGCTTTGGTGCGAAGCCGCACCCCGTGATGTTTACTCAATCTGTTTGATGAAGGAGCGAACCGCTGATGATGCCCAAGGACAGTTCTCTTATCTCCGGCCGCCGCCGCATTTTTCGCACTGTTGCTGCCGGGCTGATAAGCGTCGCATTTGCGCATCCGGCATTCGCCGCCTGTTACACCCCTAAGGAAGCCGCCGCCGAGCAGGCGATCCGCATCCACTCCGAGCTGATGGTGGTTGGCCTGACCTGTGCTGCGCAGTTCCGTGATCCGGCACTGTTTGCCCGTTACGCGGCATTCACCAACAAGCACAGCAATGAGCTCCGTGCCCATGAGAGTGCGATCATCGGGTATTTTGCCAAAACCGCCGAGGGCAATCCGAAGCGTCGCTTCGATCACTGGCGTACATCGATTGCCAATTCAGTTTCGACCCGCGCGGCCCTCAGCTCTGCCGGTATCTATTGTGGCGACAAGCGTGAGCTGGTTGCGGCACTTGATGCCGCCAGCCGGTTCGATGGCAAGCGGGTCAATGCAATCCTTGAATATGCACCCGAGGCATCGGTCATCAGCCGCCCGATGTGTGCACAGGATGCGGTGGCACTCAGCACAACCGAGTAATGCTGATGCTGCGTGGATGGCGAGAATCGGAAACCCGGTTTTTGCAAAAATTCACCACTCGGTTTTTTTATAAATTTTAAAACTTGTTTTGAGGCCGATTCGATATCGATTCGGCCTTCTTATTTTATACCTTCTACGGATTTCTCCCCAGAAACCCTGCGGTTTTTGCCGGTTTTGCTGCCATTGCTTTTGTTCAATTTCGCGCCTCTGATACTGTTGGCGGGTGATGGAGAGGCATAGCTGACGGATTGTGATGGATCGTTTCCATGGAACGATCATTGCATCCAATAGCTTTATTTAAACCAGCTTGTTGCCACAAAGCTGTGGCTTGGATGAGATATGGCCGAGACGATAAATTCCCCAGTCCGTGATGATGCCCTGGCATCAAACCACCCACGTATGCGCGGCGGTGCATCCTATCTGCCGCCTTCGGCACCATCGGTTATCGAGGTAAAGCGCCCGTTGCTGCCGCGTCTGGTTGGCTGGCTGGCGATGCTGGTGACCATCGGCTGGGTTGGTGGTGTTGGCTATCTCCTGATGCAGGAAGGTTTCGGTACATCCGGGCAGTCGCTGCTCGATATGGCCAACGAGATCGGCACGCTGCTGGCACCGGTTGTCATGCTCTGGCTGGTTGCATTGTTCGTCCAGCGCTCGGCGGATCAGAAGACCGTAGCCGATGCCCTGCGCAAGACCTCGGCACAGGTCACCATGCCTATTGATAAGGCCGAGGCCCGGCTGCAGGCGATTACCGAAGCCATGGACCGTCAGGTCAAGATGCTTGGTGATGCCACCAATCTGGCGATCAGCCGTATCGATCAGGCGCGCCAGTCCCTGCGCCATGAAACCGAGGCCCTGACTGCCGTCTCCGCCCGCAGCGCCGGTGAGATTGACCGGGTCGGCTCGTTCCTGCGTGAGCAATCCGTCAGTGTGAATGAGGCGATTGATCTGCTCCGCAATCAGGCGGACAAGACCGAGACACAGGCCAATGAGATCATGATGTCGCTTGAGGATCGTACCGGATCCCTCGAGGGCCGTGTCAGTTCAATGCTCGAGAACTTCACCAGCACGGCTGAGGATTTTGCCCAGTCGCTTGATCTGGTGCGGGAGAAGTCGACCAGCCAGTTCGACCAGATGCATGACAATGCACGGGCGATCATCGAAGGGCTGTCACAGGCCGAGAGCACCCTTGGCCGCCGCCTCGACGATTATCGCAACCTGTCCGAGAATGCCTCGACGCTGGCCGAAACGCTGGCGACGCCGCTGGCACAGAATGCCGACCTGCTGCGTGTCGCCGCGATCAAGTCCGCCAAGGGCATGCGCTCAGCGACCGAACTCATGCAGCGCCAGCTGACCGCCTATGATGAGGCACAGTCCAGCGCGTCCAATACGACGGAAGAATTGGCGCGCCGGATCGAACAGCAGGTGGCGCAGGTTCAGGAAGCCCTCGAACGGGCCAATGCCGGCAGCGAAGAGGCCAATACACTCTCCGCCGAACGGATTGCCGCCCTCCAGAAGGCAAGCGACGCACTTACCGACAAGGTGGCGCGCGTGCGCGAGGATGTGGATGCCGCCGGTCAGCGCCTGCGCGAGACCGCGAACAAGTCGCTCAGCGAGGTCGGCGAGACCGTTGCCGAGAAGTTCGTTGCGATGCGTGCCGAGATCGGTGCCACGACATCGGGCCTGAGCGAGGCGGCACAGGCTGCTACCAGACTGACCGAAGAGTTGAGCATGGCCAGCGGCAATCTCGACAACGCGGTATCCGATGCCGAACAGAGCTCGGTCAGCCTGCGCGATCTCGACCAGCAGATCCAGCAGCGTATTGCCGAACTGCGTGAGCTTGATGAGATGCTCGCCGAGCAGGTTGAGAAAATCGCCTCCACCGGCATCAATGCCACCGGTGCGGCCGATGATATTGCCCAGCGTCTTGGCTCGGCCATGCAGTCGGTCGATGCCACCATGGGCGCTGCCAATGACACGCTCACCTCGATCCTGCAGACCAGCCAGCGCGTCGGTGCCGGGTTCCAGGAAGAGATCACCCGCCTCAACAGCTCAACCGACGGTGCTTTGCAGCGTCTGGAGACCGTGCGTGATGCCCTGACCAATGAGGCGGTGGCCATCGGTGGTGCTGCCAATGACGCTGCCCAGACGCTGGAAAACTCAATCAGCAATGCTGGCCTGAATCTGAACAAGTCGATTTCCGATGTCAGTCAGGCGCTGGAAAGCTCTATCAAGACGTCGTCCGAGACGCTTAATGACACCCTGCTGCAATCAACCAGTCTTATTGATCAGACGGTCAAGGGCGCGGCAGAACAGATTACCCAGTCCACACGCTCAAGCTTTGACACGATCGACGAGATCGCCAAACAGGCTGTGCAGCGGATCGAGGCGGCCAACAACAATCTGGGCGAGCAGGGCGACAAGGTTGCCGCCACCGCCGAAACCGTGGCGAGCAATCTCAGCACCGCTGGCAAGCGGGTTGCCGATGAACTTGAAGTCCTGCGCTCTGCCGCTGCCGAAACCGAAGGCCGCGTGAACCGCATCGGCGTGAAGGTTTCCGAGCATCTTGGCGAGCTCAAGGGGCTGGTTCAGAAAACCCACGACGATATGGAAGGGGTCATCACATCCTTCTCCAAACGCGGTGGCGATCTGGGCGATATTACCCGCACTGCCATCGAAAACCTCAGCTCGGTCTCATCCCATCTGTCGGATACTGTCGATGAGGCCAGCCGTATGGTGGCATCGTCGCTGGAGCATGTTGGCGGCATCGAAACCAACATGGCCGACAAGCTGCGGACCATTCAGGAAGAGAGCGACCGTGCCGGTGAGGAACTTGAAGGCATCGTTGCCCGGTTCGAGGAGAAACTGGCCGGTGTCAGTGGCAAGCCGGAGGAAATGGTCGAACAGCTCAATACCCTGTCCACCGAACTGGCGGGCAGGCTCGACGATGTGGATGCTCTGGTCGAACGCACCGGCAAGCGCATCGGCGATCTCGATCAGAACCTCAAGGGCCGCCTGACCATGCTCAACGAAACGGTTGCCGAGACGGTCTCCGATTTCGGTGGGGTCGAGGAGCGCCTGCGTGGCTATATCGAGCAACTGGGCGATAATGCCGAGAACAACAGCGAGCGTGTCCGTGAGTTGAGCGGCATGCTGCAGGGCGAAGTTGATGCCCTTGCCAGCATGGCCAATGAAGCGGCTGGCAAGTTGCATTCGGCCATGGACGGCCTGCGCGGCAATCTCGGCGAGATCGTCGAGGAAACCGGTCAGCAGGTGGCCAAGGTCGATGCCGTTCGCATGTCCCTGACCGGGCAGGCGGACCAGTTCGTCACCTCGACCGAGACCGTGTTCATCCGTATCGGCCAGATCGAGAGCAAGATGATGGAGCAGCGCGCCAACTTTGCCGCGGCCTATGATGCGACGCTCAACCGTCTGGAGGACAGCACCATCAGTCTCGGCATTCGCCTGCAGGAACTGGGTGATCGTACCGACCGGGTGGTCAAGTCACTCGAGGGGGCCAGCTCCAATGTCTCACGCAATTCCGAGCGTCTCGTCGAGGCGGCGGAAGAGGCATCGAGCAAGTCGTCTACGGTTTCTGAAATCTTCCGCAAGCACGCCGAGAACCTGTCTGCCGCCGCTGACAAGGCACTGGAGCAGACCAAGCTGATCCGCGAAAGTGATATGGAAGCGCGCCGGGATGCGTTCCTTGCCGCGGCGAAGTTCGTGATCGAGAGCCTGCATTCGATCTCGGTCGACTTTGTGCGCATGCTGGATCACGAAGCACCGGAGAAGCTGTGGAAGGCATTTGCCGGTGGTGACACCAGTGTCTTCACCCGCCGTCTGGTCTCGAACAAGGACAAGATCGCGATCGAGAAGATCAAGAACATGTATGAGGAGAACAGCGAGTTCCGCCTCTATGTTCAGCGCTATATCCGTCAGTTCGAGGAAGTGTTCAGCCGGGCGATCGGGACCGATCATGGCGACCTGCTTAGCTCGACCTTCATGACCTCGGATATAGGCAAGCTCTACATGGCCCTGTGTCAGGGCATCGAGCGCCAGCCGCTGTCCGATCAGGATTTCGAGCAGGTGAAAGCGCAGGGCGAAGCCTGATAAGAATCCCCGGGCGAAGCCTGATAGCAGATAACTGACTAAAACCGGCTATTGATGCCGATCAGATCGCGGTGAACCGCAGGATCTGATCGGCATCTTCGTTTCTGCTGATCCGGTGTTCCGCAATCAGATAGTTTACATGGGCCAGAGCCTCACCCATGGCAAAGCCCCATTGATGGGGATCGAGCTTGCGCTTGAACATCTCGGTCATGACCTGTTTGCCGGTAACCGGGCTTTGACAGATCGCCAGCGTTTCGGCCAAACGGTCCACGTGATGTGCATCGAGCCAGTCGATACGCTCATGCAGCCCCAGAAACGGGCGACCATGGCTCGGCAGGACGAAACAGTCTTCCGGCACCTGATCGCGGATTTTCTGTAATGAGTGGCGGAATTCTCCGAGCGGATTGGCCAGCGGCTCATCGGGCCAGATGCTCACATTCGGGCTGATCTCCGGCAGAATGTGATCGGCGGCAATCAGGATATTGCGCTCGGCATTATAGAGGCAGGCCATTTCCGGTGCATGGCCCGGCGTCATGATGATGTGCCAGTCGCTGCCACCGATGCTCAGCGCCTCACCATCGATCAGCCGCTCATGGGAGAGGGGGATCGGGCTTACCCGGCGGGCATAGATATTCCCACGCTCGCTGATCCGGATCAGGTCTTCGGCTTCCACCCCGAGCTTGCGATAGAAATTGGTCACGCCCGCTGCCAGCCGGTCGCTGTTGTCGGTGGAGAGCAGCCGCGCCTTCTGCCATTCGGTGCGCGGGGCCAGCAAGTCTGTTTCGAACCGGGCGCAGAGCCATCCGGCAAGCCCGATATGGTCGGGATGGAAATGGGTCGCCAGTACGCGGGTGATGCTGTGACCCGACAGTGCGCCGTCCTTCAGCAGCGCATCCCAGATACCCTTGAGGTGATCGGTGGCGATGCCGGTATCGACCAGCATCCAGCCATCGCCATCCTCAATCAGCCAGACATTGACATGATCGAGGGCGAAGGGCAGGGGCAGACGTATCCACAGGATACCATCGGCAACCGTAATCGGCTCCGTGGGTTCAGGGACAGTTTTGAATGGGAATTCAAGGCCTTCGGTGCTGTTTTTAGTCATTATGCTTGATGTGTTACGGACGGTTTCCTGAGTGCAGGATGGTAGTCACTTCTGATATGTTATGCAGCAGAATCTCTCCTGCTGCCATTGCCCGGAAATCATACGACCGGAAACCATAAACATAAAATTGGTCCAGCCCCCATGTCACAGACGATGCCAAATGAAACCTCTTATCCGGTGCCCAGCCTCTCCGGTGCCCGCGCCTTGATGCGACGCAACTACCGGGTTGCCGAGCCTGAGCATCTGGAGCGGGTCAGTGCCGAACTCGACCGGGTGCGGAGCCTGCGCAGCCGGATCAATGAGCGGGCGCGGTCGTTTGTTGAGGGCATGCGCGAGGGTGAGCATCAGGGCGATGTGTTTGACGACTTCATGAACGCCTATGACCTCTCAACCCGCGAGGGTGTCGCGCTGATGTGCCTCGCCGAGGCATTGCTGCGCATCCCCGATGCCGATACCGCGAACCAGTTGATCAAGGACAAGCTCGGGGCCGGCACCTGGAAACGGGTCGGTGAGGAAGCGGGCGGGTTGTTCGTCAATGCCTCGACCTGGGCGCTGATGCTCAGTGGCCGGGTGCTGCGGGCGGATCATGCCGATGAGGATGAGGGGACGGTATTCGATCGCATGGTCGCACGGCTCGGCCAACCGGTTATTCGCCGGGCGATGCTGCAGGCCATGCGGATCATGGGCCGACAGTTCGTCATGGGCACGACACTGACCAAGGCGCTGGAGCGTGCCGAGCCGGATGAACGCAAAGGCGTGCGCCATTCCTACGATATGCTGGGTGAGGCGGCGCGGACGGAAGCCGATGCCCAGCGCTATTTCGATGCCTATAGTGCGGCGATTAATACCCTGACCGAGCATAATGCCGTCGCTATTTCCGATGGCGTGCCGGTAACGCAGGTGCCGGGCATTTCGGTCAAGCTCTCGGCGATCTATCCGCGCTATGAGCAGCGGCAGGCGGGGCGTGCGGTCCCGGCGCTGGTCGAACGGCTGACCAAGCTGGCGGTGCTGGCGAAACGGGCGAATATCGGACTCTGCGTCGATGCCGAGGAGGCAAGGCGGCTCGATATCTCACTGGATATCATCGAGCAGGTATATAAAAGCCCCGAACTCGAGGGCTGGGACGGTTTCGGGCTGGCGGTACAGGCCTATCAGAAACGCGCGCTTGATGTGATCGACTGGCTGATTGCCTTGGGCGAGCAGGGCGGACGGCGGATCATGGTTCGGCTGGTCAAGGGGGCCTATTGGGACAGCGAAATCAAATGGTCGCAGGAAGGTGGCTTCGATGATTACCCGGTCTTCACCCGCAAGCAGCATACTGACCTGTCCTATCTCGCCTGTGCCACCAGAATGCTGGCCCGCCGTGATGTGCTCTACCCGCAATTCGCCACCCATAATGCCCATACGGTAGCGGCCATTCTGGAACTGGCAGCAAGCATGCCCGAGGGCGGGAATGAGAGTTCCTATGAGTTCCAGCGACTGCACGGCATGGGCGAAGACCTCTATGCCGAGCTGGCTGGCAGCAATCAGCCCATGCCAGCCTGCCGCGTCTATGCGCCGGTCGGCAGCCATGAGGATCTGTTGCCCTATCTGGTCCGCCGCCTGCTGGAGAACGGTGCCAATACCTCATTCGTCAACCGGCTGCAGGATGCCAAGTTGCCGGTCGAGCAGGTGGTCCGCGATCCGCTGGAACTGCTGGAACAGTCGAAGGGGCAGCCCCATGCCAAAATCCCGCTGCCGCCTGCGCTCTATGGTGCGGAACGGGTTAATGCCAAAGGACTCGATCTGGACAATGTGCTGCGGGCAACAGCCTTGCAGGATGAGGCCGAAGAGGTCCTGAAGAAGCAATGGCAGGCTGATCCGCTGATTGATGGCAAGCATATCAAGGGCGAGATGATGCCGGTTGCCCTGCCATCGGATTTACGCCGGACCGTTGGCCAGAAACATTATGCCGCCGCCTCTGATGTGCCGGGAGCGGTGGAGGCGGCGCGTGCAGCCTTCCATGGCTGGCGCAATCGTCCGGTGGTCGAGCGTGCCGCCTGTCTCGAGCTTTTCGCTGACCTGATGGAAGCCAATATGGGGCGTCTGATCGGTCTCTGCGCTGTTGAGGCGGGCAAGACCTTTGATGATGGTATTGCCGAGGTGCGCGAAGCAGTTGATTTCTGCCGCTACTACGCCATTCAGGCACGGACCCTGCAGCAGCCGATGATCATGCCCGGTCCGACCGGTGAGGTGAATACCCTCTCGGTTGAGGGGCGTGGGGTGTTTGTCTGTATCAGCCCATGGAACTTCCCGCTGGCGATCTTCACTGGGCAGGTGGTGGCGGCACTCGTCACCGGCAACTGTGTGATCGCCAAACCGGCGGAGCAGACCTGCCTGATCGCGGCTGAGGCCTGTCGTATGCTGCATGAGGCCGGTATCCCGCGTGATGTGCTGCAACTGCTGCCCGGCAGTGGTGGTGAGGTCGGCCAGGCGCTGGTCAGCCATCCGGGTATCGGCGGTGTTGCCTTTACCGGCTCGACCGAAACCGCACGGGCAATCAACCGCGCGCTCGCCAACCGTGAGGGGCCGATTGTGCCGTTTATCGCCGAGACTGGTGGGCAGAACGCCATGATCGTCGACAGTACCGCGCTGACCGAACAGGTGGTGGATGATGCAGTGATGGGGGCTTTCCGCTCCGCCGGACAGCGCTGCTCGGCAACCCGCGTGTTGTTTGTGCAGGAAGAGGTGGCCGATCATACGATCAAAATGCTGGCCGGGGCCATGGAACTGCTCAAGGTTGGTGAGCCGCTGGCGCTCGACACCGATGTTGGTCCGGTCATCGACCGCGATGCCCAGCATATGCTCGAGGCCCATGTGAACCGCATGAAGCGTGAGGCCAAACTGGTTGGCGAAACACCACTGGACCCGAAACTGACCGAGCACGGCACCTATGTGGCGCCCATGGCCTTTGAGATCGACCGGCTCGACCGGTTGAAGCGTGAGGTCTTTGGCCCGATCCTGCATATCATCCGGTACAAGCGTGACCGGCTCGATGAGGTGATCCAGACCATCAACGGCACCGGCTATGGCCTGACCTTCGGCGTTCATACCCGTATCGAGCGGCTCGCCCGGTCGATCTGCCGTAGAATTGATGCCGGAAACACCTATATCAATCGCAATACGATTGGCGCCATTGTCGGGGTTCAGCCTTTCGGTGGCATGGGCCTGTCCGGTACGGGACCAAAGGCGGGTGGCCCACACTACCTGCATGCGTTTGTGACCGAGCGCCATGTCTCGAACAACACCACGGCGGCGGGCGGCAATACCAGTCTTGTAACTCTGGATGATGATGACGCTGAGTAAACGGCGGCGTCGCCCATGGCGACCGGTAAGCTGGATTTTGTTCGGGATCGGTGTGGTGGTGGCCTTGCTGCTGCTGGCATGGCCGTTCTATGCGCCGATGCTGGTGCGGCAGTTGCTGGCGGCATCAATCCCCGATGGCTGGAATGTATCATTCGACAATCTGCAGGCCGATTTCCAGACCAGCCGGTTCACCGGCGTGCATCTGGATACACCCTATGGCCTCAGCCTTGATCAGGCGCAGGTTCTGGTCAGCCATCCATGGCAGGGTGGCTTGCCGACATTGCCGCTGGTTACGGTCGAACTGATCGGTGGCACGCTTACCTATCAGCCAGTCAGGACTGACAACGGAGAGGATGAGGCGGGCGGCTGGCAGCGCTGGCTCGATATCGATCTGCCTGCACCGGACATTCTGCCGATTGCCGCTGTAACGATCAGCGATACCCGGGTCAGCATCCCGGACCAGATGGACGGCACCATCAATGCAGCCATGACTGCAGAGGCTGGCGGCGAGGTGACGCTTGCCTTTGACGCCAGCGAAACGCTGCCCGCGAGCGGCGAGGCGGTGATCCTCTGGGATGCGGATAAGAGCCTGACCGGCAAGCTAACCCTTAATCAGTTCGAGCATCCGCTTGGCAGTGCCATGGTACAGGTTGATGCCCTCGATCTCGACCTGACCATTCCCGAAGGCAATATCGCTGCCGCTGATGGCAGGCTCGCCGGGCACATCGGCAGGATAGAGATGCCCCATGAGCCGGGCGATAACATCACCCTGCGTAATCTGGAGCTGGCCGGGTCGATCAGCAATGTCGATGGCAACTGGGCCTTGTCCTTGAACGGCAATGAGGCTGATCCGGTCGCAATCCGCCTCACCGGTCAGGTGCCGGAGGGCGATGATCCGGTGGTGCCGTTTGATCTGACGGCTGATGCTGCCCTCGCACCCTTTGCGCCGCTATTGGCCGGGATCAGCAAGGGACAGGCCAAGCTGGGGGCAACCGGCAGCTATGTTGTGGTTGATCAGGCGGTTTCTGCCACATGGACGCTGGTGGCACAGGATGTGGTCTATCAGGACAGAGTCACGCAGGGCAGTGCCAGCCTTGGCGGCGCGCTTGCCATGTCCGGGGAGGGCCAGACGCTATCCGTGAATGCGGGGGCAAGTCTGGCGGCGATGCTCAAGACTGACAACAGCCGGATGTCAGCGCGCCTGAACGGTCCGGTTGAACTCGATATACGCCAATGGCTGACGACCGGGGCGCAGGCACTGGATCGCCTCGATCTCACGCTTGAATATAAGCAACCGGGTGCGCAGACCTATGGCCTCGGCCTCGCCGGTGATCTGGCGGCGGAGCAGGGGCAGTACCGGTTCAAGGGACGGTTGGTGCCGCATATGGGGGAACAGGCGCTGTTGCCGCTTGAGACCGAACTGAGCGTCGTGCCCCACGATGACGGCGTGATCTCCCTGCAGTCGCAATCACGGATGCCGGCGCGCGAGGGATTGCCGGCAATCAGGCTCAACGGTACCTACAGGCCGGAAAATGGTCGGTTTACCCTGACGCTGCCAAAAATCAGCCTCGCCATCACGCCCGACTGGTTCGGTCGCGGCCCGGCCAAATTGCCGATTGCGGTGCAGGATTGGGTTGGCAGTGCCGAGGGCAGGCTGGATATCGCGCTCTCCGCCAGCGGTACGACGGCCAGACAGAAGGCCGATATAGCGCTGTCCGGTGATTTCGATGCGATTGAGATATTCGGGCTGGCTGGCCGTGATCTGAGCTTCAGTGATGAATTTTCCTATGACAGCGGTAATGGCCATGCGGTCAGCAAGACACCCGCTGCCCTGTCATTCACCGATCTGCAGGTGGCCGAAGGCTACAGCCTGAAGAATATCGCGACCGGTTGGTCATGGGGTGGCGATCACCTGTCGATGATGCCGCTGACCGCCGATTTCCTCGGCGCCGATCTGGTCACCACAGGGTTCGATGTGATTCTTGATAAGCCGGAGTTCAGTACCCGTTTGCAGCTGACCGGTCTCAAACTCGGTGCCTTCACCGATCTGCTCGATGTAAATGGCCTGTCAGCCACCGGCACCATGAATGGCGGGGTAAATGTCAGTTATGCCAATAACTTGCTGACGTTGTCTGACGGCAGTTTTGTTGCCGATGGCGGTGCCCTGAAGTATCTTGCCGGCCTCTCCGAAGGACAGGTGGCGGAACAGGCTGCACTAGCCTTTGATGTGCTGGAGAATTTTCAGTATGACAGTCTTGCGATGTCGCTGAATGGTGCCCTCGGGGGCGAACAAACAGCAACATTGCGTCTGGTTGGCCGTAATCCCGCCGTATATGACGGTTATCCGGTTGATCTGAATATCAATCTTAGCGGTGCTCTCGATGCCATTGTCCAACGCAGCCTCGATGCTCTCTCAATCCCTGATCGGCTGGAAAAGCAACTCCGCCTCCAGTAGCCGCCGGGTACTCTGGCTGGTTCTGCCTGCAATCATGCTTGCGGCCTGCCAGCCAACCGTTAAGGTGCAGGCACCGGACAAGCCGATCGAAATCAACCTGAACGTCAAGATCGAACAGGAAGTTCGTGTGAAGGTTGAGCGCGAAGTTGATGAATTGTTTAAAGAAAATCCGGGTATCTTCTGATGATGAAAACAAGCTTTTTTACCCGTCGCCGGTTTAATGTCGCTGCCCTGTTTGCCGCTGTTGCACTGGCCTTCATGCCGGTTCTGGCACAAGCGCAGGTAAGCCTCGAGGACGCTCGCAGTCAGGAACTGGTTGGTGAGAACCGTCAGGGACTGCTCTCGGCGCTGGTCAATCGTCCGGATGTGATCCAACTGGTCGAGAGCATCAACCGCGAACGGCTTGAGGCGTACCAGTCGATTGCCCGCGATGGCGGTATCCCGCTTAATCAGGTGCAGGCCATCGCTGCGGAGAAACTCTACAGCCGTCTGCCCGCAGGCTCGATCCTGCAGGGTGAAAACGGCCAGTGGGTTCGCAAGTAACCGGTTGGTTTATGGGGCAAGGCACGTCAGATGTTGAAACTGCCATCCTGGCTTGCCGCGCCGGTCACGCCGACTGAAACCAATATCAATATTATCCGGGCATTGGCGGTCAGTTCGGTGTTTTTGCACCATGCCTATGCCTATCTCGGTGTCAAAACCCCGATTTTCGGTATGGCCGGTGGCCTGATCGGCGTACTGCTGTTCTTTCTGATCAGCGGCTATCTGATTGGCAAGAGTGCCGAGAAACATGCCTTGCCTGACTATATCCGGCACCGGTTCTTCCGTATCTATCCGGCCTTTATTACGCTGTTTCTGGTGATCGGCTTTGCTGTCGGGTCACTGAAAATCTCAAAAATCGCCGAAGATCCGCTCGGCTTCCTCAGCTATCTGGTCATGCTCCAGCATCTGTTCCCGGAAAAGCTGATGCGGTTTTCCACCCTGCATGTGGAATGGACCCTGACCATTGAGGTGCTCTGGTATGTACTCGCCCCGGCGGTTGTGTTCCTGCGCCGTCCATGGGCATTGGCGGCATCCGTCGCGCTGATTGCCGTGTCCTTCCTCTGGTATTATCTGGCGCGCAGCGGCGATCTCGACCCGCTCTATGGTGGCAAGGCGGTGATGGATGCCATTCACCCGGCCTATCAGGTGCTGTTTATCCAGTCGGCCTTTCCGGCGCAGATCGGCTTTTTCATCGCCGGTTTTCTGGTCTATCGCTATTACCGCTATCTGCGCCTGATCCCGCTGCTACTGCTCATCTGCGCGGTGCCGTTTGCGTTTCCGGAAGTGCCGCCCTTTGCCCATCACGGGGTTAATCCGCTGGCACCACATGGGCTGGCGATGGCAGCACTGCTGGTTCTGCTGTTGCGTCTGCCTGCTTTGCGCAGCCGTCTTATTACCTGGCTGTCCGATATCAGCTATTCGATCTATCTGCTCCATGCCGTGGTCATGGTGGCGATCGGGCTGCATTATGGCTGGAAGGGTTGGGGCGCGTTCGCTGTCGCCTGTGCTGCAACGCTGCTGCTGTCGAGCCTCAGCTTTATCCTGATCGAGCAACCGGCCATGCGCTATGCCCGGCACCGCGATTGGCGACAGGCGCGTCCGACACCGCTGGCAACCGTCATGGCATGGATCACCGGCACCAGACAGCCGGTGCCGTTCCCTGCCGTCAACAAGCCTGCGGTTTCATAAAGTCGTTTCGCTTACGGGAACGGGCAGTGCTGATAGGTGACCAGCATGAAGCTGCGTGGTCCCTCACTGAACGCAAAACGATGCTCGTCATCGCCGCGCACTTCCCGATGGGTAATCGGCAGGGTGCCGGAGAATTTGATCTCGCTGCCATCAATCAGCTCAACCGTAATATCAAGCGGCTCTGCCGGGTCATACCATGACACCGGGTTGCGTTCCTCATCCACATCGGTATCGCCGGTGGCAGTGATCTGGAGCGCCCCGTTATTGAAGCTGACGCTGCTGCCCGGCATATCGGACGGGGTGAGGCGGGTGGTCGGGCGGAAGCGCTTCACGTCAATGCTGTCGCAATCATCCTGCTCATCGACCCGCTGCAGAACATAGAGCAGGCGGTCGAGCGGGATGCCCGCATCCAGCCGCTGTCCGGCGAGGCGCGCGACCTCGAGAATGTCGTCATTTGGCACATCGGCGCGATACTGCGTCTCCAGCTCTTCATAGGCGCTCTTAGCCTCGTCGGCTGCAGCCTGCACCTGTGCGAGACCGGTGACGAGGTCATTCTGCGCCTTGTTCAGGGTTTCGATCTCCGCCTTCAGCGCATCCTCGCGGCCAACCTGTTCCTGTCGCCCGAGATAGAAGCCACCGGCAACCGATCCGCCAATACACAGGATGAAGAAGAAGGTCAGCAGGCGGCGCTTGGTGCGGCGGCGTTCCTGTTGGCGGCGGGTCTCGAATAATCCTGACATGGTACGTATGCTCTATTGGGCTTTTAAGGGGCCGTGTTCTACTGGGTTGTCATCGGGAACAGCATTGGGGTCATGGCCGAATAGGCGACCCACAATAGGAAAACCAGCGGCGTTCCACCACGGATAAAATCGATAAACCGGTAGTTGCCCGGCCCCATGACCAGCAGGTTGGTCTGGTAACCGATCGGGCTGGCGAATGAGCAGTTGGCTGCAAGCACGACGGTGATGGCAAACCCGAGCGGGTCCATACCAAAACCCTCGGCGAGGCTGACGGCAATCGGTGTGAACAGGACCGCACAGGCATTGTTGCTGAGCAGGTTTGTCGCAATCGCGACAATCAGGAACAACAGGCTGGCCGTCACCGCCGGACCGGGCTCGCCGGAGATGGTGAAGAAGCCCTGAGCCAGAAACTCGGCGGCACCGGTATATTGCATGGCAGCGCCGAGGGCGAGGGAGGCCGCGACGAGCAGCACGATCTTCCGGTCGATGGAGCGGATTGCCTGACGGATATTCAGACAGCCGAGCAGGATCATGCCGGTCACGCCGAGCAGGGCGGCAACGGCAATCGGCAGCAGTCCGAATGCGGCCAACCCGACCGTCATCAGGAACACGGCAATCGCGTGCTTGGCCCGACCGGGTACCGGCATGTCGTAGAGGCTGCGGGCAAGGACCAGCAGATCGGGATCGGGATCGAGTGTCTTGAGCATATCCCGGTTGCCCATGATCAGCAGCACGTCACCGGCCTGCAGGCGCATGTCCGGCAGACGGCCGCGCATCATCCGCGCGCGACGTTGGATACCGAGGACAATCCCGCCGAAACGTTCGTTCCAGTTGAGCTGATCGATTGTCCGGTCGGCGAGGCGGGAGGCCGGGGCAATCATCACCTCGGCAATCAGGCGCTCCCGGCCCAGTTCACGCAACCGCTCGGTTTTTTCGGCGCTGAGGGTGTCTTCGCCATCGCTGTTGCTATAGCTGCTGTCGCTGTCGGAGGGTGCAACCGCCTGCGGGATCAGGAGATCACTGGCGGTGGAGGATAGGACCTCTGACAAGGCATTGCGGGTTGCCGCGACGATCAGAACGTCACCGGCACGAACCTCATACTCATCGAATGGTGGGCCGATGACGATATAGCCGCGATGCACCTGCCGCAGGGTAATATCGGGCAGGCGCTCCAATTTGCCATTGACGCATTTGCTGCCGATCAGGCTGCTGTCCTCGGTCACATCCAGTTCGGCAATGAACTGCTTGCCACTGCCGGTAAATTCAGCGGAGAGTGAGCCGCGATTGGGCAGCAGGCGCGGCAGTACCAGCACAACATAGACAAAGCCGATAATGGCCAGCACCGAGCCGGGCAGCAGGAACGCGAAAAACCCAATGGCGTCATAGCCGAGATCGGTGAGCGAGCTTGAAACCAGCAGGTTGGTGGATGATCCGACCACCGTGGTCATGCCACCCAGAATGGCGGCATAGCTGAGCGGCATCATGATCGTGGTCAGCGGCTTTTTCGCCTGAACCGCCAGTGTCTGCATGATCGGGATAAAGATGATGACCAGCGGGGTGTTGTTGAGCATGCCACTGATGGTCAGAACGATGCCGAGGGCAATCAGGATGCCGATCATCGGTGCCCGGCTCGATGTCGCCTCAAGCAGCCTGACACCGGGGCTGAGGGCATTTGTCTGCACCAGCCCCTGACCGATGATCAGCAGGGCGACCACCGCGACAAGGGACGGGTTGGCAAACCCGCTCAACAGGGTCTGGGTCGAGAGCAGGTTGTTGCCCTGATCATCCAGTACCGGGAATAGCTGGTAGAACACCAGCAGCACCGTAATCGTCACCATGGCGACGACCTCGAGAGAATATTTCTCCCAGGCGAAGGCCACCATGACGGCAAACAGCATTGCAATCACAACGGCAATATGGATCGACGGATCGAGGATCATGAGGGCGGGATATCGTTGCTGTTTTGGGTGGCTGGCTCGTCACGCGGAACAGGCACCGCAACCGGGCCTGTATGGATCAGCCTGAATCAGGATCATGCCAGATTAGGGATCGTCTCTCAGGAAGTCGAGACCGAAACTCGGTGTTTGGAATTCGCCGAGATTTTTCAGTGCAAAACGGAAGAAGATGGAATCACCTTCCTCGATACCATCACGCAAGGTGAAGTCGCGGCTGGCCTGTACCGAGAACACGAAACATTCGTCCTGATAGGTAAGGAACAGGCCTGTTTGCAGTGAACCTGCCTCGGCCCCGAGATCGCGTCGATGGAAGCCACCGGCAACCCAGTTGTCGTCGAATTGCGATGAAGCGGTGAGGAACAGCTGCTCCCGGTCATCGACAATGTCGGTTGCCTGGATGCCTTCGCTGAACAGATAGGTACCGCCCAGATACAATTCCGGGATACCGCCATTGAAGCTGACCTCATGGCGACCGGAGCCAAAATCGGTACCGTCAAAACGGAACAGGTAGTTCACATCGGCATAGCCATGGGCCGACATGCGCAACCCACCGACAATATCAGAGCTGCGGTCCTCAAGGCCGGAATTCTGCGGCAGGACAGCATCATCGCTGAACCGGTAGGACTGGCCTAGGAACAGCTTGCCGATCCCGGCATCGTTTTCCATCGCAAACCGGGCGCCATAGACAACCCGTGTGCCGCTCTCCAGCCGGTCTTCACCGGGGAAGCGGTTGTCGCTGAACAGGTTGGAGAAGTCGAATTCGATCGTAGTGCTGTCCTCATTCGGCAGATCATTCTGGTGATCGTCGATTTCCGGTGAGGCGATCAGCGAGACCATGGGTTCGATGGTCTGACGGAAGCCCCAGGCATTGCGCACCATGGGATAGCCAAGCGTCAGCTGGGCCTGTGGCAAAATCCGTGTGTCGGTATCGTTGTTGTCGCTGGAGATAATATTCGGGTCGCTGTAGAGGTCGTTGGCGAAATAGGCATCAGCCCGCAGGCTGAGGTCCATATCAGCCACCAGACCGGTGTCGGAGATCATGCGCCGCCGCCATCCGGCCTCACCGGAAACCCGCGTGCTGTCAACGCCGGAACTGCGGGTCATGCTGCGCAGGCCCAGATCAGCCGACCAGCGCCCGCCAAGCATTGCGCCCGGATCGCCAAGCAGGTTCCACTCGGCCGATGGAATGACCAGCGGTTCATCCTCCATCACGCCGGGGCGAATATCCTCGAAATAGAACGCCTCGATATTGGCGTAGTCGCGGCGCTTGAAATACTCGGTATAGAGGCGGTTCTCGAGAATATCTTCATCCGAGATATTGAACTCGCGCAGATAGGTGTCATCACTGGTGATGTCGAGATCGAGACCGGTCCGCCAGTTGTTGGTCAGGTCAAACCGCCCAGTGCCTTTCAGATGGCCCCGGAAGCTGTCATCAACCGTTCGACGATTGGCGCCAACGCCTTCCTGACGGTCGGCATTGGAAATGCTGCCGGCAATCTCCAGATCACCGAAGCTGAAGCGCTTGCGGAACTCACCGCCAAGGGCCGGGCCGAGATCGGTGGTGATGATGGTATTCAGCGTGGCATCGGTATTCTCATCGATGCCGATGTAATATTCGGCGGTGACGAAGGTGCCGAGATCGCTGTCGCTTCCGAAAGAACTGCTCAACAGGCCGGTGCGCTGGAACACGGTTGGATCGGGATGGGCGAAATAGGGGGTATAGAATATCGGGACGCCGAAAAACTCGATGGTGGCATCGCGGTAGATCAAGTCTTTGGCGACCCCATCATGCACCACCCGGTCGGCGCGCAGTTGCCAGAGTGGCGGGGCTTCCGGGTCTTCCTCACACAGATCACAGGGCGAATAGACCGCCCGGTTCAGCACGGTTACCTCGCCATCATATCGCTCACCAGAAGCGGATGCGAGGCGGCTGTCATCATCGAGCAGTACCCGCAGGCGCTCGGCAAAGCCCTCACGCAGATCACCGGTCAGCTCGAACTGGTCGGCGAACAGGACATTGCCATCTTCCTGGGTCAGGGTGACATTGCCCTTGGCGGTCGCCACATTGGCCTTGCGGTCAAAGGTGACCTCATCAGCCGTCAGTACCCGGTTGTCGCGGATGATCTCGACCGAACCACGGGCAATGACGAAGCTCTCGTTCTGTTCGAAAATCAGCTCGTCGGCGGTGAAATAGATCGGCGTTTCGCCATTGCCGTCGCTGAAGCTTGACTTCTCCTGTGCCGCCGCAAGGGATGGCACGAGTAGCAGGGCACTGAGGGCAACACCGGCGAGCAGGCGGTGAGTCGATTGTGCGAAAACAGGCCCGCCAATCATGTTGGGCAAGGTTTTCTGCTGCGTTGCGCGCAAGGAGAGAAGCTGTTTTCTGACGTGCATAGTGGGCGATTGTGTCGCGGCAAGAGGTGCCAAGGTCAACCGGTTTGGTGTGAACAGGAATTACCAGTGACGTCGTGATGCCTTAAAACCACGAATAATTCAATCCATACAGCAACTTCGCGACAGAAGTTCTGGCAGAAAACATGAATTGCGGGGGTAAGTCAGCGCATAAAGGCCGGGACGTCGTCACCAAAACCGAGGACATTGTCGTCCGGCTCGTCACGGCGACGGCGATTGCGGCGATTGTTATCATTGTCCTGCCGCTCCGGCTTGGCTGCAGATTTGGTTTCCTGTTTCGCCGGTGCAGGCTCTTTTTTTGCCGCTTTTTTGGGCTTGGAGGCCGCTTTCTCAACAGGCTTCTTGGCAGGCTTGTCGCCACTCTCGTCAACTGAAAGGCGAGGGATCTCACCACCGGTCAGTTTCTCGATTGCTTCGACGTATTTTGCTTCATCAGGCAACGCAAAGGTGAAAGCCCGTCCGGTCATGCCGGCGCGACCGGTGCGCCCGATCCGGTGGACATAATCCTCGGCATTGAACGGCACATCGAAGTTGAAGACGTGGCTCAGTCCCTTGACGTCGAGGCCGCGGGCGGCAACGTCGGAACAGACCAGAATGTTGATCTCGTCATTCTTGAATTTCTGCAGGGTCTCGGTTCGCGCACTTTGCACCATATCGCCGTGCATCTGACCGGCGGCATAGCCAGCCTTGTCGAGTGCCCGTTTGACGCCGTCGATATCACGCTTGCGGTTACAGAAGATAAAGGCGTTCTTGATCTTCTCGTCGGCGAGAATAGCCAGCAGTTTCTTGTTCTTCTGCCGTGGGGCAACTTCCACCAGATGTTGCGCGACATTTTTGGAGGTGCTGGCTGGTGGTGCGACCGAGACCTCTTTCGGGGTCATCATGAAGCTGTTGACCAGACGACGGATTTCCGGCGCCAGAGTAGCCGAGAACATGAGGGTCTGGCGGCGCTTGGGCAGCAGGCCGACGATTTTCTCAATGTCCGGGATGAAGCCCATATCCATCATCCGGTCACATTCGTCGATGACCAGCAGTTTGATATCGGAAAGCAGGATACGGCCCCGATCAAACAGGTCGAGCAGGCGGCCCGGTGTTGCGATCAGTACGTCAACGCCGCGATCGAGCTTCTCGATCTGCTCGTTCATGGAGACACCACCGACCAGCAAGGCCTTGGTCAGGGGCAGGTATTTGCCATATTTGTCGAAGTTCTCGGCCACCTGTGCCGCCAGTTCACGGGTCGGGGCGAGAATGAGCGAACGTGGCATCCGTGCCCGGGCACGTCCGGTCGACAAGATTTCGATCATCGGCAGGGTGAAAGAAGCGGTCTTGCCGGTACCGGTCTGGGCACAGCCGACGACATCCTGTCCCATCAGGATCGGCGGGATCGCTTTGGCCTGAATTGGGGTAGGCTCGGAATAGCCGGATTCCACGACCGCGCGTAAAATCTTCTCGTTAAGACCAAGCTCTTCAAAATTCATGCGAAACGCATCCTTGCAAACCGACCTGTTCGGGTTCGGTGATGACCGCCAAGCGGATCGGAAATCAATGGAAAACAGCGAGCAATTCTGACTGTGTCATCGCTCGTTAAGGGCGAAACATCGTTATTTTGCGGCGCAATGTCAAATCGCGCCTGTCTTTGTGCAAAAGAAATATTGGCCTTATGCACTGGCACAATATGCAATCGGCGCCGTGTGGGGCGCCGATTGTCGTTATAAATCAGATCGTTAGTAGTAACCTGTGAAGCCGGGGCCATCGCCACCACCGCAGGTATTGAGGCGTTCGCATGACAGCGTTGTGTGGTAGCGCGTCTGGTCATAACGACGGTCTTCCTTGGATTGATCGCCCCCCAGATGCTGGTTGGTCGGGAAGGTCATGCTGAGCGAATTGGAGATGGCTCGGGTGAAATCCCGATCACGAACACTGTCGATATCAAACCGCTCGGTCGTCGCGCCAGTAAGGTATTCATTGTAGCGGCAGAAGGCGGTGCGGATGACGATACGCTTGTCATAGGCCGGGATGGTCGGCACCTGGGCACCAGCACAAAGCTCATGACCGGTGACAGACACGCCGGGGTTGAACACCATGACAAAGCGGTATTGCGGGCGTGCTGCCTCGCCGGGGATATTGCGGTTCCATATCTTGGGCTGGAAGTAGAATTTCGGACCCGGTTGCTGATCGGTCATGATCTGGGCGGCGACAAGGTCAAAGACTTCCTTGTCCATATTGAACGGATTGCCGAGGATCTCGGTATTCACGTTGCGGCGGGCCATGGTGTAGTTATCCCAGATACCGGCATAGCCCTTTTCATTGGCCTGATAGCTCAGCGGGTCGATATAGGTACGTGAGGTTCCGGTTCCGTAACCAGCGCCGAGACAGCCGGATAGCCCGACAGTCGCAACAATGGCTACGCATAGGGTGCGTAAGCGCATGTTCTTGCCTTCCCAATTGTCATGCTGACGCGAGCCACGCGCCAGCGGTGTGTCTGACACCAGTGGACAATTGGTCAGGGGGCATCTCAATGATGCTGTGGACAGTTCTGTGGATTAGTTCAGGCCCGTGATACGAAGTTGCCACAGGCGATTGCGGCGCTATCAGGTCAGGGGTTCCGGTGGCGCAGTCATGAGGGATCGGGCAGGGATCGCTTGCTGTCCCATCTCTGAAATTTCAAAAAATCCTAGCAATCAGAAGGGCTTGAAGTCTGAATCCAGCGGGTCGTCTACGACCGGATTGGTCGGCGGCAGGAGCAGGGTGGTCATCTGGCCGACGAGTTTTCCGGCCTTTGCCGTGGTAATGCCATCGGCACCGCCGAGATGGGCGAGCACCTCGGTCAGCAGCTTCGAGCCGACGCAGAATACCATTTTAACCGGAATCGAGCCGCTCGATTCGCTGGTCGTCGGGCGCTTCCCGGCGGCCATGGTCCGGCACAGGTTGAGACCGGTAATCGGCGGTTTGGCATTGAAAATCAGGCCGACACGGTAATTATCCCGCGCTTCGTCATCGGGCATGGTGGTGAAGTTGATATAAGGCCCGAAATGCTTGCCCCGCATGGCAATGGCCATGTTTTCGGCAAAGTCGGGATCATCGACGCCGGGCTCGAAGGGATTGCCGACCACCACCACCTGCATGTCGCCACCACCGGCGGCATAGCCCAGCTGGCTTGGCTGATAGGCAGGTTGGACCGAGGCCGCACCGATCTGGGTCGTGTTCTGGCAGCCGGTCAGGGCAAGCAGGCCAACAACCAACAGGCAGCTTGCTGCAAATGGCCGGAACATAAGTGGCCTAAACATCAATTTCCTCGACGAACCGGGCATTCTCCTGAATGAAGCGGAAGCGGGCATCGGCCTGCTTGCCCATCAGTTCATTCACCAGCGTCGTGGTGGCCGGATCGGCACCAACCGGCTTTGGCGCATCGGTCTCGATCTCATCCATCGCGGTCTGTGGGATATAGACCCGCATCATCTGACGCTTGTCCGGGTCCATGGTCGTGTCTTTCAGCTGTTTGGCCGGCATCTCGCCGAGACCCTTGAAGCGGCTGATCTCAACCTTGCCGCGCCCGGCAAACACGGTGGCCATCAACTCATCCTTATGGGCATCGTCACGGGCATAATGGACGACACCACCGCGGGCGAGGCGATAGAGCGGCGGCAGGGCGAGAAACAGGCGACCGGTTTCGATCAGTCCCGGCATCTGCTTGTAGAAGAAGGTCATGAGCAGGGAGGCGATATGCGCGCCGTCCACGTCAGCATCGGTCATGATGATGATGCGTTCATAGCGAAGGTCTGCCGGATCGAAATCCTTGCCAAGTTTGCAGCCCAGCGCCAGTGACAGGTCGCTCAGTTCCTGATTGGCCTTGAGCTTGTCGACCGAGGCGCTGGCGACGTTGAGGATCTTGCCGCGCAGTGGCAGGACGGCCTGAGTTTCCCGGCGACGCGCCTGTTTGGCGGAACCACCCGCACTGTCACCCTCGACGATGAACAGTTCGGTACCCTCGGCATTGTTCTGGCTGCAATCGGC
The DNA here is from genome assembly GCA_002168225.1 of Micavibrio sp. TMED2. NCBI lineage: Bacteria > Pseudomonadati > Bdellovibrionota > Bdellovibrionia > Bdellovibrionales > Pseudobdellovibrionaceae > Micavibrio > Micavibrio sp. TMED2. The sequence goes on from NHBH01000001.1 coordinate 1,733,605, forward strand.
GAGCTTGCCGGGCAGGCGCAGACGCTTGGTGGCGGTCTTCCGGCTCGTGTCTTTGGCTGCACGGGCGCGCAGGCGTTCCTCGGCGCGCTCGACAATCGCATCAAGCAATGGCTTGGCAGCAGCCGGATTGGCCGACAGCCAGAGGTCGAACCGATCCTTGATGGCGTTATCGACCAGACGGCTGGCCTCGGCACTGGCGAGTTTTTCCTTGGTTTGGCCCTGGAAATGCGGATCGCGAATGAACAGAGACAGCAATATCTGTGCGCCGTTCATCACATCATCACTGGTGATCTGTGATGCTTTCTTATTGTTGACCAACTCGCCGAAACCACGCAACGAGCGGACGAGGGCGGTACGCAAGCCGCTCTCATGGGTACCGCCCTGCGGGGTCGGGATGGTGTTACAATAGGTGCTGGCAAAGCCTTCACCACGCACCGGCCAGGCAACCGCCCATTCTACCCGGCCCTTATCATCGGCGAGGTCGGCCTGACCATGGAACGGCTCGGGCGTAATCAGCGGTGTTTCGCCGAGATTGGCGATAAGGAAATCCATCAACCCGCCCGGGAAGTGCAGTACTGCTTCCGATGGTACATCAGAATTGGCCGGGAGCAGTTCAGGATCGCACTGCCAGCGGATTTCGACACCTTTATAGAGATAGGCTTTTGAGCGGGACATCCGGTAGATGCGCTCGGCCTTCAGCTTGGCACCCGCGCCGAAAATCTCGGCATCGGGATGGAAGGTGACAGTGGTACCGCGCCGGTTTTGTACTGCGCCGACGCTTTCCAGTGTGCTGACCGGTTTGCCACGGCTGTATTCCTGCCGCCAGAGCTGGCGATCACGGGCGACTTCCACGGTCATCTTGTCGGAGAGGGCGTTGACCACGGAGATACCGACACCGTGCAGACCGCCGGAGGTGGCATAGGCCTTGCCCTCGAATTTACCGCCCGAGTGCAGGGTGGTCATGATGACCTCAAGCGCCGACTTGTTCTTGAACTTTGGATGCGGGTCGACCGGAATGCCGCGCCCGTTATCGCTCACCGTGATCGTACCGTCTGCCGCCAGCGACACCTCGATCCGGTTGGCGTGACCGGCAACCGCCTCATCCATGGAGTTGTCGAGTACCTCGGCGAACAGGTGATGGAGTGCCCGGTCATCGGTGCCGCCGATATACATGCCCGGACGCCGTCTGACCGGTTCAAGGCCCTCAAGGACCTCGATTTCGGCAGCGGTATAGCTGTTTTCGGCTGTGGCTTTGTTGGCAAATAGATCGGACATTTTGGTTTCTGCTGCTTCGCGGTCTTGCGGGTTCTTCGGTATCGGCTCTTATCTTGATGCTGGTTCTTTATAGTCTATAACGCCGGATCAGGGAGACAATCTCATATGGGCTTTTCCATGGACGACTTTAAAAAGAAATTCCCGGACGGTCCGGCGCTGCGCACCATTGCCATGCCTGCCGATACCAATCCGAGTGGCGATATTTTCGGCGGCTGGCTGCTGTCGCAGATGGATTTGGCGGGCAGTGTCGTTGCAACCGAACGCGCCGGGGGCCGGATTGCTACCGTCGGCGTACAGGCCATGACCTTCCACAAACCGGTTATGGTTGGCGATGATGTCATCTGCTACGCCGAGATCATACGCGTCGGTCGCACCTCGATTACGGTTCGCATTACCACTTTTGCCCGGAATCGGGTCAATGGCGATACGGTCAAGGTGACCGAGGGCGACTTTACCTATGTGGCGCTCGGTGAGGACCGGAAGCCAAGGCCGGTGCCCGAGGCCGACTGATCCTGATCCCTCCGGCCGGTCAGACAGGTTTCCGCCGTATGTCACCATCTGTTATGCCCGGGCAGCCGCTGCCCAACCGGCATCCTGCCGTGAGCTGACACTGGTCCGCACCGCTTTCTGCACCGGACGCGCGACGCGCTTGGTCTGGCGTTTCAGATTCGGTGACTGGCTGCGGCTCTTCACGCTGACATGCAGTTGCTTGGCCGCCTGTGACAGTTCCTCCAGCCGTTTGGCGAGGGCGGCAAATACCTTGTCGCTGCTGGTGTGCAAACGGCCCTCGGTTGCCAGCGCTGCCTGATCGGCAACCCGGCGGTCGAACTCGGCGATCTGGGTGTGCAGCATACGTGCCTGCAGACCGATGCTGCGGCTGAACCGACCAATATCCTGCCAGTTGTCACCGATAAAGCCGGGTGGATTAATCCGCAATGCCCGCAGGTCACTGGCCGTCTGGCCAGAGCGGGTCGTGGATGCCAGTCGGGCAATATCTGCACGCTCGGACAGGGCGAAGGACAGGTTCAGTGCTTCCTGATTGAGCGTCTGGGCGAGGCTCTGTGCCCGGCGCTGACGATCAGCCCAGGCAACGCCAAGGCTGTTGTTCACGCTGCGTCGCTCCCATGGCCAGATACCCTGATGCCAGCGATAGGCCTGTGCGGCCATGGTGCCGAGCCCGGCGATGAGCAGGGCCAGCAGACTGCCCCAGAGCAATGCATAGCCGCTGCCGCTGTCCTGTGGTGCGACGGTTTCTGTTTCCAGTGGAACCGTGCGTGGTTCTTCACCCGGCGGGGTTGGCAGATACATCTCGCCATGCTCCTTGGCGGCGCGGTGGCGCTGGATGATGTCATCGAGGTGACCGATCAGGCCGAGCAGCATGCTGTTATGTGACTGCTGGGCGCTCTTGTCCTCAAAACCGGGTAGGGTGGCGGGTAGTTCGACGCCGCCATCAAGGGAGGCGACCTGTGGTTGCGCCGAGAGGATGCCGGTCTGGTGATCATCAGGCAGGGCGCGCAGACCGAGGGTGTTGAAGCTGACCGCATCAAAGGCCGATTGGCCAATGCCTTGTTGTGCAGGCAAGTCCGGCGGAACAAAGGAGCTGCCGACAGGCTCGGGTGCGCCGGCCATGGGCACGGCACCAAGCATGCTGATGTCAACTGAAGAGCCATCATCAAAGCGGATGATCGGACCGCCGGAAACCGCCGGTCGGGATGAACCCGTATTCATAGCCAATGGCTTCGGCGCCGGTGGCGCAAGCGAGGTTGGTGCGGCGGTAATCTGGCGATCAATACCGGCGGTATGGGTCGGGATCGGGCCGGTCTCATTGCCCCAGAGGCCGAGATCGGCACGGCGTGCCTGTCGTTCGGCATCGAGATAGAGATCGGCAACCGGGGTGCCGGCAACCTGCTGGCGGTCAACCAATGCCCGACCGGCATCGAGCAGGGCTAGCGCCAGGTTCGGATACAGATCGGTGCCACAGGCGGCAAGGGTGATGCCGTCTGAATCCATACCGACGGTGACACAATCCACCGGGTTGCCCTTGGTCAGGCGGATCAGATCGGCTGAAGCCTTGGTCTGGGCGGCGCGCTCGAGCGGAACAATGATGCCGTGCAGGCGCAGATCGTAACCCTTCACGGTGATCATGGCCGGGCCGATTACTTCGGCGATGCCCTTGATCTGCATGCCGGCCGAGACGGTATTCGAGGCACTTGCCTCTACCGGCATCCGCGGGGCGGCCTGCGGGTCCATGGTGCCCAGATACGGGTTATAGGCCTGTGCGGATGCTGCCGTCGCCATGGAGAAAGCCATGGCCGAGGCAAGCAGGCTGGTACGGGCCGTCGCCATCATGCGCGCTGGCAGGCGGGCAGGGAGGCGGGGTGGGGCAGCAGGTGCTGAAAAAATCGACGCCATTGATCGTGTTACCATAGAGAAAATGACCCAGTGGGTGATGCCCGAGGCTACAATATCTTGTGGTTGCAACGAATTTTGATGCGCTAAATCCTGTGGATTACTCGATCGAGTTTTTCCCGGAAGTGCCTGTTTTCAGGGTTTTTCAGGCACGAAAAAGGGCGGTCATCGCTGACCGCCCCTGAACGAGTGATGTTTTTAAATCTTTTAAAAACAGACGCTTAAACGCTGTAGTACATGCTGTACTCAATCGGGTGTGGCATGGTTTCAAACGCTTCCACTTCTTCCATCTTGAGCTCGATGTAGCCTTCGATCTGTTCCTTGTTGAAGACGTCGCCTTTGAGCAGGAACTCGTGATCTGCGGCCAGCGATTCGAGGGCTTCGCGCAGGCTACCGCAAACGGTAGGTACGTCGGCCAGCTCTTCCGGTGGCAGGTCATAGAGGTTCTTGTCCATGGCATCGCCAGGATGGATCTTGTTCTGGATGCCGTCGAGGCCAGCCATCAGCATGGCTGCGAACGCCAGATACGGGTTTGCGGTCGGATCAGGGAAACGAACCTCAACGCGCTTGGCTTTCGGGCTGGTCACGTATGGGATACGGCAGGATGCAGAACGGTTACGTGAAGAATAGGCCAGCAGAACCGGTGCTTCATAGCCTGGGACCAGACGCTTGTAGCTGTTGGTTGAGGCGTTGGTGAAAGCATTCAGTGCTTTGGCGTGCTTGATGATACCGCCGATGTAGTACAGGGCGGTTTCAGACAGATCGGCATAACCGGAACCGGCGAAGGTCGGCTCGTTGCCTTTCCAGATCGACTGGTGAACGTGCATACCGGAACCGTTGTCGCCGAAAACAGGCTTCGGCATGAAGGTAGCGGTCTTGCCATACGCGTCGGCCACATTGTGCACGACATATTTGTACAGCTGCATGTTGTCAGCGCACTTCACCATGGTGTCGAACTTGATACCGAGTTCGTTCTGAGATGGTGCAACCTCGTGGTGATGCTTCTCGACCGGAACACCGATGCTGGCCAGAACGCTGACCATTTCGGCGCGGAGGTCAGACATGCTGTCAACCGGGCCAACCGGGAAGTAACCGCCTTTTGGACCAGGGCGGTGGCCGAGGTTGCCGTCAGGGAATTCGCTGCCGCTGTTGTATGGGCCTTCTTCAGAGTCGATCTTGTACATGACATGGTTCTGATCGACCTTGATGCGAACATCGTCAAAGACGAAGAATTCGGCTTCAGGACCGAAGAACGCGGTGTCACCGATACCGGTAGAAGCGAGATAGGCTTCAGCCGCCTTGGCGGTGGAGCGTGGGTCGCGGGAATATGGCTGACCGGTTGATGGCTCATATACATCACAGAAGATGTTGAGCAGTGGCTGGGCCGCAAACGGGTCCATATGAGCGGTGGACAGGTCAGGGATCAGAATCATGTCTGATTCATTGATCGCCTTCCAACCGGCAATGGAGGAGCCGTCGAACATGATGCCTTCGGTCAGAAGGTCTTCATCAACGGTGCTGACATGTTGGGCGGTGTGCTGAAGCTTGCCGCGTGGATCGCTGAAACGAAAATCAACGTATTGAACATCATTCTCTTCGATCATCTTCATGATCGCTTTTACGTCTGCCATGGTGGCCTTCCAATCCTTGATTGTTGACGAATAAGTGGGAAAAGCGGGGTAGAGACTAACCCTGATCGACCGTTGAATGTGTTTCCCGCATTGTGCACATCCGCATCGCTTCTGATGCTGGCCGATTGTTTATATGTGCTGCTGTCTGCTGATCAGACCGCTTCTGCACCACGTTCACCGGTGCGGATGCGGATTGCTTCCTCAATCGGTGAAACGAAGATCTTGCCATCGCCGATCCGGCTGGTCTGGGCGGCGTTCTGGATGGCCTCGATTGCGCGTTCGACGAGATCATCTTCCATGACCACTTCGACTTTAACTTTAGGCAGGAAATCGACGACATATTCAGCGCCGCGATAGAGTTCGGTGTGACCCTTCTGGCGACCGAAACCCTTGGCTTCGGTAACGGTCAGGCCCTTGATGCCGATCTCGTGGAGCGCTTCTTTTACCTCATCAAGTTTGAACGGCTTGATGATGGCTTCTATCTTTTTCATACGCTTGCTTTCAGGCTGGTGTAATGCGGCAGGCCAATCGACAGGATGCCGACTGAAAATCCGCTTGAGAGAGAGCTGATCTGATCATCTGCTGAGTTGATCGTTGCGTCGCGCACATAGCATGGGCTGTGCCAGACTCATAAGCGCCATGTTTATCAATGATTTAGTCAAATTGCGTCAGGGCAGCACGCCAGTTTTTAGTCGCTCTGATGCGCGAAAAATGTGCGATTGCCTAAAAAACGGGCAGTGTTGTTCTGCAACGAAATGATTTTTGCGTCAGGTTGCCCCTTGATTTTACCAACGCATTGGGCCAAAACGCTGACCTCTGATGAGTTGCAAACCTATTGTGCTTGTCATGGCGACTGTAGCTCAGCGGTAGAGCACTCGGTTGTGATCCGAGCTGTCGCGGGTTCAATCCCCGTCAGTCGCCCCATTTTCCCTGCTTCATTTACCGTTTTCATCTGTGATATCTGATCGGTATGTATTTTCCCGATCAGAATTGGCTGCTGACGCCTGCCCAGACCCAATCGGCTGACCGTGCCTATGTTGCGGCCGGTGGCGACAGCTGGCAGCTGATGCGCAATGCTGCGGGTGTCGTGACCAGCTATATCCTCGAGACCTTGCCCTGTCGTCCGCTGCATGTCCTCTGTGGGCCGGGCAATAATGGCGCCGATGGTCTCGTGGTTGCCGCGATGTTGCGGGAGATTGGCTGGCCGGTGAGCGTCAGTCGTCTGGCCGCACTGCCGTCCTCCGGTGATGGTGAGAAGGCGGTGGCCCTCTGGGGTGATGATGTGCCGCTGGCTGATCCGCAAAACCCGGTTGCCGCGACTTATTATGTCGATGCGCTGTTCGGGGCCGGTCTCAATCGTGATCTGGACGGCGATGCTGCGACACTGGTTCGGGCGATCAATGACAGCGGCAGGACGGTTATCTCGATTGATATGCCAAGCGGCATTGACGGTGCCGATGGCGCGGTTCGGGGCGCGGCGATCCGTGCTCACCATACGGTCAGCTTTTTCCGGGCCAAGCCGGGCCACTGGCTGATGCCCGGTCGTGGCGCTTGTGGCCAGCTGCATATCGGCCAGATCGGTCTCACGCCGACCAATGTGTCCGAAGCGATCAGAACTGCCCTCAATGACCCGCTGATCTGGCGCGACGCGCTGCCGGGGCTTGATGTGCGCCATAAATATGAGCGCGGGCGGCTCTGGATTGCGGGCGGGGCGGAGATGACCGGGGCTGCCAGCCTCGCGGCATCGGCTGCCATGCGCGCCGGTGCCGGGCTGGTTGGCATCGCCGCACCAACGAACGCGGCGTACATATATAGAGGCCGGGAGCGGGCGCTGATTGTCTCAGAGGCGGACAGTCTCGACCGGTTTGCCAGTCTGCTGGTTGAGAAAAAGCCTGATGCCATCGTCATCGGGCCGGGTCTTGGGCTGAGTGCGGATAGCAAGGACAAGGTCGGTGCAGTTCTCAAGCATGGGGGACCAGCGGTCATTGATGCCGATGCCCTGACAGCCTTTGCCGACGATCCCGATGCTTTGTTTCGGCAGTTGAGTGCACATCATGTGCTGACTCCCCATGAGGGCGAGTTTGCCCGGTTGTTCCCCGATCTGACCGGCTGCCGGATTGATCGGGCCAGAGATGCCGCCGAACGGGCAGGGGCGATCATTATACTCAAGGGGCGGGATACGGTTATCGCCCTGCCGGATCGGTCGGTGCTGATCAACAATAATGCCCCGTCAGGCCTTGCGGTGGCCGGTAGTGGTGATGTTCTGGCCGGTATTATCGGTGCCCTGCTGGCTCGCGGTATGCCTGCTGACAAGGCCGCACCGGCTGCGGTCTGGCTGCATGGGGCGACGGGAAAACTGGCGGAAAACGGTGCTATTGCTGATGACTTACCGGGTTGTGTTGCGCGGGTGCTGGCGCAGTTATAAATTGAGCCGAATTTTATCTAAATATTGCTAGTAATTTTCAAAATTTAAAATATTTGCAAAGCCTAAACAAATACACAAAGACTACTGTTAGTGTTGTTTGTGAAGGGTGGGAAAAGATGAGTTTCCTGCAAATTTTAACTAAAAGCCCAAAATACCCGGCGGTCGAGATCGGTTGCCATTATGAGCGCAATCTCTGCAGCAGTCTGACCGAGACGGCGGAAGTTGTCGCCATGACCCGGGATGCCTCCGGCATTCCCCATGTCCAGTTCAGATATTGTCTGCAGCGCCATGGGCGGATCGAACAGACCGACCGCCGAACGCTGGCGCTCGAAGCGTTTCAGGGCATGTTCTCGGGCATGGCCCGCGCCTGACTGGATCTGGTGGCCGGATCAGGTGACCGGATCAGGCTGGTTTCGATAAGGCCCGCCATTTTATTGGCAGATTATTGCCCGGGCCTTTTCGTTCTTTAAATTTCCCGGCTTCCTATGCTAACACCCGGCTTCATGTTGCGGGCGTGGCGAAATTGGTAGACGCGCTGGTTTTAGGTACCAGTGGCTTTGGCCGTGGGGGTTCAAGTCCCTCCGCCCGCACCATATATATACCGGACATCAACAGATTTCGGGGAAAAACGCTGGACGCGCTGCGTCCAATGTTGCAAAAGCCCACAGCAGAGAACCGGGCTGACCGATCCTGACGATGATGCAGCCACCCTTAGACCAGCTTCGAGATTTACACATGCAAGTTACCGAGACCGCCAGCGACAGCCTGAGCCGCTCATATCGCGTAAAAATTCCTGCCGCCGACCTTGAGAGCCGGGTCAATACCCGCCTTCAGGAAATGGGCAAGGAAGTCAAAATGCCGGGCTTCCGTCCGGGCAAGGTGCCACTCAACATGCTGCGCCGCCGCTATGGCCAGAGCGTCATGGGTGAAGTGGTCGAGCAGGCCGTCAATGATGCCGCCAGCAAAACCATTCAGGACAACGAACTGCGCCCTGCGGCCAGCCCGTCCGTCGAGGATGTGAAGTTCGAGGAAGGCACCGATCTTGAGTATACCCTCAACATCGAATTGCTGCCTGAGTTTGAACTGATCGACTTCAGCAAACTGAAGCTTGAGCGTCCGGTTGCCGAGCCTGATGACAAGCAGGTTGATGATGCCCTTGAGCGCATCACCGCCAATAACAAGCGCGGTCAGGACCTGAAGCGCAAGCGCAAGTCGAAGAAAGGTGACCTCGTCACCATCGATTTTGACGGTTCTGTTGATGGCGAGCGCCGTCCCGGCATGCAGGCCGATGATTTCGAGCTGGAGCTCGGCAGCGGCAAATTCATCGACAATTTTGAAGACCAGCTCATCGGCACCAATATCGGCGACGATGTGACCGTCAATGTGACCTTCCCGGAAAATTACGGTGAGCAGTCACTGGCGGGCAAGGCTGCGGTCTTCGAGGTCAAGATCAAGAACATTCAGGAAATGGTCTCTCCCGAGATCGACGACGAACTCGCCAAGTCATTCGGCAAGGAAAACGTCGCTGACCTGAAACAGGCGGTCAAGGACCAGCTCAAGTCTGAATTTGATCAGCTCAGCCGCAACCGTCTGAAGCGTGATCTGCTCGACAAGCTGGCCGGTGAGTTCAGCTTCGACGTGCCACCACGCATGGCTGAGAACGAATTCAACCAGATCTGGGCCCAGATTGAACAGGCCAAGAAAGACGGCCACCTGACCGGTGAAGATGCCAAGAAGTCTGATGACGAACTGAAGGCCGAGTACAAGGAAATCGCCGAGCGTCGCGTGCGCCTTGGTCTGGTTCTGTCCGAAGTCGGCACCAAGAACGATATTCAGGTCGCCCAGGACGAGATCACCCGCGCCATGCTCAATGAAGCACGTCGTTTCCCGGGTCAGGAAGCACAGGTAATCGAGTATTACCAGAAGCAGCCTGAAGCACTCGCATCACTGCGCGCACCGCTGTTTGAAGAGAAGGTCGTCGATTACATCATCGAGCTGGCCAAGATCACCGACAAGAAGGTGACCCCGGAAGAGCTGGCACAGGACCCTGATCAGGAAGAAGGCCACGTTCACGGCCCTGATTGCGATCACGACCACTAAGTTTGGAAACAGCGGTCGGGTCGACTGATCTTTCAGCCGCTGATTCTGGTTAATTGAGTTGAAAAAAGGGTTCACTGGCACTGCCGTGAACCCTTTTTTCATACTCTTTGCGGATGATGCACAGGCAAACGTAAAAAAATTCGTGATTTAACGAACCACAAGCTTGCACAGGGGGGCAGGCGCATTATTGTCGTGAGTATAAAGAATTCCGTAGCGTCCTGTCCGGAGCCTGAAATCCGGAAAGCCGGGACATCACAGAGGTTAATATGGATACGCAGATGAATTCCCTCATCCCGATGGTGGTGGAGCAGACCAACCGTGGGGAGCGGGCTTTTGACATTTATTCCCGCCTGCTGAAAGAGCGGATTATCTTCCTCACCGGTCCGGTTCACGATCAGGTTGCGTCCGTGATCTGTGCCCAGCTGCTGTATCTGGAATCCGAGAATCCGAAGAAGGATATCTCCTTCTACATCAACTCGCCGGGCGGCATCGTGACCGCCGGTCTCGCGATGTATGACACCATGCAGTACATCAAGTGCGATGTCTCGACCGTCTGTATGGGGCTGGCTGCGTCCATGGGGTCACTGCTGCTGACCGCGGGTGCGCCGGGCAAGCGTTTTGCCCTGCCAAATTCCAAGATCATGATCCACCAGCCATCAGGCGGTGCGCAGGGTCAGGCGACGGATATTGAAATTCAGGCCAAGGAGATACTTAAAACCCGGGCCCGCCTTAACAATATGTATGTGAAGCATACCGGTCAGAAACTCGGCGTTATCGAGGAAGCCATGGAGCGTGACAACTTCATGGACCCGGATGAGGCAAAAGCATTCGGCCTTATCGACGAGGTGGTTACCAGCCATCCGCTGCCATCTGCTGAAGATAACGGCGACGACAAGAAGTCCGGCAAGAAGGATTAATGCGCAATCGGATGGTTGATCCAGCCGTGAAGCGTGGTAATGATTGATGTGGTCGGGATTGACCCGGCCACCGATTTTCCGGTGATGAGGGCGCGATAGCGTCTGGGAGTTAAGATGACAAAATCATCAGGCGACGATACAAACGGTGGCGGCAGCGGCGACAGCAAGAATACGCTGTACTGCTCGTTCTGCGGGAAGTCCCAGCATGAAGTGCGCAAGCTGATTGCTGGCCCGACGGTTTTTATCTGTGATGAGTGTGTTGAGCTCTGCATGGATATTATCCGTGAAGAGAACAAGACCCAGCTGGTCAAAGCGAAGGACGGGGTTCCGACGCCACGTGACATCAAGGCTGTGCTTGATGATTACGTGATTGGCCAGAGCCACGCCAAACGGGTTCTGTCAGTTGCGGTTCACAACCACTACAAGCGTCTGTCTCACAGCGCCAAGGGTGGAGAAGTCGAGCTCGCGAAATCCAACATCATGCTGATCGGTCCGACCGGTTCCGGTAAGACCCTGCTGGCGCAAACCCTGGCCCGCATCCTTGATGTGCCGTTCACCATGGCTGATGCCACCACCCTGACCGAAGCCGGTTATGTCGGTGAGGACGTGGAAAACATCATCCTGAAGCTGCTGCAGGCTGCCGACTACAATGTCGAGCGGGCCCAGCGCGGCATCGTCTATATCGATGAGGTCGATAAGATCAGCCGCAAGTCTGACAACCCCTCGATCACCCGTGACGTATCGGGTGAGGGTGTCCAGCAGGCCCTGCTGAAAATCATGGAAGGTACGGTTGCATCGGTTCCGCCGCAAGGTGGCCGCAAGCATCCGCAGCAGGAATTCCTGCAGGTTGACACCACCAATATCCTGTTCATCTGCGGCGGTGCCTTTGCCGGTCTCGACAAGATCATCGGCCAGCGCCACAAGGGCAGTTCTATCGGTTTCGGTGCCGATGTGAAGGATGAGGAAGAGCGACGCGTCGGTGATGTTCTGCGTGAGCTTGAGCCGGAAGATCTGCTGAAATTCGGTCTTATCCCTGAATTTGTTGGTCGTCTGCCGGTGATCGCGACCCTTGAAGATCTCGATGAGGATGCACTGGTTCAGATCCTCAGCGAGCCGAAGAACGCATTGGTCAAGCAATACCAGCGCCTGTTCGAGATGGAGAAAATCGATCTCCAGTTCAAGGAAGATGCGCTTAAGGAAATCGCCCGTAAGGCAATCGAGCGCAAAACCGGTGCTCGTGGTCTGCGCTCGATCATGGAGAGCTTCCTGCTTGATCCGATGTTCGATCTGCCCGGCCTTGATGATGTCGAATCCATCGTCATCAACAAGGATGTGGTGAACAAGGACGGCCAGCCGCTCTACATCTATTCCGATAAAAAGGATGAGGCGGCGTCGAGCGCGTCGTAATGCTGCCGCAGGCAAGCAGAATTGATTGGAAAAGGCGGCCTTGGCCGCCTTTTTTGTGTCGCGTCAAGGCCATACTGGGTTGTCGAAACCACGGCGCTACTTGAACTGTCAGGCAGGCACCGCCATTTAACTTCTCATGGGTTTTTCACCAGCTATGATGGTGATGACAGAATATTTCATGGAATTAGCCATTCCATAACCTGCGTAACAAACTATGATCGAGGCTTGGCCCTTATGGCTGGCCTTTCCCGATAGCCCAATCTGGAGTTTTTGTTCATGAGCGATCCATCGGCTGCGGCCCAATACCCGGTTTTGCCGCTCCGCGATATCGTTGTTTTCCCGCATATGATCGTGCCGCTTTTTGTCGGACGGGAAAAATCCGTGCGGGCACTTGAAGATGTCATGGCTGATGACAAGCAGATCCTGCTGCTGACCCAGCGTGATGCCGCGCAGGATGATCCGGAGCCGAAGGACCTGTTCGACATCGGTACCGTCGGCACGATCCTGCAACTGCTGAAACTGCCCGATGGCACCGTGAAGGTGCTGGTTGAGGGCGCGCAACGCTGCCGGGTGACAGATTTTTCCGATAATGACGACTTCTTCGAGGCCGGCATCGAAATGCTGCCCGATGAGGATGATACCGACCGTGAGCTGGAGGCGCTGTCCCGCGCGGTGGTTTCCCAGTTCGAGCAATACATCAAGCTGAACAAGAAAATCCCGCCGGAAGTACTGGTCTCGATCAATCAGATCGAGGAGCCGAGCAAGCTTGCCGATACGGTTGCCTCGCACCTGTCTCTGAAGATTGTCGAGAAGCAGGAGCTGCTCGAAATCCGGTCGATTGCCGATCGCCTTGAGCGCGTCTATGCGCTGATGGAAAACGAGATCGGCGTGCTGCAGGTTGAAAAGCGTATCCGCACCCGCGTCAAACGCCAGATGGAGAAAACCCAGCGCGAGTACTATCTGAACGAACAGATGAAGGCGATTCAGAAGGAGCTGGGCGAGGGCGAAGAGGGCCGGGATGATCTGGCCGAACTCGAAGACAGCATCAAAAAAGCCAAGATGCCGAAAGAGGCGCGCGAGAAGTCCATGGCCGAGCTGAAAAAGCTCAAATCCATGAGCCCGATGTCTGCTGAAGCCACGGTTGTCCGCAATTACCTCGACTGGATGGTCTCTATTCCATGGTCGAAGAAGACCAAGGTGAAAAAGGACATCAAGCTGGCGCAGGAAGTTCTCGACCGCGACCATTATGGCCTCGACAAGGTCAAGGACCGGATTCTCGAATATCTTGCCGTGCAGCAACGCATGGACAAGGTTAAGGGCCCGATCCTCTGTCTCGTCGGCCCGCCCGGTGTTGGTAAAACCTCGCTCGGCAAGTCAATCGCCGAGGCGACCGGTCGTAATTTCGTGCGCATGTCTCTGGGCGGTGTCCGGGATGAGGCCGAGGTGCGTGGTCACCGCCGGACCTATATCGGCTCCATGCCCGGCAAGATCATTCAGGGCATGAAGAAGGCGAAGTCCAACAACCCACTGTTCCTGTTCGACGAGATTGATAAGCTTGGTGCCGATTGGCGCGGTGATCCGTCATCCGCGCTGCTGGAAGTGCTCGATCCCGAGCAGAACACCAGCTTTGCCGATCATTACCTCGAGGTTGATTACGATCTGTCCAATGTCCTGTTCTTCTGCACGGCCAATTCCCTGCGGATGCCACAGCCATTGCTCGACCGGATGGAGATCATCCGTATCCCCGGCTATACCGAGGACGAGAAGATCGAGATCGCCAAGAAATACCTGCTGACCAAGCAGATGGAAGCCAATGGCCTTAAAGACGGCGAGTTCAGCATTTCCGACGAGGCGCTGCGCGAGATCATCCGCCGTTACACCCGGGAAGCCGGGGTGCGTAACCTCGAGCGCGAGATTGCCAATCTCTGCCGTAAATCGGTGAAGGAAATCCTGATCGAGAAACTCGACAAGATGTCGATCACCAAGCGCAACCTCGAGAAATATGCCGGTATTCCGCGCTACCGCTTCGGCGTTGCCGAGGAGGATGATCTGGTCGGTGTCGTCACCGGTCTGGCCTGGACCGAGGTTGGTGGCGAGTTGCTCTCCATCGAATCAGTGGTGCTGCCGGGCAAGGGCAAGGTGACCATGACCGGCAAGCTCGGTGATGTGATGCGCGAATCAATTCAGGCAGCTGAAATGTTCGCCAAATCACGCAGCCATGAATTCGGTATCAAGCCGACCCTGTTCCAGAAGCGGGACATTCACGTTCACGTGCCGGAAGGGGCGACGCCGAAGGATGGTCCATCGGCCGGTGTTGCCATGATTACCTCAATAGTCTCCGTGCTGACCCAGATTCCGATCCGTCGGGATATCGCCATGACCGGTGAGATTACCCTGCGTGGCCGGGTTCTGCCGATTGGCGGGTTGAAGGAGAAACTGCTGGCAGCACTGCGCGGCGGGCTGAAAACCGTGCTGATCCCGATCGACAATGAAAAGGACCTGCGCGATATCCCGGACAACGTGAAAAGCGGTCTGGAAATCATCCCGGTCAGCACTGTCGATGAGGTTCTGAAACACGCTTTGACTCGACCTGTTGAACCCATCGAATGGGACGATTCAGAGCTCGATAAAGAGTCAGTTCCACCTGCAACTGATGGAAATGACCCCTCGGAAGTGGTCAGACACTAAAAAATCCCGGAAAACTGCACGATTCGGTGGATAATTTTCGTTAGTTTGGTTTGACGAGCAGGTTGGCCAGCACTACACTCCGCCGCGGTTTTCCGGGCTTTTATATCTCACGTATAAAAGCCCGACCGATTTCTTCATGACCTCAAAAGGGGGCCCCTAAATTGAATAAGAACGAACTGGTCGCAGAAGTTGCGACAGCTGGTGATTTCAGCAAGGCCGATGCTGCCAAAGCCGTTGAAGCCGTTTTTGACGTAATCAGCAATGCACTCAAAAAAGGTGACGAAGTCCGCCTCGTTGGTTTTGGTACCTTCCTGGTAACCAAGCGTGCCGCTTCTGAAGGCCGCAACCCACGTACCGGCGAAACCATCAAGATCCCTGCTTCCAACCAGCCTAAGTTCAAAGCTGGTAAGGGCCTTAAAGAAGCCGTTAACTAATAAATTAGCGTTTTTTTACGCGACGCATATTGCCCGGCCGTAGGTTCTAGTGGTACACCCCACGAAGAATTTACGGCCGGAAATTTTGGGCGGTTAGCTCAGTTGGGAGAGCATTCGGTTTACACCCGAAAGGTCACTGGTTCGAGCCCAGTACCGCCCACCATCCACCCGGATGAAAAGCCGATCAAAAAAATCGCAATTCACCTGCTAATCGTCGTTGACACAGCGCAATGTGCGACGTAGGTAATGGCCCTCGCGATGAACGAGGTTAAACAAGATCATCGCCTGCGCGGGTGTAGCTCAGTTGGTTAGAGCGCCGGCCTGTCACGCCGGAGGCCGCGGGTTCAAGTCCCGTCACTCGCGCCATTTTCTTTCGTTTACCGAACGTCAAACAGCACGCTGATACACTCAGGCGTGCTTTTTTGTTGCCTGATGCCGGTCAGGGGTGGAACACCCTTGCAGTGGTATTTAGAATCATTATAGCTTCGCTTTGTCGCGGTGCAGCGCTGCCAGACCCTCTTGGTTTTTAGCCTGCCCGCGCATATTCATTTGCTAGCGCCTGTCTTAAGGCGTATGCCATGCGAACTTCCGGGGCCTGAACGTCAAGCTGGCGCCCGGTTCTGTTGATAAATAGAAACGAGAGCCTGGATCATGGATCCCGAACTAAACGTTCTATTACTGGAATATCTGCCAATTCTGGTGTTCCTCGTAATCTCAATCGTCGTTTCCGGTGCTGCTTACGGCCTGTCATATCTGGTTGGGGTGAAGAAGCCGGACGCGGAAAAAGTCTCGGCCTATGAGTGCGGTTTCGATGCTTTTGGCGATACCCGGACCCGGTTCGACGTGCGCTACTATCTCGTTGCGATTCTGTTCATCATCTTCGACCTTGAGGTCGCATTCCTGTTTCCCTGGGCAATCTCCCTCGGTCAGATCGGCATGTTCGGTTTCTGGTCCATGGTCTCGTTCCTGACCATCCTGACCATCGGCTTTGTCTATGAGTGGAAGAAGGGCGCGCTCGAGTGGGAGTGAGCCTTCAGGCAGTTTTCAACGTTACTCGGTCATTGAGGTAACAAGGCGGAATACATGAGTAATTCATCGATCATTCAGCCCGCACAGGCGATTTCAACCGACGGTCGCGGCCTGCCGCCCGGTGCGGCGCAGAATGCCCTGATACAGGCAGCGACAGACGAGCTGCAGGACAAGGGCTTTGTTGTCGCCAATATGGAAAAGCTGGTCGACTGGGCGCGTACCGGTTCGCTCTGGCCGATGACCTTTGGCCTTGCGTGCTGTGCGGTGGAGATGATCCACGCCTATATGAGTCGCTATGACCTCGACCGGTTCGGGGTTATCCCGCGCCCGAGCCCACGGCAATCAGATGTGATGATCGTTGCCGGTACCCTGACCAACAAAATGGCCCCGGCGCTGCGCAAGGTCTATGACCAGATGCCGGAGCCACGCTGGGTCATTTCCATGGGCTCTTGTGCCAATGGCGGCGGCTATTATCACTATTCCTATTCGGTTGTGCGTGGTTGCGACCGGATTGTTCCCGTCGATATCTATGTTCCCGGCTGCCCGCCGACCGCCGAAGCGCTGGTTTACGGCATTCTGCAACTGCAGAAGAAGATCAGCCGCGACGACACTCCTCTATTCCGGTAAGCGATCATGTCAGACGAACAAGCAACAGCGGATACCGAAGAGGCAGAGGCAAAGGTCGAGGGACCACTTGCCGAACTGCTCGACTATCTCGTCGACTCATTCGGTGACAGGCTGATCGAATCATCGATTGAGAAGGGCGAGCTGGCGCTGGTCGTCGCCCCTCGGGATGTCTTTGGTGTCATCAGCTTCCTGCGCGATGACCAGAACTGCCTCTGTACCCAGCTGATTGATCTCTGCGGGGTTGATTACCCGTCGGAAGACCCGCGTTTCGAGGTGGTCTACAATCTGCTGAGCATGAAGCATAACCATCGTGTCCGGGTAAAACTGCGGACCAATGATGATGAAGCCGTGCCGAGCATCGTCGGTATTCATCCTGCGGCAGGCTGGTTCGAGCGTGAGTGCTGGGACCTCTATGGCATCTTCTTTGACGGCAATCCCGATCTGCGCCGGATTCTCACCGATTATGGTTTCGAGGGCCATCCGCTGCGCAAGGACTTCCCGCTGACCGGTTTTGTCGAGATGCGTTATGACGAACAGCAGAAGCGCGTGATCTATGAGCCGGTAAAACTGACCCAGGATTTCCGCACCTTCGACTTCCTCAGCCCATGGGAAGCCATGACCGATGTGCAGCTGCCGGGTGATGAGAAAGCCCTGAAGCCGTTTACCGGCGAAAAACCATCAGAAGAGAAGGGAGCCTGAACCGATGAACATGCAATCAGGAACCCTGAGCCCGGCCTCAAGCGGCGCTGCCGATGAAACCCGGATCAAGCCATATACCTTCAACTTCGGCCCGCAGCACCCTGCGGCCCACGGCGTATTGCGTCTCGTCCTTGAAATGGACGGTGAGATTGTTGAACGCGCCGATCCGCATATCGGCCTGCTGCATCGTGGCACCGAGAAGCTGATCGAATACAAGACCTTCATTCAGGCAGTGCCGTATTTCGACCGGCTCGATTACGTCTCGCCGATGTGTCAGGAACATGCCTATGCGCTGGCGGTCGAGAAACTGCTCGGCATTACCGCGCCGCGCCGTGGCCAGTATATCCGGGTGCTGTTCTCGGAAATCACCCGTATCCTGAACCACCTGTTGAACATCACGACCTTCGCCCTCGATATCGGTGCGCTGACGCCAGCGCTCTGGGGCTTTGAAGAGCGTGAGAAGATGATGGCGTTCTATGACCGTGTCTGTGGCGCGCGTCTGCACTCCAACTATTTCCGCCCCGGCGGTGTGCATCAGGATATGCCTGCAGGGCTGGCCGAGGATATCGGCGCCTATATGGATGAGTTTCCGAAATTCATCGATGATCTCGACAACCTGCTGACCGAGAACCGTATCTTCAAGCAGCGTACCGTTGATATCGGCGTCTGTACCCAGGAAGAGGCGGTGGCATGGGGCTTTACCGGCCCGATGATCCGTGGTGCCGGTCTGCCATGGGATCTGCGCAAGTCGCAGCCTTATGATGTCTATGACGAGGTCGAGTTCGACGTTCCGATCGGGCACACCAACGACTGTTACGCCCGCTATCTGGTCCGTATGGCCGAGATGCGCGAGAGTGTCCGGATCATCAAGCAGTGCCTTGAGAAAATGCCATCCGGCCCGGTCAAGGTCGATGACCGCAAGATTGCGCCGCCACCACGCGGCGAGATGAAGAAGTCGATGGAAGCGCTGATCCACCACTTCAAACTCTATACCGAGGGCTATCATGTCCCGGCTGGTGAGACCTACACCGCGGTCGAGGCACCAAAGGGCGAATTTGGTGTGTTCCTCGTAACCGATGGCACCAACAAGCCTTACCGCTGCAAGATCCGCGCGCCGGGTTTTGCGCATCTGCAGGCCATGGATTTACTGTCGAAGGGCCATATGCTGGCGGATGTGCCGGCAATTATCGGTTCCCTTGACGTCGTGTTCGGAGAAATTGACCGATGATTATGGCGACCCCACCCAAACATGTGGATCAGCCCAAGAGCTTTGAGTTCACGCCGGAGAATCAGGAGAAGATCAAGGAGATCATCTCCCGCTATCCGGAAGGCCGTCAGCAGAGCGCGGTGATGCCGCTGCTCGATCTGGCACAGCGCCAGCATGACAACTGGATCCCAACAGCGGCCATGGTCAAGATTGCGGAAATCCTCGATATGCCTGAAATCCGGGTATTCGAGGTTGCCACCTTCTACACCATGTACAACCTCGCGCCGGTCGGGAAATACCTGCTCCAGTTCTGCACCACCACGCCGTGCATGCTCTGCGGTTCGGACGATATTCTCGACGGCGTGAAGAAGAAGCTCGGCGTTGGCGTTGAAGAGACCACTGAAGACGGGCTGTTCACGATCAAGGAAGTCGAATGCCTCGGTGCCTGCGTGAATGCGCCGATGGTACAGATCAACGACGATTATTACGAAGACCTGACCCCGGAGCTGATGGAGCAGCTGCTCGACAAGCTTGCGAAGGGTGACGAGGTCAAGGTTGGCTCACAGCAGGGGCGTACCGGCTCCATGGCGGCATCGGGCCCGACCACCCTTAAAGATTTGGCACCGGCAGAGTAGGCGACAGATACCATGCTGCAGGATAAAGACCGTATTTTCCCCAATATCTATGGCTGGCTTGGCGCTGATCTGGAATCCGCCAAGAAGCGCGGTGACTGGGACAATACCAAGGATATCATCGCCAAGGGTCGCGAGGCCATTGTCGAGGAGATGAAGACCTCCGGCCTGCGTGGTCGTGGTGGTGCGGGTTTCCCGACCGGTATGAAGTGGTCCTTCATGCCGAAGGAAATCGGCGACCGTCCGCATTACCTCGTGATCAATGCCGATGAATCCGAGCCCGGTACCTGTAAGGACCGGGAGATCATGCGCCATGAGCCGCACAAGCTGATCGAAGGTGCGCTGATTGCCGGTTTCGCCATGGGTGCCCATGCGGCCTATATCTACATTCGCGGCGAGTTCTATAACGAAGGCTCGGCCATCGTTACCGCGATCAAGGAAGCCTATGCCGCCGGTCTGCTGGGCAAGAACGCTGCCGGTTCCGGCTGGGACTTCGACGTCTATCTGCACCGCGGGGCAGGGGCCTATATCTGCGGTGAGGAAACCGCACTGATCGAAAGTCTTGAGGGCAAGAAGGGCCAGCCGCGCAACAAGCCGCCATTCCCCGCAATGGCCGGTCTCTATGCCTGCCCGACCACGGTCAATAATGTCGAGACCATCGCTGTATCACCGACCATCATGCGTCGTGGCGGCGAGTGGTTTGCCGGCTTGGGCCGTCCGAAGAACCACGGCACCAAGCTGTTCTGTATCTCCGGTCATGTGAACCAGCCCTGTAATGTTGAGGAAGAGCTCGGCATTCCGATGAAGGAACTGATCGAGAAGCACGCGGGCGGTGTCCGTGGTGGCTGGGACAATCTGCTGGCGGTTATCCCCGGCGGGTCATCAACCCCGTGCCTGCCGAAAGATATCTGCGATACTGTGCTGATGGACTTTGACAGCCTGCGTGAGCAGAAATCAGGTCTTGGTACTGCCGGTCTGATCGTCATGGATAAATCCACGGATATCGTGAAAGCGATTGCCCGTCTGTCGCGCTTCTACACCCATGAGAGCTGTGGCCAGTGCACCCCGTGCCGTGAGGGCACCGGCTGGATGTACCGGGTGATGCAGCGCATGGCGAGCGGCAATGCCAAGATCGAAGAAATAGACATGCTGCTCGATGTTACCAGCGAGATCGAAGGGCACACCATCTGTGCCCATGGTGACGCATCCGGTTGGCCTATTCAGGGTCTGATCCGCCATTTCCGCCCGGAAATGGAACGTAAAATTCATGAGTATCGCCGTCAGGCCGAGTCCGGTCCGGCGGTCGCAGCCGAGTAGGTCTGTATTATGCCAAAGCTAACCATCAACGGTATCGAGGTCGAAGTCGAACCCGGTACGTCGATCCTTCAGGCCTGTGAACAGGTTGGCGTGGAAATTCCGCGCTTCTGTTACCACGACCGTCTGTCGGTCCCGGCAAACTGCCGGATGTGCCTCGTCGAACTCGAGGGCGCGCCGAAGCCTGTTGCCAGCTGTGCCATGGCCGCCGGTGACAACATGAAGGTGCTAACCGGGTCGGAGAAGGTGAAAAAGGCGCGTAACGGCGTCATGGAAATGCTGCTGATCAACCACCCGCTTGATTGCCCGATCTGTGATCAGGGCGGCGAGTGTGATCTGCAGGATCAGGCCATGGGCTATGGCTTCGACCGCAGCCGGTTTGCAGAAAACAAGCGAGCAGTGCAGGATAAGTATCTGGGACCACTGGTAAAAACCGTGATGACCCGCTGCATTCACTGCACCCGTTGTGTGCGTTTTGCCGATGAGGTTGCCGGTGTGCCGGAAATGGGCATGACCGGTCGTGGCGAGCATTCCGAAATCGGGCCTTATATCGAAAAGGCTATCTCCACCGAGCTTTCCGGCAATCTGGTTGATGTTTGCCCGGTCGGTGCGCTGACCTCCAAACCCTATGCCTTCAATGCCCGTCCATGGGAGTTGAAGAAGACCCAGACCATCGACGTGCTCGATGCTGTCGGCTCGAATATCCGCATGGATGCGCGCGGTTCTGAAATCCTTCGGGTTCAGCCACGTCTGCATGAGGATGTGAACGAGGAATGGATTTCCGATAAGACCCGCTATGCCTGTGACGGCCTGAAAAAGCGTCGTCTCGACAAGCCTTATGTCCGGATTGACGGCAAGCTGCAGCCGGTTGACTGGCCGGAAGCCTTCGAGGCAATCCGCAAGGGGCTTGATGGCGTCAAGGGTGACGAGATCGCGGCGATTGCCGGTGATCAGGCCGATGCCGAAACCATGTTCCTGCTGAAGGAACTGATGGCGTCGCTTGGCTCCAGCAATCTTGAGTGCCGTCAGGATGGCGCGAATTTCGATCCGACCGTACCTGCCGGTTACCTGTTCAACAGCAGCATTGCCGGAATTGAACAGGCTGATGTGATCCTCGTCGTCGGTGCCAATCCGCGCGTTGAGGCTCCGCTGGTCAATGCCCGTATCCGCAAGCGTTACCTGCAGGGTGGCCTGACGGTCGGCATGATCGGGGTACAGGAAAACCTGACCTATCCGTATCAGTATCTGGGCGCTGGCCCACAGACCCTGGCCGATGTGATTGCCGGTAACGGTGATTTCGCCAAGGCGCTGAAGGATGCCAAGAACCCGCTGGTTATTGTCGGCATGGCGGCCTTCCGCCGTGATGACGGTTTAGCCGTACAGGCCGAGATCGCCAAGCTGGCCGATACCTACGGCATGGTGCGTGAAGGCTGGAACGGTATCAGCGTTCTGCATACTGCGGCTGCACGGGTAGGGGCCCTGAGCCTCGGCTTTGCGCCTGCGGATAAAGCCCGCAGTTTCAATGATTTGATGGCCGATGTTTCAGCGAAAAAGGTTAAGGCACTTTATCTGCTTGAAGCGGATGAAATGCCGGTTGAGCCGCTGGACAACGCCTTTGTCATCTATCAGGGCCATCATGGCGACAAGGTTGCCGGCAAGGCCGATGTGATCCTGCCGGGCGCGGCCTATTCCGAGAAGACCGCGATCTACATGAATATGGAAGGTCGGGTGCAGTCGACCCGCCGCGCCGTGTTCCCGCCGGGCGATGCCCGTGAGGACTGGACCATTGTCCGGGCGCTGTCGGAAGTGCTGGGCAAGACGCTGCCTTATGACAGCCATGGCGCTGTTCGCAAGGCACTGATGGAAGCCTATCCGGCCTTTGCCGCGATTGATACGCCACTGGTTGCCAAGCCTGCCAAATTTGGCACGGAAGGTGCGGTCAGTGATGCGCCATTCGGTGTGGCGATTGAAAACTTCTACCAAACCTGTGCTATCTCACGCGCGTCCGACACCATGGCGGCCTGCGTTGCCGAGATCGTGAAGGGTGAACGTCCCGATACCGCTTCAAGGACCGGTACAGATGGCTGATTTTGTCACTACATACGTTATCCCCGGTGCCTGGATGCTGGGGCATATCGCGCTGATCGTTGGTGTGATCCTGCTGGCTGTTGCCTATCTCACCTATGCCGAGCGCAAGGTGCTGGGTGCGGCGCAGCTGCGTCAGGGGCCGAACATGGTCGGTCCATTTGGCCTGCTGCAGCCGATTGCCGATGGCGTCAAGCTGCTGTCCAAGGAGATCATCATCCCGAGCGGTGCCAACCGCCTGATCTTCGTGCTGGCGCCAATGCTGACCTTCTTCCTCGCGTTGGTTGCCTGGGCGGTGATCCCGGTTGATGAGAACTGGGTACTGGCCAACATCAATGTCGGTGTTCTGTATCTCTTCGCCATCTCATCCCTCGGTGTTTATGGCGTGATCATGGCCGGTTGGGCATCCAACTCGGTCTATGCCTTCCTCGGTGCTATGCGTTCAGCGGCCCAGATGGTCTCTTACGAAGTGTCCATCGGTCTGGTGATCGTGACCGTGCTGCTCTGCACCGGTTCACTGAACCTGCAGGAAATCGTGCTTGCCGACCGTCCGTTCTGGATGTGGGTACTGCTGTTCCCGATGCTGATCGTGTTCTTCATCTCCTGCCTTGCAGAGACCAACCGGGCACCGTTTGACCTGCCGGAAGGTGAGAGTGAGATCGTGGCCGGTTTCCACGTCGAATATTCGGCTATGGGCTTCGCGCTGTTCTTCCTCGGTGAATACGCCAACATGATCCTGATGAGCGGTATTACCACCGTGCTGTTCCTCGGCGGCTGGCTGCCACCGTTCGGCATGGATTTCGCGCCGTTCAATCTGGTCCCCGGCATCATCTGGTTCGCGCTCAAGACATCATTCTGTCTGTTCGTGTTCCTCTGGGTGCGTGCAACCCTGCCGCGCTACCGTTATGACCAGCTGATGCGTCTCGGCTGGAAGGTGTTCCTGCCGTTTTCATTGCTCTGGGTACTGGTTGTTGCCGGTATCCTCGTCGCCACCGATAGCTTGCCGGCATAAGAAGGAGAGCTTCGACCCATGGCCCTACTGGACCGCACAGCACAGAGCTTTCTGCTCGCCGAGATCGTTAACGGTCTCGCGCTGACCCTGAAATATATGTTCAAGCCGAAGGTTACCCTGAACTATCCGTTCGAGAAGGGACCGATCAGCCCGCGTTTTCGTGGTGAACATGCCCTGCGCCGCTATCCCAACGGGGAAGAGCGCTGCATCGCCTGTAAACTCTGTGAAGCCGTGTGTCCGGCACTGGCCATCACCATCGAGGCCGAGCCACGCGATGACGGTTCACGCAGGACGACTCGCTATGACATTGATATGACCAAATGCATCTATTGCGGTCTGTGTCAGGAAGCGTGCCCGGTCGATGCCATCGTCGAGGGACCGAACTTCGAATTCGCGACCGAAACCCGCGAAGAACTCTACTACAACAAGGACAAGCTGCTCGCTAACGGTGACCGCTGGGAAGCGCAGATCGCCTCTAATCTTGCAGCCGATGCTCCCTACCGTTAAACCCTGCGCTGACCGGTGAGCCGGTTGACGCGGACCTGAATTTTTCCGACCTGTTCCATATCGGGACAGGAAACAAGCCACGAACGAGACTACGATGAGCCTCAGCGCCTTCGCATTCTACTTGTTTGCCGTGATTACGGTGCTTAGCGGTACAGCCGTTATTACCTCAAAGAATCCCGTGCATTCAGTATTCTTCCTGATCCTCGCCTTCTTCAATGCGGCGGGTCTGTTCATTCTGATGGGTGCCGAGTTCGTCGCGATGATCCTCGTCATCGTCTATGTCGGCGCGGTTGCCGTGCTGTTCCTGTTTGTCGTCATGATGCTCGACATCAATTTCGAGGAACTGCGCACGGGCATGAAACGCTACCTGACCATGGGGGGATTGCTCGGGATTGTCTTCCTCGCCGAGCTGATCTTCGTGTTTCAGGCAGGCCTGTCCGGTGCAACGGTTGAGCAGGCGACGCCGGATGGTGCGCGCTCCAATACCCACGCGCTCGGCGCACTGCTCTACACCGACTATTTCTTCATCTTCCAGTTGGCTGGTCTCGTGCTTCTGGTGGCGATGATCGGGGCGATTGTTCTGACCCTGCGCAGCCGTCCGGGCGTGCGCAAGCAGAAGATCGCCGATCAGGTCGCCCGTCGTCCCGATGACGTGGTGGCCATCCGTAAAGTGCCAACCGGCAGCGGTATCTAAGGGCAGGGGGAAGCAGACATGGAAATCGGTCTTATTCATTATCTGGTCGTCAGCGCGATCCTGTTCACCCTCGGCGTGATTGGCATCTTCGCCAATCGTCGGAATGTCATTGTCATTCTGATGTCGATCGAACTGATCCTGTTGTCAGTCAATATCAACTTCGTCGCCTTTTCGGCCTATCTCGGTGATCTCACCGGTCAGGTCTTTGCGATGTTCATTCTGACCGTTGCAGCGGCTGAAGCTGCGATCGGCCTCGCTATTCTGGTGGTGTACTTCCGTAACCGCGGTTCGATCGCGGTCGAAGACATCAGCATGATGAAGGGTTAAGGGCTAAATCATGGAAATCCTTGCCATCTTCCTTCCCGGTCTTGCGGCACTGATTGTCGGCCTGTTCGGCAGGGCGCTCGGTGATCGCGGGTCACAGATCGTGACCTGTGGCGCGATGACCGTTTCGGCTGTGCTCGCCGTGATCCTGCTGTTTCAGTACGCAGGCACCCATGAGTCCCATGCCGAGGAACATGTGATCCATCTGCTGAACTGGATCAAGTCCGGTGACCTTGAACTCGCCTGGGCACTCCGCTTCGACACCCTGACCGCCGTTATGGTCTTTGTGGTCAATCTGGTCTCATGCCTCGTGCATTACTATTCCGTCGGCTATATGAGCCACGATCCGTCCAAGCCACGGTTTATGGCCTATCTGAGCCTGTTTACCTTCGCCATGCTGATGCTGGTGACCGCCGACAACCTGATTCAGCTATTCTTCGGTTGGGAGGGCGTGGGCTTGGCATCCTATCTGCTGATCGGTTTCTGGCATCACAAGGACAGTGCCAATCAGGCATCCATGAAGGCGTTTGTTGTAAACCGCGTCGGTGACTTCGGCTTCCTGCTCGGTATTCTGACCATCTTTGTCATCTTCGGTACCGTCCAGTTCAGCGAGTTGCTTGATCCGGTCGTTATCGCTGACAAGGCCGGTGCGGTCTTCACCTTCTTCGGCTATCAGGGCCATGCGCTGACCATTGCTTGTCTGCTGCTGTTCGTCGGCGCGATGGGCAAGTCGGCTCAGCTCGGCCTGCACACTTGGCTGCCCGACGCGATGGAAGGCCCGACCCCGGTGTCGGCCCTGATCCACGCGGCAACCATGGTGACCGCCGGTGTGTTCATGCTTAGCCGCCTGTCGCCGATCTTTGAATATGCGCCCGATGCGCTGATGGTTGTGGCGGTTCTCGGTGCCTGTACCGCTTTCGTTGCGGCGACCATTGGCCTGACTCAGTTCGACATCAAGCGGGTGATCGCCTATTCGACCATGAGCCAGCTCGGTTACATGTTCTTCGCCCTCGGCGTTTCCGCCTATAGTGCCGCGATCTTCCACCTGATGACCCACGCCTTCTTCAAGGCGCTGCTCTTCCTTGGTGCTGGTTCGGTCATCCACGCCATGTCCGATGAGCAGGACATGCGCCAGATGGGCGGTATCTGGAAAAAGATCCCGTTCACCTATGCGATGATGTGGATCGGTTCTCTGGCGCTGGCCGGTATCCCGCTGTTCGCCGGTTATTATTCCAAGGACATGGTCCTTGAGGCGGCATGGGCCGATCATACCGGTATCGGTGAGTTCGCCTACTGGATGGGTATTGCCGCTGCGATCATGACCGCCTTCTATTCATGGCGTCTGATCATCATGACCTTCCATGGCAAGCCACGCGCGAGCGAGGATGTCATGAGCCATGTTCATGAATCACCACTGGTTATGACCATTCCGCTGGCCATCCTTGCCGTCGGTGCGGTGTTTGCCGGCTTCATCGGTTATGAATACTTCGTCGGTCATGACCGTGAAGCATTCTGGGGAGCGTCGATCTTCGTACTCGCCGTCAATGACACGATTGAAGCGGCCCACCATGTTCCGGCATGGGTCAAGAAGGCACCGCTGGTTGCGGCCGTTCTCGGCATCGCCTTTGCCTATCTGTTCTATATGTTCAAGCCGGGCCTGCCTGCGCGCGTGGTTGGTCTGATCAAGCCGATCCATACCTTCGTGTTCCGCAAATGGATGTTCGACGAGCTTTACAACAAGGTCTTCGTCAGCGGCTCCATGCAACTCGGCAAGGGCTTCTGGAAGAACGGTGACGGCGCTGTTATCGACGGTCTCGGCCCGAATGGCATGGCCTCGCTGTCCAAACGGATCGCCGGTCGCTTCAGCCAGATCCAGACCGGTTATGTCTATCACTATGCATTTGCCATGCTGGTCGGGGTAATCGCCCTGGTCGCCTGGTATCTCAGCCGTCAGGCGGGGTAATAAACAATGTCTTGGCCTGTATTATCAGTCGTTACGTTCCTGCCGCTGGTCGGCGTGCTCTTCCTCCTCATGATCAATGATGATGAGGCGGCGACCGCACGCAATTCCCGCTGGGTTGCGCTGTTCACCTCTGTCACCACCTTTGTCATCTCGCTGTTCGTGCTGGTCGGTTTCGATCCGTCCGTAGCCGGGTTCCAGATGGTGGAGCAGGTTGAGTGGCTGCCGGCCCTCGGCCTCAGCTACAAGATGGGCGTTGACGGTATCTCTGTCTGGTTCGTTCTGCTGTCGACCCTGCTTGTGCCGGTCTGCATCATTGCCAGCTGGGAATCCATCAAGACCCGTGTGCGCGAATACATGATCGCCTTTCTGGTGCTTGAGACCCTGATGGTCGGTATGTTCTGTGCCCTTGACCTGATCCTGTTCTACATCCTGTTCGAGGGTGTGCTGATCCCGATGTTCCTGATCATCGGTATCTGGGGTGGTCAGCGCCGGGTCTATGCTGCGTTCAAGTTCTTCCTCTACACACTGCTCGGCTCGGTTCTGATGCTGGTGGCCATGCTGGCGATGTACTGGCAGGCGGGTACCACCGATGTTGAGGCGCTGCTGCAATTCGGCTTCCCGTCCGACATGCAGTACTGGCTGTGGCTCGCCTTCTTTGCCTCTTTCGCGGTGAAGGTGCCGATGTGGCCGGTCCATACCTGGCTGCCCGATGCCCACGTTGAGGCACCGACCGCCGGTTCCGTCATCCTTGCCGGTGTCCTGTTGAAGATGGGCGGCTACGGTCTGATCCGTTTCTCGATCCCGATGTTCCCGGAAGCGAGCGATTATTTCGCACCGCTGGTCTTTGCCATGTCCGTGATTGCGGTGATCTACACCTCGCTTGTGGCGCTGGTGCAGACCGACATGAAAAAGCTGATCGCCTATTCATCAATCGCGCATATGGGCTTTGTCACCATGGGGCTGTTCTCGCTGACCCAGCAGGGGATCGAGGGCGCGGTATTCCAGATGCTGTCACACGGTATTGTTTCCGGCGCGCTGTTCCTGTGTGTCGGTGTTGTCTATGACCGCCTGCATACCCGCGAGATCGTCCGCTATGGTGGACTAGTCAACAACATGCCGAAATATGCGGTCGTGTTCATGACCTTCACCATGGCGTCCATCGGTGTACCCGGTACCAGTGGCTTCGTCGGTGAATTCCTCAGCCTGCTCGGTACCTTCCAGGTTCAGAATATCGTCGCCACACTGGCGGCAACCGGTCTTATTCTCGGTGCGGCTTACATGCTGTATCTCTATCGTCGCGTCGTATTCGGTGTGGCGCCGAATGAGGAAGTTTCCGGTCTGCCTGACATGTCACGCCGTGAGCTTGGTCTCTTCATTCCGCTGATCATTCTGGTGTTCTGGATGGGTATCTATCCATCGACCTTCCTTGATCTGATGTCCGCGTCGGTCGAGGAGTTGATCAGCAATTATCAATTGGCAATGGCGACCGCTGCAGAGCAGGTAACCCAAATCGCTGAAATGCCTGTCACCGCACCCGTGTCAGGTCTGGAGTAAGTTTGATGTTAGAGCTTGGCCTTTTATCCACTGCCTTGCCTGAACTGATCATGGCACTCGCCGGTATGGCGTTCCTGATGATCGGTGTGTTTTACGGTCGCGACGCGACCCGTCTGGTCAGCGTGCTGGCGATCGCTCTGTTTGCGGTGCTGATCCTGATGACCGGCATCCAGAACGAACAGGTCGCCACCTTCGCCCTGAACGGCCAGTTCATTGCCGATGGCTTTGCCTCCTACATGAAGGTGCTGGTACTGCTCGGCTCGACCATCGCGCTGCTGCTGTCGCTGTCCTATGTCGCCAAGGAAGACATGAGCCGGTTTGAATATCCGGTGCTGGTGACCTTCGCCACGCTCGGCATGCTGATTATGGTCTCCGCCAATGATCTTCTGACGCTCTATGTCGGTCTTGAGCTGCAGAGCCTTGCGCTCTATGTGCTGGCGGCCTTCCGCCGTGATGCGATCAAGGCATCAGAAGCCGGTCTGAAATATTTCGTTCTTGGTGCGCTGTCTTCCGGCATCCTGCTCTATGGCGCATCGCTGGTTTACGGTTTTGCCGGCAGCACCAGCTTTACCGTTCTGGCCGAGACCTTTGCCGCTGACGAGCCCGCAATCGGTGTGGTTGTCGGTCTGGTATTCGTGCTGGCCGGGCTGGCCTTTAAGATCTCGGCGGTGCCGTTCCACATGTGGACCCCGGATGTGTATGAGGGTGCGCCGACTCCGGTGACGGCCTTCTTTGCCCTCGCACCGAAAATGGCGGCCTTTGGCCTGCTGGTTCGGGTTCTTGCGGGTCCGTTCGGAGAACTGGTTGATCAGTGGCAGCAGATCGTTGTCGTGATTGCTGTTGCCTCCATGGTCTTCGGTGCCTTCGCGGCGATTGCCCAGACCAATATCAAGCGTCTGATGGCCTATTCCTCAATCGCCAATATGGGCTTTGCGCTGGTTGGTCTTGCTGCCGGTACTGCCGAGGGTGTTACGGCTGTTGCTGTCTATCTCACCATCTATCTTGCGATGACTGCCGGTACCTTTGCCGTCATTCTCAACATGCGCATCAATGATCGTGCGGTTGAGGGGATCAGTGATCTTGCCGGATTGGCCCGGACCCGTCCGGCCATGGCGGCCGCCATGGCAATCTTCATGTTCTCCATGGCCGGTATTCCACCGCTCGCCGGGTTCTTCGGCAAGCTGGTGGTGTTCCAGGCAGCGGTACAGGCCGAGCTTTACTCACTGGCGGTTATCGGTGTTCTTGCCAGTGTGGTTGGTGCCTTCTACTACCTGCGTGTCATCAAGGTGATGTATTTCGATGAGCCGGTTGATCAGTTCGACAAGCCATTGGGCGGCGAGCTGAATTTTGTCATGGGCGTCAGTGCAGTTGTGACCCTGCTGCTGTTCCTGTTCCCGAGCTTCGTTTTCGTTCCAGCTGCAAATGCCGCTGCCAGCCTGTTTGGCGGCTGAGGGCAGGGCGCTTCACCCCATGAACGCGCCAACCGCCAGATTATCCACCAGTGCAGATTGGCGGGTTTCCCGACTGGATCTGACCGACAGCACCAACCAGCAGTTGCTGGAAGCGGCGGAGAAGAGCAGAGCCAAACCCGGCGATGTTCTGATCGCGGATCAGCAGAGCGCTGGTCGTGGTCGACAGGGGCGGCAATGGCTGTCGCCGGTTGGCGGACTGTATCTCTCTACCCTGATCGAGGATCGTGAGGGCTGGGGGCCGATTTGGGCGCTGGTTGTCGGTCTTGCTGCCCATCAGGCCATCGGCAACATCCTTGGTCGCGAGGCACATGAACTCAAGCTCAAATGGCCAAATGACCTGATGCGGGATGATCGCAAGCTTGCCGGAATCCTGATCGAACGTGCCGGTGAGCGCCAGCCCTGGTGGCTGGTCATGGGGATTGGTATCAATGTGCATGTCCCGGAGCAGCGTGAGCCGGATATTGCTTATCTGCAGGATATTGCACCGGATGCGACCGCTGATATTCTCGCTGAGCGCTTGCTTGAGGCGCTCTCGGCTTTGCGCAAGGCCTTTGCCCAAGGCGGCAAGGCGATGATCCGCAAGGCCTGGCTCGACCATGCTTGGCGCTTGGGTGGCCCGGTATCCTGTCATGTGGATGGCCGCAAGCTGCATGGCACCTTCCGTGATCTCGATGGTGACGGTGCGCTGCTGCTCGAACTTGCCGATGGCAGCACCCGCAAGATCAGCGGCGGGGTTGTGCATTTCGGCACGGAACAGGAGGCTGGCTGATGTTGCTCGCCATTGATGCAGGCAATACCAATGTTGCCATGGCCATCTTCAACGGTACGGAGAAGGTCGGCGAGTGGCGATGTGCCACCGATCCACGCCGTACCGCCGATGAATATGCTGTCTGGCTGTTTGAGTTGTTGCGGCTCGCTGAATTGGACCGGCAGCTTATTTCCCATGCCATTCTGGCGAGCGTCGTGCCGGATGCCAGCTTCAACCTGATCAAATTCTGCCGCGATCATTGCAAGGCGGAGCCGCTGGTGATCGGCGATGCCAGTTGCCGACTTGATCTGGCGGTCAAGACCGACCGGCCAGCAGAGGTTGGTGCTGACCGTCTGGTCAATGCGATAGCCGCCCAGACAACTTATCAGGCACCAGCAATCGTGATTGATTTTGGCACCGCGACTACCTTTGATGTGGTGGACGGCGAGGGGGCCTATATCGGCGGTATCATCGCGCCTGGCCCGAACCTGTCGATCGAGGCGCTGCATCTGGCCGCGGCCAAGCTACCGCAGATTGACATTCGACCAACCGACACCATCATTGGTCGGAACACCGTTCATGCGATGCAGTCGGGCGTGTTTTGGGGCTATGTCGGCCTCATCGACGGCCTGCTTACCCGCGTCAAACAGGAACTGGGCGGCGATCCCGTGGTAATTGCCACCGGCGGTCTCGGTCGGTTGTTTGCCAGCCATCTCGACGCGATTGATCATTATGACCCTGATCTCACCCTCAACGGGTTGCAGATCATCCATTCCCGTAACCAAGGCGACCAAGCCCATGGGTAAATCCGTTCAAGCCATGTTTGAACCGAATGACGACGAACTCTACTTTGCTGCCCTCGGTGGCACTGAGGAGTTCGGCATCAACCTCAACCTCTACGCCTATGGCGGGCAGTGGCTGATGGTGGACCTCGGCATGGGCTTTGCCGATGAGAACCTGCCCGGTGTCGATTTGCTGCTGCCGGACCCGAGCTTTATCGCCAAGAAGCGGGACAAGCTGGCCGGTCTGGTCATCACCCACGGCCATGAGGATCATATCGGCGCGATCCCGTATCTGTGGTCACGGCTGCGTTGCCCGATCTATGCGACCCCGTTCACCGCGATCCTGATCCGCCGCAAGCTGGCCGAGGCCGGTCTGCTCGACAAGGCCGAAATCCATGCAATTACCCCGGCCAATGTCTTTGAGGTCGGCGAGTTTGCCTGTGAGTTCGTGCCGGTTGCCCATTCGATCCCTGAGGCCTGCGCGGTTCTGATCTCGACCCCCGTTGGCGATGTGCTGCATACCGGTGACTGGAAGATCGATCCGGAGCCGGTAGCCAGCTACAAGACCGATGAGAAGCGCCTGCGGGAACTTGGCGAACGCGGCGTGCTGGCCATGGTCTGTGATAGTACCAATGCTGGCAGCGATGTCTTTGTCGGATCTGAGGGCGAACTGGCTCCCAGCTTTACCAAGCTGTTTGCCGATCTGCCGGGCCGGATTGCCGTTACCTGCTTTTCCTCCAATGCCTCACGGATGATTGCGGTAGCCAAGGCGGCCACTGCCAATGGTCGCCATGCGGCACTGGTTGGCCGCTCGCTCTGGCGGATTTATGAGGCGGCCCGCGATCAGGGCTATATGGACGAGATCGATCCTTTCATCGACGGCGAGGAAGCCGCCTATCTGCCACCGGAGAAGGTGGTCTATCTCTGTACCGGCAGTCAGGGTGAGGCGCGCGCTGCCCTAAACCGGATCGCCAACAAGGACCACCCCCATGTGGTGCTTGAGCGTAATGACACGGTGATCTTCTCATCCCGCCCGATACCGGGGAACGAGAAGGAAATCGGTAAGATCAAGAACAAGCTGATTCAGGCCGGTATCCGCATCATCACGCCATCCGAAGAACTGGTCCATGTCTCCGGTCACGGATCACGCAACGATCTGACCCAGATGTATCAATGGGTGCGGCCACAGATTTCCCTGCCGGTGCATGGTGAGCACAGCAATCTGGTTGCCCATGCCCAGCTGGCCGACGACTGTCAGGTCAAGGATGTGGTGGTGCCGGAAAACGGTCAGGTCATCAGCCTCAGCCGCTCGGGCAGCAAGCTGGTCGGTACGGTGCCCCATGGTGTTCTGGCCGTTGATGGCAATCGCATCGTTGAAATTGAGGACGGCCCGATCCGCGAGCGCTTGCGGCTCATGCACAACGGAGTGGTCAATGTGGTGATCGTCATTGATGACCGCGGCAATCTGGTTGCCGATCCGCAGGTGCAGATGGTGGGCCTTGTCAGCGACGATGAATATGATGATGTCGAGGATGAACTGCTCGCCGCACTTGAGATTGCCGTCGAGGACCTGTCGCGTGGCAAGCGCAGGAATGATGATGAGGTTGCCGAAAGCTGCCGCATCGCGATCCGGCGTCGGGTGAAGAAGATGTTCGACAAGAAGCCGGTTATCACCACCAGCGTTGTGCGGGTCGACTGATGGATTGGCTCTCGGGAATTTTCGTTTATCTGATCGTCTGGTGGACGGCGCTGTTCATGGTGCTGCCACTCTGGGTCAAGCGTAATGATGGCAGTGTTGAGGGCAGCGATCCCGGCGCACCCCAGCATCCCTATATCTGGCGCAAGATCCTGACCACCACGATCCTCGCGGCGGTGATCTGGGTCATCATTGATGTGCTGATCGTGATGGAGGTGATTTCGTTCTATGCCATCGCCGATACCATGTTCAGCCATGACATGGGCATTCCGCCGACTGCCGGGGAGTAGGCAAAAAAAGAGCCCGCACGAAGGCGGGACTCAATTTTTGATCGGGCTTATTGTTTTTGTTCTTCGGCCCCTAAAAGAACCGACCCGGATTTCTTCTCCCTGAACTCAGGCCTTCAATTATTTTTGCTCTTTTCCAGCCATTTTCTGGCCAGTGAAGATGAGCGAGCAGGTGAGTAAGGGATACTGGAACCACCTCACAGAAACTATCTTTAAAACGACCGCTTTCTTACTAAGTATTCAGTATGCGAACGATTTCTGTTGTTTTCGGAATGCGAAACACGATATCGGGCGAAGTTGGCGTGGAATATGCGTGGCAGAATGTCACGGATTTGTGAATTGTCGGACAAAGATCATGGCGGAAAACTCAACTATACGGTTTGCGATTGCAGCAAGCCTGTGTCTTGCAACCATGGCGAGTGGTGCAACAGCGCAAGCGCGTGATCTGCTGCGACCCGGAAAATTGCCAGTGTTTTGCAAGCTTTATGACCGTCATGAGCCGGATGCAGATGTTGCCTACAAGCCCGGTGTCGATGCCTATGGCCGCCCGGTGGCATCCGCCGATCTGCCCTCGGCGAATCAGTTTACGTTTCCTGATACCTTCAGCTTCCCATTAACCGTCGATGTGATTGAGCGCCTCGGCCTCGATGACAGCCATGCCGGGCTGGAGGGCAAGCTCGGCCTCGGTGATGTGGTAGTGGAGCAGAACCGGGTTAGCCTGAACGGTGAGCCTGTGGCCGGATTGAGCCGTGCCGATGTGGTCGCATTATGCACCCGCAAGCCGGTTATTCAGTGAAGTTGTGGCAGATTGTCAAAATCGGGCTTTAGCTTGGGCGCGTGATTGCCTAAAGTCCGCCAGCAAATTTTGACCCAGCCTGCAGTATTGTCCATGCGCCGTTCACAGTTTTTCCTGCCGACCCTGAAAGAAAACCCCGCCGAGGCACAGATTGTCTCACACCGCCTGATGTTGCGGGCTGGCATGATGCGCCAAACCTCTGCCGGCATCTATGCCTGGCTGCCGCTCGGCCACAAGGTGTTGAAGAAGATCGAGCAGATCGTCCGTGATGAACAGGACGCATCCGGTGCACAGGAAGTGCTGATGCCAACCATCCAGTCGGCTGATCTGTGGCGCCAGAGCGGTCGCTATGATGATTACGGCAAGGAAATGCTGCGGATCACCGACCGCCATGACCGCGATATGCTGTTTGGTCCGACCAATGAGGAGATGATCACTGATATCTTCCAGTCGGCGATCAAGAGCTACAAGGAACTGCCGAAGAACCTCTATCACATCCAGTGGAAGTTCCGGGACGAGGTTCGCCCACGGTTCGGTGTCATGCGCGGTCGTGAGTTCCTGATGAAGGATGCCTATTCCTTCGATCTGGACAAGGACCGGGCGATCCGCGCCTATCACAAGATGTTCCTGGCCTATCTGCGCACCTTTGCCAAAATGGGGCTGAAGGCGATCCCGATGCGTGCCGACACCGGTCCGATCGGTGGTGATCTGAGCCACGAGTTCATCATTTTGGCGGAGACCGGCGAGAGCGAGGTATTCTGCCACAAGGACTTCATCGAAACTGAAATGCTTAGCCAATCAGTGAGTTACGACGATGACCTGTCTGATTTTTTCGAGACTTGGACCTCGAAATACGCTGCCACCGATGAAATCCATGATGCCGACAGCTGCCCGGTTCCGGCTGATGAGTTGATTACCGCGCGCGGTATTGAGGTCGGTCACATCTTCTATTTCGGCACCAAATATTCCGAGCCCATGGGCGCCTATGTCGCCAATGAGGCAGGGGAACAGGTGCCGGTGCATATGGGCTCTTACGGTATTGGTGTATCACGCCTCGTCGGCGGGATCATCGAGGCGAGCCATGACGAGAATGGCATCATCTGGCCGGAAGCGGTCGCACCCTTCGATCTCGGCCTGATCAACCTCAAGACCGGTGACGCCGATACCGATGCTGCCTGTGAAGCACTCTATGCTGAGTTGGCCGCTGCCGGTTATGACGTACTCTATGATGACCGCAGCGAGCGGGCAGGGGCCAAGTTTGCCGATATGGACCTGATCGGTCTGCCCTGGCAGATCATTGTCGGCCCGCGCGGGTTGCAGGAAGGCAAGCTTGAGGTCAAACGTCGCAAGGATGGCGAGCGGTTTGACGTGCCACGGGACAATATTGTCGAATTCCTGACATCCAATCGCCAGCAAGCGGCGGCATAATCTCCGTCCTTGCTCACCGTTACCAGCAAAGCCCCGGCCACTCATGTTTAACCGATTTGAACGTTTACTGGCGTTTCGCTATCTGCGCGCACGCCGCAAGGAAGGCTTCATCTCGGTCATCGCGGTTTTCTCGCTGCTCGGCATTGCCCTTGGGGTAGCTACCCTGATTGTGGTGATGAGCGTCATGAACGGCTTTCGGGACGAGTTGCTCGACCGGGTGCTGGGGCTGAACGGCCATGCCAATATCCGCAGCTATGCCGGGGCGATGGCCGATTATGACGATCTGGCCGGTCTTGCCGGGCAGGTTGATGGTGTTGACCACGTATTTCCCGTCATTGAAGGACAGGCGCTGATTACTCTGCGTGGTGCTGCCAGTGGGGTTATCGTGCGTGGCATGCGGGCACAGGACCTTGAGGCCAAGCCACTGCTCGGCAACGCCGTGCTTAGCGGCTCCTTCGATGACGTGACTGGCAATGGCATCGCCATCGGCTCGAGACTGGCCCAGCATTTCGGCCTTGGTATCGGCTCAACCCTGCAGTTGATCAGCCCACAGGGCAACCCGACCCCGTTCGGCACCATGCCACGGGCGCAGGGCTTTACCGTGGCCGCGATTTATGAAGTCGGCATGTTTGAATATGATAACGGCTTTGCCTTCATCGACCTTGAAACGGCCCAGACATTCTTCCGCTATGGCGACAAGGTTTCGGCGCTGGAGCTGTACGTTGCCCAGCCAGACCAGATGTATGGACAAATCCGGGCGCTGCGTGACACCATCGGTCAGGGCATGTCTGTCGTGCCGTGGCAGCAGATAAATGGCAGCTTTTTCAATGCGTTGCAGGTGGAACGTAATGTCATGTTCCTGATCCTGACACTGATCATCATTGTCGCGGCCTTTAACATCATTTCCGGCCTGATCATGCTGGTGAAAGACAAGACCCGTGACATCGCCATCCTGCGTACCATGGGTGCCAGCCGTGGCTCGGTGATGCGTATCTTTCTGCTCACCGGCTCGTCCCTTGGTTTCCTCGGTACATTGATCGGTCTGGTGCTGGCGATGCTGATTACGGAAAATCTCGCGACCATTCAGCATTGGTTAGAGAGTATCAGCGGTGCCACCGTCTGGGATCCGACGATCCGGTTCCTGACGCAGATTCCATCGAAAACCGACTGGAGCGAGGTGGTTGCCGTGGTCGCCATGTCCCTTGTCCTGAGCTTTGCCGCCACCCTGTATCCGTCATGGCGGGCAGCACGGCTCGATCCGGTGGAGGCGCTGCGTTATGAGTGATGTGGCACTTGAACTGTCTGGTGTAACCCGATCCTTCAGCGATGCGGGACGTACCCTTGAGGTGCTGACCGGTGTTGATCTAATCCTGAAACCGGGTGAGGCCGTGGCGCTTGTCGGCCCATCGGGCGCCGGTAAATCCACGCTGCTGCATATTGCCGGGCTGCTCGAACAGCCGACCGGTGGTGTGATCCGCATTGCGGGAGATGATGCTGCCAATTTTGATGACAAGCGGCGAACAGCTCTGCGCTTGAAACAGATCGGTTTCGTCTATCAGTTCCATCACCTGTTGCCGGAGTTCAGCGCCGTCGAGAATGTCGCCATGCCATGCATGATTGCCGGGCAGTCGCGCAAGGCGGCACGGGCGCAGGCAACGGAGCTGCTGGAGCAGGTCGGCCTCGCCGAACGGCTTGAGCACCGCCCGTCACAACTCTCCGGCGGGGAGCAGCAACGGGTCGCTATTGCTCGCGCGCTCGCCAATCAGCCAAGCCTGCTGCTGGCTGATGAGCCGACCGGCAACCTCGATCAGGAAACCGGCGACCGGGTATTCCAGATGCTGGCTGATCTTGTCCGTACCCGCAAACTGGCGGCACTGATCGCGACACATGACCGCTCTCTGGCGGCTCGTCTCGATCGGGTCGTCACCATCGACGGCGGCAAGCTGGTGGAACTGTCCACAAGCGGTGGGTAACTTTCTCGATCCATCGGGACGGAAGCACTGGTTTTGAGCACCAAAAAGCGGGATTCTGATCGGATCATCACATCCGATTTCCGCCTGCCCAACAGTCGCAAAACATGACCACTGAGCCCGCAACAGCCGACACAGCAAACAGCCCCGGTTTCATCCATTTGCGGGTGCATTCTGCCTTTTCGCTGTCGGAAGGTGCGATCCACGTCAAGGCTCTGCCCAAGCTCTGCACCACGAATAACATGCCGGCGGTGGCGATCACCGATACCAACAACATGTTCGGTGCCATGCAGTTCTCAAAAGCTGCCAGCGATGCCGGCGTTCAGCCGATCCTCGGTTGTCAGTTGGCGCTGGCGGTGCCGATGGCCAAGGCCAGTCCGATCATGGTGCAGGGGCCGGAACTGGCACCGATCCTGTTGCTGGTCCAGTCCGAGACCGGTTATCGCAACCTGTCATGGCTGCTGACCCAGGCCTATGGTGCCCGCGCCGATGGCCATGAACCGCATATCACACTCGATTGCCTGAAGGATCGTACCGAGGGGCTGTTGTGCCTCTCCGGTGCGGATAAGGGGCCGGTCGGGCATTTGTTGCTGGCGGGCCAGAAACCGGCGGCGAAAAAGCTGGTTGAGAGCCTGAACGGGCTGTTCCCGGGCCGATTCTACATGGAAATCATGCGTCACGGCACGCCGGAACAGGCGCGGACCGAGGATGATTTTGTCGAGTTCGCCGAGGCACTCGATATTCCGCTGGTGGCGACTAATGATTGTCTGTTCGCAACGCCGGATATGTATCAGGCCCATGATGCCCTGATGTGTATCGCCAATGGCCGCTATGTCGACGAAAACGAGCGACCGAGCGTGACCCAGCAGCATTATTTCAAATCGCAGGCGGAGATGCTGGAGCTGTTCAGCGATCTGCCGGAAGCGACCGCCAATACCATCAATATCGCCAGGCGTTGCGCCTATTGGATCGGCTTCGTGAAACCGATCCTGCCGCCATTCGAGACCGAGGGCGGCCGGGATGAAGTGGCGGAATTACGGGCACAGTCCCATGAGGGGCTGCAGGAGCGGCTTGAGGCGCTGCTGTTCACCCCGGAAATGGATGAGGCGGCACGGGCAGAGGTGGCAAAGCCCTATGTGGAGCGGCTGGATTTCGAGCTCGACGTGATCGTCAATATGGGCTTTCCCGGTTACTTCCTGATCGTTGCCGACTTCATCAAATGGGCGAAGGAGCATGGCATCCCGGTGGGACCGGGCAGGGGTTCGGGGGCTGGTTCCGTGGTTGCCTGGGCGCTGACCATCACCGACCTTGATCCGCTTGAACACGGTTTGCTATTCGAGCGCTTCCTCAATCCCGAACGGGTATCCATGCCCGATTTCGACATCGATTTCTGTCAGCATCGCCGGGATGAGGTGATCAATTATGTGCGCGAGAAATACGGCAATGACCGGGTCGCGCAGATTATCACCTTCGGTAAGTTTCAGGCCCGGATGGTGGTGCGTGATGTTGGCCGCGTCCTGCAGATGCCTTACGGGCAGGTTGACCGGATTTCCAAACTGATCCCGAACAATCCGGCCAATCCGGTAACCCTGCAGGAAGCCATTGACGGTGAACCGGCCCTGCGGGAAATGCGCCGGGAAGAGCCTGCCGTTGCCCGGCTGCTCGACATCGCCTTGAAGCTCGAGGGGCTGTACCGCCACGCCTCGACCCACGCTGCCGGTGTCGTGATCGGTGATCGACCGCTCGATCAGCTGGTACCGCTCTATCGTGACCCGCGCTCGGATATGTGGGTGACGCAATTCAACATGAAGGACGTGGAAACCGCCGGGCTGGTCAAGTTCGACTTCCTCGGCCTGACCACGCTGACCATCCTCCAGACTGCGCTCAACCTGATGTCCAAGCGCGATATTGCCGTCGAACTCGACCAACTCGAGCTTGATGACAAGCCGACCTATGAGTTGATGGCGCGGGGCGATACGGCAGGGGTGTTCCAGCTTGAGAGTTCGGGCATGCGCGATGCCCTGCGCAAGCTGAAGCCGACCCGGTTCGAGGATATTGTCGCGATGGTCTCGCTCTATCGACCGGGCCCGATGGACAACATCCCGAAATACATCAGCGTCAAACATGGCGAGGAAGAGGCCGATTACCTGCATCCCAAGCTGCAGCCAATTCTGGAAGAAACCTTCGGCATCATGATCTATCAGGAACAGGTCATGCAGATCGCGCAGGTGCTCTCGGGCTACTCGCTGGGCGGTGCTGACCTGCTGCGCCGGGCGATGGGTAAGAAGATCCAGGCCGAGATGGACAAGCAGCGGGAGATTTTCGTCACCGGTGCGGTCGAACAGAATGTCGACAAGGATCAGGCTTCCGGCATCTTCGATCAGGTGGCCAAGTTCGCCGGTTACGGCTTCAACAAGAGCCACGCGGCAGCCTATGCCTTGCTCGCCTATCACACCGGTTATCTGAAAGCGAATTACCCGGTCGAGTTCATGGCCGCGATCATGACGCTGGCGTTCGAGAATACCGACAAGCTGGGCGCAGTGCGTCAGGAGCTGCAGCGGCTTGGCATTACCCTGCTGTCGCCGGACATCAACAAATCCGAAGCATTGTTCGAGGTCGAGCGGATCAATGGCGAGGAATACGGCATCCGCTATGCGCTGGCAGCGCTCAAGGGGGTCGGTCTCAGCGCCATGCAGTCAATAGTGGCCGAACGTCGGGCGAATGGACCGTTCAAGAACATGTCGGATTTTGCCAACCGGATCGACCCCTCGGCGGTGAACCGCAAGCAGATCGAACAGCTGGCGCGGGCAGGGGCGTTTGAGTGCCTCGAAAAGAACCGGCGTAAAGTTACTGAAAACGCTGAAAAAATTCTTCGTCATGCGGCAACGATCCATGAGGAGAAGAACAGCAATCAGGTCAATCTGTTCGGCGGCGGCAGCGATAGCGAATTGAGCACGCTGCATCTGAGTGAGACGCCGGAATGGATCAAGACCGATGAGTTGAAGGCGGAGTTTGATGCCATCGGCTTCTATCTGTCGGCCCATCCACTCGACAGCTATGAGGCACCGCTCAAACGGCTCAAGGTAACCGACATTCGCTCGGTACCGGGACAGCTTGCCCGCCAGCAAAATACCCGGGTGCAGCTTGCCGGTGTGGTGCTGAGCCGTCAGGAGCGCCGGGGCAAGCGCGGCGACAAATTTGCCTTTGTGCAGATGTCGGATGCCACTGGTACCTTCGAAGTGCAGGTTTATTCTGATCTGTTGGCCCCCAGCCGTGACATGCTGGAAGCGGGCAATTTGCTGCTGGTTACCGCCACGGCAAGCTCCGGCGATGACAATGTTCGTTTGCGTGCCCACCGGTTCGAGCCGCTCGATGAAGCGGTGGCTCGTGCGTCGAGCCTCGTCGAGGTTCATGTCAAAACCGCGGAAGCCGTTGAAAACATTAAGAGCCTTCTGCAACGGCAGGGTGAGGGACGGACGACAATCAAGCTCGTTGTCCGGGTCTCGGAAGACCGGGAAGTGCGTCTCGAACTGGGCAAACGCTGGTCGGTCGGTGCCGAAGGACGGGCTGCGCTTAAGTCGCTTGCCGGTGTTGATGATGTGATTGAGCAATAATCAGTGCCACAGGGGCTTGCAAAAGCCGTTCAATCCCGCTATTCCACGCGCCAT
The DNA here is from genome assembly GCA_002168225.1 of Micavibrio sp. TMED2. NCBI lineage: Bacteria > Pseudomonadati > Bdellovibrionota > Bdellovibrionia > Bdellovibrionales > Pseudobdellovibrionaceae > Micavibrio > Micavibrio sp. TMED2. The sequence goes on from NHBH01000001.1 coordinate 1,775,385, forward strand.
CAATCCACACGCTGATCTTACGGATGGGTGAAATGATCCATCCCCTCGGACGGTGTTGCGGCTTTGTCTGCCGGATGTCCCGGTAGCCGGAACGCAATACTTGATCAGCGGAGGCAGAACCGACGAGGAGTTATAAACTATGGTCATGCCATCTTTTACGATGCGACAGCTGCTTGAGGCTGGCGTACACTTTGGACACAACACCCGCCGCTGGAACCCGAAAATGGGTCCATATATCTTCGGCGTTCGTAACGGTGTCCACATTATCGATCTCGAACAATCCGTACCAATGCTGCACCGTTCACTCGAAGCGGTCCGCGATGTCGTCAAGGGCGGCGGTCGTGTCCTGTTCGTTGGTACCAAGCGTCAGGCCCAGTCCAAGGTTGCCGAAGCTGCCAAGCGTTGCGGTCAGTATTATGTGAACCACCGCTGGCTCGGCGGTATGCTGACCAACTGGAAAACCATTTCTGTTTCCATCAAGCGCCTGCGCGAGCTGGAAGAAATCGTTGCCCAGGGTGCGCAGGGCCGCACCAAGAAAGAAATGCTGCAACTGACCCGTGAGCTGGAGCGCCTCGACCGCGCCCTCGGCGGTATCAAGGAGATGGGTGGTCAGCCTGACCTGATCGTCATCATCGATACCAACAAGGAACAGCTCGCCATTCAGGAAGCCAACAAGCTCGGTATTCCGGTTGCTGCAGTTCTCGACACCAACTCCAATCCCGATGGCATTACCTTCCCGATCCCGGGCAATGACGATGCGCTGCGCGCTATCGATCTGTACTGCGATCTGTTCGCCAATGCCGCTCTTGACGGTATTCAGGCTGAAATGGAAGCAGCTGGTGTTGACCTCGGTGCGCTCGAGAAGCAAGCCGATGAGCCTGCTCTTGCAGACGAAGCTGTAGAAGAAGCAGCTACCGCTTAACTTCAGATTTTTGCTGCCGGGTGGCCTCGTTGCCGCCCGGCGCTTAACTCTCCCCCTTCTTTTAACCGTCACAGTGATGAGGAACCGATGAGCGCTATCAGTGCGTCAATGGTCAAAGAGCTCCGCGAAACAACCGGCGCGGGCATGATGGATTGCAAAAAAGCCCTGAACGAAACGGGTGGCAATGTTGAGGAAGCTGTTGATTGGCTTCGTAAAAAAGGTCTCGCCGCCGCAGCGAAAAAAGCTGGCCGTACCGCTAGTGAAGGTCTGGTTGGCGTTGCCACCAACGGCACCACCGGTGCTGTGATCGAGCTGAACTCCGAAACCGACTTCGTTGCCCGCAACGAACAGTTCCAGAAACTGGTTGGCAAGCTGGCCACTCTGGCACTGGACAACACCGGCGATGTTGCCGAACTGCTGAAAGTCACTGATCCTGCCAGCGGTCGTACCGTTGAGGATGAACTGACCCAGCAGATCGCCACCATCGGTGAGAACATGCAGCTGCGTCGCGCGGGTCGCGTCTCTGTCGAGAACGGTGCTGTTGCCGCCTATGTTCATAACGCTACCGCTGACGGCATGGGCAAGATCGGTGTCCTGATTGCACTCGAGAGCACCGGTGATCAGGCGAAACTGCAAGAACTTGGCAAACAGATTGCCATGCATGTTGCGGCAACCCGCCCTGAATCAGTCAATAAGGAAGAGCTGGATCAGGAACTGGTCGAGCGTGAGCGCAGTGTTCTGTCCGATCAGGCTCGTGCTTCCGGCAAGCCTGAAGAGATCATCGAGAAAATGGTCGAAGGCCGTATTCGCAAGTTCTACGAAGAGGTTGTTCTGCTTGAGCAGGTCTTCGTGATCGACGGCGAGCGCCGGGTATCAAAAGTTCTCGAGGATGCTGGCAAGGAACTGGGCGCACCGGTGAAAATCGCTGCCATGGTTCGTTTGGCTCTGGGTGAGGGCGTCGAGAAGGAAGAAAGCGACTTCGCATCTGAAGTTGCCGCAACCCTGAAGGCATAATAAGCCGGCTTTTCCCCAAAAGCTGACTGTAGAAGACTGTAATCGAACCATTTTTACTGATTGAGACCTGACATGCCTGGCCCCGCAAAATATCAACGTGTTCTGCTGAAAATTTCCGGCGAAGCGTTGATGGGCCAGCGTGAATATGGTCTCGATCCGGTAATGGTCGATCGTGTCGCCGCCGAGATCAAGACTGTCGTCGATATGGGCGTACAGGTCTGTCTGGTCGTCGGCGGCGGTAACATTTTCCGCGGCATTTCCGGTGCCGCCCGTGGCATGGAACGTGCCACCGCCGATTATATGGGCATGCTGGCAACCGTGATGAACGCTCTGGCGCTGCAAAATGCGCTTGAGAATGCCGGTGTCGATACCCGCGTACAATCCGCCATTCCAATGGATACGGTTTCCGAACCCTATATCCGCCGCCGTGCCGAACGGCATATGGAAAAGGGCCGGGTCGTGCTGTTCGCTGCCGGTACCGGCAACCCGTTCTTCACCACCGATACTGCCGCTGCCTTGCGGGCCTCCGAGATGGGCTGTGATGCCCTGATGAAGGGTACCAAGGTTGACGGCGTCTATTCCGCTGATCCGGTGAAATTCCCCGATGCCAAGCGGTATGACGAACTGACCTATATGGATGTGCTGGCCAACGACCTCGGCGTCATGGATGCCTCGGCAATTTCACTGGCACGTGAAAATAATATTCCGATCCTCGTTTTCTCCATCTACGAACCCGGCGAGTTTGCCCGTGTTCTGGTGGGCGAGGGCCGGTGCACAATAGTAAGAGAGCGGGAGGCTTAATTGCCATGTCTGATGATTTGGATATGAAGGATCTCAAGCGCCGTATGGAAGGTGCATTGGAGAATTTCCACAAGGAACTGGCCGGTCTGCGTACCGGGCGTGCCAGTGTCAGTTTGCTGGAGCCGGTTCAGGTTGATGCCTATGGCTCGAAGATGCCGCTCAATCAGGTTGCTTCCGTCAGTGCCCCTGAGCCACGTCTGCTGACCGTACAGGTCTGGGATGCCGGTCAGGCGAAAGCCGTCGAAAAGGCGATCCGTGAGGCCGGTCTCGGTCTGAACCCGCAGGGTGAGGGCACGATGATCCGGGTGCCGATCCCCGATCTGAACGAGGAACGACGCAACGAGCTGGTCAAGGTTGCCGGTAAATATGCCGAACAAACCCGTATCGCGATCCGCAATATCCGCCGTGACGGCATGGACACCCTGAAACGCCTCGAAAAAGACAGCGAAATTTCTCAGGATGACCGCAAATCCATGTCAGATGATATTCAGTCGATAACAGACGAGTACGTCAAAAAAGTCGACGACACTCTCGCTGCCAAAGAGAGTGAAATCACCACTGTCTGATCGTTACTGATACCGGGATATTGCACTCATGGCTGTGTCCGACGCTGTTACCCTGAAATCGCCGGATCACATTGCCATCATCATGGATGGCAATGGCCGCTGGGCCGCCAGTCGCGGCTTGCCGCGCACGCTCGGCCACCGTGAGGGGGTGCAGGCCGTGCGCCGGACGCTGGATGCCTGCAAAGAACTGGGCGTGCGGCATCTGACCCTGTTTGGTTTCTCATCAGAGAACTGGCAGCGGCCGGAAACCGAAGTTAGTGAGTTGATGCGTCTGATGCGCATGTATCTGCGCTCGGAGATGGCGGATTTGCACAAGAACGGTATCCGTCTGCGAATCATCGGCGACAGAACCCGCCTGACAACTGACATTGTACAGCTGATCGAACAGGCGGAGACACTGACCGCCGAGAATACCGATTTCCACCTGACTGTTGCCATCAGCTATGGCGGACGGCAGGAAATCGTTAGCGCAGCCCAGAAAATCGCCGCATCGGTCAAGCGCGGGGATATTCACCCGAACGCGATTGACGACACGGTATTTTCCTCATTTCTTGATACCAGTGGATTACCTGATCCCGATCTACTAATCAGGACCAGTGGTGAACAACGTATCAGCAATTTCCTGTTGTGGCAGATGGCATATGCCGAACTGGTATTTACCCCGACGCTATGGCCGGATTTTGCGAAACAGGACCTGATTGATGCGATCGCAGAGTACAATCAGCGTGACCGGCGTTTTGGCGCGGTTGCGAGCGCTCCTAACTGATCGAAATCTTCAGATCAGATTACTCTCTGCTTTTGTTCTTATCCCGATTGTTATTGCCGTTGTCTATGCCGGTGGCTGGTGGTTTGCCGGCCTGATCGCGCTGGGCATTGTCATGGCCATACGTGAATGGGGCCGTATGGTCCTCGGCGATAACTGGCTCACCCTGACCATTATCATGGGGTTGGCGGCGCTGGTTGCGTTTCTGGGCACGGCTCCGATGCCGGTTGTGCCAATGGCTGCCATTCTGGTGCTGGCCGCGATTGTCATCTCCGCACTCGCCATCGCCGTGACGCGTAAGCCTTGGGGTGCGCTGATCGGCGTACCCTATGTTCTGGTACCTGCGGTCTGTCTGATCTGGCTGCGTGGGCATGGCGATGGCTTCCGCCTGATGATGTATCTGTTCTTTGTGGTCTGGGGTACGGATAGCGGTGCCTATCTCGTTGGGCGCATTGTTGGCGGCCCCAAACTCGCGCCGCAGATCAGCCCGAGCAAGACCTGGTCCGGTGCGATCGGTGGTGCGCTGATCGCGGCGGTGACGGGACTGGTGGTTGCCATGCTGCATGGCACCGAACTGCCGGTTATCGCCTTTGGCGTTGCCCTGCTGCTGGCGATTGCCACACAACTGGGCGATCTGTTTGAATCCGCTCTGAAGCGGCGTTATGCGATCAAGGACAGCGGTGATGCGATTCCGGGCCATGGCGGCATTCTGGATCGCGTTGACGGCTTGCTGGTGGCCAGCGCGGTACTGGCGCTTTTCCACGGATTGCTCCTAGCCATGGGGTATAACTGGTGGTAAGACCCGGCATCCCCAAACCCTTCCGATTTGCCCGATAGGATGGACCGCAGCGGCCCATAATGACAGACCCCGTGACATCACTTCCGAATGCGATAGACCATACAGTTTTGCCGGCGCAGGGCGGACAACGCAGTGTTGCCGTACTCGGTGCCACCGGGTCGATCGGCTGCAATACCCTCGATATCATCGCCCATCATCCCGACCGGTTCCGGGTTGCATGCCTTACCGCCAACAGGAATGCCGAAAAGCTGATCGAGCAGGCGCGCCGGTTCCGGCCTGATTACGTCGCCGTGGTTGATGCCGAGGCCGCAGCAACCGTGCGTGAGGTGCTGTCCGGCTTGCCGATTGAGGTCGGAGAGGGGCCGGAGGCGCTGGTCGAGGCCGCCGAGCGGGACAGCGATATTGTCGTTGCCGGTATTGTCGGGGCCGCCGGGCTGCCCTCAACGCTGGCCGCCGCCCGCCGCGGTGCCATTGTCGCACTGGCCAACAAGGAAGCGCTGGTATGCGCTGGGCCGCTGATGACCGATCTGGTCCGGGCGCGCAAGGCGACACTGCTGCCGGTGGACAGCGAGCACAACGCCATCTTTCAGGTGTTTGAAAACCATAACCGCGATGCCCTGCAGCGGATTATCCTGACCGCATCCGGCGGACCGTTCAGAACTGCCGATCTCGCAACCATGCAGGCGGCGACCCCGGCACAGGCCGTGGCCCATCCGACCTGGTCCATGGGGGCAAAAATCTCTGTCGACAGCGCCACCATGATGAACAAGGGGCTGGAGATTATTGAAGCGCATTTCCTGTTCGACCTGCCTATTGAGCAGATTGATGTGGTGATCCACCCGCAATCGGTCATTCACTCCATGGTGGAGTATAATGACGGGTCGGTGCTGGCCCAGATGGGGACACCGGATATGCGCACCCCGATCGCCCATTGTCTTGGCTGGCCAAATCGGGTGAGCAAGCCGGGCGAACGTCTTGATTTTTCTAATCTTAATGCGCTGACCTTCGAGAAGCCGGATCACGAACGCTTCCCGTGTCTCAATATGGCACGGGCGGCAATCAGCACTGGCGGGACGGCACCGACCATCCTCAATGCCGCCAATGAGATTGCGGTTGCGGCGTTTCTCGATAATCGCATTGGCTTCATGCAGATCCCGGAAATTGTCGAGCGCACTGTTGCCGCCGCGAGTATCGAGAAGCTGGAGGCGCTGGAGCAGGTTTTTGCGGCTGACCACTGGGCACGCCAGCATGCCGGGGGGCTTATCGGCTGAATACAGCCGGGCAGGGGCTGAACTGACCGTTTTTAAGGGATTTTTGCCGCATGTGCCTTTCGCACTGCGATAAACTTCACTAAGTTACAGATAATCGATTTCAACAGTCCGGCTTGACCGCGCGACAACAGAGGCAGAGCATTTCGTGGAACAGTTTTTTGGTGGCGCATTGTCCGTCGTTGAGTACGGCGTTGCATTCGTTCTGGTTCTGAGTGTCCTGGTATTCATCCACGAATGGGGCCACTACTACATCGCCCGCCGCTGCGGTGTGCAGATCGAGAGCTTCTCGATCGGTTTCGGGCCGGAGCTGTTCGGCATCACCGACCGGGCCGGTACCCGCTGGAAATTCTGCCTTATCCCGCTTGGCGGCTATGTGAAGATGCTCGGCGATGCCGATCCGGCAAGCATGCCGAGCGAGGCCGTCGCCACCATGTCCGAAGAGGACAAGAGCAATAGCTTCTTCTACAAGAGCGTCGGTCAGCGTTCGGCTATCGTTCTGGCCGGGCCGATGGCCAATTTCATCTTCGCCATCGCTGTCTTCTTCGTCATGTTCATGACCGTCGGTGAGACCTTCACTCCGGCGCGTATTTCAGGCGTGGCACCCGATACACCGGCGGCCGCTGCCGGTTTCGAGAGCGGTGATGTTGTGCTTGCCGTTGATGGCCGGTCGATCCATCGCTTTGAGGAATTGCAAAAAAACATCCGCATCAATGCCGGTTCGGAAGTGACCATCACCGTTGATCGTGATGGTCGTAACGTGAATCTTCCGGTGACACCGGCGGTGCGGGTCATCGATGATGGTTTTGGTGGCAAGGGTCAGATCGGTTTCCTCGGCGTCTATGGTCCTTCGGCACCTGCCAGAGTGGCCGAAATTGAGCCGGACAGCATGGAAGAGGCTGCAGGCCTTCAGCCGGGTGACCTCATTGTCGAGTTGAATGGTGATCTGGTCTACAGTGCCTCTGATCTTAACAACAAGATCCGTGACAAAGCTGATCAGCCGGTATCCCTGACCGTTTTGCGCGGGGTCGATGCTGATGTGGCTGGACCGGAGGATGCGCCTGCCGATGCCGAACAGGTTCGTATCGTCCTGCGCCCTGCGCCATACACTCTAGGTGGTGAGGCGGAAGAGGGAGCAGAACCTGCCACCAATACGGACGAGGCCGAGGTTGTCGGCACCTTGCCGGGCATTGCTTGGGCACCGCTGCCGAATATCACCCGCATCTACAGCAACCCGTTCCATGCGGCTTATCGCGCGGTTTCCGAAACCTATTCGATCGGTGCCAGCACGGTTACTGCCATCGGTCAGCTGCTGACCGGGGACCGCAGCGTCAAGGAACTTGGCGGCCCGTTGAAGATTGCGCGCATCTCCGGTGATGTGGCCAAGCAAAACGTGTTGTCTTTGCTACACTTTATGGTCTTGTTATCTATCAATCTTGGGCTTATTAACCTCTTGCCCGTTCCGGTTCTGGATGGTGGACACCTTGTTTTCTATGCGCTTGAGGCACTTCGCGGTAAGCCCGTGAGCCTTCGCATGCAGGAGTACAGCTTTCGAGTCGGTCTTGCCCTTGTTCTATGCCTTATGATATTCGCCACATGGAATGATTTGGCGCAGTTTTTCGGCATTGGGGCATAAGCGGCCTTTCGCCAATCCTGACGAATTTTGAGTTTTTTGAAGATGATGCCTAGCCGTCTTAAACGGTCAGTTTGGGTTGCTGCCCTTGCAACTGCCTCAATTATGCTCCCAGCATATAATGCTGCGGCACAATCCGGCAGTGCGCTGTCCGGCAATACGGTTGCCCAGGCACCGGATGAGGAAATCGAACAGGTCGTCGTTCGTGGCGTCCAGCGTATCCATCCGTCTACCGTTGAATCCTATATGGCGATCAAGGCCGGTGATGGCTTTGACCGTGACAAGATCGACGAGAGCCTGAAATCACTCTTCGCCACCGGCCTGTTTGCCGATGTGGTCCTGCGCCGTTCCGGCAATGACCTCGTGGTCGAGGTCGTCGAGAACCCGATTATCAACCGCATAGCCTTCGAGGGTAATGATTCCCTTGAGGATGAAGAACTTGAGGTTGAGGTCGAACTTCGCCCACGCGTTGTCTTCACCCGCACCAAGGTTCAGAACGACGTTTCCCGTCTGCTCGAGCTGTATCGTCGCTCCGGTCGCTTCGCGGCAACCGTTGAGCCGAAAGTTATTCAGCTTGACCAGAACCGTGTTGATCTGGTGTTCGAGATCAATGAAGGCCCGATGACCCGGGTGACCCAGATCAACTTCATTGGCAATGACGTCTTCTCTGACAGCGATCTGCGTGGCGAGATTTCGACCAAGGAATCCGCCTGGTGGCGTTTCCTCGCCTCCGGTGACCAGTATGATCAGGACCGGGTCGAATATGACAAGGAACTGCTGCGTCGGTTCTATCTGCGCAATGGTTATGTCGATTTCAGCGTCATTTCCGCCGTTGCCGAACTGACGCCGGACCGTCAGGAATTCTTCATCACCTTCACCGTGGAAGAGGGCGAGCGTTACACAGTTGGCGATATCAACTTTGAAACCAATCTCGAAACCCTCGATATCGATGAACTCCGTCAGCAACTGACCTTCGAGACCGGTGACTGGTATGATGCCAGCGAGATCGACAACTCAATCGATCTGATGCTGAGCACGCTGCAGGACCAACAATTCGCCTTTGCCGATGTGCGTCCGCGCAGTGAGCGCAATGAAGAAGAGAATACGGTCAACCTGACCTTTGATGTGCAGGAAGGCTCCCGCGTATTTGTCGAGCGTATCGACATTAGCGGTAACGTCCGCACCATCGACGAGGTGATCCGTCGCGAACTGGAGCTGATTGAGGGCGATCCCTTCAATCGTACCCAGCTTGAGCGGTCCGAGCGTGCGCTGAACAACCTGAATTATTTTGAGACGGTAGAGGTGCAAACCCTGCAGGGCAGCGCGCCTGACCAGACCGTTATCGATGTGGATGTGGTTGAGCAATCCACCGGTGAGATTTCTCTCGGTGCCGGTTTCTCGTCCTTTGACGGTCCATTGGCCGACTTCTCGATCCGTGAGCGCAACTTCCTTGGCAAGGGGCAGGATGTGCGTCTTGCCGCGCAAATGTCCGGTCGCCGTCAGGAATTCGATCTGAGCTTCACCGAGCCATACTTCCTCGACCGTGACCTGTCGGCTGGTGTCGACCTGTTCCACATCACGACCGATTTTCAGGATGAATCATCCTTTGATGAGCGTCGTACCGGTTTCGGTTTCCGCTTCGGTTATGATCTGGGCCTCGATCTGCGCCAGAACCTGCGTTATCGCTTCGAGAGCAGTGAGATCACCGATGTTGATGCCAATGCCTCCCGCTTTATTCGGGATCAGGAAGGCGAGCGGGTGGTTTCCCTTGTCGGTCAGGATCTGGTCTATGACAAACGTAACAGCCGCCTGAACCCGTCTGACGGTTACATGCTGCGGTTGAGTACCGATATTGCCGGTCTTGGCGGCGATACCTATTTCGTCCGCGGTCGTGCCGGCGGTGCCTATTACTATCCGATTGCCAATCAGGTTGTGCTCAGCACCTCTGCCGAGGTCGGTGCCATCTATGCGCTGAGTGATGATGTCGGCATTCAGGACCGTTTCTTCATCGGCGGTGAGACCCTGCGCGGTTTTGCGACCTCCGGTATCGGTCCTCGCGACATTCTGACCGACGATGCGCTCGGCGGTAATCTGTTTGCCCGAGGCTCGCTTGAACTCTCGCTTCCGGTCGGTTTGCCGGATGAACTTGGCATTCTTGGTCACATCTTTACTGACGTCGGAACGCTCACAGAGATTGATGCGAGTGGCCCAGGTATTGTAGATGAAGCATCACCACGAGTTGCTGTGGGTGTCGGCGTTTCGTGGCAGTCGCCTTTCGGTCCGATCCGGATCGATGTAGCCTTGCCGGTTATGAAGGAAGACTATGACGATACCGAAGAGCTGCGTTTCAGCTTCGGTACCCGTTTCTAAGCCGATCCCCCATTCTACTGTGATCTGCCTTGTTAAGGGCGGGTCCGACACAGGATTACAGTTATGCGGCGTTACCAATCACGCGGTATCAATCATGCCGGTACAATCCAAACCCTGACGATTTCGCTCCTGACACTCGCCATGCTCTTGCTCGCCGTGCCGTCACAGGCTCTGGCGCAGGATGGTGACAGCGAGGCGCGCAAGCCTGCCGATGTCGACCTTGTCGTGCTGGTGGTTGATGTACCGGCCATTCTGGCAAAATCAAAAGCCGCCAAGGACATTCAGGCCCAGCTCGAAACCCGCCGCAAATCCTATCAGGAAGAAATTGCGGTCAAGGAAGAAGAGCTGAAAAACGCCCAGCTTGAGCTTGAGAAACAGCGCACGATCCTCTCCAACGAGGCATTCCAGGAAAAGCAGCAGGAGTTCCGCGAGCAGCTCGCCGAGGTGCAACGTGGCGTTCAGCAGCGCAAATCGGTTCTGGAGCAGGCATTCGGCCAATCCATGAATGAGCTGCGCAAGGCGGTTATTGCCGTGGTTGCCGAGATTTCACAGGAAGAGGGCGCCAACCTCGTCCTGTCCAACCAACAGGTGGTTCTGGTCGATACCGCACTTGATGTCACCGAGCGGGTGCTGACACTGCTCGACGAGAAGGTGCCGAGCGCTACCATCACCATGCCTGACATTCCCGAAGGCAAATAAGCCCCGGGTATAATAATAAAAGGGAACAGTCGGTTGCCGGATACACGTTTTCATAAACGCGCCGGACCTTTCACACTTGCAGAGGTCATGGCCATATGTGATGCGGCAGTTGCCGATACCTTTGAGGGTGCGCTTGATCAGCAATTCAGTGATGTAGCGCCCCTCGATCAGGCCGGTGAAGGGCAGATCAGCTTTCTCGATAACCGGAAATATGTCGGCCAGTTCCGCGAAACCAAAGCGGCGGCCTGCCTCGTGCATCCCGATTATGCCGATCAGGCACCGGAAGGGGTGATTGCCCTCATTTCGGAAAAGCCCTACCGCGCCTATGCGAAGCTGGCACAGGCCTTCTACCCTGAGGCGGAAGGCAGCCGCGTTGTCGCTGCGACCGCTGTTGTGGCCGACAGTGCCGAACTCGATCCGTCGGTCAGTGTCGGCGACTATGCGGTTATCGGTGCCGGGGTCAAAATCGGTGCAGATACAATCATCGCGCCCCATGCGGTGATTGAGGAGAATGTCCAGATCGGTAGCAACTGCCGGATCGGCAGCCACGCCAGCATCAGCCATGCCATCCTTGGCAACGAGGTCCGTATCTATCCCGGTGTGCGTATCGGACAGGACGGCTTCGGCTTCGATATGAGTGCCGAAGGGCACCTGAAAGTACCGCAACTCGGGCGGGTCGTGATCGAGGATGATGTCGAGGTTGGCGCGAATGCCACAATCGACCGTGGCGCTGGCCCGGATACGGTCATCGGACGTGGCAGCCGCATCGATAACCTCGTACAGATTGGTCACAACGTGAAGCTGGGGCCGGGCGTGGTTCTGGTCGCCCAGAGCGGCATTTCCGGCAGCACGGAGATGGGACCGTTTTCCGTTCTGGCAGCACAGGCCGGTGTCGCCGGGCACCTCAAGATTGGTGCCGGGGCACAGGTTGGTGCCAAGGCCGGGGTCATGCGTGATGTTCCAGCCGGTGAGCAGGTTATTGGCGCACCGGCAATGCCGATCAAACAGTTCTTTAGGCAGGTCGCAGCCTTGAAAAAACTGGCCGAAGGCCGGGGCGACCGTGGGTAGTAAGGTAGAGTAAGAGAAGAAGAATAATGACTGAAGATGCCACCAAAGCAGAGCCGCCCCTGGATGTGATGCAGGTCATGCAGCTGATCCCGCACCGGTTTCCGCTGCTCATGCTGGACCGGATTGTTGAGCTCGTTCCCGGGGAACGTGCTGTCGGTCTGAAGAATGTGACGATCAATGAGCATTTCTTTGTCGGCCACTTCCCGCAGCAGCCGGTCGTGCCGGGTGTCCTGCTGATCGAATGTATGGCCCAGACTGCTGCCGTGTTCGTGGTCCGCTCGCTCAGCAATGAATCTGCCGGCAAGGTGGTCTATCTGATGTCGGTCGATAATGCCCGTTTCCGTCGGCCGGTTGTGCCCGGCGATCAGGCCATGATCCATGTGGATCTGGTTCAGGCACGGCGCAATGTCTTCAAGTTCAAGGGCGAGATCAAGGTCGATGGCCAGCTCTGCGCACAGGCGGAATTTGCCGCCATGGTCATGGACAGTTAAGCATCAGGCGAATTTTTAAATGCCTCAAAACATTCACCCAACCGCGGTTATCGATCCCGCTGCCAGCATTGCAGATGACGTTACCATCGGTCCTTTTTGTGTTGTCGGACCGCATGTAACCCTCGGCAAAGGCGTGATCCTGCGCAGCCATGTGGTCATCGATGGCCGGACCAGCGTTGGTGCGGGAACCGAATTCCACCCCTTTGCCAGCATCGGCTCTCCGCCACAGGATTTGAAATTCAGCGGTGAACCATCGAGTGTCGAGATCGGTGAGAACAACCAGATCCGTGAATATGTCACGATCAATCCGGGTACCGAGGGCGGCGGCATGGTCACCCGTATCGGCAGCAACTGCCTGCTGATGATCGGTGCCCATGTGGCCCATGACTGTCAGGTCGGCAATCACGTCATTCTGGCAAATAATGTTGCCATTGCCGGTCACGTCATCGTCGGTGATCATGCCATTCTGGGCGGGATGAGTGCTGTACACCAGTTTGTCCGCATCGGTGCCCATGCCATGATCGGCGGGATGAGCGCGATTGAGAATGATGTCATTCCGTTTGGCCTCGCGGTCGGTGAGCGTGCAACCCTTGCCGGTCTGAACCTTGTTGGTCTCGACCGTCGCGGCTTCCCGCGGGATCAGGTGAATGAGCTGCGTCAGGCGTTCAAGATCATGTTCAGCGGCGAGGGCACCCTTGCCGACCGTCTTGCCACGGTCAGGCAAAGCCATGGCGAGAATGAGCTGGTGGCCACTGTTCTGGGCTTTATCGACGCTGAATCGTCCCGCGCACTCTGCCAGCCGAAACCCTCGGGGCGCTAGGCTATGGGCACGGCTGCCGTTGATACATCCCGTAAGCTCGGGGTGGTTGCAGGCGGCGGTGCCTTGCCCTCTCTGGTTATCAATGAAGCCAGAAAACAGGGGCGCGAGGTCTTTGTCCTCGCACTCGAACATTTCGTCGATCTCGATCTGATCCCGGACGGTGTCGATTATGACATCGTGCCGCTCGGTGCTGCTGCCAAACTGATTGGCAGCCTGCGCAAGGCCGGGGTGCAGGATGTGGTTATGGCCGGTCGTGTCAAACGACCGGGCCTGCGCGAACTTAAACCCGATTTCAAGGCTCTGGCGATCCTGACCAAGGCGAGCATCCGTGGTCTCGGCGATGACGGCCTGCTAAGCGCCGTGCGCAAGGAGATCGAGGCCGAGGGCTTCCGCCTGATCGGTGTGCCGGATGTGATGCCGGATATTCTGGCCGGGCAGGGACTGCTGGCCGGGGCACAGCCGGATGAACAGGCAATGCATGATATACGCCGCGGCGTTGCCGTGCTGAATGCCATCAGCCAGGTCGATGTGGGACAGGCGGTCACGGTACAGCAGGGTATTGTGCTGGCCATCGAGGCTGTCGAGGGCACCGATGCCATGATTGCCCGTGCCGGTGAGTTGCGTCGGGAAGGCATCGGCGGCGTTCTGGTCAAGCTGGTCAAGGAACAGCAGGACCGTTCACTTGATCTGCCCACCATAGGGCTGGAAACCGTTCAGAAGGTCGCTGAGGCCGGTCTGCGTGGTATTGCTGTCAGTGCCGGGTCTTGCCAGATCATTGATACTGACGCCGTCTACAGCGCTGTTAAACAGCATAACCTGTTCCTGATCGGGATTGACCCGGCCAGCATGGTTGCCCCATGAGCAGGAATCCGGGACAGCGCCCGATTATCTTTGTGGTTGCCGCCGAACCATCCGGCGATGCGCTCGGCGGGCCGATTATCAACTCGATTGAGGCCAAGGCACCGGGCCGGTTCCGGTTTGTCGGGGTTGGCGGCGAACAGATGATCGAGGCCGGGCTCGAAACCCTGTTTCCCATGTCGGATATCACCGCCTTTGGCCTGACCGAGGTGCTGCCGCGGATACCGCATATTCTCAAGCGACTGAAACAGGTGGCACAGGCGGCAGAAGCGATGAACCCGGTTCTGGTGCTGACGATTGACGGGCCTGACTTCAGCTTCCGGCTGGTCAAGAAGTTGACGGCGCTGTCATGCCCGAAGGTGCATGTGGTGGCCCCGACCGTTTGGGCATGGCGTCCCAAACGGGCGAAGAAGGTGGCGGGGCTGTATGATCATCTGTTGTGCCTGTTTCCGTTCGAGCCGCCCTATTTTGAGAAGGAAGGGCTGGCGACCAGCTTTATCGGGCATCCGCTGGTCAATGGTGCCGCCGCCAATGCCGAGCCGGGCGACTTCCCCGCGCAGCACGGCCTGACGCCCGAGGATACGGTCATCACTGTCCTGCCGGGCAGCCGCAACAGCGAGGTTGATCGCCTGCTGCCGGTGTTCCATGAGGCGCTGGTCAAGCTTAAGGAGCGGATCGGGCCGTTCAAAGTGCTGTTGCCCACCGTCTCCAGCGTCGGGGAGAAGGTAAAGCAACGGGTTGCGGGCTGGAGCATGCCTGTGATCGTGACCACGAGTGCGGCTGACAAATATGCCGCCATGGCCTCATCAACGGCGGCGCTGGCGGCATCGGGTACGGTCTCGCTCGAACTGGCTCTGACCAAATTGCCGGCGGTGCTCGCCTATCGCGGTCATCCGATTTCGGCAGAGATTTTCCGGCGCATGGCGGTAACCAAATATGTCGGTCTGCCCAATGTCATTCTCGACCGTGAGTTGATTACCGAATGCCTGCAGGAAAACTGCACGCCGGAACGGCTCGCCGATGAACTTTATGCGGTGATCGAGAATAAGGAACGGCGCGAGGCGATCATGGCTGGCTATGCCCAGATCGGTCATGACCTCGGCTTGGGGCATCTGACCCCGGCTGATCAGGCCGCCGATACCATCCTCGGCCTGATCGCATCAGAATCAGCCACGGCCTGATTTAGCTCAGCATCATGAAGACAGAGGTAATGATGATGGCGGTTAGTGCTGCCTTCAGCAGCCGTCGGACAATAACCCTGATCGGGGTCGGGTTGTCATTGATCGCACGACCTTTCAGGCCAATGCGCCATTTCCAGACAACCGGTGATTGCGGATAGTTGCGTTGGTGAGGCCGCGTGCCCCCGCGATGCCTGTTATGGGCATGGGGCGGGGACATCAGAATACGGGCCTGTACGGGTTTGCTTGTCATCGTAACTTGACGATATGGCGCGCTTAACCCCGTTTGTCGAGTGGTACGAACTCACGCTCGGCATAACCGGTGTAGAGCTGGCGAGGGCGACCGATACGCTGGCCCGGGTCCTCGATCATCTCTTTCCACTGGGCAACCCAGCCGACGGTACGGGCGACGGCGAACAGCACGGTGAACATGCTGACCGGAATGCCCATCGCCTTCAGGATAATGCCGGAATAGAAATCGACATTCGGATAGAGTTTCTTCTCGACGAAGTACTCGTCCTCAAGAGCGATGCGCTCCAGCTCCATGGCCAGTTCAAGCAGCGGCTCGTCGCGGATGCCGAGCTCGTCCAGAACCTCGTGACAGGACTGGCGCATGACCTTGGCGCGCGGATCGAAATTTTTGTAGACCCGGTGACCGAAGCCCATGAGGCGGAACGGATCGTCCTTGTCCTTGGCACGTTTGATAAATTCCGGAATCCGGTCCTTGCTGCCGATTTCCTGCAGCATCTTGAGCACGGCTTCGTTGGCGCCGCCATGTGCCGGACCCCAGAGCGAGGCGATACCGGCAGCGATAACCGCAAACGGATTGGCACCGGAAGAACCGGCGAGGCGCACCGTTGAGGTAGAAGCGTTCTGTTCGTGATCGGCGTGCAGGATCAGGATCTTGTTCATTGCGCGGGCGAGAACCGGATTGACCTTGTACTCCTCGGCCGGGACCGAGAACATCATGTTCAGGAAGTTTTCGGAGTAATCCAGATCATTGCGCGGATAGACGAATGGCTGACCCAGATTGTATTTGTAGGTCATGGCGGCCAGGGTCGGCATCTTGGCGATCAGGCGATGGGCGGAAATTTCCCGTTGCTTTGGATCACGGATATCGAGGCTGTCATGATAGAAGGCAGACAGGGCACCGACGACACCGCACATGACGGCCATCGGGTGCGCATCCCGGCGGAAGCCGCGGAAGAAGTAGTTCAGCTGCTCATGCACCATGGTGTGATAGGTGATGTTGTTCGTGAACTCTGCATTCTGCTGTTCGTTCGGCAGCTCGTTTTCGAGCAGCAGATAGCAGACTTCGAGGAATGATGCGTTTTCAGCCAGATCCTCGATCGGATAGCCGCCATGCAGCAGGACACCCTTGTCGCCGTCAATGAAGGTGATCTTGGATTCACAGGACGCAGTGGAGGTGAAGCCGGGATCAAAGGTGAACAGGTCAGTCTGGCCATACAGCTTGCGAATGTCGATGACGCTCGGTCCCAAGCTGCCATGAAGCATACCGAAATCGTAATCCTTGCCGCTGTTACCATCGGTAACGCGCGCGGTATCCTTGGCGACATCGCCGTTTGCATTGGCTGGTGCGCTCTGGCTCATTGTTAAAGTCCTTCCTCGAAAAGCTGCCCGGGATGGCTGTTATAGCCCCTGAATGGTTAAGCAGGGGTTGCCTTTGGGTCAGTTGGGTGTCGGCGGTTCAGGTGCCGATAAACAGAATATATTGCTGTGCACCATAATAGCCAATCGGCTTTGACGCCAGACATACTATATCGCCGCACCCCGGCTTATGCCGCAAATGCTGTAAAACCCCGGAAACTTCAGCCGATACGGGCCAGCGCATCATCGATACGGGCGAGGCATTCGTCTTTGCCGAGAATGGCCGCAAGTGCAAAAATAGACGGTGCCTGCATGGTGCCGCAGAGGCTGGCACGGAGCAGGGGGGCGACCTTGCCCATCTTGAGTTCCTTTTCTGCTGCCAGCGCCTTGATCGCCTCACTCAAACTGTCCTCGGTCAGCGGGTCGAGATCGCTCACCGTCTGCCGGATGGCAGCAAACAGATCGGCATTATCGGCGGTAACCATGTTGCCGGTTTTCTCATCCAGCGGGATCGGGCGTGTGGCGGTGAAATAACCAACGTTATCAGCAATTTCATTGATGGTGCTGTGACGTTCGATCAGCAAGGGCATGGCCTCTGCCAGCCATGTTTTCTGTATTTCAGTCGGGGTGGTGCCGAGTTCTGCCAGCCGGGCAATAACCAGATCGCTGATCCGGGTGGTATCGGATTGGGTCATGTAGTGACTGTTGACCGATTCCATCTTGGCCAGATCAAGGCGAGCCGGTCCACGCCCGACACCGTCGAGGTCAAACCACTCGATTGCCTGGTCAGTGGTGATGATCTCATCATCCCCATGAGCCCAGCCGAGACGGAGCAGATAGTTGCGCATGGCTTCAGGCAGGAAGCCCATACCGCGGTAATCCTGCAGGCCGAGGGCGCCGTGTCGCTTGGACAGCTTCTTGCCATCCGGGCCATGGATCAGTGGAATATGAGCAAAAACCGGCACATCCCAGCCCATGGCGTCATAAATCTGCTTCTGGCGGAAGGCATTGGTCAGGTGGTCATCGCCGCGGATCACATGGGTAATCGCCATGTCATGATCATCCACGACAACGGAAAGCATATAGGTCGGGGTGCCGTCAGAGCGCAGCAGGACCATGTCGTCCATCTGTGAATTGGCAATGGTAACAGTACCTTGAACGGCATCGTTGATCACAGTTTCGCCGACCTGTGGGGCTTTCAGGCGGATGACAGGCTTCTGCCCTGCTGGTGCTTCCGATGAATCGCGGTCACGCCAGCGTCCGTCATAGCGGACCTGTTCGCCCGCCGCCCGTTGCGCCTCGCGCATGGCGTCAAGCTCCTCAGCCGTGGCATAGCAGTAATAGGCCTTGCCTTCCGCCAGCATCTGATTGGCCACCTCGGCATGGCGGTCGCGCCGGGCGTACTGGAACACGGGCTCGCCATCGAAATCGAGGCCGAACCAGTCGAGGCCGTCGAGAATTGCCTGAATCGCCGCATCGGTCGAGCGTTCGCGGTCGGTATCCTCGATCCGCAACACGCATTTGCCGCCATGATGTTTGGCAAACAGCCAGTTGAACAGCGCGGTGCGGGCACCGCCAATATGCAGGAAACCGGTTGGGGAAGGAGCAAAGCGCGTAACAACAGACATGGCAGGCGTTTTCTAATATAACGGGATGGGGGACTGGCTGGGGTAGTGCCAGAAAATTCAACGATATGCCAGCGTTCTGGCAAACAGGCTGGTGGCATCGATACCACCGGGGTCGGCATTCATGCCACTTGATGAACCATTCGATCAACAGCTGCGGCAATCCCGCGCCGGACGGCTCGCGCGGTCGATACGCCGTGGCCTGTTGATCCGACGGGAGCAATGGCTGCACGACTGGTTTCTGCCCCGACCGGATCAATGGGCATCCCGCTGGTATGTCTGGACCCCGGCAGGGTTGATGACCGGTGTCTGCGTCTACTTCGCCCTGTTATTCGAGCCACCGGTCTGGAGCGGACCGTTGCTGGCATTCCTGTTGCTCGTGACGCTCCTGGCTGTCAGCGACCGGGTCTGGGCACGTCAGGGCATCAACAGTGCGCTTGTCGCCCTGCTGCTGGTTGCTGTCGGGTTTTCGGCGGCACAGATCCGTACCCGCATCGTGGCAGGGCCGGTACTGGCCGAGGAAACCCGACCCGTCACGGTGGCCGGCGAGATTACCCATGTGGAATATCAGGACAAGCGTATCCGTCTGACCCTTGCCGATGTGGCGATTATCAGTATGGAACCGGAGATAACACCAGGGCGGGTACGGGTCAGCATGTCGGCCAGTATGGCCGGTGAGGATGAGACGGTTCTGGTGCCGGGGCGGACGGTTTCCCTGCGCGCCATTCTGCGGCCACCGCCGGGGCCAGCGCTACCCGGCGGATACAATTTCGCCCGGCACCTGTTTTATGAGCAGATCGGTGCTGTGGGCTTCAGCATCGGCAAGCTGCAGGCCGTTGGTGAGTATCAGGGTTCGGGGTTCTGGTCCCATGTCGAGGCGGCGCGTCAGCGGATTGCACTGGCGGCACGCGCCACCTTGCCGGATGAGAGCGGTGCGGTCGCAACCGCGCTCCTGACCGGTCAGCGTGGCGGTATATCGGATGAGACCTACGACACCATCCGCCGGGCCGGCATTGCGCATCTGCTCGCCATATCCGGCCTGCATCTTGGGGTCATGTCAGGCTGGCTGTTTCTGATGTGTCGCCTGTTGCTGGCGGCAATGCCGGGTTTTGCCTTGCGCCATCCGATCAAGAAATACAGCGCTGCGATAGCCCTGCTGGGGACGGCAATCTATGTGCTGCTGGCCGGGGCGCCGGTGCCGACGATCCGGGCGTTTATCATGGTCAGCCTCGGGATCGGGGCGATCTGGCTCGACCGTGATCCGTTCAGCCTGCGGCTGGTAGGGGTGGCGGCCATTCTGTTGATTCTGTTCCGGCCCGAGGCGGTAACCGGACCCAGCTTCCAGATGTCATTTGCTGCCGTGACGGCGCTGATCGTCACCTATCAGTTCTTTAAGGCAAAGGGCTGGGTATGGCTGCAAAATCCGGGGCAAGGGGCGATGCC
This sequence comes from Micavibrio sp. TMED2, assembly GCA_002168225.1. Lineage (NCBI taxonomy): Bacteria > Pseudomonadati > Bdellovibrionota > Bdellovibrionia > Bdellovibrionales > Pseudobdellovibrionaceae > Micavibrio > Micavibrio sp. TMED2. The sequence goes on from NHBH01000001.1 coordinate 1,795,311, forward strand.
CAAGCTGGCGCGGTTTGTTCTGGGGCTATGTATCACCACCATTGTCGCCAGCCTCGCGACCGCGCCCTTTGCCATCTATCACTTCCAGCAGGTAGCCACCTTCGGTCTCGTCGGCAATCTGATCGGTGTGCCGCTGGCATCGCTATGGATTATCCCGACCGGTATGGTTAGCCTGTTGCTGATGCCGATGGGACTTGAGCACTGGCCGTTGCTGGCCATGGGCTATGGCATTGACCTGCTGTTGCAGGTCTCGGCGGATATTGCCGCCATGCCATACGCCAGTCTCGCGACACTGGCGGTCAAACCCGCTGTGGTCGGTGCGGTTGTGCTGCTGACATTGCTGGCGCTGGCCCGAATGCTGCCGGTCGGGTTGCTGTGTCTTGCCCTTGCCGGGATCACACTAACGGTCACACCGTGGCAGCCGGTGCCGCGATTGCTGGCCAGTGAGGATGGTGACCTGATCGGTATCACGGATATGGCGCAACACGGCCTCTATCTGTCCCAGACCCGGCGCAACAGCTTCATGGCCGGGCAATGGGGGCAGCATCTGGCCGATGCCGAAATCACCGACTGGAATACGGCAGAACAGACAAGCGACCTGATCCGCTGTGACGGTGATGGCTGCATTGTGCGCGAGGGCAATGAGCCGGTGATCGGTATCGCCAGAACCCATGGACTGATATTCGAGGATTGCGGCATGGCGGCAGTCATTCTCTTGCCCCATACCGGCAGCCATCGGTGCAAGGCGAGCCAAATGATCACCCGCAATGACCTGCGCGGCAGTCAGGGGCTGGCACTATATGACAAGGACGGGACGCTTGTGGTGCGCACGGTACGTGACCTGATCGGCAATCGCCCTTGGGCATCAGGGCAGCAAACGCGTTAGGTGACCTGCTGCAGGATCAGTACTGGCGCATGAGGCCGATGAGGCGACCCTGTACCTGCACCTGATCAGCGCTGAACAGCTGGGTTTCGTAATCCCGGTTGGCGGGCTCAAGGGCAATGGCGCTGCCGTTCTTGCGCAACCGCTTGAGGGTCACTTCCTCACCCTCGACGAGGGCAACCACAATGGTGCCGTTATGGGCACTGGTGCAGCGTTCGATCAGCACGGTATCGCCATCGAGAATACCGGCCTCGATCATGCTGTCACCGGCTACCTCGAGGGCATAGACCTCTTCGATATTGGCGTTGATCAGGGAGGCGGGGATGCTGACATGGTTGTCGACCTGCCGAATAGCCTCAATCGGCGTACCGGCGGCGATACGACCCATCATCGGCACATCAAAAGCAGTGCTGTCATCATTGGCCGGAGCCGGGGTGTTGAATACCGGGGCCTGGGACGCGGCGGATGAGGCAGATGCCGGGGCAGAGGCGGCAACCGTATTGGCGCTGCCATCGGGGCGCTTGATAACCTCAAGCGCACGGGCGCGATGGGGCAGGCGACGGATGAAGCCACGTTCCTCCAGCGCAGAGATCAGACGGTGAATACCGGATTTGGATTTGAGGCCCACCGCATCCTTCATTTCATCGAAGGAAGGCGGGATGCCATCGACATCGACGCGCGAGCAGATGAATTTCAGCAGCTCAGCCTGCTTCTTGGTCAACATGACATAACCTCTTATGACCTGATCCCGGATGAGGGCCGGATTTATGAATAGTCAGATCGGGTACAATTCACGAACAAATGCAAAACAATTTTGTTCTACATAAGTTCTTTTGATTTGTCCAGCAAGGATTGGAAAAATTTCCGCCGGGCTTATTTATCGTGGCAATTCACCGATCGCTTACTCTAGCGATTCGCTGATGCCGCGCCAAGGGATTCTGCGGTTTTTTAGTGGTCTAGAGCAGGTTGAAATCAGCGAAATCAAGGATTGTTACTTGCGCACCAATATCTTGCGCCGGGTCGTTGATTGGCCGGATTAACAACCCGTCGGCATGGGCAAGCGTACTCATGCGTGCACTGTCCTGACTTTCAAACACCTTGACGTGTATCTGACCATCTTTATCCCGCTCGAACATGGCCCGCATGTAATGTTCTCTCTGGCCATTGGCGGCAAGCGGTTTCAGCAATCGAGCCGGTCTGGTTGGCAGGGTTATGTCGGTCAGCGCGCGCAGCTTGCGGATCGCTGGCCAGGCAAAAAGCAGGGCGCAGACGATCGACGATACCGGGTTGCCCGGCAGGCCAATCACCGGCAGATCGCCAAGTCGGCCAAGCATCAGCGGTTTGCCGGGTCGCATGGCGATGCGCCAGAAGTCGAGCTTGCCATCCGCACCGGCGGCAAAACCGGCAAGGGCATCGCGCACAAGGTCATGGGTGCCGACACTGACACCGCCTGTGGTCAGCAGCAGATCGGCACCCAGTGCGGCCTTCAGCCCGGCGGCAAGCGCCTCGTGATTATCCGCGGCAATGCCCATATCCCGTACTTCACAACCCCAGCTTTCCAGCATGGCGGCCAGTGCCGGGCCGCTGCTGCCGACAATCTCACCGGGTTTCAGGGCACTGCCGGGTGTTTTGATCTCGTCACCGGTCGCAAGAATGGCAACGACCGGTTTCCGGCGGACATCCACCTGGGGCACGTTCATCGCCGCAAGCAGGCCAATATCCCGTGCAGTCAGTTGCTTGTCTGTAGCTAGCGGTGTCTCTCCCGCGCTGAAATCCTGGCCGGCGGCACGGATATTGGCACCGGCAGCAGGTATGATGTCGATGCGGATCATGTCATCGGCGATGACCGCCGTTTCTTCCTGCATGACCACTGTTGTCGCCCCAGCCGGGACCACGGCACCGGTCAGAATGCGGATCGCAGTACCGCGCGGCACGTCGCCGTCAAAAGGTGTTCCGGCCTGGCTGATCCCAACCAGCCGGAGTTCAGTACCGGCAACCGGTACGTCTTCGGCATGCATGGCATAGCCATCCATGGCTGAAACCGGGGCAGGCGGCTGGGTTACCCGTGCGGCTGGGCTTGTCGCCAGAACCCGGCCATGGGCCTTGGCGAGAGGTAAGGTCTCAATCCCGGGTATCGGCTGGATCAGGTCGAGTATGCGCTCGCGCGCTGCCTCAACGCTCAGGAACGATGCGCTGCTGTTCATGCCTCATCGGCCCGATAGGTGCCGGACTTGCCGCCATCCTTATAGGTCAGGCGAATATCATTTATCACCAGTGACTTGTCGGCTGATTTGACCATGTCATAGATGGTGAGACAGGCCAGCGATACCGCCGTCAGGGCCTCCATCTCCACCCCGGTCCGGGCGGTAATGGTGGCGGTTGCCGTTACCTGCAGGCCGGGCAAGGCATCATCCGGCACAATATCCAGATCCACATGCTGCAGCGGCAACGGGTGGCAGAGCGGGATCAGGTCGCCGGTGCGTTTGGCCGCCATGATGCCGGCAAGCCGGGCGGTATCGATAACATTGCCCTTGCTGATCTTCTGGTCGGTAATCAGCTTCAGGGTGTCGGCAGACATCCGGACAGAGCCCTTGGCAATGGCGGTGCGTTTGGTCACCTGTTTGTCGCTGACATCGACCATGCGAGCGGCACCATCGGCGCCGATATGGCTAAGCTTGTTGTCCTGTCCGCTCACGATGCGGCGGCCTGTAAGGTGGTTTCCGGCAGAAAGGCGCGGGTGGCTGCGGCAACATCCGCCTGTCGCATCAGGGACTCCCCGATCAGGAAGGCACCGGCACCATGCTCATGCATTCGGGCAAGCGTGCCACCATCGCCAAGGCCGCTTTCGCATACCAGCAACCGATCCTTCGGCACGGCAGGGGCCAGACGTATGGTTGTCTCCACATCGACGGACAAGGTCTTGAGATTACGGTTGTTTATACCGATCAGTGGCGTGTCGAGTGCCAGCGCACGGTCCAGTTCCTCACCGTCATGCACTTCGACCAGCACATCCATGTTGAGAGAGCGGGCAAGGCTCGCCATGGTTGCCGCTTCCGCATCGCTGAGCGCAGCCATAATCAGCAGAATGCAGTCGGCACCGAGGGTGCGGGATTGCACGATCTGATAGGGATCGACCATGAAGTCCTTGCGCAGCACCGGGCGATTGGAGGCAGCACGGGCAGCGACCAGATAGGCGTCGGCACCCTGAAAATACGGTTCATCGGTCAGGATCGACAGGCAGGTGGCACCGCCCTGTTCATAGGCCTGCGCCAATACCGGCGGGTCAAAATCCTCCCGGATCAGGCCCTTGCTCGGCGATGCTTTCTTGATTTCACAGATCAGGCCATAGCCGTCATTGGCTGCCGCATCCTGCAACTGACGGGCAAAGCCGCGTACCGGCGGTGCCTGATCGAGCCGTGCTTCAAGCGTGACCAGTGACACCTGTTCCTTGCAGGCGGCCACATGCTTGCGTTTGACGGCGCAGATTTCATCGAGAACAGTTGCCATGGGTCAGTTCGCCGTTGCCGTGATCAGGGCATCAAGTTTGGCCTTTGCCTCACCATTATCAAGTACTGTCTGGGCATAGCTGACCCCGGTCCTGAGGTCGGCAGCCCGATTGGCGACGATCAGCGCCGCCGCTGCGTTCAGTACCACAATATCGCGGTAAGCACCCTTGGCGCCATTCAGCAGTTCCTTGAGCGCGGCGGCATTGTGTTCCGGCGTGCCACCGCGTACCGCATTGGCGCTGGCTCTGGTCAGGCCTGCATCCTCAGGCGCCACGGTGAAGCGCTGCACCACACCGTTGCG